>NZ_KV917381.1:2736854-3340069 GCF_002019795.1 Bacillus alkalicellulosilyticus | reverse complement strand
ATTTGTGTAGCAGAGCAAACTTCAGGAATTAACGTGACATGTTCTTTTGTTTCCATTTGATTATATAATTGTTGACAAGCATCTTGGTCATTTGGCCACATCGGATAGATGACAAGGTGATATCCTTTTTTTCTTAAGTCGTTCATTGCGCTCAGCAATTGCTTTTGAAGGGCTGCTTCATTGTACCCAAACATCTTATCGAACGTTGTTCCCCAATTAATCGCAATAATTGGCTTATCAATGTGTTTTACATAGGTTTCCTTAATATAAGTGTCTGGGTTAGTTGAAAAAAGAAGTGCTGGGTCGCCAATTACTGTAATAGGGGACTTCGTTTCTACATTTAAGCTCTTTAAAAATGTTTGTGTTAAAGGCCCTCTGACCCCAATGAAATTTACGTGTTTTAGTACATGTTTTAATTTATCTATATCAATCCTTTTATTTTGAAAAAAGGGTTCTTTTACTATTTTTTGTTTTTTAATACAGGAAGAAATCATGTTTTCGCTTAAATAATCAACGCCTGTACCAAAACTGTATATAGGTAAGCCAAACTCAATTGCTTCTTCTAATAGGTCAAGACAAAATTCCCCTTGAAATAACGATCCGCCACCAAGGATAACTCCATCGAAAGGAACTTCATTGTATAGTTGGGATAATGATTTATTTTCTTTAATCTGATAGTCAATGATGGAATAGTCCCTACCAAACCATCTTTCAAAGATTTGGAGACAAGCTTCATAACAAACTTCATCACCAACATTTTCAAAACCTAAATAGCCGATATATAATAGTTTCATTCTGTTCTTCTCCTTTCTTGTACTATTGATAAAATAGCGGAATGTAATTGGTTTGCACGTTTTTTCACAGAATGCTTTTTACGCACCATCTTATACCCCTCTTCCGCTATCTTTTTTCCAAGCGTTTTATAATGTTTAAGATGATAGTTAGCCTTTTTTTCAAAATTATCTTCTGTAATACTCACAAAATTTGTACCAGGTATAAACCCTAAATCAGCTAATTCAGGCGAGTGTGGTGCTAACAATAATGTGTTACTCGCTAATACTTCATAATATTTCATAATGGGATAGCGATAGATGGAATCGCAGGTAAAAAAGATTTTGGCTCTATTTAGTTCTTTCGCATAGCGTTCGCCTACCAAAAATTTTTTATCTGAGTAGGAAGAATGGTTATATCCGGGATGTTCATGCAATAAAAAACGCTTATCGGCTTTGAACGTTTGATAAATTTTATCTCTTAATGGATATATATTTGGATACGTACAACCCATCATTAATAAATCAATCTCTTTTTCAAGTTGGTAATCTTTAAATAAATTAGTATTTACATAATGAGGAAACCATATCATTCTATTATGAAATTCTGGATACCACTTGATAAACATATCACGATAATGAGTGAACAAATATTGAATATTGTTCTCTTTAATAAACTGTTTTCGTAATTCCTTTTTATAATGCAAGTCATGCATAATCATCCCAATCGGAATGTTACACTGACTGATACCTGTTATAGAAGGTGAACGGGAGGGTCTTATATCATTTAATAAAATAAAATCTGGCTGTGTCGCTAAAGATTTTACAATAGAGCATAAGTCCCCATCTTTATCCGATACCGTTAAATTCGTAAGATTCTTTAATTCCTCTTCTAAATAGTAGGTGTTTCTTTCAAGGCCTTGTGACCAATCTTTAGTTATAAATAAAAGATTTATCTTTTCCTTAACCCCGTTATACATATGAAAACGTCCTTTCCTTTCGACCAAATTCTATAATTATTTTAGTTTTCCTAATACCTTATGTAAGTTTTAAGAATTGTGAAAGGGCCAAATGATTAAATCCGCTAATAGATAGAACAAATAGTGATAAAACACCGTATAAATATTAGAGTTGATAAAAGGAGGGACTCTAGTTGGACGATATTTTACTAGCGGGCTATTACGGGGAAAAAAATATAGGTGATGATGCGTTACTTGCAGCTTCGGCTTGGGGTTGTCAACAAATACTAAAGGCAAAAAAGATACATGTCACCGCTACAGAATTGCCAAGTATCACTAAGCATATTCGAAATGTCAGACCTGTTTATGTTGCAGAGGAAAGGATTAAAAGCGATAATTTATTACGCTTATATCATCGGGCGTTAACCTCAAAACATATTATTTTTGGGGGAGGGTCTGTATTTCATTCTACGGAAAAACTTACAAGAGATAGTGACTTAGTAGACATGTGTAGAGGGGAGTCTGTAGCTTTAGGTGTATCGTTTGGTCCTTTTAGAGATAGTGGTGCCGAACTTGCCAGTAAAAAATTGATTGAAAGGTTAGCTTATATTGGGTGTAGAGACAAGCAAAGTTATGAATTAGTGAAAGACTTGGTTCCATATGCAAATGTAGAATTAACATTCGATTTAGCACCTTTGCTTTTAAGTATGGGCCATTTTGATAGAACCTCATCGACTAGAAAAGGAATAGGGTTAGCCTTATGTCACTATGAAAGATATATTGGTGGGAATTATGAAATTGAACGAAAACGAGTGGAAAAAGTGATTCAAGCTATACAGCAGTTATCCGATGAAATCGAGGAAATCGTTTTGTTTGACTTTAACAACCACCCTATTTTTGGAGATGTGGAACTAAATAAAGAAGTCTTGAACCGACTTGGTACAACTATTCCAATATCATATATTCGATATAAGGATGATCCATTTAAGGTGTTAGTGGAAATTTCACGTGTAAAGGGGTTAATTGGAATGCGACTGCATAGTGCAGTCTTCGGTTACTTGACTGAAACGCCAACCATAATTTTTTCCTACCACCCTAAATGTCTCGGTTGGGCCGAACAAATAGGTTCTGATCCTAGCTTTACGGTGGACTCAACAAACTTTGAAACAGACGAACTGATACATGCAATCATTCGTTTGCTTAATAATGAGTATAGTTATCCAACTTTATCTTTGGAGAAGGCAAAAGAACGTTCGTTAAAAAATCTGGAGGGAGCAAAATGTGTTTTATATCCATAGTTGTTCCACTTTATAACAAAGAACATTATGTAGAAAGAATGATTACATCAGTCATAAATCAATCAATACATGATTACGAAGTTATTATTGTAAATGATGGCTCTACGGATAATAGTGTAAATGTCTTAAATCCGTTGTTAAAACCAAATATGCGAATCATACACCAAGAACATGCAGGAAGTTCGGCCGCTCGCAACAGGGGTATTAGAGAATCAAAGGGGAAATTGATTGCATTTTTAGATGCTGATGATGAATGGGAAGTTACTTTTCTTGAAAAAATCAAAAATTTATATGTAATGTATCCTGAGGCGGGGGCTTATGGTACAGGTTATGTAACAATACTACCAAGTGGAAAGAAACTTATACCGAAAATAGAAGCAATACCTACCAATCAATCCCCGGTCTTAATACAAAATTATGCAAATGTAGTCCTAGGAGATTTACCTATTATATCTTCCGCTGTTGCGGTAAAGAAAAGTACATTTGAACAAGTAGGCTATTTTCCGGTAGGTAGGTCTCTTGGTGAAGACCAAGACATGTGGTTTCGAATTGCTCTTCAGTATCCAATTGCTTATGACCCGTCGATACAATGTATTTATTACCGAGGATTAGAAGGAAGTATGTGTGCGAATTTAGAAATTCTTGAAGAATACGCTATAATTCAAACAGTGCGAGAACATCTTGAACAAACGGATACTAGCTTTAATAGAGTGGCTTTGCGGGAATATTTGGCAAAATTACAGCTGGATTACGCGAAACGGTTGTATGAGGCAGGACACATACGTAAGGCTATAATGTTAATTAGAACGTGTAGAACGAAGGAGTTTCTTTTACAAAAGCAATTCATGATAATAAAACTTTGGCTAAAGAAATTAATAGCATATAACTGACAAATGGAGCTATCGAATCAGATAGTTCCATTTGTCGTATAAATAAAAATGTCTAATTTTAAAAAAAAGAGAGAGATACCTAACGCAAAAACATAACGTCGCACATATTCTATCTTTGAGTTAATAAACAGGTGGCAGGGAATCTAGGATTCATTGGAGGAAGGGATACAGAATGGCAACAAATCAAAGTGAAGGTAATAAGGATCGAAAACACAATTTTTGTGTAATCTCTAGTCGTGGCTATGTAGTAAAGGTATTGGCTCTTTATCAATCGTTAAAAAAACATTCACAACATTATTTTTTATGGATATGTTGTACTGATGATATGACCTACAATCTATTATCAAAGATAAACATGGAATTTGTGAAATTAATTAAAGTAAACGAGATAGAGGACAAACGATTGTTAGCTGTTAAAAAAGAAAGAAAGATTAATGAATATTGTTGGACACTAAAAGCCCCTTTTATAAAGCATGTATTAACAACCTATAACCTTAAGTCGGTTATCTATCTTGATGGTGACTTATTTTTTTTCTCAGACCCTAGTATCCTATTTGAGGACTGGGGAGAAGATTCAATTTATTTATGTCCACAGAGAGACTTACATTGGGTAGAAAATAAGTATGGTAAATACCAGGCAGGATTAATTGGTTTTAAAAATGATAAGTATGGGTTACAAAGTGTAACATGGTGGCATAGACGCTGCTTAGAATATTGTGGTGACATTGAAAAAGACGGGAAGTTTGGTGACCAGAAATACTTGGATCAAATTCCGGAAAAGTATCCTTACGTGAAAGTATCGTCTAATGCTGGAGTAGATGCAGCACCATGGAATTGTGTTTATAACAATCAATTTAAGGTAACGAAAAAGAAAGACAGGGTTTTCATTGAAAGTGATAGATTGATTGTATTTCATTTTGCCTGTTTGTCTATTTTAAATAAGGATGAGTTTGACTTATGGTCATTACACAAGCTAGCAATTGATAAAATCATTCTAAATGAAATTTATCATCCTTATCTAAAAACACTGCGAGAAGGGATTACGACCATATCAAAAATAAAAAACATTAATTTATCTCTTTTCTTAAGTGAAGTAGATGGTTCTCAAGTGAAAACATATTATTCATTGAGTTCTCAATCGGCCTCTCATAACGAAAAATACTGATTATGGAAATCCTTATGTTTGGAAACTACTTTAATAGACTCCTTCCCTAAAAAATCATTTTGATTTTAGGTTGGAGTTTAATTGAGTTTCCAAAACCTTTGACAATCCATTGATGTAGACTTAAAATATATAAATAGGAATGATTACGATTTGTAAAGGGAGGACAATATTTTGAATAATACAATCCCAGTTACCGTCTTAAGTGGGTATCTTGGTTCAGGAAAAACAACGCTACTTAATCACCTTCTTCAAAACCGTGATGGACTGCGAATTGCAGTAATTGTTAACGACATGAGTGAAGTTAACATTGATGCTGAACTGATTAAACAAGGTGGGGAGTTATCAAGAACAGAAGAAAAACTTGTAGAAATGTCAAATGGTTGTATTTGTTGCACTTTGCGTGAGGATTTATTAATTGAGGTCGAAAAACTAGCACTCGCTGGTAATATCGATTACATCGTGATTGAGTCTACAGGCATAAGTGAGCCGGTACCGGTTGCTCAAACGTTTTCTTACATAGATGAAGAATTAAACATTGATTTAACACAGTTTTGCCGACTAGACACAATGGTGACAGTGGTGGATGCCAATCGTTTTTGGCATGATTTTGATTCAGGAGAAAGCTTGTTAGACCGAAAGCAAGCGTTAGGGGAAGAGGATGAACGAGAAATTGCAGATTTGCTAATTGACCAAATTGAATTTTGTGATGTTCTCGTATTGAATAAATGTGACCTTGTCTCTGAACAGGAATTAGAAAAATTAGAGCAAGTATTACGAACCTTGCAGCCGACTGCCAAACTTATTCGTACTGTCAATGCGACCGTCCAACCAAAAGAGATAGTAAATACAGGTTTGTTTAATTTTGAACACGCGAGTAATTCTGCAGGGTGGATACGCGAGTTAGCGGAAGGACATGCCAATCATACCCCAGAAACCGAGGAATATGGCATTTCATCTTTTGTATATGAAAGTAGAATTCCGTTTCATTCGATTCGTTTTGATAATTGGGCACACTCAATGCCTAGTAATATTGTAAGAGCAAAAGGAATTGCTTGGTGTGCCACTCAAAATAATGTAGCCCTATTATTGTCTCAAGCAGGTCCTTCGGTCTCTATTGAACCTTTGTCTTATTGGGTAGCAAGTCTTCCAAAAGCAGAGCAACATCAAATTTTAAAAGAGAACCCTCACCTTGTGCAATCTTGGGATGTTCATTACGGTGACCGACATACAAAGCTTGTGTTCATTGGAACAGACTTAGACAAAGAGGAAATTACAAGAGAATTAGAAGCATGCTTGTTAACCGATACGGAACTCGTTTGTGATTGGGAAACACTTGAGGATCCTTTTCAGTGGAAGTTACAGCAGGCCTAGGTGAACAAATGATATTATCCAGTAAAACAATCAGAGAGAAGTTACATGCGAAGGAAATAGGAATCACACCACTAACGGAAGAACAAATTCAGCCTGCATCAGTTGATTTACGACTAGGTGAACATTTTGTTGTGATTGATGAACATAAAGAGAGTTTGATATCGCTTGAGAGTCCTGCGACATATCGAGATTTATCTGTAACGACAGGGGCTATCATTCTACCGCCGCAATCGTTTATGCTTGCCACAACAGTGGAAACGATAGATCTACCAACGAATGTCACTGCTTTTGTGGAGGGGAGGAGCTCGATTGGTAGGCTTGGCCTTTTCATTCAAAATGCCGGCTGGGTTGACCCTGGATTTAAAGGACAGATTACTCTAGAACTGTTTAATGCGAATCGACTTCCGATAGAACTTACTCCAGGTAGAAGAATCTGTCAACTTGTATTTGCTGAAGTCACAGGTGGAGCAGAACCGTATCAAGGAAAATATGTAAACCAAACAGGCGCAACTTCGAGTATGATTTATAAAGACAACGCTCCCTCATAGCGAGGGAGCTTTTAGCATGTGCACAACAGTTTTTGAATGAAGTTTAAAATAACAATACCCGAAAAGAGCGTCTTGTGGTAATGTATGATCATTAATCTTTAATTTGAGAGAATACTAGAGGTGTTTTTACATGATTAGGCGTTTTTTTAGTTATTACCGACCTCATAAAAAGTTATTTTATATTGATTTTTCTTGTGCCGTCTTTGTGGGACTACTAGAACTTGGCTTCCCGCTTGCTGTTTCATGGTTTATAGATGAGCTCTTACCAGATGGGAATTGGAGCACAATCACTGCAGTAAGTGTGGGATTACTCGTTCTTTATATGACGAGTTCGGGGATGCAGTTTGTTGTGAATTACTGGGGCCACAAGCTAGGGATTAATATTGAAACCGATATGCGACGCGAACTGTTCAACCATGTTCAGCGCCAATCGTTTCGTTATTTTGACAATACAAAAACAGGAAACATTATGAGTCGAATTACAAACGACTTAATGGATATCGGAGAATTAGCTCATCACGGTCCAGAGGACTTTTTTATTGCGATTATGACGTTCATCGGTGCATTTTGGATTATGCTTACGATAAATGTGAAATTAGCACTAGTGGCGATTATTATTGTCCCATTTCTTATTTGGCTCATTTCCTATTCAAATATCAAAATGAATGCGGCTTGGGCAAAAATGTTTGGTAACATTGCTGATGTTAATTCACAAGTAGAAGATAGTGTGTCTGGAGTACGTGTCGTACAATCTTTCACAAATGAACAATATGAAATGGACCGTTTTAATAAAAACAATCAGTTCTTCCGAAAATCAAAGCTTAAAGCGTATAAAGTGATGAGTGTCAATTTATCCGGGATATACATTACAACACGCGTAATGACAGTAGCAATTCTTGTTTACGGAGCGTGGCTTAGTTTTTCAGGGGCATTGTCCTACGGAGAACTTGTCGCTTTTATTTTATATTTAAACATCCTTTTTAAACCGATTGAAAAAATAAGCGCACTGCTAGAGCTTTATCCAAAAGGGATGGCTGGGTTTAAACGGTTTACAGAACTTATCGACTCCCAACCAGATATTGAAAATCAGCCTGGTGCTAAAGCAGTATCAGATTTAAAGGGAAACATTCAATTTGAAAATGTGACATTTGGATATGAACGACATCGAACCATTTTAAAGAACCTCGACTTATCGATTGAGGCAGGGAAAACAATTGCGTTTGTTGGACCTTCTGGGGCAGGGAAGACGACGATATCGGCGTTAATCCCTCGCTTCTATGATGTGAATGAAGGAAGGATTACAATAGATGGAATAGATATTCGCGACATGACAAAGGAGTCATTACGCTCTCACATTGGTATCGTTCAACAGGATGTGTTTTTATTTACAGGTACGATTAAAGAAAACATAGCCTATGGAAACTTACAAGCAAGTCAGGCTGAAATAGAAGAAGCAGCAAGGAAAGCTCATTTAACAGATTTAATTGAGTCATTGCTTGATGGCTATGAGACTCAAATAGGGGAAAGAGGACTAAAGTTATCAGGAGGACAGAAACAACGACTAGCCATTGCTAGAATGTTCTTGAAAAACCCACCTATTCTTATACTAGATGAAGCGACATCAGCTCTTGATACAGAAACAGAGACGATTATTCAAGAGGCATTGAATGACCTTGCTAAAGACCGAACAACACTTATCATTGCACATCGTTTAGGTACGATAAAAAATGCTGACCGTATTGTTGTTGTGACGGAGGAAGGAATTGTAGAAGACGGAACTCATCAAGAGTTGCTCTCACATAAAAAAGGAATGTTCTCAAAACTATATGCACTTCAGAAGTAAGAGTCCTTAAAGGGCTCTTTTTCTTTTTTTACATATTAGAAAAATGTTAGTTGCTCATAGATGACTTGAAAGCGAGTTCAGGGAAGGGCGATGGCTTCGCTCACTGCGCATATTTTAATAAGAAGTACATTTATTAAAGCACTTTTCAAAAGAGGGCAGTGGCTTCGCACATCGCAATTAATCAAAGACGGCTTTGCCGTTTTTCTTATGCATCATAAGAAAATAATGTAAAAAAGGTATTGCATTTTATGAGAATGATAATTATAATCAACTATGTTGATAATGATTATCAAACTCATTAGGGTAAGAGAGGGAAACTATATGTCCAAGAAAATGTTTTCAGTATCAAATCTAGCCATTGTATTTGCTATTCTTTTAGCGATGATGTTCATTGCTACAGGTTGCGGTAGTACAGATTCTAATGCACCAGTAGAAGAAACACCTGAAGAAACACAAGAAGAACAGCAAGAAGAAGTTTCAAATAATGATAGTAGAGAAATTGTACATGCGATGGGAACAACAGTCGTAGAAGGAACACCACAACGCATTGTTACGTTATATCAAGGAGCAACTGACGCGGCAGTTGCATTTGGAGTAACTCCAGTTGGAGCGGTTCAGTCTTGGGTAGAACAACCTTTTTATGAATACTTACGTGATGATTTAGAGGGAACAGTTGATTTAGGAGAAGAAAATCAACCGAACCTTGAAGAAATTGCAAAACTAAAACCGGATCTAATTATCGCTTCACAAATGAGACATGAAGAAATATATGATCAATTAACTGCGATTGCCCCGACAGTAACGCATGAAACAGTCTTTGTATTTGAAGAAACAGTGGAACTTATGGGGAAAGCAATGAACAAGGAAGAAGAAGCTAACCAGCTATTAGCGGATTGGGATGCTAGGGTTGCCGACTTCCAAACGAAAGCTCAGGAAACGTTAGGTGACGAGTGGCCGCTAAATGTGTCTATTCTAAACTTTAGAGCAGACCATGCACGTATTTACTTTACTGGATTTGCAGGCTCAATTTTAGCAGATTTAGGGTTTACTAGACCTGAAAATCAACAAAGTGAAGAATGGGGCATTATCCTAGAAGATAAAGAAGCAATAACAGAAATGAATGCAGATATCTTCTACATCTTCAATGAGGATGACCCTGCGGTTGAACAAACATTTGAAGAATGGAAAGCACATCCACTTTGGGCTACGTTGGATGCTGTGAACAATGACCAAGTGTATATGGTAGATGCTGTGACTTGGAACATGGCAGGTGGAATCATCGCTGCGAATTTAATGCTAGATGATGTATATGACAGATTAGGGTTAGAAAAATAAATGAATCATTAGGCAAGGAGGAGAGAGTGTACTCTCACTCTCCTTGCCATTTCTCTTGTAGAAAGGGAGAGAATTATGCGAAAATTTAGAAAGATTCCAAAACTAGTAAGCTTGTTATTTCTCATTTTAATGTTTTTAATCACATTTTGTTTAAGTATTATGCTCGGAAAAATTTCGATTCCAGTAACAACCGTTATAGATGCTTTTGTTAATTTTGATGGTACAAGTACAGAGCATATCATTATAACAACAACTAGATTGACACGAGCAGTACTTGCAGCTGTTATTGGGGCAAGTCTAGGAATTGCAGGAGCTTTAATGCAGGCATTAACAAGAAATCCGCTCGCATCACCTGACCTGCTCGGTATAAATGCGGGAGCGCTTTTTTTTATTGTTTTTGCGATTACTTTTTTTTCATTGACTTCATTAGTTCATTACATGTGGATCGGCTTTCTCGGAGCAGGAATTGCCGGGGCTTTTGTCTATATACTCGGATCAGTTGGGAGAGATGGACTAGCTCCTGTTAAAATTGTTTTAGCTGGTGCAGCGATTACCGCATTATTTGTTTCGTTTACACAAGGGCTATTAGTTATCAATCAAGAAGGAATTCAAACCGTTTTATTTTGGCTTGCAGGTTCAGTAGCTGGGCGAACACTGGAGATGCTGTACCCGCTTATTCCATTTTTTATAGGTGCAGCAATCATTGCCATGTTTTTAGGTCGACCAATTAATATATTGTTATCTGGTGAAGATATTGCCAAAAGCTTAGGGCAGCGGACACTTATTGTAAAACTTTTAATTGGAGTTGTTGTGATTGTGCTAGCAGGAGGGTCAGTAGCACTTGGGGGAGCCATTGGGTTCATTGGGCTGATTATTCCTCATATGGTTCGCGGGATGATTGGTGTCGATTACAGGTGGGTGATTCCATTTTGTGGGTTTATGGGCGCTAGCTTATTGCTTGCCGCGGATATTGTAGCACGGTTTATTATCATGCCGCAGGAAATGCCAATTGGAGTAATGACGGCATTAATAGGTACGCCATTCTTTATATATATTGCACGTAAGGGGTTAGCTAAACATGCGTAGTTATCACGTTCGAACGAAAAATGATACGATTTCGTTTCTAGTTGAGAAATCCTCACTTAAAGTTATTTTTATGTTAGTAGCGTTTTCTGTTATGGTCTTCTCATTAGCGTTATCTGTTGGAAGTACGTGGTTATCTCCGTATGCAGTCTTTTCTCATTTAGTAGGGATAGGAAGCGGGGAACACGACTATATCATCCACACGTTGCGTCTACCACGTGTTCTGACGGCATTTTTAGTAGGAGCAGCTTTAGCTGTTTCAGGCCTTATTTTGCAAGGAATTGTTCGAAATCCTCTAGCCTCTCCAGATATTATTGGAGTTACTGGTGGAGCTTCAGTCGGAGCAATAACGTTTATTATTACGCTACAAGGCACTGTCAGTATTACATGGCTTCCATTAGCTGCGATACTAGGTGCAGCCATCGTTTCTGCCTGTATTTATGCGTTGTCATGGAAAAATGGAATTACTCCGTTTCGTCTTATCCTAATTGGAATTGGCATTGCTGCTGCCACAAAGGCACTTACGATGATGCTATTAGTCATGAGTGAAATCGGTGTTGCTAGCAAAGTGTACATATGGTTGACCGGAAGTGTATATGGAGCAAGTTGGCAAAATGTGTGGACACTTCTTCCGTGGGTAGTCATTTGTATAATGCTTACGTTGCTGTTAGCGAGAGTCGTCAATGCTAAGGAACTGGGAGATGATGTTTCCCAAGGATTAGGAGTAAGCGTGCAAAAATTTCGTTTTCTTTTGTTAGTTTTGAGTGTGGCGTTAGCAGGAGCAGCAGTATCTGTTGCTGGAGGAATTGGCTTTGTCGGTTTAATTGCACCACACATCGCTAGAAAGTTGATAGGTCGTTCTTTTGGGAGTCTCATTCCGGCTTCAGCACTTATAGGAGGTCTATTAGTTGTCATTGCAGATATTATTGCAAGAACAGCCTTTTTGCCACTTGATATTCCAGCGGGAGTTTTTACTGCTGCAATTGGTGCTCCTTTTTTTATTTATTTATTATTTCGGAAGAAAAACATGTAAGTTTGTGGAGGAAGCATGGGGGGTTGGGTTATTCGAAGAAGAAAGAAAAGCATAAAAATTAAGTTGTTCATAGATACCCTGCAGGATGACTCATGGAAGAGCAAGGGCTTCGCACACTGCGCGTGTTTTACAAGAAAGGCACTTGTAAAACACTTTAAGTAAGGCAGCGGCTACGCTCCTTGCTTCTAAAAAAAGGGAGACTTTGTGAAGCCACTGAAAAAGTACAAACCAACTTTTTCAATGCCTTTGATTATGGTTCCAATGGCTCCACCAGTTGCCCGCCAGCTACGAGAAACCCACTCGTAGCTGACTTAAAAAAATGCAACGGTTACGCACATTGCAAAGAGGGCACTGTAAAAGTTAAAAACCGAACTTTTACAGTGCCCTCCGACTTTGTCGCTTTTTTTATGTTCCTGTTAATGCGGTTTGTTTTATTGTTCTTCCACGTCCATATGGTATGCATAATGGTGTACCAAAAATTGGGTCGTGTGTAATTTGGCATTCCATTTCAAATACAGCTTGAACGGTCTCTGGTGTTATCACCTGTTCGGGCGGACCTTGTGCAAATATTTCTCCACACTTCATTGCTACAAGGTGATGGGCGTAGCGACAAGCTAAATTAATGTCGTGTAGCACCATAACAATCGTTCGGTTTTCTCTTTCATTAAGTTCAAATAATAGGTCTAATATTTCAACCTGGTGAGTCATATCTAAGTATGTTGTAGGTTCGTCTAATAAGATGATGTCTGTATCTTGAGCTAATGTCATCGCGATCCAAGCTCGTTGTCGTTGTCCTCCAGATAGCTCTTCAACTGGTTGGTCTTTTAAATCGAGTAAACGAGTTTTTTCAAGAGCATCTTGCACTTTCTTTTCGTCTTCCTTCGACCATTGCTTTAACCAAGTTTGGTGGGGATATCTGCCTTGTTTTACTAACTGGTACACAGTAAGACCTTCTGGTGCTGTTGGTGATTGTGGCAGGATGGCTAATGTTTTAGCTAATTTTTTAGTTGCAATGGTTGCCATATCTGTACGTTCTAAAAGGATATCACCCGTTTTTGGTTTCAATAAGCGAGCCATTGACCGAAGAAGCGTTGATTTGCCGCAGCCGTTACTTCCAACGAAAACGGTAATTTTACCTTTAGGGATGTTTATAGATAAATTCTCAATAATCAAATTTTGACTGTAACCGAGAGATAAAGATTGCGTGGCAATGATATCGTTCATTGAAATACCTCCTATAAAACATATAAAAATGATACTCATTCTCAATTAAGTTTAATGATGTTTTGGAGGATTTGTCAATGAAAAATGCATAGAAAGTGGTAAAAACTATCACTAAATATTTATCCCTTGACAATCTAGCGCTGAACCATTCTTGAAGCCACTTTTCTTTTTGTCCATAGGATGCATAAAAACCTATTCTTTTCCGCATTCTAAGAAAATGAAAAGGTGAAGGAGGAATTTTATATGTTCATGAGAAAAAAACGTTCAGGAAATGGGATGCTGATGGGTACCCTTATCGGAGGAGTCATTGGAGCAACAGGAGCATTACTCTTAGCACCGAAAAAAGGAGAAGAGCTTCGTCAGGACATTAGGAAGCAATTTGAGCAAAGTGAACAAGGAAAAAATGTTTCACATATGCTCCTCGAAATGGGAAGTGAGTGGACGGCTGATTTGTTTGACGAAATGAATTCTACTGATAAGACTAGTGAAAAACAAGATAACCAACACCAAAATCAAAATGATCATTATAAGAAAAATGAACAATCTTCCGCAAATAATACAGAACAAGATGGTGGAGATATTGGAAAGCTAATTCATGAAGTAGTAGAAGACGAGTCATTGGAAAATGATGATACTATGACCAAAGGCGAATAAGCCTTTGGTTTTTTCATATCAATTTGTTATTAAATGGAGGGCTAAATATGGTAGAATAGCGGTAATGTTGTTGAAGTTGTGATGGAATGGACGGGGTAATATTGGAAATATGGGAAACGGTTATAAATTCATTATATCGTGTATCATGGGTAGATATTGGAATAGCTATTGCTATTTTTTTAGTGTTCCATGTCTTTAGAAAGTTGTTTACCCGCTATTTATTTCGATTAATTATTAGGTTGACGAAAAAAACGCCAACTGATTTATTAACGAATTTATTTTTAGCTTTTGAAAAGCCGTTGCGTGTGTTTTTTGTTATTATTGGTATTTATCTAGCATTGTTATATTTACCTTTCAATGTTCCCGCCTCAAGGTATGTAACGAATGTGTATGAGGCTTTATTGATTTTATTAGTAGGGTGGGGCTTATATAATTTTTTCTCCACAAATTCAGCTATTTTTTCTAGTTTTTTTACACAAAGTGTTGATGTAGAAGAAGAAAGTATGTTAATTCCTTTCTTATCTAAAGTGTTACGTTTTTTAATTATCATCTTAACGTTTGGGATATTTTTAGGCGCTTTGGGTTACGAAGTAAGTGGCTTGGTAGCTGGACTTGGTCTTGGTGGACTAGCTTTTGCTTTAGCGGCACAAGATACGGTTAGTAATTTTTTTGGTGGGGTTATCATTATTACTGAACGGCCTTTTAAAAAAGGAGATTGGATTGAAACTCCTACTGTTCAAGGTGTTGTTGAAGATATAAATTTTAGAAGCACTAAAATCAGGACGTTTGCCGATTCAGTTGTCACCGTTCCCAATTCAACCTTAGCGAATGAACCGATTACAAATTGGTCGGAGATGGGAAGACGACGAATTACGTTTAATCTTGGAGTGACCTATACAACACCTAGAAGAAAACTTGAAGTGGTTGTTCGTAGGATTGAAGAATTGCTGTTACAGCATCCAGAGGTCCATCAGCAAACAATTATGGTCCGATTTAGTGAATTTAATAATTCAAGTTTGGATATTTTCATTTACTTTTTCACGAATACTACAATTTGGCCTGAGTGGCTGAAGGTGAAAGAAGATATTAATTTTAAAATTATGGATATATTAGAAGAAGAAGGCGTTGCAGTTGCCTTTCCAAGTCGCAGTGTGTATTTTGAGAATCGGCTTCAAAAAACGGAAATAAATGATATAGAAAACGGGATAGAGCATGAACAATAATAAAAAACCAGTGTGAAGTTATAAAACTTCACGCTGGTTTTTATTCTTCTAAATTTATGCTGTTTCTAATTCTTCTTCTTTTGAAGGCGCAACTTGTGCAGGGGCTTGAAGTTGACCAACGCTGTCTTTAAATGCAGCTTCGACGCGGTCTGATTCTTCAATATGTTGTTGAATTAATTCATTTGCTTCTTCAAATGCAGCAGTTGTCGATTGTACTTCTGCCACTACTTTTGCACTTAATTGGTCTTGATTTTTAATTGTATCTAATACATCAGTTACTTCTGAACGGACGCTTTCAATGGCTTCCAAGATTTCAGAAATACTTTCTGCCGTTAAATTACTATAATCGATTCCATCTTCTACAGCACGTAGTGTATTATTAGAGTCTTCTTGAGCTTTATCTGTTTCTTGTTGGATATGTTTAATTAACTCGTCGATACTCTTCGTACTTTGTGCAGTGTTTTCCGCTAATTTTCTAACCTCATCAGCAACGACCGCAAATCCTTTACCATGTTCGCCAGCACGAGCTGCTTCAATGGAAGCATTAAGAGCTAATAAGTTCGTTTGTTCAGCAATTTCATTAATAACTTTGACAATTCCTTCAATCTCTTTTGAACGAGAGCTTAACTGTGCCATACTCGTTGCAGTTTGTTTTGATTCCTCACCAAGCTTTTGAATGAGCAATTGAATCTTTTTAACCGCTTCTTGACCAGCAGTGGATTTATCAACCATCATATCAGTTGAAGAAATTAAAGCTTCACCTTTGCCTGTCATAACAGAAGAAGTATGTCCTAAACTTTCGCTTAGACCATTTACAGTTTCGAACTTTCCTTGTAACTCTTGAATCACCTTAGCAAGTGTCGAATGTTGTTCGTTAACAGACGTAGATTCTTGCATTGCTGCTACTAGATTCGTAGAAATCTCTTCTACCAATTTGTTCGTCCATTCATCCTTCTCAGTAAGCTGTTGTTCAAGTTCGGCAACACGTTTTTCTAAATTTTGCTTTTCAACTTCTATTTTTTTAAACTGTTTTCCTTTAAACAAGGATAGTCACCTCGATTTCATTATAAGTCAAGCATTAAGTCTTAAGACTATAATACCATAAGATTTCAATAATAAAACATTTAAATTAAAAACTTTTTGGGATTTGTCGAAAAAAACAGATAAATAAAATTGAAAAGTAAACTGTGATGAAATGTTACACCATTATAGAGAGAGTAAAAACCAATTTATATAATTGGGGAAACAGAAGTTAGGAGTGAGAGAATGAAAATAGAGCAAACCGTCTTCTTAACTCAACAAATGAGCTTACCAAAAATCATTGAGCTTATTGTTGAAAATGAACATTTCCAATGTGAAATCACTGTAAAGAAAGAGCGTAAAGTCTGTAACGGTAAAAGCTTGTTAGGTTTAGTTTCATTTTTGCTCTTCCTAAAAGTCGGAGATGAATACCAAATCATTGCAGATGGTCGTGATGCCAAAATTGCTGTGAATCATTGGTGCAAAAGAACCAGAAATATAAAGGAGAGAAATAAAAAAGTAGAGCGTTTTTACTTTAACTAGCTGTTTTTTTACTCTTCCACTTATAATAGAGAAAAAAGCTATGGGAGATCGAAGATGCCAAAAAAATTAGCTATTATTACGGGTGCTGGAAGTGGGTTTGGTCTTGAGACTACGATAGCTCTGGCAAAACAAGAATACAATGTCATTGCAACAGTTCGGAGTTTACAAAGGGCCACACAATTAATCGAAAGAATAAAAAAAGACCAATTACTCTCTGATGTTGACGTAGTTGAAATGGATGTTACAAATAAAATTCAAGTCAAGGAAGTCATTTCAAAAATAGAAAGTCAATATGGAAGAGTCGATTTACTGGTGAATAATGCGGGGTTTGCGTTAGCTGGATTTGTAGAAGATGTCTCAGAGGAAGAATGGATTGAACAATTTGATACTAACTTTTTTGGGGTTGTGCGTGTAACAAAAGCTGTATTACCGATGATGAGACGCCAGAAGAAAGGTAGAATTCTCATGATAAGTAGTATTAGCGGAAGAGTTGTATTACCAGGTATTGGCCCTTACGCAACTTCAAAACATGCGCTTGAAGCCTATAGTGAGAGCTTAAGATTAGAAATGAAAGAGGTAGGAATTGATGTCGTCATCATTGAACCAGGCTCATACCAAACAAATATTTGGAAAACCGGAAAAAGGATAGCCAAAGCATTATCAGATAAAACATCACCCAATTATAAAAAGTTTAAAAAACTTGAACAAAGTGTAATAGAACGGGAAAAAACATACGGCAATAAGGAGGAGGTCATAAAGGTCATTATTCAGGCCGTGATAGCAAAAGTACCTGCTTTTAGGTATAAAGTAGGAAAAGGAGTTTTAGTAACGATTTTAATAAAGCAGTTATTGCCTTGGAGTTTATGGGAAAAACTTGTAGTAAAACAAATGGATAAATTATCTTCGAAAAAATAGAAAATAAGCAAGGTATGAGAAAACAACTTGCTTAGGGTGGGACAAAAGGAAAATGAAGAGGGCACTGAAAAAGTTAGTTTAACTATTTCAGTGGCTTCTAAATATATCCTTTGTCCCACCTTTTTTGTGTTTTTTTATAGTGAAAAGGTAATTTAAAAGTGGATAAGTTTTTGGTGAAACTTTCTTGGGTGATTTCACGTCTAATGTAATGTATGAAGAAAAAATAAAATCTAGTAAAAAAATGATATAAATTATCGTTTTAGTGAATAAGAATTCTAGTAATGGGTAAGAGATGAATATAGAGTATGAATAGCCAAAGAGGTGAGTATCTTGAAATTGAACTTATTATCATTCGTTATAGTATGCCTTACATTGCTTGTAGTTGGTTGTGGCCAAGGAGATATAGAAGAAACTCAACAATCAAATGAACACCATGTAAAAGAAGTCACTGAAGCCAATCTTCCGTCATTGGTTACTAAAGTAGCTGCTGAGACGGTTAATCCTTCGTCTGGAATAGATTTCAGTTGGATTGAGCAAGGATATGATGGTCGTCTTGATGGGATACCAATTGAGTTAAATGCCAGCCGCCAGAGAGTAATTGATGAGATGGGAGAGCCTTTAGATTCTGGTTCTTATGAAGGTGGCGAATTTCTAGATTATGGAGAAGTGACATTTTTTATTAACCCTGAAAGTGAAACAGTTGTAGCAATAGCAGTACCGGTTTCGCATTTTGAAATTGATGCAACTACGTTATACCGTAACTTAGGTACACCAGATATTTCTGAACTTGATCACATGGAGAACCTATGGACCTATCATTATGAAATAGGTGACAATGTTTTATTATTCGAAGCTGAAGAGGAAGGTGGCACAATTATTTATGCATGGTTGCGAACAGCCATCCAATAACACCAGGACCGTTCCATTAATTATAAATGTATGTTCATAAGAAAAAAGCGTTCCACCCTCAATTGGGGTAGGAACGCTTTTTGAATATCATTACTCCACAATATTTACAAAAATTTCTTCAGCAGAAGGTGCTTCATCGACTAGCCCAGCTTCAACTAACCATGTAATAACCTCTTGCCATGAATCTTCAGTTTGACTACCAAAACGTTCACCGTTCTCCTCCATTTTTGGGAGCAGGATTTCTAAGCTTTGGTCTTCAACAGCACGGCTTAATGGGAAGTTAGCTTGGTCTTGATTCGCGAAAAGGATATCTAAGCTTTGTGCAGGTTCATTTTTCATCAATTCATAGCCTTTTGTTGCTGCACGCCAAAAAGCTTCAATATCTTCTTTTCTTTCAGCAAGGGTTTCTTCATTAGTAACAATGACTAGTTCATAATAAGATGGAACACCAAAATCAATGGGATTAAAATATCGAATGTCATGTCCTTGTTCTTTTAATACAGGGTATTCATGGTTAATATAAGTACCAATGACAGCGTCGACTCTTTCGCTGACAATGGAAGAACCAAGCTCAAATCCTACATCGACCATGTTTACTTCTTCAAAGTTACCGCCATCAGCTTCAACCATTGTTTTTAAGATTGGAATATTTACTGGAATTCCAGGATATCCAACACTTTGACCAACTAAATCACCAGGAGTTTGAATTGGGCTATCTGCCATCACCATTAAATGATTTAAAGGTGAACGAACAATCGCAGCAATTGAAACGACTGGAACATCCATTGCTCTGGCCATAATGACATCTGGTTGATATGTAATTCCTAGAGTTACTGCTCCTGTAGCAGCTAAATTAATTGGGTCTGTTGGGTTGGCAGGGAAACGAATGGTAACATCAAGTCCCTCTTCTTCAAAAAACCCTTGTTCTAATGCAGCATATAAGTATGAATGAACAGCATTCGGATACCAATCTAACATAATGTCCATGCTTGTTAATTCTTCATTTGTCTCAACTGCCTCAGTGTCCTCAACTTGTTCTGGTGTACTGTCTGACTGACTTTCTTCGACTGGGGCCTCCGTACCTCCGCAAGCAGCGATAGTGATAACGAATAATAAAGCTAGTAACATCATTGTAAGTTGTTTCATTGTGTTTTCCTCCATTTTAGTAGATAAGATTCAATTGCTTTTACGAGTAAAAATAAAACAATTCCTAGAAAGGATAGCCAAACAATCGGAGCAAAAACTCCGGCACCGTCAAACTGCGTCATCATACGACGACTAAAATATCCCAGCCCTGCATCTGCCCCAAGCCATTCCCCAATTGCAGCCCCGATGACGCTTAAGGTAACCGCGACCTTTAAGCTTGAAAAGAAATAAGGAAGAGCAGTAGGAACTTGAATTTTAAAAAAGATATGTCTTTTCGTTGCACCCATTGTTCTTACTAAATCGATATACTCTTTTTTTGTGGAGCGTAGTCCGTCAAATGTTCCCACAGTAATCGGGAAAAACGTAATGAGAATGGTCACAACGACTTTACTCCAAATGTCATATCCAAACCAAAGCACAAAAATAGGTGCAAGCGCAATAATAGGGATGGTCTGTGATGCTATCACTATTGGAAAAAACGTTCGTTCCGCCATTGTATTCATATTCATCCATACGGCAAGGCCGACACCAAACAAGATAGAAAGGGATAACCCAAGTAAAATGATTTTTAAGGTCGCAGGTAAATGAACAAAGAATAATAAATCATGAAGATCAATCATTCTCAGAAAAATATCGCTTGGGGTTGGAAGGATGTATTTTTTATCATATTGTCCTGCTCCAATTTCCCAAATAACCAACAAGCCTGCAATGAGAATAAAAGAACCCAGATAGTTTTTTAAGTGCCGCATCATAGCTTCACCTGCTGACGCAACTGTGCAATTAATGAGCTTTTCAGCTCTACCATTTGAACATCAAGCATATTTTCAAGTGTTCGGGGTCTATCCAGCGGAATCTGAATTTCTGTAAAAGTAGATAGCGGCTTTTCGGTAAATAGAAAAATGCGATCCGATAAAAACAAGGCTTCATCCACATCATGTGTAATGAACAAAATTGTTTTCTTGTAATGTTCCCATTGTTGTAGCAGCCACTCTTGCATCGATAATCTAGTCATTGCATCAAGGGCGCTGAATGGTTCATCTAATAGCAATAAGTCACCACTACTTAACGTGGCTCGTAAAAAAGAAGCTCGTTGTCTCATTCCACCGGAAAGTTCATTTGGGTATTTATGCTCTGTTCCTACTAGACCAAACTCATGGAAATATGGTGCAGCTTTTAGTCGTGCTTTTTGCTTTGAATATCCCTTTATTTCCAACGGTAAAATGACGTTTTCAATAATTGTTCGCCAATCTAACAACAAATCCTGCTGTGGCATAAAACCAGCATCTGAAGGAGCACTAATAGTCCCTGCACTTGCTCTTTCAAGACCAGTAATTAACCTGAAAATTGTACTTTTTCCAGAACCACTCGGACCTAAAATACTTACAAACTCTCCTCTATCAATGGAAAACGAGACTTGATTTATAATCTGTTCCTCCTTTTCATAAGAAAACGAGACATTATCAAAGGAAAGTAAGTTGTCGTTATTCATCAGTAGGCCACATGTCTTGCTTGTAAGACATATCCCAGAACATGTATTCATAACGACTTGTATTTAAAAAGATATCTTCTAAATTAGCAAGCTCAGTTTCAGACATCCCTGTTGTTAATTGGTTCATTAATGTAATAAGCCAGTCAGCTAATTCACCAAATTCATCTGAACAGTACATACTCACCCATTCGCCGTACACTTCATGTTCAGTAGCACCAGGTATTTGGGATAGTTCTTTGCCAATTTCAAAGTAGCTCCATGTGCAAGGTAGAACAGCAGCAACCAGCTCAGCCAAGGATCCACGTTGTGAGATATTTAACATATATCCGCTATAGGCAAGGGTGATAGGTGCGGCTTTAGTTGCTTCTAACTCCTCAGCTGAAATTCCTAAGCGCTCGGCATATTGACGATGCAAATCCATTTCAACATTTAAAGTAGAATCTAGTAGCTTTGCAAAGGTAGACATCGTTTGAAGGTCAGTTGCCTTCAAGCTGCCTAATGCAAATAAACGAGCGTAATCAATTAGATATAAATAGTCTTGACGCATGAAAAATTTAAAGCTTTCAAGATCTAATGTCCCGTGACCAATTCCTTGAACAAAAGGATGGTCGTGGCTTTGTCTCCAAATTGGTTTTGCTTTCTCATGTAATCGGTCAGTAAATACCACCATTTCTCACTCCTCTTCTTTTGATAAATGACACCATTCGTAAATGAATGAAGTCATCACTTTTGTAAAATTAACGAGCTCATCAACATCTAGCTGCTCATTGACAGCATGTGCATGCTTTAATTTCCCTGGTCCATAAATTACAGTAGGGATCCCCGCTTCCCCAAGCCATCCACCGTCTGTTACAGTAGGGGACATACCAACCGTCGCTTCTGTAGAAAAAATATGCTGGTGACTCTTACCTAGAAGTTGTACAGCTTCATGACTAGGGTCAATTTCTAGCGAAGGAAAAATTTCGCCGCGGTCCTCAATCATTGAAGTTCCTCCCCATTTAAGGGTCGGAGGGTTTTCTCGTAACCAAGGATCAGCTTTGGCCATATTCATAAGATGCTCTTCAACTTCTTTAGCAACATCAGCATGATTTTCATTTGGGTAAAAATGAACTGTTATCCACAGGGCACATTTATCCGCTATAAAAGCAGCATGACGCCCACCTTCAATGACTGAAGGATTAATGGTCGTCATCCCCGGAGGAAAGCCAGGATAAGATTTTGTAACGGCCCAATGTTGTTCAAGTTCTTGCAAGCTTTGAATGACTTTCATCATTTTTTCAATTGCACTCGCTCCAAAAAGTCCACCGCCAGCATGAATCATGTTTCTTCTCGTTGCATCGTGGAAGGTTTCAGGACTTTGGATCGTTACCCATCCCGTAATGACACCGCCCTGTCCTTGAATTTGGCAATCACTTGTATCAACTACAACTGCAAAATCAGCGGCATACCCGCGAGTACAACATTGAAGAGTGCCAGCTTCTCCGACCTCTTCTCCAATGACAGATTGAAAAATAAGGTCACCCGGTAATTCGATTCCCGCTTCTTTTAACACTTTTATCGCAAATAAAGCTCCTGCAAGCCCACCTTTCATATCGGCTGCACCACGACCATATAAAATATTATCTTTAATAACAGGAGTAAAAGGAGGACTGTCCCAGTTTTCCTCCTCTTCATGGACCTCTGCAACATCGATATGCCCATTAATAAGTAGGCTTTTAGCCTTAGTTGAATGAGTGCCGGTGAGTGTTCCTACTACGTTAGGGTCTCCAGGATAAACATCCCACTTATCAATTGAAAAGCCTAAGTCTTGTAAATAGTCTGCAATAAATTGTTGAGCGGATTCTGTATTCCTTGCAGGAGGACTAGGCGTTTCAAATGACATCAAAGCTTTGGCTAAATCAAGTAATTGTTCTTTATTTTCTTCTATACGTTGAACCAAAGAATTTATCTTTTCTTTGTTCATATGACACCTCCTTACATAATTTGAATTGATACCAAGCCATAAAAAACCACTTTCAGATAGAAAGTGGTTTGAGTCAACAACTATAGTGTGCTACTCAAGGTGAGTAGTACTATGTATCGACCACTTTCCTACGCTAGGTTTACCTAGATCAGGTTCAAGGGTTAAGGATAGTATCCTCTCTCAGCTTGTAAAGCACCCCTAGTGGATATGAGTAGTTAAACGAATCTCTAGGTTTCAAACTACCATATTCACTGAAAATTTACAATAATAAAGTCCAATTATGGTAATGAGGCCGAAAAATTCCTTTTCCCAAATTTCCTTTTAGAAGTATGGGAAGGACTTCTAATGGAATCTTAAAAAGATAAGTGATTCAGATTGCATTTTTTCTAGTGAATCACTATCATAGGAAGAGAATGAATTTTGTCAAAGTTTGAGGAGGAAAGACAGATGAAAATGATGGATGCAAACGAAATAATTCAATTTATTTCAAAAAGTGAAAAGAAAACTCCGGTTAAAGTACATATTAAAGGTGACCTTGAAGGCATCGATTTTGGCGCAAACACAAAAACGTTTATTACAGGAAATACAGGGGTTTTATTTGGAGAGTGGAAAGAGATTGATTCTGCGATTCAAGCTAATGAAGCTAAAATTGAAGACTTCGTTGTTGAAAACGACCGCAGAAACTCAGCTATTCCGCTTTTAGATATGAAGAACATTCAAGCTCGTATTGAACCTGGTGCTATCATCCGTGACCAAGTTGAGATTGGAAACAATGCGGTTATTATGATGGGAGCTAGCATTAACATTGGTGCCGTTATCGGTGAAGGTACGATGATTGATATGAATGTGGTTATGGGTGGAAGAGCAACTGTAGGGAAGAATTGTCACATTGGTGCTGGAGCTGTACTGGCAGGAGTTATTGAACCACCTTCTGCTAAGCCGGTTATTGTAGAAGATGGGGTAGTGGTTGGTGCCAATGCCGTAATCTTAGAAGGCGTTACAGTCGGACAAGGCGCTGTTGTTGCAGCAGGTGCCATAGTTACCGAAGATGTACCACCAAATACTGTTGTAGCAGGAACTCCTGCAAGAGTGATTAAAGAAATTGATGAAAAAACAAAAGGTAAAACAGAGATTAAACAAGAGCTTCGTCGTTTAAATGAAGATAACTAAGTAATGACTACTGGCATTCATTAAGTTCGCTTAATGGATGCCTTATTTCCACCTATTAATGGTTGGAAAGGGAAAGGAGAGTAAGGATGAGTAATTGGCAAGAGTTAGACCAAAAATATATGATGAATACGTACAACCGGTTACCGATCGCAATTGAAAGAGGTGTCGGAAATTATTTATACGATACGAATGAGAAAGGCTATCTTGATTTGTTTACAGGACTAGCTGTTAATATTCTTGGACATTCTCATCCTATTATCGTGCAAGCATTAAAGGAACAGGGAGAAAAGTTTTTACATATTTCCAACGTGTTTCTTAATAAACCAGCGATCCAGCTTGCCGAGTCATTAATTTCTCACTCTTTACCTAATGGGAAAGTATTCTTTTCAAACTCAGGGGCTGAGGCAACAGAGGCTGCGATTAAACTCATTCATAAATGGACCAAAAACGTAGGTACCACCAAACAAGGTGTTGTTGTCTTAAAAAATAGCTTTCATGGTCGTACTTTGGGCGCCCTAAAATTAACAAGGCAGGCCGGAGTTTACCAGGACTTTCCGGTGACATCGATGCCAATTCATGAAGTGGAGCCTCATAACCTTGACCAACTAGAACGAGTATTAAGAACAGAACAACCAGCTGCTGTGATTATGGAGCCGGTTCTTGGATCAGGTGGTATTTTGCCGTTAGAAGAAAGTTATTTACAAGAAGTATCTCGCTTATGCAAGGAGCATAAAGTGTTGTGTTGTATGGATGAAATTCAAACAGGTATTGGTCGAACAGGCAAGTTCTTTGCTTATCAATATGCCAATATCCAACCAGACCTTATTCTTTTTGCAAAAGGGGTAGGCGGAGGGTTGCCACTAGGTGGAATCATTGTATCTGAACCATTAACTGATTTATTTAAACCTGGTGATCATGGAACTACGTTTGCACCTGCTCCGTTAAGTGCCGCTTTAGGAAACGCAGTACTAGAGGTTCTTTTTACACAAGGACAGTTAGAAAAAGGAAAACAAGCAGCTGATTATTTATGGAATGAGTTGCTTAATTTAAAGGATACGTATTCGTCATCCATATCTGAAATTCGTGGTAAAGGGATGATGCTTGGAATTGTGATGAAGCTCTCTAGCGAATCCGTGAAACAATTACAACGAAATTTGTTAGAGCAAGGTTTCCTAGTTGATGTGACCCAACAGACCATTGTCCGTCTTCTTCCTCCATTAACTTTAGAAAAGCAAGAAACAGATGAATTTCTAGAAGCACTAGAGATGAACTTGAAAAAGTTTGAAAAGGAGCATGTATGATGGGAAAGTACGAAGCGTTTATTGATATAAGACGTCAGCTTCATGAAATCCCTGAGCTAGGGTTTTGTGAAGAAAAAACGCAACACTATTTACTAAACTACATGCAATCTTTGCCTCAAACATTTCTTGAGATAAAAACGTGGAAAACTGGAATTGTTGTAAAAGTAAATGGCACTGATCCTACGGGTTTATTAGGCTATCGTACAGATATTGATGGGTTACCGATCCAAGAAGAAACAGGTTATGAGTTCGCTTCAAAGCATAACGGGCAAATGCATGCGTGTGGACACGATTTTCATATGAGTATTGCACTTGGAGTGTTAACTCATTTTGCGAATCATCAACCTAAAGACGATTTACTGTTTATATTCCAACCGGCTGAAGAAGGACCTGGTGGTGCGAAACCTATGCTCGAGAGTGAAATTCTACAAGAGTGGCGACCTACGCAAATGGTGGCGCTACACATTGCTCCTGAGCATCCTGTAGGAACCATCGCAACAAAAGAAGGACTTTTGTTTGCCAATACATCCGAGCTTTTTATTAACGTACATGGTAAGGGTGGACATGCCGCTTATCCTCATACGGCGAATGATATGGTTGTCGCAGCGGCTCATTTAATTACTCAATTGCAAACCATTGTAGCTCGAAATATTGATCCACTCGATTCGGCAGTTATCACGATAGGGAAAATCACAGGAGGAACGAAGCAAAACATCATTGCTGAAAAAGCAAGAATTGAAGGAACCATTCGAACTTTGTCTCTTCCTTCCATGGATAAGATAAAAAAGAGGATAGAGCATGTTGTAGCTGGGATAGAAGAAGCGTTTGAGTGCAAAGCTTCTATTGACTATGGAGCAAATTACTGCCAAGTATACAATGAAGAGAAACTCACTAGAGAATTTATCAACTTTAGTAAACAAGCTGGAACGGTAACAGTATATGAATGTAAAGAAGCGATGACAGGAGAAGATTTTGGATATTTTCTTGATGAAATCCCAGGATTTATGTTTTGGTTAGGTGTCGATAGCCCTCATGGTCTACATGATGCAAAAATTCGTCCAGATGAACAGGCAATTGAAATTGCAATTGACCATTTAATTGCTTATTTTGAATATAAACAAAATCAATAGGAAATCTATAACCTCTATCAAAAAAATGTTTAGTTTGTTTTCATTGGAATAACTTTTCAAATAAAAACCATACTAACGTTGTACTAAGTAATTGAATTTTGATGGAGGTGCTTTTAATGCCACGCATTGGAGTAGAACAATCATTAACAGATGTTCAACAAGAGCTACAACAAAGAGGTTATGACGTTATTCAATTAAAGCAAGAACAAGATGCACAAGGTTGCGATTGCTGTGTAATTACGGGCCAAGACCAAAATGTAATGGGAATTCAAAATACAGTAACTGCAGGCTCAGTTATTACGGCTCATGGAAAAACAGCAGAAGAAATTTGCCAATCGGTTGAAGAAAAAATAAATGCTGGTCAATAATATGTTGGTACGGATAACCTGGGCTTAGTTCCAGGTTTTTTGTTTGAATTATATTAATAAAGAAAAGAAAGCAGGCAAAGATACCTGCTTTCTTAGTCGTTATTAAAGTACGTCGATTTTTACTAATAACGCGAGTAGAAGCTGTAACAATACTTGGATGTTAAGCGCAACTTGAGTGTCAGTTGTTGTAACATCTACATTGCGGGAATTTTCAATGATTGTCTTTTGGTACGTTAATTGCTTGACTTTAGAAGTTTGCATTAACTCTTGAGTGATTTTTTCAGCTTGCGCATCGTCTGCAACAGCAATGCTAATTACGATTGCAATTGCAGCTTGAAGTGCAGCTTGTAGAGATAAAGCAGCCTTCGTATCAGTTGTATTTACAGAAATATCACAAGAGTCTTTAATGAAAATATACTCCTCAGATAATTGTAATGTTTTATTATCTTGAGTGCCTTCTTGGTCAGCTACAACGTCTTCTACTTCTGGTGGGCATAAAGGGTGTTTTGAGCAAGGGTCAATTGCACTCCACTTTGGTTGTTTTTTATCTGTTGAACGAAAAACTTCTTGATTCATTTCTAAATTCCTCCTTTCAGTTTCTAATTCAGCTTATGTAAGGGTGGGTCCAAATGGATGGACATCTGTCCATGGTCAATAACACAATTTAGTTGAGAAGGATTAAAAAAGGATGAAAACAGGTGACTTCCTCGTTTTCATCCTTCTAAATTTATTTTTTAGATTGATTCATAAATGTTTTAACAGTGTTTACATCATTGTTTGCTTTAAATTGTCGAGCTAATGGTTGGGGTTTTACGTGTGCTTGAGGATTATTACTATCAAAATCTTGTTCTGTCACTTTTTTTTCTTGGTTTTCTAAAAAACGTTCAACTTCTGATTGTATGTTGCTTACAATGTTTTTAATTTTTTCTTTTTCTTCAGGCTCTAATTGGTTTGCATCTGGACTTACTTTATGCTTTTTAAACACTTTATCAACGACAAGTTCCATTAATTGTTGTTGGTTTTTGCTATCGAATTCCATTGTTATTCCTCCATTTCAGAATCTGTCCCAATCTAATATAGCGTATGTTCACTTTTGGGAAATGTGTAGGCTATCAGAAAGAATCTATTGAAAAAATTGAGTAACAGTTTGTACCAGATAAAAGAACAGAAAAGGGAGAGGGCACGGAAAAAGTTAGGTTAACTTTTTCCATGCCCTCAAAAGGGTTACGTCTTTTCTGTTCAGTAGGAAGACTATTCTAAAGATTTCATAGATGCCCTGAAGGATAACTCAGGAAGAGCAAGGGCTTCGCACACTGCGTGTGTTTTACAAGAAAGGCATTTGTAAAACACCTTAAAAAAGGGGGACTTTGTTGCTTTTTATAACTGATAGGAAAGTATAAAAATTGTGCTAGCTCAGGGATGTTTTGAAAGCTAGTTCATGAAGGGCGATGGCTCCGCACACTGCGCGTGCTGTAATAAAAAGTACACTTATTACAGCACTTTCGAAAAGGAAGGCAGTGGCTTCGCTCATCGCAATAAATAAAAAACGGCAAAGCCGTTTTTATTTTTGAATATATACTTGGTGGGGGAATGGAATTTCTATACCGTTTTCATCCAGAGCTTCTTTGAGTTCTTTTCTAAGCTTTCGTTCAACAGCCCACTGATTCATATTCTCTGTCTTTGCTATGACGCGAAGAACAACATCTGAGTCACCGAGTGCTTGAACTCCAACGACATTTGGTCCTTCTATAATGGTTTGGTCTTCTAACGCAATTCTGTCACAAACGGATTGCATAACGGTCATTGCTTTATCGATGTCATCACTATATGAGATGCTCATGTCGACTAATGCGCGCATGTTTCCTCTTGAATGGTTACTCACATGAGTAATCTCGCGATTTGGTATGTAGTGTAGTGTTCCATCAAATCCTCTTATTTTTGTTGTACGTATACCCACTTCCTCGACAATGCCATCAACACCACCTGTTGTGACATAATCTTCTACATCAATTTGCCTTTCGAGTAATAGGAAAAAGCCAGTCACAACATCACTAACTAGACCTTGGGCACCAAATCCAATCGCTAGACCGATAATCCCTGCACCAGCAATAAGTCCAGCCGGATTGATTTCAAATATTGCTAATATGATCGTCGCTAATACAAATAACAGGGCATATGAAAATGCGTTTTGTGCTAGCTTTTCTAGTGTAATCACTCTACCTTTAGTCATGTTTCGCTGAGAGGCCACTTTTGAAAAACTACTTGTAATTAACTTTTTGCCTATCGATTTAGCAATAAAAAAGACGATGAGAGCAAAAATAATTTGTGCTCCTATTATAATTGCGCCGCTAAAAAAACCAGTTAGTATTTCTTTGTCAAAATCAAAATCCATTAAATAATATCACTCCTATTTCATAGAATAATCATTATTTTCCCTATTTTACGTGTTATAAAACGTAAATAAAAGCTTACCATTGTCAAGAAATAAAAACAAATTGAAAAGTGTATGAGAACCCGCTAACTTGGAAGTAGTATCTAAAAAATTTAAAGTTTAAACATCTAATAGATGGTAAAACTATAATCGTAGAGAAAAGCCTAGTTTACATTAATTGACTAACAATAAGCATTCTCTTATAATACAAATGTTTCATCATTAACAGGAGGTTTAAATACATATGACGGATAAACGTATGGTAGCAAAGCAAGCACCAAGATTTGAAATGGATGCGGTCTTACCGAATAGGGAATTTGGGAAGGTAAGTCTAGAAGAAAATATGAAAAACGACAAATGGACTGTACTGTTCTTTTACCCAATGGATTTCACATTTGTCTGTCCTACTGAAATTACATCGATAAGTGACCGTTATGACGAATTTGAAGATTTAGATGCTGAAGTAATTGGTGTCTCTACAGATACAATACATACTCATAAAGCTTGGATTAATACATCCCGTGATGACAATGGATTAGGAGAGTTAAAATACCCATTAGCTGCTGATACAAACCATCAAGTTTCTCGTGACTACGGGGTATTAATAGAAGAGGAAGGAATAGCTCTTCGAGGCCTATTCATTATTAGCCCAGAAGGTGAGTTAATGTATGCCGTTGTCAATCACAACAACATTGGACGTGATGTTGACGAAACATTACGTGTCCTTCAAGCGCTACAAACAGGTGGACTCTGCCCGGCAAACTGGAAACCTGGTCAAGAAACATTATAGGATAGTACTAAACAGGAATAACCGATAAAAGGTCTAGCAACCATGTTAGACCTCTTTCGGATAAAGACGGCATTGCCGTATAAAGGAGCGGGTATACATGGCATTAAGACTACGTTCTCCATTACCTGAACTTTCTGGTGCAACAGAGTGGTTAAATGGTGAAGTCACAAAAGAACAATTGCTAGGAAACAAACCAACACTGATTCATTTTTGGTCGATTTCATGTGGCTTATGTAAAGAAGCGATGCCAAATGTTAATGAGTTTCGCGATAATTATAAAGACCAATTGAACGTGATTGCCATTCATATGCCACGTTCAGAAAAAGACCTTGATGTAGAGCAAATTAAGGCGGTTGCTGCTGAACATGACATGACACAACCAATCGCTATTGATAGTGGACATAAAATTACCGATGGTTTTGAAAATGAGTATGTACCATCCTATTATGTATTTGATGAAGAAGGACAACTCCGCCATTTTCAAGCTGGTGGTGGTGGGATGAAAATGCTCACAAAACGAGTGAATCGAGTTTTAGGAATAAAAGAATAAAAAAGGGGTTGTCCAAAACAGTCGATTTCTGACTTTTTGGACAACCCTATTTAGTAGAGCGATATAAGACATACATCGGTGATTATTCAGGATAGAGAACTTTTTTGCTAAAAAAAGTTGAATCTTTAAAAAACCATCTGAAGTACACACGGGATATATAATATGACATCCAGATGGTAGTAAAGCTCCAATACCACTTCCACTTTGGATACCTAATTAAATCCGTATATTTAACCAAAATTACTTCGAAAACGGTTATTAGTGAAGTATGGAAACCATAATAGAGTATTTTTTTGAAATAATGACTTTTTTCTGGGTAATGAACATTAAATAGAGAACATAATGACGGATAGACAAAATATTCAAACGTAAAACTTGCCTTGTTTGCTCTCTTAAAAAAGGTGCGATGAGGATAAGATATTAATTTTGTTTCCACTACTACTAATCCAAACAACCATGTGATTATTTGTTTAAATAGAAAGGATAAGTGCGCTTCTCTTATTTTATTCTTAGGAATAAAAATTAGTAAAAAGATTGAAGTAATAATCCAAGCTGATATTTCGATTGTTGTATCTACCTTCTTTGCCATCTTTGTATCACCTCTTACTTAAGATGGCTAAAATACGGTTAGATTATGTAGAAAATGGAGATGAAATATCATAATTACCTTAAAGGTTTAGTGGGATACCTACAGTTGCATTTTTAGGGTAGCCTCTCTCTTCCCAATATCCAATATGTTCATAATCAATTAATTCAATCCGATTTAACCATTTTACAGCTTTATAAGCATACATCTGGGGTACAATTAAACGGACCGGTCCACCATTTTGTTCGGTGATAAGTTCTCCATCTAGCAATACAGCTACCATGATGTCTTTGGCCTTCGCTTGAAATAACGCTAGCGAATCTGTATATACACCATCTGCAGAGTAAAATTTGACGAATGTGGCATCCTTTTTAACCCCTACCTGTTCGAGCAGCCACCACAATGGAATCCCTTCCCATGTTCCAGAATAGACACTCCAACCTGTTATACAATGGAAATCACTAACTTGAACTTCTCTTTTTAATTGTAGGAACTGCTCCCAATTAAGGGACATCTGTTTTTCAACTAGCCCATCAATCGTTAAACTCCAATTTTCATCAGTTAGTTTTGGTATCTCTGTGACGGTATAATAACGAAATTCACCTCTTTTTCCTCCACCAATTGGCGGAGCAGACTGTGGGGCTGGTTTGGGCATTGGAGAAAAAGAAGGAGACATGGAGCTCTCTTTTACATTTCCTAATGGGTTTGAGAGGTTTAACCATCTAGCTACAAATGGGAAAAACATGACAACCAGGATAGTTGCACTGGTAAGTTTAAGAAACGTTCTTCTCCTATAGATTGGATTATTGTTTTTAATCTCTAGTGGTTCTTTTATTATCGGTTGTTGAGTGTCCTTATATCGTTTCTTAAACCATTTGCTTCTAGTTACACTATGATAAATAACATATGGCAACCCGAACCATGTTGCTAAATTATGAATGAAGAGAGACGATGATGCCACAACAGGAGACATATGCCTTTGAAAGGTTAATATTACCCCTGATACGATGAGAAGGATTAAAATGGATAGAACTATAGTTAAGTTGATTTGATTATTTTTACGTTTGCGAATGCTTCTGATATGCTTTCTCATGTTTAGAAAGTAGAGGAGAAGTGGAAAACAGCTTACCATACCAATCCAAATATGAACATCTCTCAACGGTACACGTAAAGAAGGAAAGCTTGAACGAAAAGCGGATGAAAATAATAGGATTCCGGAGATACTTAGTATAAAAAATAAAAAGGCATTGGTATGATGAAGTCTTACTAAGGACGAACAAAAAATAATGATTCGCTTACCCATACTAGTTTTGCTCGACATGTCTACACTCCTTTATCTGAAATGACCGTTACTTCTATGATAATGGATATCTGTATGGAATGAAAAGATTATGAACGATACTAAAAGGAAAAGCAGTATTATTTTCTTTACGCAAAAGGATTGTTTATAATCAAGGTATCTTATGAACTATAATATAATATCTCCTTGTTGTACTTTAAAATATAAAAGAGGTGAATGGCATGACAGCAAAATTAGAGAAAGCTACGTTTGCAGGAGGTTGTTTCTGGTGCATGGTAAAACCCTTTACTGAGTTTCCTGGTATTCATAGTGTGATTTCCGGATTTTCAGGAGGGCATAAAGAAAATCCTTCTTATGAGGAAGTAGTAACAGGTTCAACTGGTCATCGTGAAGTGGTGGAAATTACTTTCGATCCAAACGTATTTCCTTATGAAAAATTACTAGATATTTTTTGGAGAAATATTGACCCTACGGATGAAGGAGGGCAATTTCACGATAGAGGTGAACATTATAAAACAGCTATCTTCTATCATAATGAAAAACAAAAGGAGCTAGCCGAAAAGTCTAAGGCTCAAATAGAAAACTTAAATAAGTTCAATAAACCAATAGTAACGGATATTCTCCCTGCCAAACCTTTCTACCCTGCCGAAGAGGGCCACCAAGATTATTATAAGAAAAATCCATACCATTATAATCGCTATTATGAAGGGTCAGGACGAAAAGACTTTACTGAAACGAAATGGAAAGTTGAAAAGGACCTAGAGAAGTTAAAGGAATCATTAACACCTATTCAATATGAAGTCACTCAAAACAATGGAACTGAAAGACCATTTGCCAATGAGTTTCATGACCATAAGCAAGAGGGGATATATGTAGATATCGTATCTGGAGAGCCGTTATTTAGTTCTAAGGATAAATATGATTCTGGGTGTGGATGGCCAAGCTTTACAAGACCAATTAGCCATTTTCACATTACGGATACAGTAGATAAAAGTCACGGAATGGTTCGTACAGAAGTTCGAAGTAAATATGGAGATTCTCATTTAGGTCATGTATTCCCAGATGGTCCAAGAGATAAGGGAGGTCTTCGCTATTGTATTAATTCAGCAGCTCTTCGTTTTATCTCAAAAGACGATTTAATAAAAGAAGGCTACGGAGAGTATAAAGCGTTGTTTGAAACGGGTGAGTCAAATGACAAGCTATAATCTGCAAGCAAATAATAAACAAATCGCGACCTTTGGAATGGGTTGATTTTGGGGACCTGATGCCCGGTTCGGACATCTTCCTGGAATTATAGAAACGATAGTAGGATATGCGGGAGGGACGACCGAAGAACCTACGTATCGTAACTTAGGTGATCATACGGAAACGTTACAAATACAGTTTGATCCAAATCATATTTCCTATCAAGACATTCTTACTGTATTTTGGACTCACCATAATGCTCTTGTGAAACGAACGTACAGAGAGCGACAATACATTTCGATTTTGTTTTATCATGATGAACAGCAAAAAGAAATAATAGTCACTGAAAAAAAGAAGTGGGAAGAAATAAAACAGGGTGACATTCAAACGGTCATTGCACCCTTTTCATCTTTTACTAATGCAGAAGACTATCATCAAAAATATTATTTAAAACGTTATGCCACAGCTGTAGAGCCATTAAAACAACTTTTTCATAGCCATGAGGAGTTTAAACGTGCCACTCTGACAGCTCGTTTAAATGGTATAGCTAAAGGCTTTGGGAAAATGTCAGAATTGATTACAGAAATTGATAGTTGGGGACTCACGTCAAAACAAAAAGAAAAGATAAGTGAGACAATAGCAGCGATTCGATGGTAGAGTTACACCATGTAAAATCCTAAAAAAACTAAAGATATTATCACCTTACTTACGATGATTCAATATATATAGTAATGAGGTGATAGTATGAATATTATTGATAAGCGTAACTCACTTGCCAGACATAGGAGTCGAACTTACCGTAGGCGTTCTCGTTCAGCAATAACGAATATTGCAATTCATCATAGTGCTACAACATCAGGGAGTGCAGAAGCCTTTGCCAGATATCATGTTAATGAATTAGGTTGGCCAGGGATTGGTTATCATTATGTTGTTGATAAGGATGGTTCCATTCATTGGTGCCATGACCTCGAAGTAGTCAGCTATCACGTTGGTAACAGTAACGGAAGGGCAGTAGGGATTTGTATGGTCGGGGATTTCCGTTCTCAGACTTTAGGAGATGCTCAAAGAAATGCTGCTCAAGAACTTACAGCGTGGTTAATTAGTGAATTAAATCTTTCGATAGACGATGTCCTAGGACATATAGAATTCCCTGGGTACTCATGGAAGCCATGTCCATCGGTTAATATGAATACATTTCGTAGACAATTATATAATCGAACTGGCGAAACTCCAGGCACGGCGTTGCCTTCTCCTACTTATGTTGCTGGAGCAAGACAAAGAACTTTTCTGTCTAGAGGAGACCAAGGCGATGATGTTCGAGCATTACAAGAGCGCTTAACTGAACTAGGATTTGATGCAGGTCCGATCGATGGTATCTTTGGCCCGCTAACCTATGATGGTGTTGTCCGCTTCCAGAGAAGTGCAAACATTGGAGTGGATGGGATTGTAGGACCAGAAACAAGAGTTGCTTTACGAGATGCGGAAGCAAGAGAAGAAGTAATTGAACATGGTTCTCCTACTGATGAACCCAATGAGATGGAGGAAGTTCATTTAAGCGAATCAAGGCGATTGCTTCGCTATATCCAGCCGATGATGCGAGGCTCGGATGTTCAAGAAGTACAACGAAAAACGGGTGCAATGGTCGATGGGTTATTTGGTCCAGAAACGGAACAGAGAGTTCGTGATTTTCAAAGAAGGCATAGATTAACAGTAGATGGGATCGTTGGTCCACAAACATGGAGAGCATTAGACAGAGTAAATGGTTCAACTCAGCCAGGGTATGAACGGCTACTCTCATTACAGTCACCATTTATGAGGGGAGACGATGTAAGAAGAGTACAAAGAGCATTGAATGTAACGGCTGATGGATTATATGGTCCAGTTACTGAAAGAGCAGTTCGAAATTTTCAAAGAAGCGAAGGCATCACAGTTGATGGAATTGTTGGCCCGCAAACATGGTCTCGTCTTTTTAATGAATAGTAGATAAAAGTTTACAGCCCTCGACAAAAGGAAAAACTTCCCTTTTGTCGAGGGCACTGTGCGTAACCTGCCACGAGTGAAGCCCTTGCCATATAAATAAAAAGGCACTGAAAAGTTGTTTTGTACTACTTTTTCAGTGCCTTCCTTTTGTATCAAACTTACTTACACTTCCATGATGATTGGAAGTATCATCGGTTTTCTTTTTGTCTTTTCAAATAAGAAAGGTCCAAGTGCGTCTGAGATCTCATTTTTAATTTCTGACCATTGTGATGTTTTTCTTTCCATAATCGTATTGAGATGGGAAGCTAACATTTGTTGAGCATCTTGAATTAGGTCCCCAGATTCCCTCATATAAACAAAACCACGGGAAATAATATCTGGTCCTGCTGTTACTTTAAACTCTTTCATGTTTAAGCTAACAACAACGACAACTAACCCTTCCTCAGATAAAATTCGTCGGTCACGTAAGACGATATTTCCGATGTCTCCAATACCATTTCCATCTACATAAACTGAACCTGAAGGGATTTTACCCGCAATCATCGCTTCATTCTCATTTAGTGCCAATACTTCTCCATTGTCCATAATAAAACAATTTTCTTTCTTCACATCGCACTCTTCAGCAAGCTTAGTGTGCATTTTTAGCATTCTATATTCACCGTGAATGGGCATAAAGTATTTTGGTTTCATTAAACGGATCATAAGTTTCTGCTCTTCTTGTCCACCATGACCAGAAGTATGAATATCGCTTAAAGAACCGTGAATGACATTTGCACCTGCACGATAAAGTTGGTTGATCGTTTTACTTACACTAATCGTATTACCCGGAATAGGTGAAGATGAGAAAACAACAGTGTCTCCTGGAATAATTTGAATTTGACGATGTGTGCCAAAGGCGATTCGTGATAAAGCAGCCATTGGTTCACCTTGACTACCTGTACAAAGAATGGTTACTTGGTTGTCAGGTAACTTATTAATCTGGCTTGCATCAATAAATGTATTTTTAGGTGCATCGATATATCCAAGTTCTTGTCCAATTGTAATAGCAGACTCCATGCTTCTTCCAAATATTGCAACTTTTCTACCGTGCTTAACAGCAGACTCAATGACTTGTTGCAACCTGTGAATGTTAGAAGCAAATGTCGCAAATATAATTCGACCATCAACTTTGCGGAAAATACTTTCGATACTATCTCCCACTTTTCGTTCAGACATAGTGAAATCTGGAACTTCACTATTCGTACTATCTGAAAGAAGACAAAGCACACCTTCTTCTCCGATTTTTGCCATTTTTGTTAAATTGGCAGGCTCTCCAACAGGAGTAAAATCAAATTTAAAATCACCAGTGTGAACAATCTTCCCTGGTGGCGTATCAACTACTACTCCATAAGCATCAGGGATGCTGTGTGTTGTTCGATAAAAAGAAACAGAAGTTTTCCCAAACTTTATTATTTTATCTTCGGTGATTTCATGAAGTTTTGCTTTTCTTAGTAACCCATGTTCCTCGAGTTTTCCTTTAAGTAATCCAAGTGCAAGTTTCCCGCCGTAGATAGGTACATTCACTTGGCGTAATAAATAAGGGATCCCACCTATATGATCCTCATGTCCATGAGTAATAAATAAACCTTTGATTTTATCTTCATTTCTAACTAGATACGTATAATCAGGAATGACGTAATCAATTCCAAGAAGTTCATCTTCGGGAAATTTAATCCCAGCATCAATTAAAATGATTTCATCTTGAAATTGTACTGCATAGGTGTTTTTTCCGATCTCACCAAGACCACCTAATGCAAAAACTGTCACTTGATTGTTTTTAATTTGTTTCATACGTTATATCTTCTCCACAGAAAAATCTTCATTTTGTTGTTCGTACTCTAAAAATGCCCCTGTAACAGGTGTAACGAATTCGATATTATACTGATGGTCTTTTAACTTAAGGCGAACATCCTGTTCACTTTCACCTTCAATATATATTGATTTTGTATTTTCTCTAACAGGTACCTGTGTAAAATTGTCTTGAAAATAAACTTTAAAAATCATACGACCTCTCCTTAAAGCGATTTAGTTTCTTCAATTATAAATGAAAGTGGATTAATTTTCATGTATTTCATATTTTTATTTTTTTAACCAACTACATGAATTCTATACACTTTTCTAAGGAGTTTCAACCATTCGCTTTTTCGGAAGCAGGTCACGGCAATGTTTTAGTATCTTTTTCTTAATTTTTTTTAACATCTGTACCGGTCTCCTTTCTTCATTTTTTCCCTGAGTTTGTTATTCATAGTATTGGAAAAAATCGCATGAATTGTGCAAGGTAAATACTCCCTTCTTATACTTGTGCAGCTTTTCTTTTTTTTGTATTTCATTCATAATGGGTGAAGTAATAGGTTATAAAGAGAAGAGGAGTGGAGTACATCTTGAAAAAAATAGTTTTTTTTGACATTGATGGTACATTGTATGATGAAGAAAAAAGAATTCCTGATTCGACGGTCAGCGCAATTAGCGCTTTAAAAGAAGAGGGTATAGACGTAGCTATAGCAACAGGGCGAGCTCCTTTTATGTTTGCTGATTTACGAGAAAAATTAGGAATTGATACATATGTTTCATTAAATGGTTCCTTTGTGGTTTATCAAGATGAAGTAGTATTCACAAAACCATTAGAAGCTGAATTACTTACAAAACTAGAAAAAGAAGCAAAACAGCTTAATCATCCTATTGTTTATGTTCATAGTGATGATCATTACGCGAATGAAGAGAACCATCCTTTTATCGTAGAAAGTATCGGTTCTTTAAAAATAAAAAAACCAGAGTACAATCCTAAATTCTCTGAAACATCTGAAGTGTACCAAGCCCTTTTATTTTGCGATGGGTCTAATGAGGATATTTATAAAGTAGGTCACCCTCACTTTGATTTTATCCGTTGGCATCCTTATTCAGTTGACGTGATTCCAGGTGGAGGTTCGAAAGCAAAAGGAATTGAAGTGTTACTAGAGAAAGTGGGTATCCCTGTTGAGAACTCCTATGCTTTTGGAGATGAATTAAATGATTTACAGATGCTTCAGTATGTTGGTACTGGTGTTGCTATGGGGAATGGCCGTGATGAAGTAAAAGCTGTAGCAAATTATGTCACGAAAACAGTCACAGAAGATGGAATTTTACATGGACTTAAGCATGTGGGATTACTAAAAGGAAAATAAAGAACTTTAGTGTTTTTCAAAGAGGCCGGAACAAAAGGTATACAAACCTTTTGTCCCGGCCTTAATTATTTTCGTGTCATTCACTATGTGGTTTTTAAAAATAATTTCTGATTGATTGATACTCCGAAGAAGAGCTCTAGCTTCGCACGCTACTTGTCAACCAAAAGAACGCCACTTTTGGTTGAACTTTAAAAGATGGTAGCGGCTTTGAACTTAGTTGTTTTGGAAGCTAATTCAGGAAGGGCGATGGCTACGCTCACTGCGCGTGCTTTAATAAGAAGTACACTTAGTAAAGCACTTTTTAAAAGAGGGCAGTGGCTTCACTCATCGCAATTAAGAAAAACAACTTTGTCGTTTTTCTTATACTTCTTTTTTCATTTTATCTTCTAGGCCTTCGATGCGGTCGTAGAACATGATGCCGTTTAGATGATCAATTTCATGTTGGAAAACAATCGCAGGTAAGCCTTTTAAACGATATGTAACTTCTTGGTTATCCATATCATACCCTTTAACTGTAATTCTAGCGTAACGAGGTACCGGCCCGGCTACTTCTCTATCTACAGATAAACAACCTTCTCCATTTTCTAGGTGTGTCATTTCAACCGAATGACTCACGATTTTTGGATTGAATACGACACAACTTAGCTCGCCATCACCTTCGTCTGGAAGATGAACAGCGATGATTCGTTTGCTAATAGCAATTTGAGGAGCAGCAAGTCCAATTCCTGGACGTAGGTCATACTTCTCCGCAATATCAGGGTCTTGGCTGTTTATTACAAATTCAATCATTTGCTTTGCGATTTTCATATCATCAGGTGAAACAGGGATTTCAACATGATCGGCGACTTTACGTAATACGGAATGCCCTTCACGAATGATATCTTTCATTGTTAGCATAAAATTCACTCCTTTTAGCTAGGTACCACTTAAAATAAATGTATGATAATTAGTATACCGTAAGTATAACAAAAATAGGATAAATAAAAAAAGCTCCCAACAAGCAAGGCTTGTTGGGACGCTACGATATTATTATGAAATGTTATGCGCGTGTTCCCCATCCAGCAAAACCTGCTGCTCCTACAATAATTAATAAGATGAAGAGGACAACGATTAAAGCAAAGCCTCTTCCAGCACCTGCGCCTGCAACTGGAGCTGCAGCTACTGGTGCACCATATCCATATCCACAAGGGTCGTAGCATCCGTGTCCGTATCCGTACATTATGACATGACCTCCTTTAAATTTAAATCGCTTTATTACGCGATACAATACTAACATATGCGATCCTTCCGTCTTTGTTTAGATATTTACCCATGTTTTATTAAAATAGGCGACTACCTATATCAAAAAACAGGAAAGAAGTAAAAATAATATGGAATTGCTTGTACTATTTTGCGAGTGCCATAATATAATAGATATTGACAAGTCTAATTTAAAATAAATATTGTTTTCAAAAGTAAAATCGTTTACTGTTTTTATTATATTCATGTCGGAAATAAGTAATTAGGGGGTCTTCAAGTGGCTAAAAATAAAGGTGTTTTATATGTAGTTTTTGGTTTTTGTATATTGTTTATAACAGCATGCGGTACAAATCCTGCGGAAACGATGTTTCAACATATGGAGGAAGCGGTTGCTTTAGAAAAAGAATATGAAAATCAGCAACAACCCTTAGTAGAAGCAGAAAAAAAGGAACATGAAATATATGAACAAATTATCATGTTAGGGATGGAAGAGTTTGATGATATTTATGCTTTATCTGAACAAGCAATTGCTATTGTTGAAGAGAGAAGAGAATTAATGAATGCAGAAAAACAAAGCATAGATGCAGGATTTGAAGAATTTATAAAAATTGAAGCAGAAATTGAAAACCTAAATGAAGATATAAAAGGGCTAGCGCTTGAAATGAAAACAGCGATGGAGGAAAGGTATCAATCTTACCAATCATTGTTTGAAGAGTATAACAAAGCCCTAGACTTAGATAAAGTATTGTATGAAATGCTTCAAAGTGAAGATGCTACCATTGATGAATTACAAAATCAAATTGACCAAATTAATTTATCCTATGAAACTGTAATTGAATTAAAAGATATTTTCAATGAACAAACAGTAGAATATAATCAACTTAAACGTGATTTTTATGACGCTGCTGAAATTAATGTAGAATTTGAATGAGTAAAAGGTGTTCCAAAGGGGTAAGAGCCTTATGGAACATCTTTTTTTGTTGAGAATAATAAAAACTGTACTAATAGTGATTGTATTTATTATATAACACAGTATAAATATCTTTTTAATAAGATAAAATGATTGACGGGTTTTACACTATTGGTATAGACTAAACTACGGAAGAGAGATTGTATCACTCCGTTCTTGAAATTACTGATACAGTTTTTCGATAAAGATAAGTTCACAGTCGATCATATGTTTTTATCATAATGAATGATTGTCAATAACAAATAAATAAAGACAAAAACGTTGTGGTGTAATGGATAGAATCAAAGATGGGTATCCTACTATTGATTGTAAATGTGAACAGCAATAATAAATTGGATTATTTTTAAGTGGAAAGGAAGAGGTGAAAGCATTGAGTACAAAAACAGTAAATCAAGTAGAAGACCAATTTGAAATGTTCCAAATCCTTAATGAAGAAGGAGAAGTTGTTAATGAAGGAGCTTTACCTGACTTAACAGAGGAACAATTACAAGAATTAATGAGACGTATGGTATACACTCGTATTTGGGATCAACGTGCGATTTCTCTGAATAGACAAGGGCGTTTAGGTTTCTATGCACCTGTATCGGGACAAGAGGCTTCTATGCTTGGTACACAGTTTGCATTGGATAAAGAAGACTGGATTTTACCAGGCTATCGTGACATTCCACAAATCGTATTTCATGGATTACCACTCTATCAAGCATTCCTATATTCTAGAGGACACTTTGGTGGGGGGCAAATCCCTGATGGAGTCAATGTATTAATGCCACAAATCATCATTGGAGCTCAAATCGTTCAAGCTGCTGGTGTTGCTCTTGGTTTAAAGAAAAAAGGGAAAAATAATGTAGCTATTACGTACACTGGTGATGGTGGAGCGTCTCAAGGGGATTTCTATGAAGGAATGAACTTTGCTGGTGCATACAAAGCTCCTGCTATTTTTGTTGTGCAAAATAATCGTTTTGCGATTTCAGTTCCTGTTGAAAAACAATCAGCCGCTAAAACGATCGCACAAAAAGCGGTTGCAGCGGGTATCGATGGAATTCAAGTAGACGGTATGGATATTTTAGCGGTTTATGCTGCTACAAAGCAAGCTCGTGAGCGTGCTCTTGAAGGAGTTCCTACGTTAATTGAAACAATGTGTTATCGTTACGGCCCACATACAATGGCTGGTGATGACCCGACACGTTACCGTACTTCAGATTTAGATGATGAATGGGAAAAGAAAGACCCAATTGTTCGTTTCCGTAAATACCTAGAAGGTAAAGGATTATGGAACGAAGAAATGGAAAATGAAACAGTTGATAAAGCAAAAGAAGATATAAAAGAAGCGATTAAGAAGGCAGATTCAGCTCCGAAGCAAAAAGTAACAGACTTAATCGGATTCATGTTTGAAGAACTTCCACATAACCTCCGTGAGCAAATGGAAGAATACACAGCGAAGGAGTCGAAATAACCATGGCGCAAATGACAATGATTCAAGCGATTACCGACGCGATGCGGAATGAGCTTAAAGTAAATGAAAATGTTCTAGTATTCGGTGAAGATGTAGGTCAAAACGGTGGTGTATTCCGTGCGACTGAAGGATTACAAAAAGAATTTGGTGAAGATAGAGTATTTGATACACCATTAGCTGAATCAGGGATTGGTGGTCTAGCAATTGGGTTAGGTTTAACAGGATTCCGTCCGGTTATGGAAATCCAGTTCTTCGGTTTCTTATTCGAAGTTTTTGACTCAGTAGCAGCTCAAATGGCACGTATGCGTTACCGTTCAGGTGGGCAGTATTCATCACCTGTTACCATTCGTGCTCCTTTCGGTGGAGGCGTAAAAACACCTGAGCTTCATGCAGATAATCTAGAAGGATTAGTTGCTCAAACACCTGGATTAAAAGTGGTTATCCCAGCAACTCCTTATGATGCTAAAGGTCTTTTAATCTCTGCGATTAGAGACAATGATCCGGTTGTTTTCTTAGAACATATGAAACTGTATCGTTCGTTTAGAGGAGAAGTTCCTGAAGAGGAGTATACAATTCCATTAGGTGTAGCAGATGTAAAACGTGAAGGGAAAGATATCACAATTGTTACATATGGTGCAATGGTGCACTCTTCATTAAAAGCAGCCGAAGAGCTTGAAAAAGAAGGAATAGACGCTGAAGTTATTGATTTACGTACGATTAGTCCTTTTGATATCGATACGGTTATGAGTTCAATTGAAAAAACAAACCGTGCCCTTGTTGTACAAGAGGCCCAAAAACAAGCTGGTATTGGTGCAAATATCGTAGCTGAAATTGTGGAAAGAGGAATTCTACATTTAGATGCTCCTGTTTTACGCGTAGCCGCTCCTGATACAGTGTTCCCATTTGCATCTGCGGAAGATGTATGGCTTCCTGACTTTAAAGACATTGTTGAAAAAGCAAAATTCATTGTGAATTTCTAAGGAACAAAGGTTAGCTCTAAACGTTAATTTTTAAAATAAAGGGAGGCATATAACGTGGCATATGAATTTAAACTTCCGGATATCGGCGAAGGTATTCACGAAGGTGAGATTGTCAAATGGTTTGTAAAACCTGGTGATGAAATTAAAGAAGATGATATCCTACTTGAAGTTCAAAATGATAAAGCAGTCGTAGAAATCCCATCTCCAGTAGATGGAAAAGTGTTAGAAATCAAAGTAGAAGAAGGGACAGTTTCTATCGTTGGTGATGTATTACTAACGATTGATGCAGGTGATGCGGTTCCACCTCCTTCTGCACATGGAGACCATGATGATACGCCAAAAGTAGAAGAGCAAAAGCAAGAAACAGCTCCAGCAAATGCTACTCAACCTACTACAGCAGAAGATGAAGTGGATGGGGCACGAGTTATTGCAATGCCATCAGTTCGTAAGTATGCTCGTGACAAAGGTATCAACATTGGTAAGGTGAAAGGTACAGCGAAAAACGGACGTGTAACCAAAGCAGATGTGGATGCTTACTTAAGTGGTGGACAACCAGAAGCAGAAGCTACACAACAAGAAACGGAATCTGCTCAACAACAACCTTCTGGAGGATCTAAAAAAGCTGCACCAGTAGCAATCCCTCAAGGAGACCTTGAAGAAAGAGTACCATTAAAAGGAATTCGTAAAGCAATAGCTAATGCAATGGTGAATTCTAAACAAACAGCTCCACATGTAACACATATGGATGAGGTTGATGTAACAGCTCTTGTTGCTCATCGCAAACAATATAAGGAAGTGGCCGCTCAAAAAGGAATTAAACTAACATACTTGCCTTACATCGTAAAAGCATTAACGAGTGCCCTTCGCGAATACCCAACGTTAAACGCTTCTATTGATGATGCAAATGAAGAGATTGTTTATAAAAAGTATTTCAATATCGGAATTGCAGCTGATACAGAACAAGGGTTAGTAGTTCCTGTGATTAAAGATGCAGACCGAAAATCAGTTTATATGATTGCAAATGAAATTGGTGAGTTAGCAGTTAAAGCTAGAGACGGTAAACTAAGTCCTAACGAAATGAAAGGCGGAAGTTGTACAATTTCTAACCTTGGTTCGGCACGTGGACAATGGTTTACACCAATTATCAATCACCCTGAAGTGGCGATCTTAGGAATTGGAAGAATTGACGAAAAGCCAATCGTAAAAAATGGTGAGATTGTAGCGGCTCCTGTTCTTGCTCTATCGATTAGCTATGACCACAGATTAATTGATGGTGTAACAGCTCAAAATGCATTAAACCATATCAAACGATTATTAAACGACCCACAATTACTAATAATGGAGGGATAAAGCCATGGTAGTAGGAGATTTTCCAGAAGAGGTAGATACGCTTGTCATTGGTTCAGGTCCAGGTGGATATGTGGCAGCCATACGTGCTGCCCAACTTGGTCAAAGTGTAACAGTAGTTGAAAGAGGAGAACTAGGCGGCGTTTGTTTAAATGTTGGTTGTATCCCTTCAAAAGCGTTGATTTCAGCTGGTCATCGTGTCCATCATGCGAAGCATTCTGAAGACATGGGAATATCGGTTGAAAAGGTAAATATCGATTTTAGTAAAGTACAAGAGTGGAAAGCTTCAGTTGTAAAAAAATTAACAGGTGGAGTAGCTGGTCTATTAAAAGGAAATAAAGTAAATGTTGTCAAAGGTGAAGCGTACTTTGTTGACAACACTACTGTGAAAGTGATGGACGAAAAGCATTCTCAAACGTACAAGTTCAAAAATTGTATTATTGCAACAGGTTCTACACCAATTGAACTTCCAAGCTTTAAATACAATGACCGTGTCATTAATTCTACTGGTGCTCTTGCGCTTAAAGAAATTCCGAAGAAAATGGTTGTCATTGGTGGAGGTTACATTGGAATCGAACTTTCTGGTGCATATGCGAACTTAGGAACTGAAATCATAGTCTTAGAGGGAACAAAACAAATCCTTGCTGGTTTTGAAAAACAAATGAGCTCAATCGTAGCTCGCCGTTTGAAGAAAAGTGGGGTAACTATACACAATGAAGCTATGGCTAAAGGTGTTGAAAAGACAGAAAACGGTGTAAAGGTTACTTTTGAAGTAAATGGTAAGCAGGAAGTCATAGAAGCTGACTATTGTTTGGTTACCGTTGGACGTCGTCCGAACACAGATGAGCTTGGTTTAGAGCAAGCGGGTGTTGAACTTGACGAACGTGGATTAGTAAAAGTTGATAAACAATGTCGTTCATCTCAACCAAACATTTACGCTATTGGCGATATTATTTCTGGACCACCGTTGGCACATAAAGCTTCTTATGAAGGTAAAATTGCAGCAGAAGCAATTGGTGGACACACTGCAGAAATTGATTATTTAGCGATTCCGGCAGTTGTTTTCTCTGACCCAGAATTAGCAAGTGTCGGCTATACAGAAAAAGAAGCTCAAGAACAAGGATATGAAGTTCTTGCTTCGAAGTTTCCGTTTGCAGCAAACGGTCGTGCTTTATCGTTAAATGATACAGATGGATTCTTGAAACTAGTTACTCGTAAAGAAGATGGACTAGTAATTGGTGCTCAAGTAGCAGGACCAAATGCGTCTGATGTCATTGCTGAGCTTGGACTAGCAATTGAAGCTGGAATGACAGCTGAAGATATTGCACTTACGATTCATGCTCACCCAACGTTAGGTGAAATTACAATGGAGGCTGCTGAGGTAGCCCTTGGAACTCCAATTCATATTGTAAAATAATAAACATAGGATAAACAAAAGGCAGCTATGAGTTAATCATAGCTGCTTCTTTTTATAAGTATAAAGGTTATTGTTCAAATTACTGAGCACAAAGTCAAATGTTTCGGCTTTTAGGCCTCAGGAATGATAATCTCATATAGTTTCGTTTTTATGACTTCCTTATCTCTTTTCCCTTCTATCCGGAGTACAATCGAGCTTCCTTCAAGAATAATTAATGTAGGGTACTCTGTAATATTATAATAGCGTATGATGTCTCGATTCTCAGAATTAATAATATCAAAAGGGATTTCATGTTCTGGATATTGTTTTCTAAGTTCAAGAAGGGCATCATAAAAGCTAGATTCATAATTGAGTGAACTATCATTAGAGAAGAGCAAGGTTATATACTCCTCGTCTTCTAATTCATAAGGATTTGTGATCGCGGCTTCACTAGACCAACATCCAGTTTGTATAAATAGGAAAGTTAGTAGAAGCATATATGAAATTGAATGTTTCATTATGTCGTTCACTTCCTTTATTAATGATTTCACTCTAAGTCATTTTAACATGTCAGGAAATGGAATAGATCATAGTAACAAAAATGTAATAAAAACGAAATGAAAATCTAAAAGATATCACTTTGGTATAAAATAAAGGATTTTTTTCAGGGCACCACGAAAAAAAGGGTGCTCCTAAGAGGGGCACCCTATTGGTATTATTCATTCATATTGGATTCGGGTACCAAACACATACTTAGGATAGCTCTTTTCAGTAGAAGAGTATACTCTTTCTTCTTCGGTCAGCTTAGAGATTTTTTCTGCTAACGAATAGAGTGAATACATTTCATAGTAGACTTTTGCTAATGGAGTGCTATTATCTAAGTAAAAAATGGAAAGCTCTTTTCTTAATTCTTCTTTCATTAAATGATGCTCCGGGTTCATTTCATGAAAAGGGTCCTGTAATATATCAGCAAGAGTATCACTCATTTTTATTAATTGTTGTTTTTGTTGGTTGTTAATAACAAGTTGGTCAAGCCGGCTATAGGATAAGCTACCAATATGAAACAAAATTTGTTGTAAATAATGCAGTTTTTCCTGTAGGAAATGAAACGAACGTTTTTCGTTTTCTTCAAAACTTCTATATTTCCATTCATCTTCTTGAAACTGGGTAAGTTGAAATGCTTTATCCATTTCTTGTGATAGTTCCCGGTAGGACGAAGAACTTACAATTCCATCTTTTGTTATTTGCGAAATCAACTGTGTAAAAGTAGTTGCTACCTCTTTATATAAATAATCGACTTTTTTTACTACAATTGGACCAAAGCGTGGAGGTAAAATGACAAAATTAACAAGAGTAGATACTAATATACCTACAGTTGTACCAGAAAGCCTTGTTAAAAAATCGAATATGAAACTGTCACTTGTACCTGGAATCATTGCAACGGCAGTTAATGTAGCTACCAAAGTTCCTGTATCTAGTTTTAAACGCGCGCAGGCTACAATGGTAAGCATGGCTACAACGGCATAAGTTAATGCAGATTGTCCTAAAATAATGTCCATAACAATCGCAAAACTAGCACCAATAGCTGCTGCAGGTAAACGAATGATTCCTTTTTTGATCGAATCGGCTGCAGTGGGTTCCGTAGTTACTATTGCAGTTATCACTGCAAAGACAACGGGTAAATCAAAAAGCTTACAAATCGTTGCTGTGATAAAAACAGCTAATCCAGTTTTTATTACTCTTCTGCCTATCCATTTTGTCATATATATCACCTAGGTTAAATGCAATATTCATAGTATTAACTTCCAGTTATTTGTTATGCAAATCTGTAATGATTTCTTATACTTTCTTTGATACTAAGAGTAAGAAAAATAAAATGGTGAATAGGAAGGGATGTGTGTATGAAACAATTATTTGGTCTTATCGTACTCGTTGTATTGTTAATGGCATGTAATGGAGGACAACAACCCACTAATCCACCTGAACAAACTGCACAAAATGGGGTTGAAATCGGCGAGGAACCAAGGAGCATTGATGAAGAGATTGCTGTTGAGGTTGAACCCCCTATAGAAGAAGAACCAGTGGATGATGTAATTGAAGAGGAAGATACTGAAGAAGTTCCTCCTCAAGAGCCATTATATGAAGTAAATCAGTCGAATTGGAGGATTGAACCAATTGATGATGCTGATGAAGCGGTGGTCTTACTAACAATAGATGATGTACCAGATAAACATAGTCTAGAAATGGCTAAAACATTGAAAAAGCACAATGTAAATGCAATCTATTTCGTTAACGGACATTTTTTACTTACTGATGAAGGCAGAGATCAATTGATATCTTTGCATGAAGACGGATTCGAAATTGGAAATCATACCATGAACCACCCTAATCTAAGTGAATTATCTGCTGAAGAACAACGAAAAGAAATTATTGAGGTTAATGAAAAAATTGAAGAAATTATAGGAGAGCGTCCACGCTTTTTTAGAGCACCATTTGGTGTGAACACGGATGTATCAAGAGAAGTAGTAGAAGAAGAAGGTATGCAGTATATGAACTGGAGCTATGGATATGATTACTTTAATGAGTATAGAGAAGCGGATGCATTAGCAGATATTATGGTAAATGCGCCTGAATTATCACATGGAGCTATTTTATTAATGCATGATCGTGAATGGACAAATGCTGCATTAGACCGAATCATAACTGGGCTTGAGGAGAAAGGATACTCCATTGTCGACCCCGCATTAATTAAGTAGTATATAACTTGATAAGAGACTACAGAGAACGATAATTCTTTCTCTGTAGTCTCTTTGAGTTCCAACAGTGAATGTATTTCGTAAGGGTATAGCTTTTTTTGTGGAAAATAGTTGATGTTGTTTATAGAAGAAAACTTGTCAATTCTTGTAGAATCACGATACAATAGGACAATAATTTTATTTAAAGAGAGAAGAGTTGGGAACATGAGAAAAATAGCAGTGGTTCTTATAGCCCTTGGTCTTGTAGGCTCCTGTCAAAATAATAGTATACCGCAAGAAGAAATTGTAGATATGGAACACGAAGAAACTGCCAATGTTGAGGTGCCGGAAGTTAATGAATTTATTGAGGAGCTCCCAATGGAAATTGCTGCTGATGAGGCAAGGTTTCGGCTGGAGGATTTAATTGATATTGTCGGGGGCACCTATTCTTATGATGAAGTTCATAGGACATTACATGTAAATATAAATAATGATGTATATTATCTTGTGGCTGGTGTTCCAGTTCTAGAACGAAATGGTGAATATCTGGCAAGTGAAGATATCTATTTAATCATTGATGAGGAAGAAATATATTTACCTGCTGCTTTTTTGACAATAGGGATGGGATTGCAAATCGAATATGAGGAGTCCGCAATAGCATTTGAATGGAGAGGACCTACAGAGCGTGTAGGCGGCCCACCAAGTGATTTCGACTTTTTAAATTGGACAAGCGAGGACATGATTGAATTTTTGTCATTTTTTGAAAAACCAATTAAGGATGCGGAAGTTAGCACAATTGCATCTCACCTTCCTGGCGCTGTTCGTGCCTATCGAAACGGATATCATGAAGGCTTAGATTGGTATGGCTTCTCCTCAGGTGGAGAAATTGGTCATGGTACTCCTATTTATGGGATGGCTAAAGGGATTGTAGTTCGGGCAGATCATGATTTTGTTGAATATGAATCTCCAGAAGCACGTAATGAAGACTTAATGGTAACAGCTTTGATAGGGGAGACGCCTGAATATATTTTTGACAGACTACGTGGTCAGCAAGTATGGATACAGTATCCAAATGGGATAATGAGTAGGTTTGCTCATTTATCAGGAATCCCTGAAGATCTTAAGGTTGGGGATAGTATAAATGCTGAAACTGTTATAGGGTACTTAGGGAATTCAGGAACGAGTGGAAGCGTGAATCAGGATTTAAGTGAACTTCATCTCCATCAGGATATTTTAATTTATGGTGAACTTTTTTGGGAACCATTGAGCCAAGATGAAGTACGTGACGTTCTAGTAAGTATATTTCAATAAAAAATGATAGAGGCTGACCTAAGGTGCAAAACACCGTGGGCCAGCCTCTTATTATTTTATCGTTTATAATAGTACATTGTTCTGCCGTTAAACAACTCGACCTCTGCTTCTAATTTTCTGCCAAGAAATTTCACAAATTCATTTGCTTTCCCTTTGTCTCCATGGGTTGAACCCTCTGGTAATACAACCTGAATATAACTCTTGGATGAAGTATCGTCTTCATTATCGTTTTGATTACCGTCAACTCCAAAAACAATGTACTTATACCGATCCTCTATGCCTTTTAAATAAAACCACTTACCTTCTGCTTCAGGTGGTTCAGTAATAATATAAGGAAATGCGGCGTCTCCATAACTCCAGTCTAATTGTGTCCCAGTTTTCTTGGTAATCGTCTGATAGTAGACGAAAATATCTTTTAACTCATCTAGTGTTATAACTTGTTTATTAGACTTACTTACAAGCTTTACATAAGCTGTATTTGCCATCCAATAAGCACTCCTGTCATTATGTATAATTTATTAAATTAATCTTAGCATCTGAATCAATTTATGACAACAATATGGAATGGATAGAAGAAATATGAATAAAATAATGTAGATATATGAAACGTATTAGGGGGAAATTCGTAAATCTTGAAAGGTGAACTGTTTTAGGGGGGATCGTATGGACAAATCTCAATTTCTTGATGAATTAAGATTGGAAGTTGGATTAGTGCCAGATTATGCGGGGACAATACAAGAATTCTATAAAGGGGTTATTCAAGCTCTAGGAAAAAATACAATAGAAGGATTCTCAGCCGGAATATATATCGTGACTGATTATGTTTTCTGCTTGATAGAGCAAGTTGGGAAAGGTCTTTTTATGGAAAGAGAAAAATTTGGTAGCGGTGAATTAAGTAAATGTGCGATTCGTGGAGAAACTACTATTGTTCAATATCATGATACGAACAGTATTATGGCACCTTTTTACGATGGTCATCATTTAATAGGTATTATCAATATATATATTCCTGTTCATCGTTATGACATATCTGAAGAAGATATGATATTTTTTCATGAAGTATCACGCTTCATAGAGGCTCAACAAAAAAATAAATATAAAATGGATTGACACGATGACATAATATTGTAATAATTAAATTTTGTCTAAATGATTGCAAAAACAGAATTTTCAGTCTATAATATAACTACAATGCTTCAAAATATAATAGGAGGTGTATCGAATGAATTTGTTTGAACGTTTGTACGATGAGCAAGAAAATGTAAAGGTCCAATTTACAGGCTTTACGACGGATGATGTTCGCTATGATTTTGGGATTGTTTACACAAACATGTTCTTTGGTAAACCTCTCGTGATTTGCATGCAAACTGGAAGATCTGCATTGCTTTGTGCAGATGATGCGAAAAACATTGACCATTTGCAGAGAGTTTTCCACATTAAACAGCCGAAAGAAGCTGAAGATTTGTCACTCTTTTTTGAAGAAACCTTACCAACAATGCCATTAGAGCCACAGTACTAATTTAGATAGACGCATCGCATTTATGTCGATGCGTTTTTTGTTTGGCTGGGATAAGAAGTATACATAATCCCATTCTTTTTTGATCTACCCCCTCCTAAGATTGTCCTAAACAAAGAAATTACATAAAATAAACATATTTTTAATTTTTGGTCTAGACCTGTTGGTTAGCGCTAATCCACTCCGATATCGGACAAAACAAAAGAAGAATCGGATAAGCTAGTTCGATATTCAATCGAATCGACAGACCTAAAGGGTTCTCAAAATGAAAAAAACGGCAAAGCCCAAGCTACTTTAAAGGTTTTCAACTTTTCAGTATCTTCGCTAAGCCGTATATTAATTAACGTATCGCTCGGTGTTCTTTAATAACACGAATATTATTAAAATCAGGGTCTTCCGGTCCTTGTACAGGTAAACCAACTTTTAAATTCCTCTCGATATACGTAATGTTTTCTTCTGAAATGATTTCACCTGGTATTAAAATCGGAATGCCTGGTGGATAGACCATGATAAACTCGGCGATAATTCGACCAGCTGATTCTTTAAATGGTACAACCTCGGTTTCCGAATAAAAGGCATCACGAGGTGATAACGCGAGAGTTGGGATATTCGGAATAAACACTGGTGCTGTTTGACGTGATTCAATATTATCCTTATGGAAGTTTGAGAGTTCAGCTAAGGCTTTCACTAATATACCTGTTTCTCTTTTTGTGTCTCCAAATGTAATAATACAAAGGATGTTATATAAATCTGACATCTCCACTTCAATGTTATGGGTTTCTCGTAACCACACCTCAACATCATACCCTGTAATTCCTAAATCTTTAACTGAAATGATTAGTTTGGTCGGGTCATAATCAAATGTTGCGGCAGTCCCTACAATTTCATTTCCTACACAATATAAGCCAGAGATTTCATTGATGGCTTTTCTTGTTTCATTCGCTAAATGAATTGCTTCAGAAATCATAGCATGCCCTTCAGTTGCTAAACGTTTTCTAGCTACATCAAGTGAAGATAATAATAAGTAGGATGTTGACGTTGTAGTTAACATACTAATAATCGTTTGGACGCGTCGTGATGAGACAAGGCCCTCCCTCACATTAAGGACAGAACTTTGTGTCATTGACCCGCCAAGCTTGTGTACACTTGTAGCAGCCATGTCTGCACCTGCTTGCATAGCAGATTTAGGCAAGTCCTCATGAAAGTGTATATGAACTCCATGCGCCTCATCTACAATGACTGGGATGTCATAGCTATGAGCAATATCAACAATTTCTTCAAGATTAGCACTGACACCAAAATAAGTGGGATTAATCACAAGGAGGCCTTTAGCATCAGGGTGTTGTGATAGTGCTTTTTTAACAGATTCAGTAGTGATACCATGTGAAATGCCCAGTTGATTATCGATTTCTGGATGAATAAAGATAGGGGTTGCTCCAGAAAAAATAATTGCCGACATAATCGATTTATGTACGTTCCTTGGAACGATAATCTTATCTCCAGGGCCGCATACGCTCATAATCATTGTCATAATGGCACCGCTCGTCCCTTGAACGGAGAAGAAGGTATAATCTGCTCCAAATGCTTCTGCAGCTAACTGTTGAGCGTGTTTGATTATCCCACTTGGATGATGTAAATCATCTAATGGACCAATGTTTATTAAATCAATAGACAACGCATGTTCCCCAATAAAGTCACGAAATTCAGGGTCCATACCATTTCCTTTTTTGTGCCCAGGAATGTGAAACTGGACAGGGTCCTGCTTGGCATGCTCTTTCACACCTGTATATAATGGAGTTAAATGTTGTTGGGACAACGACGACACCTCTTTTTACATAAGATAAAATAAGAATAATAAAACAAGAATGAGTATATCAAATTCAACACTAAAATCAAACAAAATCTTTCCAGTGGTCTGCTTAGTTTGTTATTTTCATAGGAAACTTATGAGTCGAAAAAGAAGAAACATGATAAGGAGGCTTCATATGAATTGGAATACTAAGGTAACACAACTACTTAATATCACATACCCTATTGTTCAAGGAGGGTTGGCTTATTTAGCATATGCAGAGTTAGCAGCTGCTGTTTCAAACGCAGGCGGGTTGGGGCAAATTACCGCGATGTCACTTGCAAGTCCGGAACAGTTAAGACAAGAAATAAAAGAGGTACGAAGAAAAACTGAGAAGCCGTTTGGTGTTAATTTTGCTATCGGTCAAAGCAGAAGACCTTATCAGGATATGGTTGAAGTCGCCATTGAAGAAAACGTACCTGTCATATCAATAACAGGAGGCAATCCCACGCCTATTTTTGAACAATTGCAAGGAGTCAATATAAAAAAATTAGTCTTAGTAGCTGCAAAAAGGCAAGCAGAGAAAGCCGAAGAACTTGGAGCAGATGCAGTAATGGTTGTAGGACAAGAAGGTGGAGGGCATTTAGGGAAGAGTGATACAGGTACAATGGTACTTGTCCCACAAGTTGTCGATGCCGTATCTATTCCTGTTATCGCATCAGGTGGGATTGGCGATGGAAGAGGATTAATGGCCGCACTTGCTTTGGGGGCTGAGGGTATTGAAATGGGCACAAGGTTTATCGCTACTCAGGAATGTATACATGCCCACGATCTTTATAAGCAAGATATCCTTAAGGCAACCGAGACAGATACGATTGTGATAAAGAGAGCGTTAGGAGCTCCTGCAAGGGCCCTTCGCAATGAATGGACAGATAAAATTCTAGAAGCCGAGAATCAAGAAGGCACATATGAGGCTATAAAAGACTTTATAAGCGGAGAAGCGAATAAACGATATATTTATGAGGGGAAAGAAAATAAAGGCTTTGGTTGGGCTGGCCAAATCGTGGGAAGAATTCATGATGTACCAAAAGTAGAAGACTTAATAAAAAGAATGATTCAAGATGCAGAAACGATACGAAACAGATGGAGTAAGTAAGGAGATGAAAAAATGAACTTTCCCATTTCAATAGACTGGAGCAAAGAAGAAGTAGTGGATGTCATTTCTTTCTTTCAAGGGATAGAAGAGGCCTACGCGAAAGGAATTAGCAGAGAGAAGATGTTGCGCATATATAAGCGCTTTAAAGAAATCGTCCCATCCAAAAGCGAAGAAAAACAATTATGCAAAGAATACGAAGAAGAAGCAGATAAAAAAATCTCATGCTACCACGTAATTAAAGCAGCCAAAGAAAACCCCGAAAAAACAATAATAAAAATGTAGAAAACTCTCCAAAGGTCGGTCTTTGACCTTTGGAGAGTTTTCGTAGCAAAGCGAGAGCCGATACGTGTTTTAGAAGCTAAGAATGGTTTACTCTTAGCTGAGTAGCGAGCGGAGCGTGCCCCAAAGGTCGGTCTTTGACCTTTGGAGAGTTTTCTCTAATAAGAAAATGCTTTTTTATAAAGAGGAACTAGGGTTGCATAGGTCTCTTTGGCAATTTGAATAAACTGTTGTCCGTCTCGGATGGTAGGGTCCTGTGGTGAAAAATGTCTTCCGATTAGAAACTCTGCTTTTTTCACATCACGAAAACGGCGTAACTTTTCTTCTAAATCTTCAGTAGTCAAACTTTTTACAGGTGTTGCAGCCTTTTGCATATGGTCCATTGAGATCACATAATCATCAGGGATTAAGTTTCTAACCTCATCAATGTTTTCAAGTAATCTTTGAGCGATCTCACTTTTATTAGGTAATTCATAAATAAAGGCAAGCCAAATGAAAAGATGGTCATCAAATAGTCCAATTTGAAAATGTGGATGTTTTTTATACCCTCGTTTATCATGACAAAACGCTAACCAAGTGTCCTTTGGAGGATTTACGGTTCTTCGGGCATGTTTGGCGATATGAAGATTCATCTCAGATCCTGTTAACATAGAGAGGTCATCCGTTAATTCTTCACCTATAGCTTTAAATTTTGGTTGAATTATCGTTTGAATTCCTTCCATCCTTGCTTCGAGTCCTTCTATAGAAAATACATTAAAGTCTTCAGAACTAAAACCTGTAAACGACATAATCTAACTCCCTTCGACTGTTTTTTTCTATAGTGTAACATACTGAAAACATCGCTCATAATGATTGAACTCATGAACATGTAGGTAGATATGGAAACAAAACAAAATAAATAACAAGAGTACCATTTTCTTTGGTACGTTCATATGATATAATGAAGAAACAATAAAAAATCTGAATATTTCGTTATTGATTGTTGCAGTTGCAGATCAAAAAAAGGAGTGTGGGTTACCATGGACCAAGTGATTCAGACCTTAAAACGAACTGACGCAGAAAAAAGAATTCCTGTACTTCGGCTAGAGATTGATTATGAGTTGGCAACTTTACACGAGGCGATGTTGAAAGAGGATTTAGACGCAATGAGAATATCGAAAGCTAAATTAGAAGAATATCGGAAAGAGCTAATCCGTTTAGAAGTATAAAAAAACGAACCGACTGAGGTTCGTTTTTTTTGGTATTAGATACAAATACATTTATTTTGTTTAGTCTGTTCATTGTGTCATAATATAGCAAAAGCACTGAGAGGAGAATCTTATGTGAGAGCGGAAATCAAAGATGAAATATACAAGCATGCAATTTCCTGGGTTAAAGAGGCCGGGACATTATTAAAAAAGTCACTTACGAAAGAACTAAAAGTAGAGTGGAAGTCAAATCCTGATGATTTAGTTACTGAGATGGACCGGGCCATAGAAGCATTTTTGGTATCAAAAATTTCCTCACAGTATCCGACTCATTCCATTTTAGGGGAAGAGGGAACGAATGAAGGTCTCCAAAGTGAAGAAAATACAATTTGGATTATCGATCCGATTGATGGAACAACTAATTTTGTTCATCAACAATTTAACTTTGCAATCTCAGTTGCCGTCTTTTCAAAAGGAAAAGGAGAAATAGGACTTATTTATGATGTGATGAGTGATGAACTGTTCCATGTGAACAGAGGACAAGGCGCATTTTTAAATGAAGACAAGTTAAACTCTTTAGAAAAGGTAGAGATCGAAAAAGCAATTATTAGCTTAAATGCTAGATGGTTATTTGAAACCAATGCTTACCGTGAACAATTAACTGACATTGCGGTTGCAGTTCGAGGTGTCCGTGCTTACGGGTCAGCTGCTCTTGAACTAGCCTATGTAGCTGCAGGTAGAGTTGATGGGTATATTAGTATGTATTTAGCTCCTTGGGATTTTGCAGCAGGACTAGTGTTACTTGATGAAGTTGGTGGAATATATACAAATATAAACGGAGAACCTTTGCCATTATTGAATAAAAATTCAATATTTGCAGGAAAGCCGGGATTTCATCAAGAAATGTTGGGTAAATTAAATCGTAAGGTATAAAAAAAAGCCTGTTGAGTATCTCAACAGACTTTTTATATTTTCTCTGCTTCCTGTACTTTTCTTCTAAGAATCGAGCCAATGCCACCGGCAATAGCAATTCCAACGATGGCGAAGATTGCAATGAGGATGCTTCGTTCAGCAATAGCTATTGCAATGGCCATAATACAAGCAACCGTAATAATGGCTAACAATAAAAATAAGATGTTTTCTTTTTTCACTGGTGTATCCTCCTGTACCAAGTCGTATTATTAGTGTACCTTGTATTACAAAAAAGAGAAACCCAAAACTTTTGACAATCTAGTTACATTTTCTGGATAACAGAAAAAAACAGAAAAGAAGTCGATAAAATAAAAACATAAAGTTTACTTTTTCTATATGAGTTTATGATATACTTATACAGTTGTAAATAGAAAATAAGGAGCGGAACTATTAGTATGAAACTGCGCGAAGATCTTAGAAATATAGCAATTATTGCCCACGTTGACCACGGGAAAACGACATTAGTTGACCAATTGCTTAAGCAATCGGGAACATTCAAGGAGCATGAACAAGTAGACGAAAGAGCGATGGATTCCAATGCCATTGAAAAAGAGCGTGGAATTACAATCTTAGCTAAAAATACAGCAATTAACTTTAATGATAAACGAATTAACATCCTAGATACACCTGGCCATGCTGATTTTGGTGGTGAGGTTGAACGTATTATGAAAATGGTAGACGGTGTTTTATTAGTTGTTGATGCTTACGAGGGCTGTATGCCACAGACACGCTTTGTATTGAAAAAAGCATTAGAGCAAAAATTATCTCCTATCGTTGTTGTAAATAAAATTGATAGAGACTTTGCAAGACCGCTTGAGGTTGTTGATGAAGTTGTTGATTTATTGATTGACCTTGGGGCTGATGAAGACCAACTAGATTTTCCGGTAGTATATGCTTCTGCAATTAATGGAACGGCGAGTATGAACCATGAACAGCAGGATGAAAACATGAAAGCTTTATTTGAAACGATTATTGAAAATGTCCCTGCACCAGTGGATAACAGTGAAGAACCACTTCAGTTCCAAGTGTCTATGCTAGATTACAATGACTATCTAGGACGAGTTGGGATTGGACGAGTATTTCGTGGAACGATGCAAGTTGGACAACAAGTTGCCTTAATGAAATTAGACGGTTCAGTTAAACAGTTCCGTGTGACTAAAATTTTTGGTTTCTTAGGACTAAAAAGAATTGAAATTACAGAAGCAAAAGCAGGCGATTTAATTGCGGTTTCTGGAATGGAAGCTATCAATGTTGGTGAAACGGTATGTCCGATTGAGCATCAAGATGCACTTCCAATCCTACGTATTGATGAGCCAACTTTAAAAATGACGTTCCTTGTGAATAACAGTCCTTTTGCTGGACGTGAAGGGAAATTTGTCACAAGTCGTAAAATTGAAGAACGTCTTCGTTCTCAGTTAGAGACAGACGTGAGTTTACGTGTAGATAACACAGATTCTCCGGATGTTTGGACGGTTTCAGGTCGTGGAGAACTTCACTTATCTATTTTGATTGAAAACATGCGACGTGAAGGCTATGAGCTTCAAGTATCTAAGCCGGAAGTAATTGTTCGCGAAATTGATGGAGTGAAATGTGAACCTGTTGAACGCGTACAAATTGATGTACCTGAAGAGTATACAGGAGCTGTTATGGAATCCCTTGGTGAACGAAAAGGGGAAATGGCCAATATGACGAATACCGGTAGCGGTCAAGTTCGTCTTGAGTTTATGGTGCCTTCTCGTGGGTTAATCGGATACACAACTGAGTTCCTTTCACAAACTCGCGGATATGGAATTATTAACCATTCGTTTGACAGTTATCAGCCAATGGCAGCCGGTCAAGTTGGTGGACGTCGTCAGGGTGTTCTTGTATCAATGGAAGCTGGAAAAGCAAGTCAATACGGTATCATGCAAGTGGAAGACCGTGGAGTCATCTTCGTTGAACCAGGTACTGAAATTTACGAAGGTATGATTGTTGGGGAACATAACCGTGAAAATGATTTAACGGTTAATATTGTTAAAATGAAGCAACAAACGAATATTCGCTCAGCCACAAAAGACCAAACTGTAACGATGAAAAGACCTCGTATCATGACACTTGAAGAGGCTCTTGAGTATTTAAATGAAGATGAATATTGTGAAATTACACCAGAATCCATTCGTTTACGTAAAAAGCTTTTAAATAAGTCAGAGCGTGAGCGTGCAGATAAAAAGAGAAAATTAGCAGCCAAACAATAATTGTAAGGGAGGGGTATAACTATGGGAGGAGAACAGCCGCAAGTTGATATAAATCCAAATGATTTATCCATGTTTGCAGCTCTTGTACAAATCGACCAAAATCATGTAGTTGGATTTTGGCTTTTGTACGCCATAGTGGTAATCACATCAATTGTTGTCTATAATTTAGGATTTGCAAGAAAGCTACCTATATTAAAATCAGCCGTTGTCTATATTGCCTTACTTGTGGGGTGTATCCCGATTACCATTTTTGCAATCGGAATGCCTGTCGTAGAGTCTTTATTAGTAGCAGCAGCGGTGTTAGGATTATATCGGTTTCGTCTAGCAAAGCATAAAAAAGAAAAAGAACAAACAGAAGCAGAAGGGTGATCGTAGGATGAACCTTCAAGACGCCATTTATAATTGGCTTTCCATTAAAGTTGTCTCAGAAGCACGTCCAGAGGACCAAGCAGCCAAAGACACATATTTGTTTTTTGATGAGATGTTAAAAGAAGACCATCATATTGAGAAGCTTCAGATTTCTATTGAGTCCCCATGGTATATTGTGACTTATGTGACGACGAATGGTGAAAAAGATACGAAAAATTATCCTATAGAATTAATTGATGCCTTACTTCTTTCCATTGAGTCTGAACCAAAATATAATCAGTAAAAAAGCTTGTCTGACCCTGTAAAAGGTGCAGACAAGCTTTTTTAAGTTGTTTGTTTCAAGTCTGTCAGACTAGCTACGTATTGCCTAGGAGAGCAGTTCACTGACAACAATCTTTCTACCAATCATTCTCATCTTTTTTCTTTCGATATAGCTTGAAATTACCACTAGCTATGCGCTCTTCTGTCTTTTCTGTAACTCTGCCTTGACAGTCAGGACACATATACGTATGAATCGGTCTATTTCTAAGCTTTTTAGCTAATGGGCTGTAATCTTCAATATTGTCTATTTTATCGCACAGAACACATTTTACTCTCATTTCCAATCACCTCGATATATTCCATTGTATAGAAAATTGGATAAAAAATAAACTATAAGAAGCATTTCAGTTTTAACTCTCCATAAATATAGGTATAGTAAAGATGTAAAAATAACAGTTGGAGGTTTTTTATTATGGCAAATCAAGTAGAACCAAAATTAACAGACGAACTATTACCGTTGTTGCAATCAGAGCGTTTTATAACACTTGCTACGGTTGACCATGAAACAGGGTCTCCTAACGTAAGTGCAATTTCTTGGGTATTTGCTCCAGATAATGGTTCTGTTAGGTTTTCAGTAGATAATCGTTCTCGAATTGTAGAAAACATTCGCAAACATGCAGGTGTCGTCATCACGCTAATCGGAAATGGCTCTACATATTCTGTGGCAGGAGATGCTAAAGTCCTTGTAGAAAAAATGGATGATGTACCATTAAAACTTGCATTAGTAGAAATTACAGTAAAAGAAGTTAGAGATGCTATGTTCTATGGTGCAAGAATTTCTCAAGAACCTAAATATGAGAAAACATATGATGCAGAAGCTGCAGCAAAATTAGATAAGCAAGTAATGGAAGCGATGAAAAAAGCATAAACAGGCTTAAAGAAGCCAAAAACGCCTTTGAGAAGAAATCTTGAAGGCGTTTTAATTAGTTCTCGTCGATAACCTCTAAACGTGCCCGCCAGTAGAAAAAATCCCTTTTGTTAGGTAACCAGTAACCCTTTGAGTTAGTTTTTGCCCTCTATTCTTCTTCAACGATTTTCCTTTCACAAGATTTTTAAAGCAAATAGTTTTTTTGTACAAACCCTACACCTTTAGTCCTTAAAATTTCATGTGAGGAAATGTGCCTTTAGTAGTGTTTAAACAAGGTTTTTAAAGTGCACTTCTCGAATAGCTATAGAAAGAAACAGCATAATAATAGTTACTTTCAGCATTGTTTTTTCTTCTATCTTCAAAGGCTTGAACATATGACTATATTATATAGCGAAATCCAATTAACATAATTTTCTGACATGCATAAGCTATATGAAGTAGTTGTTGATAAACGAACTTGAGTCAGGAGGCGGAAAGTTGAAAAAAATCTACGTCTTAGATACAAATGTTTTATTACAAGACCCAAATTCAATTTATGCTTTTGAGGACAATGAGGTAGTGATTCCAGCTGTAGTTTTAGAAGAGGTAGATTCAAAAAAGAGGTACATGGACGAAATCGGAAGGAATGCTAGACAATTCTCTAAAATGATGGACAGCCTACGTGGAAAAGGAAAGCTTCATGAAGGCGTTATGTTAGAGAATGGAGGAGTTCTCCGAGTGGAGTTAAACCATCGTTCTTTTGAAAAAATGAAAACTCTATTTGCTGATATGACGAATGATAATCGGATTATCGCAGTGGCCTTAAATTTAATGTTAGAAGAACAAGAAAAGGAACTTGGGGCAGGCAACGAGGTTATCTTAGTTAGTAAAGATGCGCTAGTAAGAGTTAAAGCAGATGCGCTTGGTATACCTGCAGAAGACTTTTTAAACGACCGTGTCGTAGAATTTAATAACGTCTACCCTGGTTATGTAGAAATATATGTTGATACGGAAATTCTTAATCGTTTTTACGCCAACCAAGAAATTGCCATCTCTGAATTAACGAAGCATCCGTTTTACCCTCATCAATTTATCATCATGAAAAATGCACTTGGAAGTTCTTCATCAGCGTTAGGGAAGGTAGAACCTGATGGTAAGAAGGTTAAACCTTTTATTATGGACAGTGAACAGGTGTGGGGAATTAAAGCACGTAATGTTCAACAAAAAATGGCCTTTGAGTTATTGCTTCGTGAAGATATACCGCTCGTCACACTTATTGGAAAAGCAGGTACAGGAAAAACCCTTTTATCCTTAGCTGCCGGATTATTACAGACTGAAGATTTAGGGATTTATAATAAATTGCTTGTAGCACGACCTATTATTCCTGTCGGAAAGGACATCGGTTATCTCCCAGGAGAAAAGGAAGAGAAACTTCGTCCATGGATGCAACCAATTTATGATAACCTCGAATACTTGTTTAACGCAAAAAAACCAGGTGAATTAGAACAAATCCTCGCAGGGATGGGTTCTATACAAGTGGAAGCATTAACATATATAAGAGGAAGAAGCATTCCAGATCAATTTATCATTATTGATGAAGCCCAAAATTTAACGAAACATGAAGTCAAAACGATTTTAACTAGGGTTGGTGAACGGAGTAAGATCGTTTTAATGGGAGACCCGAATCAAATCGACCACCCTTATTTAGATGAATACAACAATGGCCTAACATATGTCGTTGAAAAATTTAAAGACCAAACAATAAGTGCTCATGTAAAATTAGAAAAAGGCGAGAGATCCGGTCTAGCTCAGCTAGCGGCTGATTTATTATAATGATCCAACAATGATTCGAGTCACTGCTTGTATAGGCTTTGAACGATTAGAGCCATCTTCAAATAAAATGTGAACGGGTCCAGACTCTCTTAGGGGCTTACCTTCTTTGGAAAACTGTAATAGAAAAGAAGAGGCCTCTTCAAGAGAAAATGTATATTCACTACATTCAGCGGTTTCGATAGTGACAGAATCCGCTTTTTCTTTTGGTTTGGCATTGGTAAGAAAGCGTCCTAGTTTCATGGCATACGAGCCTGATAACAATTCCTGTTTATTGTATGAAAGTTTATTATCATTTGTTAATGCTGGAGGCTTTGAACCTTCAAGAATTTCTTGATCCCATTGAGCCGAGATTGCTTTTGTATATTTTTCTAACTCATTATCGCTTTCTTTAGGTGAGTCAAAATACGTAGTAAGGTCAATTTTTTGCTCATCAAAAATCCATACAGAAGGATCTATTGTTAAAGTGTGCTCCACATCGCCTGTTATAAGAAATACATGTTCCATAGATGATTCCTCCGATTGTTAAATTTGTCTTTACTAGTATAAGTAATTACAAAACGTTTGGCTAATGATAAGCTATGGTAAAAGATTGATGGAGGAGATTAAAATGGAATGTCAAAAACTTGCTTACTTAGAACAAATAGTTGAGGAAATAAGGCCCTTAACAAAACAAGGAAAAGTCGCGACATACATACCGGCGCTAGGACATGCTAATCCGAATACGTTAGCAATTGCAATCTATGAAGGTGAAGGAAACTGTTTCTCAGCAGGGAATATATCCGAAAAATTCACATTGCAAAGCGTATCAAAAATATTATCGCTCGCGCTAGCTCTTCAAGAACATGGTGAAGATTATGTTTTTTCAAAGGTTGGTATGGAACCAACAGGAGACCCTTTTAACTCTATCGCAAAACTCGAGACTAGTGTTCCTTCTAAACCTCTCAATCCTATGATTAATGCAGGTGCACTTGCCGTTACTGCGATGTTACCTGGTAAAGACACCGATGAAAAATTAAAAAACTTACTCGACTTTATCCATCAACTTTCCGGCAACTCAAAGATTACATATAACGAAGAGGTTGCCCAATCAGAATTTGAAACGGCAAATTTAAATCGTTCTCTATGTTATTTTATGAAATCGCATGGCGTCATTGAAGGGGATATTGAAGACTTATTAGACCTCTATACAAAGCAATGCGCGATTGAGGTAGATTGTAATGATTTAGCACATATGGGTTGGGTCTTAGGGAATAAAGGGTTCAATCCTATTACTCAAAAAAAAGTACTTTCTCATGATATTTCTCGAATCGTAAAAACGTTCATGGTAACTTGTGGAATGTATAATGATTCAGGAGAATTTGCGATAAAGGTTGGGATCCCAGCAAAAAGTGGAGTCGCAGGAGGGATTTTATGTGCAGTCCCAAACGGCCCAGGAATTGGAATATACGGCCCTGCTTTAGATAATAAAGGCAATAGTTTAGGTGGAATTAAGTTGCTAGAAAGAATATCAGCTGAGAGGAATCTAAGTATATTTTAAACTTAATGCAATAGTAGGGCACAAAATGTTTGCTAATCAAAACGTAAAAACATTGCATTTTTTCCGCAACAGTTATAGTATTATGGTAGAATGATTTATTGATTGTAGAGGAGGGACCGGACTCAATGAATACCCTAACAGAACATAGTGAAAAAGCATATGCCCTTCTTAAAGCTGATGCTGAGAAAATTCAAAAGTTAATTGAAGTCCAATTAGAAAATCTTACGATGCCCCAGTGTCCTCTATATGAGGAAGTATTAGATACCCAAATGTTTGGATTATCAAGAGAAATCGATTTTGCGATTCGTCTTGAACTTATCGAACAAGAAGTTGGGAAACAAATTTTAGCTGATTTAGAACGAAAGTTAGCGAAATTACATGAGGCGTCATTAAATAAATAACATTGACCAAGCTATTTTGCCTAAATAGCTTGGTTTTTATTTGAATCGGATAAAACATTTTCGATTCTATTTTTTTAGGACTCAATCAATAAGTTTTTCAATTACCGAGTCCGAAACGAAGAGTAATACGGACTCATCCAGGTCAAAATCAAGTTACCGAGTCCGAAACGAAGAGTAATACGGACTCAATCAGTTCAAAAACAAGTTACCGAGTCCGAATAGAAAACTAATTCAAACTCTACCGAAGCATATTTCCATTTTCCTATCCGTATCCATCGCTAAGACCTCATAAAAAGACGAGCGACTATTCCAGTTTCCTGGAATAAGTCAAGGTTTTTTAAAGTTTTTTTGAATTTCAATTTGGGTTCATGGTAAGATAAGGGGTAGAGAGAAAAAGTAACATACTCTGTGAACCACAAGGAAAATGATAAATCCTTGATTTTCACACAAATCATTTTTAAAATGAAGTAATATGTGTTTAATTAGGAGGAATTCTATGGATGGGTTAACGAACATAAAAAAGGTTCTAGTGGCTAATCGTGGAGAGATTGCCATACGTATTTTTAGAGCTTGTACGGAATTACATATTCGAACAGTAGCTATTTATTCAAAAGAAGACACGGGTTCATATCATCGCTATAAAGCAGATGAGGCTTATTTAGTTGGAGAAGGCAAAAAACCAATTGAAGCGTATCTTGATATTGAAGGTATTATTGAAGTGGCAAAACGTAATGATGTTGATGCCATTCATCCTGGCTACGGATTTTTATCTGAAAATTTACAATTCGCTAAGCGTTGTAAAGAAGAAGGGATTATTTTTATCGGCCCGGATACTGAGCACTTAGTCATGTTTGGTGACAAAGTACAAGCTCGTGAACAAGCGATTAAAGCAGACCTTCCAGTTATACCAGGAAGTGATGGCCCTGTTGAGAGTCTTGACGAAGTAAGAGAATTTGCTTCACAACATGGGTTCCCATTTATCATTAAAGCTTCTTTAGGTGGCGGCGGACGCGGAATGAGAATTGTTCGTTCTGAGGAGTCGTTAAAAGAATCGTATGACCGAGCAAAATCCGAAGCAAAATCTGCGTTCGGAAATGATGAAGTATACGTTGAAAAGTTTATTGAAAATCCAAAACATATTGAAGTTCAAATTTTAGCAGACAAGCACGGGAATATTGTTCACTTGTATGATAGAGACTGTTCCGTGCAACGTAGACACCAAAAGGTTGTTGAAATCGCCCCAAGCGTGTCACTAGATGAAGACCTTCGAATGCGTATATGTGATGCAGCAGTAAAGCTTGCAAAAAATATTAATTATATTAATGCAGGTACGGTAGAGTTTCTTGTGACTCCTGATGGAGAGTTTTATTTCATTGAAGTAAACCCTCGCGTCCAAGTGGAGCACACTATTACAGAAATGGTTACAGGTATCGACATTGTACAATCTCAGCTTCTTATTGCTGATGGAGAACAATTACATGGACCTAAATTAGGAATTCCAGCACAAGATAAAATCGCTTGTAACGGATATGCGATTCAGTCACGTGTAACGACTGAGGACCCAAGTAACGGTTTCTTGCCTGATACAGGAAAAATCATGGCGTATCGTTCAGGTGGTGGATTTGGAGTTCGTTTAGACGCAGGTAATGGATACCAAGGTTCTGTTATCACTCCTTATTACGATTCACTTCTTGTAAAGGTATCGACATGGGCATTGACATTTGAAGGTGCTGCAGCCAAAATGCTTCGAAACTTACGAGAGTTTCGTATTCGTGGGATTAAAACAAATATTGCGTTTTTAGAAAATGTTGTTCAGCACCGTGATTTCTTATCGGGTGACTATAACACATCATTTATTGATACAACGCCTGAACTATTTGTCTTTCCGAAACGTAAAGACCGTGGAACAAAGCTTTTATCATTTATTGGTGAAACGATTGTCAATGGATATCCTGGTTTAGAAGGAATTAAAAAGCCTGTTTATGAAACGCCAGTAATTCCTAAGGTGAATTATACGAATCCTTTCCCAAGTGGTACGAAGCAAATCCTTGAGGAAAGAGGAGCGGATGGACTTAGTCAATGGGTAAAAGAACAAAAAGAAGTTCTTTTAACAGATACTACATTCCGTGATGCTCATCAATCTTTACTGGCAACTCGCGTTCGTACACATGATTTAACACAAATTGCAGAGCCTACAGCTCGTCTTTTACCTAATTTATTCTCTGCAGAAATGTGGGGCGGAGCAACTTTTGATGTTACGATGAGGTTTTTACATGAAGACCCATGGGAGCGCCTGTTAACGATTCGTAACCAAATGCCAAACGTATTATTGCAAATGTTATTACGTGCTTCAAATGCAGTTGGTTATACAAATTATCCTGATAACGTGATTAAGGAATTTGTAGATAAGTCGGCAGCGGCTGGTATTGACGTATTCCGTATATTTGATAGTTTGAACTGGGTTGAAGGAATGAGATTACCGATTCAAGCGGTTCGTGAAAGCGGGAAAATTGCGGAAGCGACAATGTGTTATACAGGAGATATCCTAGATCCGAAACGTTCAAAATACGATTTGAATTATTATAAAACGTTAGCAAAAGAACTTGAAAATGCAGGTGCTCATATTTTAGGAATTAAAGATATGGCAGGTCTTATGAAACCAGAGGCAGCTTATCAGTTAATTTCGGAGCTTAAGCAATTTGTAAATATTCCAATTCATCTTCATACGCATGATACAAGTGGAAATGGAGTATTAACCTATGCAAAAGCGATAGAAGCTGGTGTTGATATCGTTGATGTAGCTGTAAGCTCAATGGCAGGTTTAACATCTCAGCCAAGTGCAAACAGTCTATACTATGCCCTATCAGGAACGGACCGTCGTCCAAATATCGACATTAAAGGTCTAGAACAACTAAGTGAATTCTGGGAAGTTACACGTAAGTATTATAGTGGCTTTGAAAGTGGGATGAATGCTCCTGATACTGAGGTTTATGAGCATGAAATGCCAGGTGGCCAATATAGTAACCTTCAGCAACAAGCGAAAGCTGTTGGTTTGAAAAGCCGTTGGGACGAAGTGAAAAAGATGTATCGCCGCGTTAACGATATGTTTGGCGATGTTGTAAAAGTAACTCCTTCTTCTAAAGTTGTTGGAGATATGGCGTTATATATGGTTCAAAATAACTTAACTGAAGATGACGTTTATGAGCGTGGAGATACGTTAGATTTCCCAGACTCTGTCGTTGAATTTTTCCAAGGCCAACTTGGTCAACCATACCAAGGATTCCCAAAAGAATTACAACAAATTATTCTAAAAGGAAGAAAGCCGATAACAACAAGGCCAGGGGAACATTTAGAACCAGTTAATTTCCACGAATTAAAAGAAACGTTATATCATAAGTTAGAACGTCAGGTAACGAGTCATGATATGCTTGGTTATGCCCTATATCCGAAAGTATTTTTAGAGTATGAGCGTTTCCGTCAACAATTCGGTGATGTTTCTGTATTAGACACCCCAACATTCTTCTTTGGCTTACGTCTAGGAGAAGAAATTGAAGTTGATATTGAAAAAGGGAAGACGCTTATCGTTAAATTAATTTCTGTATCTAAGCCACAGGATGATGGCACTCGTATTGTTTATTTCGAACTTAATGGTCAACCACGTGAAGTTGTGATTAAAGATATGAATGTTAAAACAACGACAACGGCGAAACCAAAAGTAGATAAAAGCAATCCGAACCAAATTGGGGCTTCGATGCCAGGAACTGTCATTAAGACTCTTGTAGTCAAAGGAGATAAAGTGAAAAAAGGTGACCATCTGATGATTACTGAAGCAATGAAGATGGAAACAACAGTTCAAGCTCCATTTGATGGTGAAGTGAAAGAAGTCTTTGTAACGGACGGAGAACCGATTCAAACAGGTGACCTCTTAATTGAAATCAAAAACTAACAAGTAAAACATGAAGAAGGCAATGACTTTGCAGTTTGCAAGGCATTGCCTTTTTAGTGGTAAAAACTTCTATAAGGGAGTGAGAGGTATGGGGGAAATTCGAAAATTAACGGAAAATGAAATGGAACAAAGCCTTAAACTGTCTGAATTTGCTTTTCAGTATCTATTAACTGATGAGGAAAAAAGGCACAAACTTAAAATTAGTAATCCAGAACATACCGTTGGATATTTTGAAGAGAATGAACTCCTTGCAAAAATGACAGTGTTACCACTAGCTGTTACCGTAGCCGATACTTCTTTTGAAATGGCGGGGATTGCTGGAGTTGCAACGTACCCGGAACATAGGAGAAAAGGATTAGTAAAATCTTTATTGTATGAGGGTTTACAAGAACTGCGTCAAAAACAAATACCGTTAGCTTTTCTATTTCCTTTTTCAATCGCATTTTACCGCAAATATGGGTGGGAATTGTTTTGTGATCAGCACATTCTAACGTTAACAAAAGAACAGCTCCCAAATGTCAAAATGGATAAGGGAAAAATGGTGAGAGTATCACAAACCGAATATAAACCTTTAGCTGAGATTTATGAGCAGTATGCCCTTAGGTATAACGGTATGCTCGTTAGAAAAGATGAGTGGTGGACCAATTGGTTGTTTATGAGGAAAAACGGGAATATCTCAATCTATTATGATGAAAATAATAAACCACAAGGCTATATTATCTATGAAGTAAAAGACAGGGTCATGACGGTACACGAGCTAGTCTATTTGGATCATAGTAGTCGCATTGGGTTATGGGCCTTTATTAAAAATCACGATTCAATGGTCAGTAAGGTGGTTTGTGAAATCCAAAGCGATGATGTACTCCCATATTGGTTAGAAAACCCAAAAGTGAATCAGGAAATTATTCCTTATTTTATGGCAAGAATTGTCGATGTTGAGTTGTTTTTGAAGCAGTATCCATTCGAAAGAGGAGACGACGATATCTTGTTTTTACATCTACAAGATGAGTACACTACTTGGAATCAAGCGATCTATCAAATTACATTTTCTAGCTCCGGTACTCATGATGTAAAAAAATATCCTGTTATAGAAAAAGGTTCGTGTCAACACGCTCCGAAAAAAGGAATAAGACTAGAAATAGGAACATTAACAACGATGTTGCTAAACTATAAGAAAGCAAATGATTTACTAGAAATCGGAAAAATAAGAGGGGAAAGAGAAGAAGTAAAAAAGTGGGAAGAGCGTATCCCGAAGAAGCGTCCATCCTTCATTGACTTTTTCTAATAGGGATAATCATAAAAAGTCTTGGAAATAATTGTGTAGAGAGTATCTGCTTGTGTAAAAAAATAGGTGACTTACAAGGCAAGGAATTACCTAATAAGTCACCCTTTAGTATTACAGTGGTTTTCTAGTAAGAATCATGGTGAGATAACTCAGCGTTGTAAATAATAATGAAATGAGTAAGGCATGAAGCATCGCATTACCCAATGCAGCCTGTGTGTAAATAACGGCTACACCACTAATGAATTGTCCTGTAACTAAAAGAAATGCAAGAATGCTTGCCCAAAACACTGTTGTTTCATGTCGATAGTGTCTAAGAACAACGATAAGCAAAACAGTAATAATGATAAAGACCGAAATTCCTGCGAGTCGATGGAGAAAGTGTGCACCGATTGGACCAGCAAATCCTGGGAACAAATACCCGTTACATAGTGGAAACCCTCCACATGCTAGAGTTGCATTTGTATGCTTCACATAAGCTCCGGTATAAATAACAGCATAGGTGTACGTAATGATAAAAAAGACAAAAGTACGAAAGCGACTAGACACTCGTGGAGCAGGGATTTGGACCTTTCCATCTTCAAAAGCTAGAACTGTTAAAAGAACCACTGTTGCTAAAGAGATGGCTGAAATCCCAAAATGAAGAGCTAGAATGGCACTAGATTGTCCAAAAACGACTGCACCAGCTCCTAATAGACCCTGGAAAACAATAAAAAAGACAGCCAATATTGATAATAGTTTTGTTTCTCGAAGATGTCCAAGCTTGCGCCAAGCCCAAATCGCTAGAATGATGACCATAAGTCCAAGCATTCCAGAAACGATACGGTGGCTATACTCAATAATGGTTTCTATAGCGGGCGATGTTGGAATAACTTCTCCAAAACATAATGGCCACGTGGCTCCACAGCCTTCACCAGATCCTGTTTTTGTAACTAAAGCTCCTTGCATTAGAACAATAATCATTCCTATTGATGTAATGACACCATATATTTTTAGTAATTTATGCAATGGTTAACCCCTTCCTACTACGATTATTTTTATATGAAAAAAGCGTAGTCTTTGATTTATACATGAATTTAGCCTACACTGTCTATGATAGAAATCATAGCTACCATGATCTTATGGACAAAATGAGCAGATGTCAATTTCAGAATGCAATATTTTAGCTGGTAATTGCTAAATGTGAAGATAATGTGAAACTTATGATTTTGCTGAAACATTCAAGATTTTAAGCTATAATGTTTTTATGATCTTTTATAAAGGGTCATGTTTATGGCAAACTTGTGAAAAGGGAGCGATCTTTTTTCTTTAGAAAATCTTCACAATTAATAAAGAGTTAAAACTGCTAAAAAGGGGGTGAATTGTGGATGAATAAGTCCAATACAGCTATAGACGCAAGCGACGTAATAAACCAAACATCAAATTCAATGACTTTATCTCAAGAAAAATCGTGGAAAGATTACTTAACTCTTGCTAAAATGGGGATTGTTACTTCAAATCTAATAACCACTTTTGCAGGGGTTTTCCTGGCAGCGAAATATACAGGGGTAAGCTTGCTAGATCAATTTCATCTCGTCCTTTTTGCACTAATTGGTGCTGGTTTGGTTATGGCTGGTGGCTGTACATTAAATAACTTTATTGACCGCGACATTGACCCGGTTATGGAACGTACAAAGGACCGACCTTCTGTGAATGGTAGGTTTCAAGGTACTCATGTTCTATTAGTAGGGCTTATGCAATCAGCAATTGGTATTATTCTATTATCACTAGCTAATGCTACTGCAGCGATAATCGGTATTATCGGGCTGTTTGTTTATGTTGTCTTATATACAATGTGGACAAAAAGGACAACTACTTTTAATACAGTAGTTGGAAGTGTATCTGGTGCTGTTCCACCATTAATTGGCTGGGCGGTCGTTGACCCAGGTTTACATTCTTATGCATGGTTATTATTTTTCATTATGTTCTTTTGGCAACCACCGCATTTCTTAGCGTTAGCTATGAAACGCGTTGAGGAATATCGTGCAGCTGGTATACCGATGTTACCTGTTGTTGCGGGATTTGAAGTGACAAAAAGACAAATGGTTGTTTATGTTGCGGCATTACTACCGGTGTCTTTAATGCTATATCCGTTTGGGATCGTTTATACGGTTATCGCAGCAGTATTAGGTATAGGCTGGTTAGTGTTAGGGATAGCTGGCTTTAAAATGAAGGATGACATTAAATGGGCTCGTCTTATGTTTGTTTATTCTTTGAACTACCTAACTATTCTATTTGTTCTAATGGTCATTGTTCACTTATAAAATATTGACTAACAAGTAGACAGAAAAAGTGGAACTACAGAGTGAAAGCGAGGTTTGATTTTCAGATGAAAAACTGGAAAAATGCATGGCGAATCATACCATTATCTCTGCTTATGCTTCTTATGGCAGGGTGTGGTGAAGCGAATTTAACTGCTCTTGATCCAAAAGGTCCACAATCGCAATGGCTTTATGATTACATGATTTTGTCATTAGTGATTATGACTTTTGTATCAGTTGTAGTATTTGCTATCTTCTTTATTATTCTATTTAAGTTTAGAAGAAAACCGGGTGACGATGCTTACCCGAAACAGGTACATGGAAGCACGGCATTAGAAATTACATGGACGGTCATTCCGATTTTACTTCTTGCGATTTTAGCCGTTCCAACTGTAACTGGATCATTTATGTTAGCTGATACCGAACATGATGAAGATCATGAAGGAGCTGTTACAATTAAAGTAACAGGACACCAATTCTGGTGGCAGTTTGATTATGAGGATGAAGGATTTACTGCTGGTCAAGATGTGTATATCCCAGTAGGAGAAAAAGTAGTATTTGAACTTCATGGACAGGATGTTATCCATTCATTTTGGGTTCCTGCATTAGGTGGTAAAGTAGATACGATTCCTGGTATCACAAACCATTTATGGCTTGAAGCTTCGTATCCTGGTGTTTATAAAGGAAAATGTGCGGAGTTATGTGGACCTGAGCATGCGCTTATGGATTTCAAACTAATTGCACTTGAAAGACCTGAATATGATGCGTGGGTTGAAAGTATGCAAGCTGACGTAGAAGAGCCAGTGGAAACATTAGCTCAACAAGGTCGTGAAGTATTTGAACAACAAACATGTCTTGGCTGTCATGCTGTAGGTGGAATGGGGGCTGCAACAGGCCCAACATTAACAAACTTTGGTGAACGTGAAACGATTGCCGGCTACCTAGAGTTTAATGACGAAAACCTTGAAGCATGGATTCGTGATCCTAAGTCATTGAAGCAAGGCAATAACATGCCAGCGTTTCCTGACATTAGTGATGAAGATATGACAGCATTACTTGCTTACTTAAATTCGTTAAAAGTTAGGGAATAAGGAGGTTACACCATTGGCTACGGAAAAAAAGTCAAAAAGTGTACTATGGGATTGGCTAACAACAGTCGACCATAAGAAGATTGCTATTCTATACTTGGTAGCAGGTACACTTTATTTTGTTCAAGCCGGTATTATGGCTTTATTCATGAGAATTCAGCTTATGTACCCTGAAAATACATTTGTAAGTGGGCAAACGTTTAACGAGCTCCTTACTATGCATGGAACAGTCATGCTATTCTTTGTTGCAACACCACTTTTATTTGCATTTATGAACTATGTCATTCCATTGCAAATAGGTGCACGTGACGTTGCCTTTCCTTTTGTGAACTCATTAGGATTTTGGATTTTCTTCTTTGGAGCATTTTTAACTAACTTAAGTTGGTTTTTCGGAGGCGGACCTGATGCAGGTTGGACAGCATATGTACCGCTCTCTAGTCGAGATTACGCAGGAAGTGGTTTAGACTTCTACGTTCTCGGGTTACAGGTTGCCGGTATTGGTACGTTAGTTTCGGGGATTAACTTCCTAGTAACCATTATCAATATGAGAGCTCCTGGTATGACAATGATGAGACTACCATTGTTCGTATGGACTGGTTTTATTACATCAATGCTTATTCTTTTTGCGTTTACACCACTTGCAGCTGGTTTAGCTCTTCTTATGCTAGACCGATTGTTTGAAGGTCAGTTCTTTATCCCTGATATGGGGGGTAACGCTGTATTATGGCAACATATTTTCTGGATCTTTGGTCACCCTGAGGTATATATTCTTGTATTACCTGCATTCGGTATTATTTCTGAAGTTATTCCAGCAATGTCAAGAAAACGTCTTTTCGGTTATACAGCAATGGTGTTTGCTACAATCGTAATTGCATTCTTAGGCTTCATGGTTTGGGTTCACCATATGTTTACCGTTGGACTTGGTCCAATTTCAAACTCTATTTTTGCGATTGCAACGATGATGATTGCGGTACCGACTGGTATTAAAATCTTTAACTGGTTATTTACGATGTGGGGCGGGAAAATTACATTTAATACAGCGATGTTATTTGCTTCTTCTTTCGTACCAACGTTCGTACTAGGTGGGGTTACTGGGGTAATGCTTGCAATGGCACCAGTTGACCATTTATACCAAGATACGTATTTCGTAGTAGCTCACTTCCACTACATTATTGTTGGTGGTATCGTAATGGCTATTTTTGCAGGCTTATTCTACTGGTATCCATTAATGTTTGGTCACAAATTAAACGAAACATTAGGAAAATTATTCTTTGTCCTTTTCTACATTGGATTCCATTTAACATTCTTCATCCAGCATTTCCTTGGCTTAATGGGTATGCCACGTCGTGTATACACATATTTAGGGGATCAAGGTTTAGATGGCATGAACCTTGTTAGTACACTTGGAACATTCTTTATGTCAGCAGGTATTATCGTACTAGTCATTAATGTTGTGTACTCAGCATACCGTAAAGACCAACAAACAGGAGACGATCCTTGGGATGCTCGTACACTTGAATGGGCTTGTGGAAGTCCTGTACCAGAGTATAACTTTGCACAAACACCACTTGTTCGTTCATTAGATCCATTGTTCTATGAAAAAGTGCATGGCGATGGCAAGATGAAACCAGCTGAGCCTTTAGCTGACATTCATATGCCTAACGGTTCGATAATTCCATTCATTATGTCATTCGGTTTATTCTGGGTAGGTTTCGGATTTGTAATGATGGGCTTCGACAATCCAACAGTTCCACCGCTATTGGTAGCTGGTATCGGATTTGTCATTACCTTTGGTTCAATGTTTGCTCGTTCAGTAAAAGAAGATCATGGCTACTATATTCCAGTTAAGGATATTAAGGAAAGGGGGTAAGCCTAATGGCAGGTACAGTTGATCATTCAAAAGGGCTTCCTCCTCATCCGGAGAGAGCCACGTTAGAAGGTAAAAATAAGTTTCTAGGTTTTTGGTTTTTCCTTGGTGGAGAAACCGTGTTATTTGCAACGTTTTTCGGAACGTATTTAGGATTAAAAAGTGGTGTAGGTGATGGACCTGGACCAGCAGATATTTTCTCATTACCGTTAGTATTTGTTATGACCATGTTACTTTTAACAAGTTCATTAACAAGTGTTCTTGCGATGTATGCCATGAAAAAAAATCAGTTTAAGAAAATGATTGTATGGCTTTGGGTTACCGTATTACTAGGTCTTGCGTTTTTAGGATTTGAGATTTATGAGTTCTATGAGTATACGCACCATTATGGACTAGGCTTTTCAACTAGTGCTTTTGCTTCTTCTTTCTATACGCTAGTTGGACTTCACGGAGCTCACGTACTTTTTGGCCTTTGCTGGATTACAACTTTATTAATCCGTTACAGACGTGCAGGTATTACGTTAACGAATGCACCTAAATTCTATGTAGCTAGTTTATACTGGCATTTCATCGACGTTGTATGGGTATTCATCTTTAGCGTGGTTTATCTCATGGGGATAGGAGGTTAATCATATGGGAGATAATTTAAGTCAACCGTTTTCTAAAAGTGCAATGTCAGAAGAAGAAAAAAGAAAGACAAATGCAGAGCAAAAGAAACAGGTTATCTCTTTTGCCCTGATGATTTTCTTAACGATTCTTGCATTCGTTGCAGTAGCAAGTGATTTAATTCCGGTTACATTTGCTATACCTTTTATCTTGATTCTAGCTGTGATTCAACTTTTCCTACAGTTATTATTCTTCATGCATATGAAGGATAAGGACCATGGATGGGTTAACACTTTTATGGTATCAGGTATGGTTATCGCAGTGATTGCGATTGCAGCTTTGATGTTACTACTAGGTGTAACAAAGTATTAATATAAGATTACAGAGGGTGTGACAAAAGGTTGTTTTTTAACCTTTTGTCACACCCTCTAAGCTATGAGCGAAACCGTCACTATCTTTTAAAGCCCGTTGTGAGTGGGTTTCTCACAACGGGCTTTGTGGCGAGTAAAGCCAGTGCATATGTTTTAGCAAGTTCTATCCCAGCCCCTGTTGTTTTCAGGAAAAATGTAAGGATTATTCGAAGAGGGCGGTGGCTTCGCTCACTGCGCGTAATTTAATAAGAAAGACACTTATTAAATCACTTTTAAAAAAAGGGCAGTGGCTTCGCTCCTTGCTTATAAGAAAACACCGCTACGCGGTTTTTCTTATTGTTCATTGGATTGTAATATTATATTGGAGTGAACTTGTGTATAATATAAGTTGTTTGATTTTTAGGAGAATGGAGTGAGATCATGGAACAAACTGTTGATAATCACAAAAAGCGAAATTATAAGCCGATTATAATCATTCTTACGGTTATTATAAATGGTATTGTAGCAGTACTAGCTGGTATGCCTCCGGTGGAAGGGTTTGACTTATTTAATATAAGAATATTACCAATGATGAATGCAATTTTTAATACGTTTACGTTTATATTCCTTGTATTAGCCTTAATATCAATTATTAAGAAAAATATAACTTGGCATAAACGATTTATCTATTCGGCATTCATTACTACTACTTTCTTCTTAGTGACGTATATAGCGCATCACTTACTTGCTCCTGCAACGACGTACGGAGGGGATGGTTTTTTACGTTCAATTTATTATTTTGTGTTGATAACACATATTGTACTAGCTGCTGTTATCGTACCTTTAGCATTAACAGCTGTAGCTAGAGCATGGAATATGGAGAATGCACGTCATCGTAAGATCGCTAGATGGACAATGCCAATTTGGCTTTATGTAAGTTTTACAGGGGTATTGGTTTATATTATGATTTCCCCTTATTATTAAAAATAAGAGCAGTTGGTCGGTACTTTAAGGCCAAATGCTCTTTTTTTTGAATAAAGTAAGAAGAACTCCACGTTAGTTTGTCTATTATCCTATACATGCTTCTAAAGGTGATTATGTGGTACAATTTTTTAGAAATTCTTTGATCTGTTTTATAAAGAAGCTTTTGTCATACGCTTGGTATAAATATGAGGATTGTCGAATTGGATCTCCGAAGAAAAAACGTTCGTATTGAGTTTGTCTTGACCCAAAAGGACTCATCGTTAAATCCCATGCTAAGCGGAATAATTGGACACGTTCTTTTGCTTTTGCATTTTTAGCTTGTAAATATTGGTGTAAATCAGCTCCAATCGAAGAAGAAAAATCATTTTCTGTTGGCAGTGCAATTAAACCACTAGCTCCAAGAAGATGAAGTATTTCAATTAGGCGAGGATATGTTTTTTGATAGTACGTAGATGCAACCATTAATGGATTTCTAGCAGGAACCATCGTACCAAAACGGTTTGGTGCAGCCCCATTTATCGATGATTCTAACAATGATTTCATGATTTCAAAGGTAGTGATTACTTCACTGATTTTATCCTGGACATGTTGGTATTCATGGACTGAAATCGTTGTTGCTATGGATTCGCAAATTCCTAGTAAGAATTCTGTTTTTACGACTTGTCTAGAGATAGCTTGGAAAAGCAACATTTCAGTTAAGTTAGTATCAATTGATAGCCTACGAACTATATCTTTTTGTTGATAAATAAAAACACGCTCCCAAGGAACTAACACATGATCGAAAACGACAACAGAATCAATCTCGTCAAATTGGTACGTAAAAGGATGGTCATACGAACTAGTTGCTTGACTAGCATATGGTTCACGACATAAAAAGCGTAAACCTGGGGTATTTGAGGGGATTGCGAAAGCATAAATATAATTGTCATCTAATGTATCTCCACCTACGGGCAATACTAATATCTCATCTGTCATTCCACCTTGTGTAGCAAGTAGCCTAGCTCCATGAATCACAATTCCTTGTTCTTTCTTTTCTATTATTTTTGCAGCAATGATTTGTTCTTTTGTTTGTTCTTGAAGAGATTCGAAATAATGGGGAGAGCGATTTGCTTGTGGATTAATAAATGTATGAGTGAAAGATAAGTCCTTTTTTTTTGATTCATTATAAATGGTTTTAATTGAAGTAGCATATGGTTCATCAAAATACGTGTGAGATGTAGCCAATGTCATAATAGCTGTATTAATATAATCCGGAGATCGTCCGATGGTGCCACCACTTTTTCTTGCCCAAAGTTGAATGGCTTCTTTTCTTTTTTGTAAGTCTTCCATTGTTACTGGTTGTTTAAAGGAAAAATTAATGAGTTCATCACATTCGTTATCGGTTCTTGTTAAAACTGATTGTGCAGAAGGGTCATGCTGCATGTCATACAATAAACCCTTGCTCTTTAAAATCCCTCGAAAGGCGGGATGTAAGGAGAGCTTTCCTTCTACTCGTTCTCCCTCAATCCAAACCTCATTTTGTAAATCATCTATTCGATTTATATACTGTTTTCCAGTAATAATGGCCATATATAATCACACCTTTACTGAGCTTACACTTAGTATATGAAACGCGAGCGTTAAAGTGCTTTTGCAAAACAAAAAGCCTTACAAAGGGAAGGCAGCGTTACAGAGCCTGCTTTTTCCATTTGTAAAGCAATAAGAGTTTGCCTACTAATAAATTAACTTATAATAGCCAGTGCTTTTTCCAATAAATCCGAGTTTTTGATAAAAAGCATGAGCACTCTGCCGTTCAGTACGATTGCCACTGTTTAATACAATAGCTGATGATCCACGCTCTTTGGCCCACCCTTGAACTACCTCAAGTAGTTTTTTTCCTACACCTTGCTTTCGGCAATTTTCCTCAACAACCATACTAATGATTCGTACATACGTATGATTTGTTTCATAGGACAATTGAAGGCAGATTCCAACCATACCAATAACATGTGTTCCTTCTTCTGCAACAAATGTTTCATAGTCATGATGTTTGCTAATTTTGTGGAGCCTCGTTCTCATTTCTTCTTTTGTAGTAGGGTAACCTAGCGTAATCATAAGTTTTGCTAGAGGCTCATAATCCATTTCGGTCGCACGACGAATGTTCATAGAAATCACCCCTTTAAAAAGGGTATCCAGAAGGTCTGGTTTTACCTTTGGATACCCTATCATTGTAGTAGTAAGAACAGTTAAATTTTAAAACTAAATTTAATAATGCCAGCTTCTTTAGCTGAAGTGAACGCAATCACAATAAGTGGGCCAATGATAAACCCAATGACACCAAACAGCATTAAACCTAAGTACATTGCTATTAGCGTGGCGAGTGGAGAGAGTCCAATGTGTTGACCCATTACTTTTGGTTCAACTGTACGACGAATGACAAGCAATACTCCGGCAAGAATTAAAAGCTGTGTCCCTAAGGCAACATCGCCAGTGAAAAGGTGAAACAAAGCCCAAGGACCAAGGATGGCTATAGATCCAATGATTGGTATAAAGTCTATAATCCAAATAATAAATGCCATTAGTAATGCCACTTCAGGAGCAATAATTAATAAGCCAATGAGTGAGACAACAAAAATGACAATGCTCACTAAAAACTGAGCTTTTATAAATCCAGAGATAACATAGGATAACCGTGACACCATAAAATTGACGCGATCAGCCGTCTTCACTGAGAAGTAAGAATATAACTTAGTCTTTAGTCTAGGAAGTTCAAGCATAAACAGAAACAATGCTATTAAATATACGATAAATGTAACTAAATAAGCAGGTATTTTGGTGATAAGCGATGTTATATCATTTATTAAATTACGGTTTCCGATATCTTGGCGTAAGGTTGTTAAATAATGAGTGACTTGAGTATTAATTTCAAAAACTAAGTCAGGCGGTAAATCTTCATATTGATCTTCAAGATTTCTTTGGAAATCTAGCCAAGCTCTATTAATATCATTTATATAAGTAGGTAAATTTTCTACTAGTTGTACTCCTTGGGTAACAGCTTTTGTAATAATAAAGTAACCACCCAGCCCAATCGAGAATACAAATAGAGTAAATACAATCATAACAGCAAGATTGCGTTTTAGTTTTAATTTATCCTGTAACAGTGAAACTGCTGGTGATAGGATAAGTGCACTAAAAAATGCAAACAGTAGTGGCAAAGATACCGGTAAAATGTAATAACCTAATATGATAATAAGTATGATCGTAAGTACGGTGATAACTACCTTTTTAGTAAAGTATTGTGCCAATTTCAAACTCCTCTCTACGCAAAAAACCTCTCTATATCATATTATAGTACGTTAGGAAGAAGATTAACAGAGTTTACCCATGTTTTCAATGAATTGTCCAATCTTTAATTACTTAGTCAAACAGAAGGGAGAGAAACACATTGCTTACAAATCGATTACAAGATGGTCAGTTGTATATTGAGGAAAAAGTTGTGTTAGATTTAACAGAACACGTTGTGAACAGCTTTTCACCTTCAGTTAAATTAGTACCGATGTTAAAGGACAGAATGACAGCAGCACTTCAAAAAAATTATAAGAGAGGAATCCATGTTTCGGTCGAGGACACAAACATTTCCTTAAAAATAAAGCTATCTTATTTATACGGACAGTGTATTCCGAATATGACGATAACCATTCAAAATGCTGTGAAAACGGAAATAGAAGAAATCACTGGGTTTACTATTGAAACAATTGATGTCGTAGTAGAGGCCATTCATTTTGAAGATTAATTGAATGTGCTTGTCGAAAGTTGAAGTTTCTCTTCATATACAGTACTCTATAAAGTAGACTTTAGACAAAGGAGTACTGAAAATGAAGATAAAAAATTGGGCAATCGTTTTTTTACTTTCCACCCTTGTCTTAACAGGTTGTGGAGATGATATAGGGGAATTATCGGATGTATCTGAGCAAGAAGTAGAAGATGTCAGTTTATTTATAAAAGAGTATAAAGAACAATTGGTAGATGCAGTAAATGGTGGAAGGTTTAATGATGTGGAACCGTATTTGGTTGCCAACACAACATTTTATCATCTTGTGCGTAGGTATGTCTCGGACCTGCAAAACAACAAGCGGTTAACTCTAGTCGAACAAACTGTTTTGGATGTAAAAATAAATGAACATAATGAGTATTATGCACATGTCAATGAAATAGAAGAAACAGAAGATAAATTTGGTCAAATTGAAACAATCCCACTCGATATTTCCTATGTATTATTACCTTATCAAGACTCTTATCGAATTGTAACAATCATTAAAAATGAACAATAAAAAAAAGCCGAGTGGCTTTTTTTTGGTTAGTATTTATTCTTGTCCTAATTTTTCTTTAAACTGCTTTAATTTGTTTTTACACTTATCCACAAGACTTTTTGAGAAATTTTCATCCTCATACTCAACACCATGTGGATAATAATGCTTCCCTAAAATAGGGTCAAGCAATTTAACTTTTGCATCAGGTGAAGGAATTTCTCCTTCAATCGCATAGCCATGGACTCGTAAATAATATGTAACGTTTTCTTCATTACTAGCTATTTTATAATCAAAAGTGACTCGCTCATAATCCCATTGACCGGCATGAACAAGGCCAATTGATTCAGCTGCATATTGTAGCTTTGAAAATTTAACCTCTTGTTGACCAATACCACTATCTTCAAATTTCATAATATTCCCTCCTAGAACAAATCGAACAATTACTTTACTTACTAATGATAGTATGAAACGAACTAAGATGCAACGAATAATGTAGAAAGTTTTATGAAAGAAATCCTCCTATTTTGGTCACACTAAGTTGTGAGATAAAAATCATATAAAGGGGGATTCATAGTGAAAGGACTTTTCAAATGGGTAATTGTTGCTAGTATGGCTTTTTTGTTATTTGCTATTCCTACACATAGTTTTGCCCAAGATACGACAACACATACTGTGCAACCTGGGGATACGATGTGGAAAATATCAGTAAGATATGAAGTAGGATTAAGCGAAATTATTGAAGCAAATCCACATATCCCGAATCCTAACTTGATTTATCCAGGGCAACGGCTTACTATTCCATTGTTTGATGCTGTGAAACGAATAGAGCATCAAGTAATCCAGCTAACAAATCAAGAACGTGCAAAATACGGATTACCTGCACTAACGCCAAATTGGCAGCTTTCACGTGTGGCAAGATTTAAGTCGGCAGATATGAGAGACCGTAATTATTTTGCTCATCAATCACCAACATATGGTTCGCCATTTGATATGATTCGAGATTTTGGTATTTCTTATCGAAGTGCATCTGAAAACATTGCTATGGGACAAACAACACCAGAACAGGTAGTTCGAGCATGGATGAATAGTGAAGGACATCGTCGAAATATCTTAAGTAGAGATACGACTCACATTGGAGTCGGGTATGCCCAAGGTGGAAGTGGTCGCCACTATTGGACTCAAATGTTTATCAGACCTTAAGAATGGTTAAAGACCTTTAAGGGGATATTATCTTTGTACGACGATATTTATTTAGGAGGACTTACATTATGGAACATTTACGCGATATAATGACTACTTCTGTTGAGTTTTGTACACCAGTAGATAATGTATATGAAGTTGCTGTGAAAATGAAGGATTTGAATGTAGGTGCGATTCCAATTTGTGAAGAAGAGCGTTTACTTGGTATGATAACTGACCGTGATATCGTAATTCGGGGAGTGGCAGAAAAACGACCAAACTCTACTCAAGTAACAGATATTATGACCGATAACCTAATTACAGCAACCCCAGATATGTCAATTGATGATGCTGCAAATTTAATGGCGGACAAGCAAATTCGTCGTCTACCAATAGTTGAAAATAACAAGCTTGTCGGGATTGTAGCTTTAAAAGACTTAGCCGTACACCGTGGAACTATAGATGAAGCAGGGTATGCCCTAAGTGAAATTTCAGAAAGTCAAGAAGTGCATCACTAGGATGAACTTAGATAAAGGTGAGCCATCTGGTTTTTAACTGGATGGTTCATCTTTTTGTTAACTTTTTCAGTGCCCTCTAGTTTATCGCTTATTTTTTAGGAGAAAACGGCGAAGTTCTTCTAAGATTGTCGTATGCGTAGTTTATAGCAGGAATCGTTAAGAGCTATATAGAAAGAGATATAAACAAAAAGGGAGAGGAGCATCATATGAAACGTCTAGGATGCGGTATATTCGTCGTTGCCTTATTTCTACTATTTATTATGGCTGAGTTTACATTTGATTTTTCGAGTCCTTCAGAAGAAGAAATTGAGATAGAAGAAACATACGATGATGAACCTGCCATAGAAGTAATCAAAGAGGAACCAGAACAAGAACAGGTAATGAATTATGAAAGCACGTCATTTACACTTGATAAGCTGTTAGAGGAGAAGGCAACAAAACTAATTGAAGAGTTAGGCGCTCCAGATAGAAAAGATCCTTCTCTCTATGGATATGAATGGTGGGTTTATGATTTAGGGGAAGATGGATATATTCAAGCAGGGGTAGAAAACAACAAAGTGGTTACCGTATTTGCGATTGGACCACATGTTCCTTCTGAACCATTTATCAGCGGAACCAGTAGAGAAGATATAGAGGAATACGTCGATATGGAACACCACGTTTCTGTTGAAGCGAATCGTTCTTCCTATCGCTTTGAATTGGAGACAAACGAATTTAAAACTCATCCGTTAGTTAGTTTTAACGGGCATTGGGCTCAACTTTATTTTGATTCGTTTACAAATAAGCTTTCAAGTGTCCGATTCCTCACAACAGATGTTTTATTAAAAAAGAGACCCTACTCGCTTACTTATCGCGGAACACTGCCTGAAGTGGAAGAACCTTCACTAGAGCAGTGGAAAGCGATTGAAGAAGGGGCAGAGCAACAAGTTCTAGATATAACAAATGCGATTCGATTATTACACGAGATGGATCCACTTCAATGGGATGCCAAAGTTGCCAAAGTTGCTTATAGGCATAGTGAAGATATGAATGTGAATAACTATTTCTCTCATGTTTCCCCGACAAAGGGTGAATTAGGTGACCGTTTAGATGAAGGGGAAGTGAAATACCAAATTGCTGGAGAAAACATTGCAGCCAATTATGTAGATTCAATTGCTGCTGTGGAAGGCTGGTTAAATAGTGAAGGCCACCGTAAGAATTTATTAAGTGAAGAATTTACACATTTAGGTGTTGGTGTACATGAAGCGTATTATACACAAAACTTTATGACCCCGTGGCCAACATTGCCATAATTCAGTTCTATTCTCCCTTCTCTCATCATTTATTAGGTAGTAAGTGATGATAATAAAGGGGGAAATGCATGAAAAATTCAGGGATTGCTGCCGTATTAAGCTTTTTCTATTCTGGTCTAGGACAGATTTATAATGGGCAGATTGCTAAAGGTATCGCATTTATTGTGGCTTACGCGATATCGGTATTGCTCATGTTTGTTATTATCGGTTTTATTACAACGCCAATCTTGTGGATTTGGGGCATGGTCGATGCATATAAGCAAGCTGAAAAAATAAATAATACACCACCAGCCGAGTAAAACAATGGCTTCACTTGCCACAAAGCAAGTTGTGAGAAACCCACTCACAACTTGCTTTAGAGGGTGGGACAAAAGGTAAACAACCTTTTGTCCCACCCTTTTTATTGTTCCAGCCCCTCTTTTATACGATTCACACGAAATTGTTGATTATCCCAGGATCCGTATAGAGTGAGAGCATCTCCGGTTTTCCAAGGGGGCTCATGTTCAACTTCTTCAGTGAATTGTATTGGTTTTTCATAGATAGCTCTAATACTTTTGTTTGTATTTGTTTGGATACGAAATTCAATGGACACATAATATCGATGTTGATAGAACCTTTTTTTGTCTGTAATTTTACTTGCAACGATTCCTTTTACTGTATCGATTTCTTCAACATCTCCTAGTCTTTTCCAAAGACGGTCATACTTTTTCCGTTCTTTCTTTGTCACAATGAAAAAGACGAAAAATAAGATAGGGATAACGATTGCAGCAACCAACAAGTAACATCCCCCTTTACTTTCGTGAAATGATAAAAAAAGTTCCAGTCCCTGTTGCTATTAATGTTCCTTTATCATTGTATACTTTTCCCTCTGCCATACATAATTGTTTTCCAATATGAACAACAGATGAAATACAGATTAGTTCTTTACCCGTTCCAGGTTTAATATAGTTGACTTTCATTTCAACAGTAACAGCCGCTTGGTCTTTTGGTAGCTTATAAGCTAACATGCTCCCCATTGTACTATCAAGAAGTAAAGCCGTCATTCCACCATGGACGATTCGTAGCGGATTTTCAATTAACGGTTGAATTGGTGCAGTCATTTGAAAACTTCCATTTTCAAGTGGTGTTGCATTCGAATTAGTTATAGCGGCTAAATATGTATGATAGTTCCCCTGTTGTTTTTGAACCAAACCATTTAAGATTGTTTCAAGTGTCTCAAAATCTTCTTTATTTGCGTTTTCTACAAACGTTTGAAAAAGTTGTTCTACCTTTGTATTCATTCTACTTAATCCTCATTTCTTTGATCCGTTCTTTTTAATGTAACAACAATAGCAATTATAGGCAAATACAATGAAAATGGGCGCACCATTTTGAGTGCCCAATTATAGAATGTAGTGATAAGGATTTGAGGTAAGGAGGGACAGAAATGGGAAAAAAACGCTCATTGCATCCTTCTGTTCAAGCATTCAAGAAGTTTGTGAAAGAGCATCCAACTCTTGTGAAAGAAGTAAAAGAAGGACGGAAGAACTGGCAAGATATCTATGAGGAATGGACGATTTTAGGTGAGAATCATGAAAGCTGGGCTACCTATAAATATGTTAAAAATCAAACAGAAGCGGGTAATGAAACAGTGGAGGATGAGTCGACAGATACAACTAAAGCTCAATCAGATGAAAATACTGAATCAGCTGAAAAAAGCAATAATAGTCCAAATGTTTTAGATTTATTAAAGAAAATCAATGTAAATGATCTGCAAGGTCATCTCACTCAATTTAGTGGTATCTTATCTAATATTCAAGGGCTCATGCAAACCTTTCAAGGTGGCGGAGGTCAAGGATCGAACCAACAACAAACGCAACAATCCGACTCTGGAAATCAAGACAACCCGTTCTCTTTTAAGCAACATTAATCTAGATTAAGGGAGGGTGTGTAGTGCGACAAGATGTTTTTATGTATGTTGTTAATAAGCCCGAGCTTAGAAATTTTATCCGTCAGCACCCTCACTGGTACAGACGGTTAGGCCGGGAGCCATACTCAATAAAAGAATTAGAGAAGCAAGCCAACCATTTCTATGGAAAAACTTTTCCTCAAAGGGTAGAAAAGCTACAAGGAAATCTTAATCTAGCGATGATGATGCTCCAAATGTTACAGATGAACTCATCCAATCCCCAAGGTCCACCACCTCAGTAATCAGGGACTCATAGCATGCGAAATGCTCCATTTCGGCTATGGGTTTTTTGTCTTTTTTTCGGTTCACGGCTGGAACTACGTTAAGAACATTGAAAGGCCAGAGGATAAACAATCCTAATCTGTTAATAATAGTGGAAGAAAGAGACAGATAAGGAGGATCCGAATGAAAAAAATAATAATTTGTTTATTCGTATTTATGTGTACAGGACTTGTTCCAGCAGCAGCTTGCCCTTCAGCAGAAGAAGGAAGTGATGAAACGTTTCATCATCTCCGAGTCATTCCACTTCATTCAAATGGAATTATTTCTGTAGCTGTTCAAGGAGAACGTGAAATGAAGATGATTCATGAAGTGAAAGAGAATGATATTTATATTGAAGTGATTATTGATGACTTTTCGTTTAGTAAAGAAAATAGCGGGAAAGCACATGTTTCTGGAGAGGGTCATCTTCAACTATATCTGAATGGAACACTTATTGATTCTATTTACCGCTCAGGCTTTATAATAAAAGGTCTCCCTCAAGGTGAACACACAATTAAAGTAGAAGTGGCTCAAAATGATGGGAAACCTTATGGATTAGTTGACGAATTTTCAGTAACGGTTACGGAGTAGGCTTGTACATTTCCTGTAAATAGCTATAAATAATTTTTTCAACAGATATGCCCTGTTGTTGAAAGCCTTGATTTCCGAACAATATATTAAACTCTAGGAAATAAGGCTTTCCTCCTGCTATGACAACATCAAATCCTGCATGATTGATTCCTAAAGCTTTGGCTGTTTTTTCAACCAACGTAATCGCTTCTTGTGGAACATCATCAAAGGAAATTCTGGCACCTTGAGCGACATTATTGCGAAACGTATTTCGCTCATTAATTCTCCAATACGAGGAAATGACTTTATCTCCCACAAAACAAATACGAATGTCTTTATCAATTGGCAAATATTCTTGGACATAAAAATACGGATTATTCTCAGCATATTCATAAAATTGTTGTTGGTTTTCGATAAGGAAAACACCTTTACCCATGGAGCTCCTAATTTCTTTTGCTACAAAAGGATATGGAAAGGTAGCAAGAACTTTATTTATATTTGCATCATTACGCCCTAATATTTCTGTTTTCGGAACGTGTTCCGGACACACGCTCCATAAGGCTCTGGTTACTTCAATTTTATTAAAACCTAGTTGAACGGACTGGATACTAGGGAATATGTTCTTTTTCATCCCATACACAAGCGCATTGACTTGCCAGTTTTCAGGAAATAAACAGATATCTGCTTCAGCTATTTTTTCTCGTTCTTCAAACATATGCTCTGGTTTTACATATTTAATGTTCGGCATACCTATCGTTCGAAAAGGGTTAAATGTGACTATATTCAATACGGACACCTTCTTACTCAAAAAATTCATTGTCGCAAGAATTATAGAAGGAATACAGTGGTAAGTCAAATAGGCTAAATATAAGATATGAGGAGGAATTAAAGTGTTAGTTAAATTTGGATATGTCGCAATGAGTGAGAAACTGCAAAACGCATCCCCCTCACAAACGATGACAGCTACACAATTCTCTAAATTACAAGACACTGAAGCTGCAATACGAAGGTTAGAAAAAATAGCGAAATCTAACCTTAGCAATTGCCTGCGATTATTAAAGCACAATGCAGCCTATGATATTGATTTTTTTAGATTATCATCAAGGCTTGTTCCATTAGTCAATCATCCGTTAACAGAAGGGTGGAAGTATGAAAAAGCACTAATGCCTCAACTAAAAGAGATCGGACAGTTTGTGAATGAACGTGAGATGAGAATTGACTTTCATCCTGACCATTTTGTCGTGTTAAATAATAAGTCAAAAGAGATCTTTCAAAGATCACTTCAAACCTTACTTTATCACTATAAATTACTAAAAGGAATGGGGATTGACCCGAAGCATCGGTGCGTCTTACATATAGGTGGTGCAAAAGAAGGAAAACTTGATGGGCTTGAGACGTTTGTAGACAATTTTTCAGATATTCCAAAGTCCATTAGTCAAATGATTATGTTAGAAAATGATGACACAATTTATACGATTGAGGACGCGTTATATTTAGGTGAGAAGCTTGAAATCCCGGTGATTGTCGACTTACATCATCATGATATCAACCCTTCGGAAAGTCATCTTTCCGATTTATGGGAACGAGTGCTTGCCACGTGGGAAAGAAGTCCACTTACCGTTAAAATCCATGTCTCAAGCCCGAGGGATGGTGACATGGACAAAAGTCACCACGATTTTATTAATCCTGAACGGTTGCTCCTCTTTTTTGAAATGATAGCAAGTCGAACAAAAAGGCTTGATGTGATGATTGAAGCTAAGAAGAAAGATGAGGCATTGCTTCAATTAATGGAACATCTTAAAGAAGACAAGCGCTGTATCATGGAGTCCCAAGCAAGTATCACTTTCCAATGAGCGCCATCTGTAAGTTGTCCAGCTTTCATGGTATACTTGCATGAGGAGGTGCATCTTTTATGATTACGATGATGACATCTGTTGATATTCTTACCGGTTCAGATACGATTGCAAAAATGGTAGTCTCGTCTGAAATCTTTGCCCATTATCAGCAATGTAAATATAAATTAGAACAAGATAAGGAAGCCCAGGAATCGATTAAACGATTTTCTACTTGGAAGGATAGATACGAGGAAGTGCAACGCTTCGGGAAATATCATCCTGATTTTGAAACAGTCACAACTGAAATTAGGGTGGCCAAACGTGAGCTTGATAACTATGAAAGTGTCATAGCGTTTAAAGCTGCTGAACGTGAGCTAGAGCAATTATTAAATGAAATAAGTACCATTCTTGCACATGAAGTATCAGAGAATATAAAAGTACCAACCGGAAATCCATACTTCGATAGCATGTCTTGTAGTGGCGGCTGTGGTTCTGGTGGAAGCTGTGGGTGCAGTAAATAAAGCAAGTTGTGAGTGGTTTTCTCACAACTTGCTGAAGTGAGTGGTTTTCTCACAACTTGCTTGTGAAGCCAGTGCAGATGTTTTAGCTAGTTCTGTCCCAGCCCCTATTGCATTCCTGGTAGAACATGCAAGAACTGTATAGATATTCTAACATTTTGATATGAACTCTTGCTCGGGTAAAGCGAAAGTGCTAGACTTATTATAGATAGATCGAAAAAGGAGAAACGAATATGCTTTCTAGCCAAAGACAAAGTGTTTCTGTTTGGTTGCATTCCTTAAAATATGCTCGTCAGTTAAGAAAATACGGAAATGTACACTATGTATCAAAAAAAATGAAGTATGTCATCTTATATCTCGACCAAACAGAAGTAGAAAACACTGTGAATAAACTTGAGACGTTTCATTATGTAAAGGATGTAAGCGTTTCGATGAGGCCATTTATAAAAACAGAATATCAAAATGCAAAACCAGATAAAGCAAAAGAATATGATTATCGAATGGGATTATAAACAAAAGCTATGCCAAGGGGCATAGCTTTTGTTTATGTTGAAATATTATAGATGTCCTGCAGGAGGGCTTCGTACACTGAGCGTGTGGCTGCGCTCCTTGTTGAAAAATACTGGGGTCAATCAAAGTAGAGCACTGGCTTCGCTCGCTACGCGTCATACAAAAGAACCCCACTTTTGTTTGACTTTAAAAGAAGGTAAAGGTTTCGCGCAGGGTTTTTATGAAAAGACCGCTTTGCGGTTTTTTATTGTAATGGTGGGATGAAATGATTCATCCGTAGGACACCTATTAAATATTGATAGTAAAGTTCTTTTTCCTCAAACGTATCAGAGGACTTGACTTCAATTTTCATTAACGGGATATCAAACGATTGGACCATATTTTCAAAAAGTGTATAGCGTTGGTTTGGCTTCCACTCAGGTTGTGGAATTCCCTCTCTGCATATATAGAGAGGCATTAACTTTCCAGGCGTTGCAGGAGTCAAAACAACAATGAAAGAGGTCATTTGTTGATGTTGTACCACGGTGTCAATCCGAATAAAACGATATACTCTATCTCTGTTCGTTTGGGCAATTGCAATTAGTTCATAAAGGTCTGAATATCCTTCCCCTAACTCAATAAAGCGTTGAATCATTTGTATCTCTCCTTCTAAAAACATACCATTACTCTAGCACTGCTTGAATTTATTGTCTATGTAAGAAAAAAAAATCCTCGCAAGGGACTTCCCTGCGAGGTGCCCTACAACATACTTCGTATGTACAAGGCTATGGGAGAGGAGAAACCGGAGGAAGAACTTATGGGGAAACGTAAGCCTTCTCCGCGGTTGTCGCAACATCGCTTGAATGTTGCTAATTCTATTATCGCCAATCAAAAAAAATCTATACGTTAATGTTTTATAATGATGGAGTTTATGGAAAAAGTTAATGTTTTTAACTTTTTATGATAGGATAATGAATGACTAATGAATTTTGATAGAAGATTATAAAAAAAGGTTAGGTGACACGAGTGCGAGTCATTTCTGGAGAAAGAAAAGGATTGCCATTAAAAGCCGTTCCAGGTACTGCGACAAGACCAACGACCGATAAGGTGAAGGAAGCCATATTTAGTATGATTGGCCCATATTTTGATGGTGGACTCGCGCTAGATTTATATGGGGGAAGCGGTGGTCTTGGGATCGAAGCGATGAGTCGTGGAATGGAGAAGGTTATTTTTGTTGATCAAAATAAAAAAGCAATAGAGGTCATTCACGAAAATTTAAGAAAATGTCATTATGAAGAAAAAGCGGAGGTCTTCCGCAATGACGCGTTTCGAGCTTTGAAAGCTCTCACGAAAAGAGACATTCGCTTTTCCCATATTTTCTTGGACCCTCCTTATGCTAAACAGCAGTTAGAAAAGGAAATGACCTATATAACAAAAGAGCGTTTATTAGAAGATAAAGGAATTATTCTAGCGGAACATGGAAGTTCAGTTATTTTACCAGAAGAAATTCTTTCTTTGCGCCTTATTCGAAGAGAAACGTATGGAGACACAACGATATCAATTTATCAGGAAGAAGGAGGACGTAACGAATGACAACCATCGCAGTTTGCCCCGGGAGTTTTGACCCAGTTACGTATGGACACTTAGATATAATAACAAGAGGAGCAAAAGTGTTTGACAAGGTCATTGTAGCCGTCTTACATAACCGTAATAAAGAACCGCTATTTTCGATTGAAGAACGCGTACACTTGTTAAAAGAAGTGACGAAACATATTGAAAATGTTGAAATTGACTCCTTCAATGGTTTATTAGTAGATTATGTCCAAAAGCAAAAGGCTACAACAATTATAAGAGGACTACGAGCTGTATCCGATTTTGAATATGAAATGCAGGCTGCATCCATTAACCGAAAATTAAATTCAGAAGTAGAAACTTTTTTTATGATGACAAACAATCAATATTCATATTTAAGTTCGAGCATTGTAAAAGAAGTGGCAAAGTATAATGCTCCAGTATCAGACCTTGTTCCTGATATCGTTGAAGCGGCCCTTCAAACAAAATATTCAGCAAAGTCATAATCTCATTTGAAAAAAGAGGGTGAGAAAAAGGTAAACCAACCTTTTTCTCATCCTCTTCTTACTTACAACATATTAACCCTTTTTGCTTTTATCAAAATAAACAGTAGTAAAAATCCTAAAGTGACATAGGAACCATACTGGACAAGATACGTCCATCCTTCAATAAGCCACGAATAGGTTTCTTCTTGTAGAAACGTTGGTTTGACTCCATCTGAATCAGGGTCAACCTGATTAACATAAAGTGGTGTCCAAAATAAAAAGGTAAATATGGCTGCTAAAAAACCATGTAAGATACGAGCGAAAAAGTATGGTTTAAAGCGTATGTCTGTTTCAGCTAGGATACTAGCCACTTGTGCTTGCACGGAAAAACCACTAAACGCTAAAATAAAACTAGTAATAATCGCTTTTTGAAGAAGACCCGAATCAGTTGTGTTGCTTGTCATTTGACTTCCTAGTGTAATTTCAAACAAACCTGAAATTAAAGGAATGCTCAATTCACTTGGTATGTTAAATGTGACCAACAAGATGGAAAGAAAACCTGCTACAAAGGTAGTAAATTCTATAAGACTAAGTAATTTATTTAACACTGAAAATAAAATAATGAATCCACCTATCATTAGTAGCGTAGTTACGGATGATTGCACAGCATCCCCTAATAATTTTCCTATTGGTCTTCCGTCACGGATACGTTCATTATGAAGGAGTTGGATAGAATCCTTTAACGTAAGTTTTGTAGATTTGTCTATCACTTTTTTCGGTTCATCCCGGTATGCGTGAAACCTCATGATTAAACCAACACATATATTGCCTGCATAATGAGCTGAGGCAAGCACGATTCCTAATGTAGGATCATGAAAAAAACCAACAGCGATTGCCCCAAAAATAAATAAAGGGTTCGACGAATTTGTAAAAGAAACGAGCCGTTCAGCTTCTATTCTAGTTAGTTTTTCTTCTTGTCTAAGTCTTGCCGTAAGCTTGGCACCTGCTGGAAAGCCTGATGCAAGTCCCATCGCCCAAACAAAGCCGCCTTCTCCTGGAACGCGGAATAGGGGTCTCATAAAACGTTCTAATATAGTTCCTAAAAAAGAGACAACTCCAAAACCAATTAACAACTCAGAGATAATAAAGAAAGGAAGAAGAGAGGGAAAGACGACCTCCCACCACATCGTTAACCCTCGAATCGAAGCTTCCAATGATTCTTTTGGAAATATCATAAGAGAGGCTGCCAAGCACGTCGAAAGCAAGGCTAGAACGATAGATTTAATTTTTGATGGATTCATTGGCTTGCCTCCAATATTTAAAAATGAACATGTCCCATACTTCAATATACGTATACAACTGTATTTTAGACCATATGATTGAAAACAAAGAGATGTAGAAGTATGATAGGAGGGGAACGAAGTGCGTCCAAAAATTGGATTAGCTTTGGGGTCCGGTGGAGCAAGGGGATTTGCTCATATTGGAGTGTTAAAGGTTTTAGAAGAAGAGAATATACCGATTGATTATTTGGCAGGAAGTAGTATGGGTGCCTTAGTAGCTGCCTTGTACGGTGCCGGCCACTCGGTTGCGAATCTTGAACGATTTGCCACGTTATTTAAACGGAAATATTATATAGATTTTACGGTCCCTAAGATGGGCTTTATTACCGGAAAAAAAGTCACAGAATTAATAAGGATACTTTCGAAACATAAGAAAATCGAACAGCTTTCACCGAGTGTTCAAATCGTGGCGACTGATTTATTAAAAGGCGAACGCGTGATCTTTAAAGAAGGGTCAGTGGCACAGGCTGTTAGAGCGAGCATTTCCATCCCAGGTATATTTGTACCTGTTAAAATGGGAGACACGCTTTTAGTAGATGGGGGTGTCATTGAACGGGTCCCTGTTTCTGTGACAAAAGAGATGGGGGCAGATATAACGATTGCATCGGACGTCTCTTTTTTTTCGACAAACAAAGAAATTATTTCAATTTATGATGTCATTTTGCAAACAATTGATATTATGGAGAGAGAAGTGGTTAAGAATAGAGAAGTCGATGCAACAATAATGATAAAACCGATGGTAAAACAAGTAAGCGCCATTGCCTTCACTAACGTAGAAGAATATATCGCATTGGGGGAAGAACAAGCTCGAAAACAAATCCCCTTCATTCAACATGAAATAGAAAAGTGGAAGGAGAACATGGATGGTCATCGAAAAAAGGGAGAAGACGAAGATAAGTAAACGCTGGATTGTCATTGCAGTCCTAGTGCTTTTACATTTTTACCAATTACCTTATTACTATACTCAACCAGGTGATACGAAAGAGCTAGCACCTTTTGTAGATGTTGAAAATGGATTTAAAGAAGAAGAAGGTTCACTGATGCTAACAACCGTTAAAATGGGGCGGGCCAATCCATATTTTTATGCATGGGCACATCTAAGTGAACATCGAGAAGTGGTACCAGAAGAAGCAATCATTGGACCTGAAGAAACGGATGAGGATTATTTTGAGCGTCAACGAATGATGATGCGAAACTCACAAGAAGCTGCTAAAATTGCTGCGTATACTCATGCCAACCGAAATGTCGACATAGAGTATCATGGCATTATGGTTACTACTTTTATTGAAGGAATGCCTGCAGAACAGCTGTTACAAAAAGACGATAGAATTAGAGCGGTAGATGGCACCGAGGTTCAAACGGTTGCAGAGTTAAATGAAATAGTAGGTGGAAGAGATGTCGGAGACCTTGTTGAGTTAACGATTACTCGTCAAGGAGAGACGATGGATATTACGGTCCCTGTAGCCTTATTTCCAGAAGAATTAGGTGGCAACGGAAGAGCTGGTCTGGGCATATTGCATCCAGTCGTTGACCGTACAATTCAATTTACACCACCAGTCACGATTGATGTTGCGAAAATAGGAGGCCCATCAGCCGGGCTAATGTTTTCTTTAGAGATTGTTAATCAGTTAACAGAAAATGATATCACAAAGGGATATCAGATTGCTGGGACAGGGACGATTAATGAGAAAGGGGAAGTTGGACGAATCGGTGGGGCAGGTCAAAAGGTGGTAGCTGCGCATAAAGCTAAGGCGGATATCTTTTTTGTACCAAAGGAAAAAGACCGTAAAGATTCCAACTATCATGAAGCTTTAGAAGTTGCTCAAACCATTAATACTACAATGAGAGTTGTTGGTGTAAATACACTAGAAGAAGCAATTCAATACTTAGAGAATTTACCTCCAAAAAGCGGATAAAGAAAACGGGCGTCGAAGAAAGAATCAGTCTTCGGTGGCCCGTTTTTTGCGATAAGGATAGGTGTATGAAGAGTCGTTCATAAGGTGGATGAACGACTTTATGTAAGGAAAAGTAGAGGAAAGGGTCGTTCATAAGGTGGATGAACGACTTTATGTAAGGAAAAGCAGAGGAAAGGGTCGTTCATAAGGTGGATGAACGACTTTATGTAAGGAAAAGCAGAGGAAAGGGTCGTTCATAAGGTGGATGAACGACTTTATGTAAGGAAAAGCAGAGGATAGGGTCGTTCATAAGGAGAATGAACGACTTTTTGTAAGGAAAAGCAGCAAGAAGTGGCGTTCATCAATTATGATTTCACTAGTTATCACCCAATCCTTCCAATAAAAAGAGCACTGAAAAGATAAAAACGTTTTTTTCAGTGCTCTTAATCCTTATAGTCACTCATTCCTTCGAAAAAGGAGAGGAGGGGTAGAGTATTCTTCTTGAAGATGAACCGTTTGCAAGGAAAGTGGGAATCCTAATGAATAACAGGCAGCCGCTTTCTTATCTAACTCCAGTAAGGCAGAAGAAAAAGGAGCAGTCGGTTTTGTAAGTAGAGGTACAGGGATATCTTTTTTTATCGCTCGAAGATAGGATTGACCTTGATCGGTCATCCCAAGTAAGCGAATGTAAGGGCGACTACTTGTCGCTTCAGCCATCTCCTCTTTTGAGGTATTCGTTAGGATATGTAAGCAGTAGCGCTGTAGACGATTCCACGTATATCGTTTTGTTTTTATTTCGTTCATAAACTCATGAAAAGTTGTCGCCTTGGTAATATGTTTTTTAAGTCGATATTCTAATCCCTCTTCCCCTTCATAGATGTTAGCTAATTCTTTCTCGGATTTGGTGAGGAGCTGATGTTTTAGGAAAGGGAAATAGTGATTCCACTGATGAAACATCTTGTTCCTTTCGTAATAGTCAACTAAGAAAGCTAATGTCGTTTCCGGTAGAACATGGGATATGTCGTTTAGTTCATTATTTTCGTGTAGTGCGTTTCGAATACTTGTTGCACTAGCGATTGGTTTTTTCTCTATGTGAACATCATGGTATTGAGCGCTTTTGCGTGTAATTGTCATTGCTTTTATTCTGCTCTTATGGTTTTTAATCGCTAGCATATAATAATAGCCTAAGATGTTATTTGGCTTTGAGAGGTCAAGGACTTCATGACCTGGTTGTAAGGAATAAAAAGCAAGCGAACAAGCCTTAGGGTAACTATGTCCCTCTTTTATAAACTCTTTAATTTTCGCCTCGTAACTTTCTCTATGTGTGTCAATAAAGCGATGTAGCGTTTCAAATTGTTGAATTTCTCCGGATTCACTGCCAAAACAAATCGTATCGACAAACAGTCCATTTAATATTTGCACCGCTCCATCTGCAAATGTTTCTGCTTTTTGAGTAGAGTACGCATACGGCAATTCAACGACAAGGTCAGCACCGCCAGCTAAAGCCATGTTTGTCCGTTGCCATTTAGAAACGAGCGCGGGCTCTCCCCGTTGTAAAAAGGACCCACTCATAACTGCAATAATAACATCAGCATTGGTTTGTTTTTTTGTTTCTTCAAGATGGTAAAGGTGCCCATTATGAAAGGGATTGTATTCGACAATAACACCCGCAGCTTTCATATTTCTCTTCCTTCCTACTCCTAAGTTAGGTAAGTATAAACAATTTATAAAAAGTATACCATAATGGGGATTCCACTTAAAAAAAGTTTAGTTTTTAAATGGAGCATTCCTAGTTAGATTACTAACCAATGATAGGCTGTCTGAATGTGCTTTTATAAAAAGCCTGTTATAAGTGGGTTTCTCTATTGTAGACATGTAAAGAGAGGAGCCATTGTCTTTTTCTAGCTTGCTATTCATGATGTGATAATGGTAAAGTGAATCTGTTATAAAATAAACATTTAGTGTAAAGATGAAAGCTTGACAAATACTAAGGGTAAAGCTATAATTACTCTTGTTGCATTGGGGTGATCAATTTTGAAATGGACAATCCAACAACTTAATGCTCAGAAAAACAAAGGGATACAATTTAACGAAACACTTGATCTTTCGGATATTTCGAAAAATGACCCTCAAATTCGTGGAATCTCTCCAGTAGAGGTTTCAGGCGAGGCTGTTGTTTCAAGTGACTCTGTAACGTTTCAGCTTCATATTAAAGGAACTCTTATCCTCCCGTGTTCACGCACGTTAGAAGATGTTGAACTTCCTTTCGATATTAAGACTAGGGAAATGTTTCGCCTTCATGAATCAGTTTGGGAAGATGAAGGTGAAGATGAAATTCATACGGTAGTCGGAGAAAGCATTGACCTAATTCCTTATATTAAAGAGCACATTTTATTAGAAATACCTTTGCAAATTTTTAGTGATAAAGAAGAAGGAAAAGCGCCTAAATCTGGTGAGGATTGGGAACTTTTCAAAGAAGATGAGCAAAAGAACAGAATAGACCCTCGTCTAGCTGATTTAGCAAAGTTTTTTGAAAAAGAGTAACGTGAAATGGAAGTACCGGCAATTCCCGGCCTTCATTTTATAAGGTCTGACTGACCAGAAATAATCTACATATTTTGTAAGGAGGTGGGAATGATGGCAGTACCTTTTAGAAAAACGTCAAAAACTCGTAAAAGAAAACGTCGTACTCACTACAAGTTAGCAGTACCTGGTATGGTAAAATGTTCAGAATGCGGAGAACTAAAACTAGCTCACCGTGTTTGTAAAGAATGTGGTTCATACAAAGGACAAGACGTATTAAACAAATAAGTTGATATAAAAAAGCAATGGACCTTGTCCATTGCTTTTTTTCATTTTCATAGCCAGGGCAAACGTATACTGTATACTGTAAATAAAACGGTTTTAGGAGGATAAAAATGGGGAAGGTAACTGTATCTAGGAACAATGATATCGTTTGGGTAACGATTAATCGTCCTGACAAGCGGAATGCTATTGATTATGATGTGATGGTGCAGCTTGATTGTATCCTGACTGAAATTGAACAAAACGAGAATGATAAAGTACTTATCATAACAGGTGCCGGTGATAGGGCTTTTTGTTCTGGTGGAGACTTATCCATCTTCCATAGCCTACATACAAAAGAAAAAGCGCAAGAAATGCTCGAGAGAATGGCGAACATTTTATATCGGTTGTTCCTTTTTCCGAAAATTACAATTGCTGCTGTAAATGGGGTAGCCGTTGGAGGTGGATGTGAAATTGCAGTCGCTTGTGACTTTCGTCTTGCATCACCAAACGCAAGGCTTGGTTTTATTCAGGCCACATTAGGTATTACGACGGGATGGGGAGGTTCATCGATGTTACTTGAGAGAATCGAATCACAAAAAGCACTTCAATTCCTTTTCTCCGCTGAGATAGTCACTGCCAAAGAAGCTGAACAAAAAGGATTGGTTACGGATCTTGTAAATGAAAGTGACTTTCGAGTAGGATGCGAAGAGTGGGTTCTTCCGTTTATAAAACAGAGCGTGCCTGTTTTACAAGCTTATAAGAAACGATGGCTCGACCAAATCGATAGAGACGAGCTAAAAAAGAGATTTGCAGCAGAAGTAGATGAGTGCTCGACGTTGTGGGAAAGTGAAGAGCATCAAGAAGCTGTTAAAAAATTTTTAAAAAAATAGAGAAATTGAATATATTTTTTTCATCGGGGACATAATCCTTTAATAGAAGAGAGTCTATCTTGTCTAGTAAATGCATATTATAGACAAAAGACAATTAGGAGGGATTGCATGTCAACGGTTCGTCAAGATGCCTGGAGCAGCGATGAAGATTTAATTCTAGCAGAGGTTGTACTTAGACATATTAGAGAAGGAAGCACACAATTGGCAGCATTTGAGGAAGTAGGACAAAGACTATCACGCACATCAGCGGCTTGTGGCTTTCGTTGGAACTCAGCGATACGAAAAAAGTATGAGGCAGCTATCACTTTAGCTAAGAAACAACGAAAGAAAACAAAACAGCCTCAAGAAAATCAGGAAGTATACCTTACTGAGGTTGCCGCAGAACAAACAATAGAACAAGAAAATGTTGAAGAGATTCAAGAAGAACTCGTAGAACCTACTGTTGAGGTAGAAACCGTTTCAAAAACGATTACGATGAAAGATGTCATTGACTATTTAACGTCTGTTTCTGGAAAATCAGTGGAACAGCAGCAATTAGAAAAAGATAATGAAGCACTAAGAAATGAAATTGCTCAGTTAAAAGAGAAAAATCGTAAAATTGAAAAAGAAATTGAAAGTTTGAAAAAAGAAAAGGACATCATTAATGAAGATTATCGTTCATTAATTGGAATTATGGATAGAGCTAGAAAGATGTCAATCATTGTTGAAGATGAAAGTAAGCTTTCTAAATCTAAGTAAGGGACAGTACGACCATTGATTTGATTTCAGTGGTTGACTCTTTTACAAGCCTGCTACATGCGTAGCAGGTTTTTTAAAAACCACTTCGCACATCGCTAAGAGGGTGAGACAAACGTTACCATTTGTCTCACCCTCGTTTTGGTCTGTTTTCACTCTTGTTCCCCAACACCGGCAGGATACCAAACATAAGGACTTTCGCCGCGGTCTCTTTCAGGCTGGTATGTCACAGCTTCAAAGCCCATCTTCCCCCAAAAAGAATTAGACCTTTGTCTTGCATTGGTTTTTATTGGTAAATTAATACTTTTTGCGTAATCAACGAGTACTCGCCCATAGCCCTTCCCCTGGTAGGGTCCAAGGACTTCTAGTTTCCATAATTCTAAGTAATCTTGTGGTGGATCGAAATAACGATCATACTTTGCCTCAATTCGATAGAGGCTCATTCGGGCTACTAACTTATTTCCAAAGTAGATGCCGTAAAATGGAGACTCACTATCGTTTTCAATGATATTTTCCTGTAAGTCCTCTTTCATAGACAACTCTGCTGCGCCATATTCCTGAAAATTCTCAAATTCTTCTAATGTTTTATAATTTATGACTAGTCGTTCTACCTTAACATCCATATAAACCCCTCCTAACCAAAGTGTTCGCCTATACTATATAGCAGACTAAAAGCAAATGAAAGCGTTTTACCTTTATAAACTACCTTTATTTCAAAAGTGTTCAGAGCTACTTAAACGGGTAGCCATTAAAACAATATATTCCTGTATAGTACCTTCTATACATGCTCTATGTTAAAGATTGCAAATGGAAAATAAATGATATTCCTTGAGCCTGTTCTATGCTACAATTTTAGTACAATACTAATGGTACAAAAGGAAGGTTTTTATGAGGATCGGAATTATCGGTGGGGGAGCAGTTGGACTTCTTTTAGCGGCGTATAGTTATAAAGCGGGTTACTCTGTTACGATTTTAACAAGAACAATAAAGCAAGCAGAAGATATAAATATGAAGGGGATCACCCTTTTTAAGGAAGAAGAAATGGTTCACTATCCAATCCAAGCTTATTTATTTTCCGATTCATCGAGTGGAAACTATGACCTTATATTTATCGCAGTCAAGCAATCGATTTTACCTTTTGTTGTTTCGGAAATTTTAAAAAATAATCAATCTCCTCCTCCACTTGTATTTCTTCAAAATGGAATGTCTCATCTGTCACTCCTAGAACAAACAATAATTGATGACATCTTGGTTGGAGTTTTAGATCATGGAGCGTTAAGAATATCGGGCACAGAAGTGATTCACACGGGTAAAGGGACACTCCGTATTGGACAAGTAAAGGGAACTAAAGATTTTCAAATGATTTGGAATACCTTATCTGCTAATGGATTTACTAGTGAAAAAATAAGAGACTGGCTTTTTGTTATGAAAAAAAAGCTTGTGGTAAATGCTCTTATTAATCCATTAACGGCAATTTATAAGGTTAAAAATGGAGAGCTAATTGAACAAGATTCTCTCCTTACTGAAATGAAAGAGTTATATACGGAAGTTATTGATGTACTTCAATTCACAGAAAGTAAAGGCTTATGGGAATATGTATTGGAAGTTTGTCAGAAAACAAGCCAAAATAAATCATCTATGCTACAAGATATAGAAAACAATAAGCAAACCGAAATTGATGCCATCCTAGGATATCTTCTCGAACAGGGAAGAGGATTACCGGTGAAAACAAGTAAAATAGAAACACTGTACCAAACGATAAAAAAATTAGAAAGAAATGAGGAGAAGATGTGAGTACTTTTATTGCAGCAATAATCGCTACTGTCATTACAATGCCATTGTTAGGTTGGTTTTTTGTGTATATGATTACATTAAAGAAAACAAGAAGCAGGCCAACTTCTGTACGAGTAGCCTCAGACCTCTCCTCAATATTTTTTATGACCGCCGTTTATTTTATAATGTATGAATTATGGAAAAGCTCATTATTGTGGTTACTTATCATTTTCTTTTTACTCATAGCAATAGGATTTACAGTGATCCATTGGAAGACTCAAAACGACATTCAACCAGGAAAATTAATAAAAGGCATTTGGAGATTTAATTTTTTATTTTTCTTTATGTTATATATCGTGCTTAGTGTATATGGTGTTTTCTTGTCTGTTTTGAACAGTTGAGCATGTTAGTTGGTTTGTTGCCTTTTTCTTTGTTATAATACAAACCACTTACAATATTGGAAAGGGCGTTTCTATATGATAGTGAAAGACTGTCCACTTTCACCCACCTCTAAACTAGCTCATGATTATAATAAAAAAAGAGAAAAGTTATATCCATTTTTTGATTATGACTATCAGGAGGAAGGGGTATTCGAAAGGCGCCAGAAAGAATTGCAATCTCGTACATATCAACGGCAGGAGCTAGCAACAGTGTTAGCCTCGTATCATAAAAAGCTAAAGTATCACGACGCCGCGTTACACCAACTCGAAAAACTAAAGGATGATAATAGTTTAATTGTTGTTGGTGGACAACAACCAGGTCTTTTAACCGGACCAGCATATACCATTTATAAAGCGCTTTCTGTCATCCAACTTGCAAAGGAGCAGGAAGTAAGATTAGGAGTTCCTGTCGTTCCGCTATTTTGGATTGCCGGAGAGGACCATGATTTCGAAGAAGTAAATCATTTGTTTCAATTAGAAAAAAACAAAATGACCAAAAGTAAAGTAACGCAAAAACATGACCTTAAAACGATGCTTTCTTCATTACAACTTGACCATGAGGTAACAAGTGAATGGGTGAGGAGTATCTTTAATGGCTTACCGGAGACAGAACATACCCATGATTTATTATCTATCGTTTTGGAGTTAATGAAGCGATCTCATACATTCGTTGATTTTTTTGCGGAAATCATTTCATGGATGTTTCGTGAAGAAGGACTCCTGGTGTTGGATTCAGCTCATTCCGAAATCAGACAGTTAGAAAAGCAGTTCTTTGTTAAGTTAGTCGAAGATAATCAAAAACTGCAAGACAATTTTATTCAACAAGCTACTGAGTTAGAAAGAGCGGGTTATGGAAACCCTGTAGAAATTGACCCAAGTAATACGAACTTATTTTTTGTTGAGAATGGAAAAAGAGAACGAATTGTAAAAGAGGGTCATTTATATAAAACTCATCGAAAATTTTTTACACTAGACGAGTTGAAAATGGTTGCCGAAAAAAATCCAGAATCACTGAGCAATAACGTCGTGACAAGACCTTTAATGCAGGAATTTTTATTACCTGTTCTCGCTTTTGTGGCAGGTCCTGGTGAAATTGCTTATTGGGCAACGTTAAAAAAGGTGTTCAATGAGTATTCTTTTAAGATACCTCCTCTTGTTCCGAGAATTTCGCTGACACTTATTGACCGAAAAACGGAAAAATGGATGAGTGACAATCAAATTTCAGAGGCTGATGTGTTTTCAAACAAGATGAGTGTTCTTAGGGAAGAGTGGTATCAAAACCAAAATAAATTTGAAATCAAATCTGTCAGCGAACAAGTTAAACAAAATGTTGGTAAAGCTCATGAACCGCTTAGACAATTCGCTGATGATATTGATGTCACTTCTGTACAACTAGCCACTAAAAATCTCGAATTCCTTCTTTCGCAAATTGATACTGTCAGCGAGAAAATCGAAAAGAGGATTCGAAATAAGTATGAATCAGAACTAAATAAGTTTGATGAAGTGGAGAGTAAACTGTACCCACTTCAGAGCCCGCAAGAAAGGGTCTTTCATATTTTTTACTTTCTCAATGCATTTGGTGAGGATTTTATAACTAGGACAAAAGAGCTTAACTTGCCGAGTGATGGAGTTCATAAATTCATTTATGTGTAAATAGACGTATATATTTAAAAGTTTTTAAAAAATCCTGTGGAAAATGCAGGATTTTTTTATTTTGTATAGAAATGAAATTTTAGTGGTACAAAGTGGAGCGATGTGGTAGATTATAGGTAGGAAGTGGGGGAGGATGAGTACATTATGTTTATGGGAGAGTATCGGCATAATGTAGATGAAAAAGGTCGACTTATCATACCAGCTAAGTTCCGCGATGAATTAGGCGATTCTTTTGTCATTACACGTGGACTTGATCGCTGTTTATTTGTCTATCCCCAAGAAGAGTGGACTCAAATGGAGAATAAATTAAAATCACTTCCTTTTACCAAAAAAGATGCTAGAGCCTTTACTCGATTTTTCTTCTCAGGTGCTACCGAATGCGAATTGGACAAACAGGGGAGAGTAAATATAGTATCCCCACTTAGAGAATTTGCTGAACTTGAGAAGGAATGTGTTGTGATCGGTGTATCTAACCGAGTGGAAATTTGGAGTAAAGGGATTTGGGAAGAATATTTTGCTGAATCTGAAGAATCATTTAGTGAAATTGCAGAAAACATCGTAGATTTTGATTTGTAAAAGAGATTCAACAAAAGAAGGTGTATACATGTTTGAACACGTTACCGTCCTTAAAGAAGAATCTGTAGATGGTCTTAATGTTAAAGAAGATGGAATTTATGTTGATTGTACCCTTGGTGGTGCTGGTCATAGTGAATTATTACTTTCTAAACTTTCAAAAGATGGTCATTTATTTGCCTTTGATCAGGATGATGTAGCCTTGGATAATGCTAAACAACGATTATCTCCATATGCTGGTCAGTTTACGTTAATTAAAAGCAATTTCCGTTACATAAAAGAAGAATTGCGTAAACGGAACATCACAAAGGTAGATGGAATTTTGTTTGATTTAGGGGTTTCATCACCACAACTTGATGAAGGTAGTAGGGGGTTTAGTTATCACCAAGACGCAAAGTTAGATATGCGTATGGACCAAACCGCTCCACTGTCTGCTTATGAAGTAGTAAATGAATGGGAATATTCAAGACTCGTCTCGATATTTTTCAAATACGGCGAGGAGAAGTTTTCAAAACAAATTGCTCGAAAAATTGAAAATGCTCGCGATACAAAACCGATTACGACCACAGGAGAATTAGTGGACTTAATTAAAGAAGCGATTCCAGCACCAGCTCGAAGAAAAGGTGGGCATCCGGCTAAGCGGATTTTTCAAGCGATTCGAATAGCAGTAAATGATGAATTAGGGGCATTTGAGGAAGCATTAGCTGATTCATTCGACTTGTTAGAAAGTAAAGGTCGGATCGCAGTCATTACGTTCCATTCACTAGAAGATAGAATTTGTAAGGAAATGATGAAAGAACAGAGTACCGGACCTGAATTACCACCAGGGCTTCCTGTCATTCCAGAGGAATACAAACCTAAGTTTAAACTGGTAACAAGAAAACCTATTGCTCCAAGTGAACAGGAGTTAGAGCATAACAACCGATCACGTTCAGCTAAGTTACGAATTATAGAGAAGGCATAAATAACGAGGGGGGATAAAAATGAGTAATGTAGCAAGACAATATCAATTACCAAAAGAAAAGAAACAACAAGTACAACAACAAAAGCCTGTTACTCCTAAAGTAAGAAAGAAAATTACTAAAGGAGAAAAAGGAATAATTGCAATGATGTTTTTAGCGTTCACATGTGCGGTACTTTTCTTTGTGGTTAACCAAGTATCAACATATGCAGTTAACAGAGATATTCATGTTCTTGAGCAATCGATTTTACAACAAGAACAAGTGAATGATGGCTTAAGGCTTCAAGTCATTGAATTGAGTCGACCTGACCGTATTCTAGACATTGCAACTGAAGAGCTAGGCATGTCATTAGATGATAATAAAGTTAAAGTTATCCAAAACTAGTTCGCGTGCGAACTAGTTTTTCTTAAGAAAATTAGAAAATCATAGATGGTTTTACTGTAAACACAGGAATTATTCAATGAAACTGCCGATAGAAACATAGACAAGCTCAAAAAATGAGGCAAACAGGATGTGAATGGTATGCAAGTAAAACGGGCAACAACCAACAAGAGAGCTGTTCTTTTTTTGTTTCTCTTTTTAATTATGTTTTCAGTTTTATTTGGTAGGATTGTATACATCCAAGCCAACAGTGAAATTGAGGGCCAAGACTTAAAGGCAATAGCGGAATCACATTGGACCAAAAAGACGGTAATTGAAGGTCAACGTGGGACTATCTATGACCGGAATGGAAGTCCATTAGCGCAGGAAATAAGTTCGTATACAATGTATGCTGTTCTGAATAAAAATTATAGCAATTACGTAAAAAATCCTAGTAAAACAGCAAGTATATTAGCTGAGCATGTGGAAATGCCGGTAGAAAAAATAGAAGAGTTACTAACATCTGACCGTTTCCAAGTTGAATTTGGTCCAAGTACTAGAAATATGAGCCATGAAAAAATGACTGAATTAAAGGAGTTAGAATTAGATGGAATCTTCTTTAGGCGTGAACCGCGACGCTATTATCCTAAGCAAACATACGCGTCTCATGTTATAGGGTATACAGAACGGGATATGGAAAACTCTCGAATGGGGCTTGAGTTAAGCTTGGATGAAAATCTACGTGCAGAAGATGGCTATGTCGTCTACCAGCGTGACCCACGTGGAATCAAGCTGCCTGACCCTAAGGAAAATGTACACCCTCCTAAGCATGGGGATGATGTCTACTTAACGTTTGACTCAAATATTCAAACGGCACTCGAACAAGTCATGACAAAAGTAGATGAAGAGTATTCTCCTGAACGTATGATAGCGATCGTAGCTGACCCGAAAACAGGACAAATACTAGCGATGAGTAATCGACCTAGCTTTAACCCGAATCACTATGAAGAAATTACAAACTATTTGAATTATGCTGTCTCCGATCGTTTTGAACCAGGATCAACGATGAAAGTATTTACATTGGCTGCAGCGATTGAAGAAGGAGTTTATAACGGAGAGGAAGAATATCAGTCTGGTCGTTATCAATTAGGAGCTAATGCTGTATCTGATCACAATCAAGGTCGAGGGTGGGGGAAAATAAATTTCAATGAAGGATTCCAACGTTCCTCAAATGTAGCGTTTGTAAAATTGGGTTTAGAAAAACTTGGACCAGATACATTTTTTACGTATTTGAATCGATTTGGATTTGCTGAACCAACAGGGATAGATTTACCGAATGAAGTTGATAGCTTACTTGCAGATTCTTCAAATTTAGGTGCAGCTTATACTGCTTTTGGCCAAAACTCTGCGGTAACGCCGATTCAACAAATTCAAGCAGCGACTGCCATTGCAAATAATGGGAAAATGATGAAGCCCTATGTCATTGATAAAATCGTAAACCCAGCAGACGGTAGCATAATCTTAGCGAATGAACCTGAAGTAGTTGGTGAACCAGTTAGTAAAGATACAGCTAAACAAGTAAGGGATTTGTTAGAAACTGTTGTGACAGAACCCGCAGGAACAGGGCGTCCATTTTATATTGAAGGATTTGATGTAATAGGTAAAACAGGTACTGCTCAAATATCTGCTCCTGGTGGTGGATATTTACAAGGGCATGGAGTTAATATTTTTTCCTTTTTAGGTATGGCACCAAAAGATGACCCTAAAGTTGTCGTATATGTTGCAGTTGACCGTCCGCAATTAAAACCTGTTGAGTCCGGTTCCGCTCCTGTTTCTATGATTTTTAATACAGTTATGAAACATAGTTTGCAATATTTAAATATAACGCCAACTTATGAAGAGATTACGAACCAATCAGAACAAGGAATCCAACTGGATAACTATAAAGGGAAAGACCCGAAAAAAGTTAAAAAAGAGTTAGAAGAAAAAGGCTTAGAAGTCCTTGTCTTTGGAAATGGGGACAAAGTTATCGACCAACAACCTGTTTCAGATAGACATATCATGATCGGTGAAAGAGTACTCATTCGAACGGAAGGTGAAAAGTTTTCAATGCCTGATGTCATTGGATGGTCATTTCGAGATGTAATGAAGCTATCAAATTTACTTCAGTTACAAATGAATGCAACTGGGGCAGGATTCACGGTCCAACAGAATATTAGTCCAGGCAGTACCGTACGTGAAGGTGATTATGTACAGGTTGAATTACGAGAGCCTTCCGAACTAATAAGAACTACGGAGGAAGAAGAGAATGAGGAAGAAACTCAAGAGGAATTAGAAACATTTGCCAACTAATCAAAGCACTTTGTACAGGCTGTTCTAATCTATGTCGTACAAGCATATAGTTAACCAAGCTATGTATTCTTTGAATACAGACATAGATTAGATGGTTGGGGTGAAGCATGTGCGAGTATCAAATGTAACTGTACGAAAACGGCTTGTTTTTGTATTAGTTTTTGGTTTGTTGTTTTTCTTAGTTATTGCAATTCGCTTAGGGTATGTTCAATTTGCATTAGGAGATTGGTTAACTGATAGGGCTGAAGATTCGTGGAGTAGAGATATCCCTTTTGAAGCGATGCGTGGCGAAATTTTAGACAGAAATGATGTCGTCCTTGCTACAAATGTTAGTGCGCCCTCGGTACTTGTTGTACCAAGGCAAGTAAAGAATCCTGCGGATACTGCAGAGGAATTAGCAAGCGTACTAAATATGAGTCATCAACGTGCTTATGAGTTAATCACAAAGCAGGAATCCATTGTTCGAATACAACCAGAAGGCAGAAAAATAACAAAAGAAAAAGCGAATGAGGTTCGAAAACTAGGACTAGAGGGTGTCTATATAGCTGAAGATAGTAAAAGGCACTATCCTTTTGGTTCTTATTTATCACATGTATTAGGTTTTGCTGGGATCGATAATCAAGGACTTACAGGATTAGAACTGTACTATGAAGAACAGCTGAGTGGGAAAAAAGGGAGAGTTTCCTTTTTCTCTGATGCCAAAGGAAAAAGAATGCCAGATTTAGCTGATGAATATACACCTCCTGTAGATGGTTTAGATTTGCGGTTAACGATAGATAGCCGCGTTCAAACGATTATTGAGCGGGAATTAGATATTGCTGAAGCTACGTATAACCCTGATGGTGCAATAGCGATAGCGATGGATCCAAATACGGGCGAAATCCTAGGCATGTCTAGTAGACCGCATTATAATCCAGAAAACTTTAGAGAAGTCCCTCCAGAAATATATAATCAGAATAAACCAGTGTGGATGCAATATGAGCCTGGGTCAACCTTTAAAATCATTACACTTGCTGCTGCACTTGAAGAAGGTGAAGTGAACTTAGAAAAGGATACATTTAACGACCCTGGTTTTATTGAAGTGTCAGGTCATCGCCTTCGTTGTTGGAAAAAGGGCGGACATGGTCATCAAACCTTTTTAGAAGTCGTCCAAAACTCTTGTAACCCCGGTTTTGTAGAGTTAGGAGAGCGTTTAGGAAAAGATAGGCTCTTTGATTATATCGAGGATTTTGGTTTTGGTGAAAAGACAGGAATTGATCTTCAAGGAGAAGGAAAAGGTATCTTATTTAATCGTGACCGTGTTGGGCCTTTAGAACAAGCTACAACTGCATTTGGTCAAGGAGTATCAGTTACACCAATTCAACAGGTAACCGCAGTGTCAGCTGCTATAAATGGCGGATACTTATATCAACCTTATTTGGCGAAAGAATGGATCGATAAGGATTCTGGTGAGATATATGTTAGTACAGCTCCAACTCTAAAAAGAAGAGTCATCTCAGAAGAAACCTCGGAACAAATTCGTCATGCTTTAGAAAGCGTTGTTGCACTTGGGACAGGAAAAGGTGCGTATGTCGACGGCTATCGTGTAGGTGGGAAAACAGGAACGGCACAGAAAGCAAAAGATGGACGTTATTTAGAAAATAACCATATTGTCTCGTTCATTGGATTTGCACCAGCTGATGACCCGCAACTGGTCGTTTATGTTGCGATTGATAATCCAAAAGATACACTTCAATTTGGTGGTATTGTTGCAGCACCAATTGTTGGCAAGATTATGGGTGACAGCTTACGAGCGATGGGTGTTGAAAAACGAGAAGACCAAATCGAAAAAGAATTAGCATGGAATGATGAAAAATTGGTTGAAGTTCCAGATTTAGAAGGATTATCGATCCGAGAAATCAACCAAGCGTATTATGAGCTTAAATTAGACGCATCTGGAGAAGGTTCCACAGTCGTTTATCAATCTCCACAACCTGGCATGAAGGTTGTAGAAGGATCAACAATTAGACTTTACATGGGTGACAAATCTGATTGAAACGACTAAAATGTGTGTTAGAGATATAATTAATAGACCTCCACTGGTATAATAAGGAAGGTGGAGGTCTTGCTTGTTAAGAAATACCGTGTTGCAGATCTTCTTATGGTACTTCTTATAAAACATTTTGTGTCATACATATACTAAAAGGTGATAATTTTTTGGATATGCGATTAAAATAGCCAGAAAATAGATAGGCTGATAGTAACTTATTATAAGTTGTAAAGATTGTGAGGTAAATTTTATGAAGCTCGACCAATTGCTTAAACCATTACTTAATTACATAAAATCTGATGACCGTAATCCCGACATTATATCAGTAGAAATGGATTCTCGTCTCGTAAAAGAGGGGAGTTTGTTCATTTGTATTCAAGGATTTACTGTCGATGGTCATGATTATGCAAACCAAGCTGTCGCAAATGGTGCTGTAGCTGTTATAGCCCAACACCAACTTGAATTATCCGTACCTGTCATCATTGTTCCAGATTCAAAAAGAGCAATGGATATAGTCGCCAATTATTTTTATAACCACCCAACCGATAAGTTAACGTTAATTGGAGTAACCGGAACCAATGGCAAAACAACGACGACTCATATTATAGAAAAGATTTTACGAGACAATGGGGAGCAGACTGGTTTAATTGGGACGATGTATACAAAAGTGGGGCAAACCGTGTATGAAACCAAAAACACGACACCCGAATCACTAACCTTGCAAAGATACTTTCAACAAATGGTTGAAGAAAATGTAACCGTAGCTGTTATGGAAGTCTCTTCACATGCCCTTCATTTAGGTCGTGTGAGGGGAAGTGACTTTAATATCGCTGTCTTTACGAATCTTACCCCTGATCATTTGGATTATCATGAAACAATGGAAGCTTATAAGCATGCCAAAGGATTATTATTTGCGCAGTTAGGAAACACGTATAAGCATAATGATCTAAAGGTGGCCATCTTAAACCAAGATGATAATGCTTCAGCTGATTATGATAAAATGACGACAGCGCAAGTTTTTACATATGGCATAAAAAATAAAAGTGATATCATGGCGTCTAATATAAAGATGACAGCGAGTGGAACAGAGTTTATTCTTCAAACACCACTTGAAAGTAAGCAGGTAACCATTAACCTAATTGGCACGTTTAGTGTATATAATGTATTGGCTGCAACTGCTGCTTGTCTTTGTTATGGCATACCATTACAAAAAATAGTTGAAAGCCTTGAGCAAATCGACGGAGTAGCTGGACGTTTTGAAACTGTAGATGAAAACCAAAAATTCACGGTAATCGTTGATTATGCACATACACCTGATAGCTTAGAAAATGTATTACTAACGATTAAAGAACTCGCAAAAGGTGATGTGTACTGTATCGTAGGTTGTGGTGGGGACAGAGATAAAACCAAACGTCCTGTTATGGCGAAGATTGCTGCTGACCATGCAACACACGCCATTTTTACATCTGATAACCCTCGTAGTGAAGATGCGATAAAAATATTAGAAGATATGGAACAAGGAGTTACATCAAAGGATAGCTATGACATCATACCAGACAGAGAAGCGGCCATTAGAAAGGCAATTTGGTCTGCTAAGGATAATGATGTCGTCTTGATTGCTGGAAAAGGACATGAAACCTATCAAATTATCGGAAACACGACATATGATTTTGACGATAGGGAAGTCGCTAGAAGAGCCATTAAGGAGAGGGAGAAATGATTGAAGCAAAGTTAGTTGATGCAATTAGTAGTGGAAGTAGACATGAAAATCAATCATTATCTCACTTTGCATCGGTCTCGACGGATAGCAGGGTGAAAAGAGAGAATGGATTATTTATACCTCTGGTTGGTGAGAGGTTTGATGGCCATGATTATATCTTGGATGCAATTCAAGGTGGGGCAACGGCTTCTATTTGGCAAAAAGATAAACCTATTCCTGAGAGCCTCCCACAAACCTTTCAACTCTACTATGTTGAAGACACATTAGCGGCTCTTCAAGAGCTATCTAAGAAGTACTTACAAGCGGTTAATCCAATTGTAGTAGGAGTAACTGGAAGCAATGGGAAAACAACGACGAAGGATATCCTTGAGGCGGTTCTCTCGACATCATACAAAACTCATAAAACACAAGGAAATTATAACAATCATATTGGTCTGCCCTTAACTATTTTGGCCATGCCAAAAGATTGTGAACTGATTATCCTAGAAATGGGGATGAGTGATTTTCGGGAAATTGCTTTGTTAAGTGAGATAGCCGCACCAGATTATGCGATCGTTACTAATATTGGTGAATCCCATATTCAAAACCTTGGCAGTCGTGAAGGAATAGCAAAAGCAAAAATGGAAATTGCTGAAGGATTAAAAGCCAATGGGGTTGTTATTTTTGATGGTGATGAACCGTTACTGCAATCCTACAGGAACCCTTCAACATTGACTTGTGGATTCAATGACAAGAATTATTACCAAGTAACCGACTGCATTGGTGATGAAAGAGGTTATTCTTTTACCATAAATGACTCATCATTTCAGTATCAGTTGCCATTACTCGGAAAACACAATATAAAAAATGCGTTATATGCGATTGTCGTTGCAAAAAAACTTCAGATTTCCGATTCATTAATTAATAAAGGTTTGACAGAAATCTCCTTAACGGGAATGCGCTTAGAACGAAAGGAAGGACTAAATGGCTCTCTAGTAATAAATGATGCTTATAATGCAAGTCCTACTTCAATGAAAGCTGCAGTCTCAGTAATTAAAGGAATAGGGAACTTTACAAAAAGAATTGTCATCTTGGGAGATATTTATGAATTAGGAATGAATGAAGAGGAACTGCATCGCTCTGTAGCTGAAGTCATTGATGAACCGATTACTCATGCATGGCTAGTTGGCGAAAAAGGAAAATGGATCTATGATGAATTACAGAAAAGACAAAGCCATAGAATGGATATAAGAAGGTATGAAACAAAGGAAGATGTAAGTAAGGATGTTATTCCGCTGCTTACGGAAGATACCATTGTTCTTATAAAAGCTTCTCGTGGACTAAAATTAGAAACAGTTGTCGAGGAAATCATCAAACAAGGATAAATAGAAAGGAGGGAATTAGATGTTAGAACAAGTGTTATTGTTTACGTTATTGGCTTCATTTTTAGTAGCAGTATTACTTTCTCCAGTATTAATTCCGTTTTTAAGAAGGTTGAAATTTGGGCAAAGTATTCGAGAAGAAGGACCAAAATCGCATCAAAAGAAAAGTGGGACACCTACCATGGGTGGGCTTATGATATTGTTATCGATTGTTATTAGTACAATTATTATTGTTACTAAATTTCTATCATTTTCACCTGAATTGATTATCCTCTTATTTGTTACGATTGGGTACGGTTTAATTGGTTTCTTAGATGACTTTATCAAGGTAGTCAAAAAACATAATTTGGGGTTAAATTCAAAGCAGAAGCTATTAGGTCAATTAGTTATTGCTATTATATTTTATATTAGCTTACACCAGCTTGGCTTTTCAACAGAACTTTCTATTCCGGCAACAAACCTATCGATTGACATTGGTTGGCTTTACTTCCCTTTGATTATTGTTATGTTAGTTGGTGCCTCTAACGCTGTTAATCTAACAGATGGTTTGGATGGATTGTTAGCAGGAACGGGAGCGATTGCGTTTGGTGCATTTGCTATTTTAGCTTGGTATGCTGATATGGTGGATATAGCGATTTTCTGTGCAGCTGTTGTTGGTGCTGTATTAGGGTTTTTAGTTTTTAATGCACACCCAGCTAAAGTGTTCATGGGAGATACAGGTTCACTTGCATTAGGCGGCGCGATTGCAGCTGTAGCTATTTTAACGAAAATGGAAATTTTACTTGTTATTATTGGTGGAGTGTTCGTCATTGAAACGCTTTCGGTGATAATTCAAGTCATTTCATTTAAAACAAGAGGGAAACGGATATTTAAAATGAGTCCTCTTCATCATCATTATGAACTCTCCGGATGGTCAGAGTGGAGAGTTGTTGTCACATTCTGGCTTGTAGGTATGTTATTTGCAGTGTTAGGAATTTATTTAGAGGTGTGGGTATAGATGAAAGATGTTAGTCAATATAAAAACAAACATATTCTCGTGCTAGGTTTAGCTAAAAGTGGCTTTGCTGCTAGTAAATTATTACATTCACTAGAGGCACATGTTATTGTAAATGATGCCAAGCCCTTAGAAGAAAATACTCAAGCAAAAGAGCTCGAATCCTTAGGGATTCAGGTCATTTGTGGTGCTCATCCATTGTCATTATTGGATGGGCCTATTGACTTTATAGTGAAAAATCCGGGAATTCCATATACGAACCCTATTGTTGAAGAAGCAGTAAAGCGAAATATATCAGTGATTACAGAAATTGAATTAGCTTCACAACTGTCTGAAGCAGATATGATTGCCATAACAGGGTCAAATGGAAAAACAACAACTACAACGTTACTTGTTGAAATGTTAAAAAACAGCGAAAAAGAGCCTCTTGTTGCTGGAAATATCGGTACAGTAGCTTGTGAGGTTGTTCAAAACGCAAAACCAAATCATATCATTGTCACAGAGGTTTCTAGTTTTCAACTTCAAGGAACGGAAAACTTTCATCCTAAAGTCGCTGTCTTTTTAAATTTATTTGATGCTCATCTTGATTATCATGGCACAAAAGAAAATTATGGATTAGCAAAGGCTAATATTTATAAAAACTTAGATGACGAAGACTTTATCGTATATAATGCTGATGATGAAAGTGTAGTTTCCCTTGCTTCTAATGCAAAGGGTCAACATATTCCGTTTTCATTAACAAAAAAGAATTCAAATGGTGCTTATCTTAAATCGGGCTATGTGTTTTTCCAAGGAGAAAACATCATTGATATAAATGACATTGTGCTCCCTGGTAAACATAATTTAGAAAATATTTTGGCTGCAGTTGCAGCAGCAAAATGCTGCGGTGCGTCAACTACTCAGATCCAAAACGTACTAACAACATTTGCTGGTGTGGAACATCGAGTTCAATATGTTACTACGATTGATAATCGGAAATTTTATAATGACTCTAAGGCAACAAACATATTAGCTGCAAAAGCAGCAATATCAGCTTTCCAGGAACCTGTAATATTGCTAGCGGGTGGATTAGACCGTGGCAATTCATTTGATGACCTTATACCTGCCCTACGATCAGTAAAGGCTGTTATTACATTCGGTCAAACCCAAGAGAAAATACTTGCTGCTGCTGCTGAAGCAGGAGTTGACTATTGTAAAAAGGCAGTTAATGCTGCTGATGCGGTTCGTATCGCCTACGACCTTTCTGATGAGGGTGATGTGGTTTTGTTATCTCCTGCGTGTGCGAGTTGGGATCAATATAAGACGTATGAAGAACGGGGCCATGAATTTATTCAGGCCGTTGAAAACTTAAAAAGATAAACATGTTCTACAAGACTGATGCATATGTTTAGTAAAAGAGGTTGTACCAATTTTACTAAAGAGGTGTAGTCAGTGTGCCTAAATCAAAAACGTCTCCAGATTTAATTTTAATGTTTGCTACAATAGCCTTACTTACAATTGGAATCATAATGGTTTACAGTGCAAGTGCGGCGTGGGCAACCTACAAGTTTGATGATGCATTCTTTTTTGCAAAGCGCCAGGTGTTTTTTGCTGGAGCAGGAATCGCAGCAATGATTTTCATTATGAATATTGAATATTGGACATGGAGAAGATGGTCAAAACTATTAGTCATCATTTGTTTTATCCTTCTTATTGTCGTGTTGATTCCAGGTGTAGGACTTGTTCGAGGAGGAGCAAGAAGTTGGCTCGGTGTTGGTGCTTTTTCGATTCAACCTTCAGAATTTATGAAACTTGCTATGATAGCTTTTCTTGCAAAATATCTATCAGAAAATCAAAAGAAAATCACATCATTTAAGAATGGGCTAGTCCCCTCTTTATCGCTAGTGTTACTTGCGTTTGGAATGATTATGTTACAACCAGACTTAGGAACAGGTGCCGTTATGGTTGGTACATGTGTTGTCATGATATTTGTAGCAGGCGCAAAAATATCCCATTTTGTTGGACTAGGTATTGTCGGATTAGTCGGGTTTGCAGGTCTTATTATTTCAGCTCCTTACCGAATAAAACGAATCACCTCGTTTCTAGACCCATGGTCAGATCCTTTAGGAAGTGGGTTTCAAATTATTCAGTCGTTATATGCGATTGGGCCAGGTGGACTACTTGGTTTAGGGTTAGGTGAAAGTAGGCAAAAATATTTTTACTTACCTGAACCTCAAACAGATTTTATTTTTGCCATTCTTTCTGAAGAATTAGGATTCATTGGAGGCGCTATCGTAATCTTTTTATTTGGTGTCATGCTTTGGCGCGGAATTCGCATCGCTCTTGGTGCGCAAGACTTATTTGGAAGTTTGCTTGCTGTAGGAATTATTGCAATGGTTGCTATTCAGGTTATGATAAACATTGGTGTTGTAACCGGGTTAATGCCTGTTACAGGAATTACACTCCCGTTTTTAAGTTATGGTGGTTCTTCTCTAACACTAATGCTAGTAGCCATTGGTGTGTTATTAAATATCAGTCGCTATTCTAGAATATAAACGATATGAAGGTCGTAGTAAGAATGCCTCGACAGGATAATACCCTATCGAGGCATTTTTTTCATACGGTTAGAAGAGCCTGACCCATAAGGGATGTCAGAATCTTAAATCAAATACGAACCTTTACAGTGTAACTGATGTCAAGTTAAATTTTTGCTGTTATTTTACAAAATCGTTTCCCGTAGATAGGTATAATACAAGTTGTTCTCATGGTAAAATGGAAGTAAGAGAATAAAGCATACATTGGAGGAGTAAAATGAAGGTTATTGTGAGTGGAGGAGGAACAGGGGGGCATATTTACCCTGCTTTAGCATTAATTAAGGAAATAAAAAAAAGAGAACCAGATGCAGAGGTTCTTTACATAGGAACAGAAAGTGGACTTGAAAGTGAAATCGTTCGAAGGGAGAAAATCCCTTTTGAAGCAATAGAAATTACTGGGTTTAAGAGGAAGTTATCTGTCGACAATGTTAAGACTGTGCTTCGGTTCTTGAAGGGAACCTATTCTTCAAAAAAAATTATGAAAAAGTTCAAACCTGATGTTGTTATTGGTACAGGTGGCTATGTCTGTGGACCTGTTGTGTATGCGGCAGCTAAACTAAAGATACCAACAGTCATTCATGAACAAAATAGCGTTCCAGGATTAACAAATAAATTTTTAAGTCGATATGTAAATAAAATCGCATTATCTTTTGCCGAGTCAGAAGAATTCTTTCCAAAGAGTAAAACCGTTATTATTGGAAACCCAAGAGCTCAAGAAGTTGTTGAAACAACAACCAAACAAGGTGGCCTTGCCATTGGTCTCAAGCCTGATAAGCGCTCTGTTTTGATTGTTGGAGGTAGCCGAGGGGCACGACCGATTAATGAAGCGTTTCTTGAAGTTTTGGAAAAAGTGAAAGAGAGTCCATACCAATATGTGTATGTTACTGGCCAAATTCACTATGATAAAGTGATGACTGAGGTTGAGCGAAACGGCAACCCAGACAATGTGATTATAAAGCCATTTATTCATAATATGCCGGATGTGTTAGCTAATGTAGACTTAATTGTTGCCCGTGCAGGAGCAACCACGTTAGCTGAAATTACAGCTTTAGGACTTCCAAGTATTTTAATTCCAAGTCCTTATGTTACAAATAATCATCAAGAAAAAAACGCGCGGTCATTAAAGGATAATGGAGCAGCTATTGTTCGAATTGAAACAGAAATGAATGGCCAGCAATTACTAGATGATGTCCATGACATTTTTACACCAGGAAAATGGGAAGAAATGCATAAAGCCGCAAAAGAGTTAGGAAAACCCGAAGCTGCTTCGGACTTTTATAGACTTTTAGTTGAATTAACTCAAAAAGCGCAATAATGACATAGAATAAAAAGTGAATCGGAAGGAAATGAGGAGATTCCAAATGAAATCTTACATTGATAAATTAAATGAAATGAACATAGGTACAGTACTTGAGAATGAACCATTGGCTAATCATACGACCTGGAAAATCGGAGGGCCAGCTGATGTGATGGTTGAACCGGATAGCATAGTTGATTTACAAGCAATTATGACTTTCCTACAAGAAGAAAAGATTCCATGGCGTGCAATTGGAAGAGGATCCAATTTACTAGTTAGTGATAAAGGGATTCGTGGAGTGGTTATCAAGTTAGGGGAGAACTTGAGTGAACTTACTGTTGATGGAGAAGAGATTACAGTGGGTGGTGGCTATTCTTTAATCAAGCTAGCCACGGTCATTAGTAAGCAAGGACTATCAGGATTGGAATTTGCAGGAGGAATTCCCGGCTCAGTAGGAGGAGCTGTTTTTATGAATGCTGGTGCTCATGGTTCTGATATCTCAAAAATTTTAAAAAGAGCTCATATTCTATATGAAGATGGAACAATGAGATGGATTGAGAATGAGGACATGGCTTTTTCATATCGAACCTCTCGTTTGCAAAAAGAAAAAGGAATTTGCATAGAAGCAGTGTTCCAACTTAAAGCCGGTGACCGCGAAAAAATCAAGGAAGAACTGCAACATAATAAGGATTATCGTCGAAAATCACAGCCGTGGAATTTCCCATGCGCTGGAAGTGTTTTCCGCAATCCACTTCCCAATTATGCAGGTCAATTAATTGAGAAAGCGAACTTAAAAGGGCATCAAATTGGAGGAGCACAAGTATCAGATATGCACGGTAATTTCATTGTTAACGTGAAAGATGCTACAGCGGAAGATGTTTTACAGTTAATTCAACATATCAAAGATACAGTAAAAAATAAGTTTGATGTTAAAATGGAAACCGAAGTTGAAATAATTGGTGAATAAACAGTGATTTTCTATCTTATTTTTGGAAAAACTGTGCTATAATTTAAAAATGTAGCGAAAGGAAAACGGCATATACTATATATGCCGTTTCACATTTCATTGGGGGAAGTTGCAAATGAAAGACGAGAAGGTCATAACGATAGAAGACCGAATTCCTAAATTGAAGGAACAACGAAAACAAAGGGCTAATCGTCGTTTAGTATTTTTTCTTTCGTTCTTCTTTTTTCTTATTCTATTGGTGATTTATTTTCAATCCCCATTGAGTCACATTAAGACAATTGAAATAAAAGGGAACCATCATGTTTCTTCTGCGGAAATTGAAGAAGCGAGTAATATCATGATTGGGACAAGCATTTGGAATATGGACAATGATGATTCGATTGAATCTATCTTAGCTATAGAGGAAATTGCAGATGCTGAGATTACTAGATCGTTACCAACGACAGTAGTGATAACGGTTAGCGAACATAAACGCGTAGCTTATCTTCATGATAACGGAAAATACTTTCCTATTATCGAAACAGGCAAGTTTCTAACAGAGTTGCCAGATGACCAGTTTCCTGCAGATGCACCAATCTTAAAAAATTGGGAACAAGGAGCTGTTGTTGAAGAGCTAGCAAATGAATTAAATAAAGTCCCTGAAAGTCTAGTAAATCGAATTTCAGAAATTTATTATAGTCCAAATGAAACCGATCCACTTCGGATAACGTTATATATGAATGATGGGTTTGAAGTTCACACGACGGTTCGAAATTTTTCCGAACGCATTGCCCCTTATGCATCGATTATTAAAGAGATAAATCCCGACAGTAAAGGGATTATTCATATGAGAATGACCCCTTATTTTGAGAACTACGAAACTGAGGAGGAAACGGCAAGTGAGGGTGACAGGTAAACATGTTATTTATGCTCTCGTCTTAATGGTAACCGGCTTCATTATTGCCCTTTCATACCAGTTTGCTAGTGAGGGCAATAATCAAGATGTCATTACAGAAAGACAGTGGCGTCATGAAGACGAGCTTCGAAATAAAATTATTATTGAACAAGCAGTCAATCGAAACTTACAAGAAGATTTACGTGCCTATCAAGCACAGCTTCAGGAGATAGAGGACCGAATTACTCATCTGGATGAACAGCAAGAATTGAGAGTAACGAATTTAATGGAAGACCTAGAGCGAATTAGAAAAGTAGTCGGTTCAGTAAAAGTTACTGGTCCTGGAATTGAAGTGACTTTAGCAGATTCATCTTATTTACCAGATGGTGCAAATGCAAACGAATATATCGTCCATGAAGCACATGTTCAAACTCTAGTGGATGAACTGTTCGTTGCTGGAGCTGAAGCGATTTCAATTAATGGGATAAGATTATCTCATCGTTCTTATATCCAATGTATTGGACCTGTTATTAAAATTGATGGGTACACGTCTGCAGCACCTTTTGTGATTTCAGCTATAGGTGATGCAGTTACGTTAGAAGGATCTTTGCATTTATTAGGAGGCGTACATGACCAATTAGTGAATGCTAATATCGAAGTGAAAATACAAAAGAAAAATGACATTGTGATGGATCCATATTTGTCAGAGAGAGGGTGACAAGAATGAAGGATCATCGCCATATTTTCACCTTTGTTTTATTGATTATTGGATTTATGCTTGCCGTACAATTTCAATCTACTAAAGAGCCAGTTGTACGGGATACACGTGACATCAGGGAGCTTAGAACGGAATTACAAGCAGAACAAGAGCGTCATCAACAATTAGTACAAGAAATAGATAATACATTAGTTCTTCTCCAACAATATGAAAATTCATTTAACGATCAACAAAGTGTTGAGGAAGTAATTGAGGAACAAATTGAATCCCTAAAAGAAGGTGCAGGGTTAACTGAAAAAAGTGGTGAGGGTATTACGATAAAAATTAGTACGTTAGGGGGCGACCCTTTTTATGACTCTCAACGACAAAGTATTCCCCCGCATTTATTGAGATTTCTTGTAAATGAACTAAACATTAATAGCGCTAGAGATATTGCTATCGCAAATCATAGAGTCGTTTCAACGACTGCGTTCAGGGAAGTACAAGGAGTAACCCAACTAAATGGAGGCCGAAGAATTCCACCGCTGCCAGTAGAAGTCAAAGTGCTCGCAGATGATGCAGAGAATTTGCATAATCACATGGTGGTTTCTGAATCAGTTAAATATTTTGAACTTGAAGGCTATTCATTGACATTTACAATTGAGAATGAGATAACACTGCCTCCATATGAACAAACTCCTCGAGTGAGATTTATGGAGCAAGTAAAGGAGGAATAAATAGGATGTGGTTACCTTTCCTTGGCCTATTAATTGGTATCTTACTGGGCTTTTTTACAGAATTCAGAGTGCCAGATGAATACTTGAATTATCTATCGATTGCAGTACTTGCAGCATTGGATACCTTGTTTGGTGGGATAAGGGCCCACCTACAAGGAACCTTCGAAGGAAATGTATTTTTGAGTGGTTTCTTTTTTAATATACTTCTTGCTGCAGGTTTAGCTTTTCTAGGTGTCCATCTTGGTGTAGACTTATATTTAGCAGCCATTTTTGCTTTTGGTGTTCGTCTATTTAATAATATTGCAGTTATTCGTAGACTTATATTATCAAATTGGCAGCAAAAACAAACCGAGAAAGATGCGTAGTTAAAAATATATTTATGAAACACGAAAAAAAGTGTAAAATGAAAAGGAAAAATGTTGTTTTTTGTAGAATAACCTTAATATGTAAAAACTAAAATCGTTTTAGTTGTCGGAATGGTATTGCTGTTGATACACTTAAAGGAGGTGCCAAAGATGAACAACAATGAGATATATGTAAGTTTAGACATCGGTACATCCAATGTCCGAGTAGTCATTGGTGAAATGACCAACGGAACACTGAATATCATCGGTGTTGGAAACACGAATTCTCATGGAATAAAAAAAGGTTCAATTGTGGATATTGATGAAACAGTTAATTCAATTAAACGTGCAGTAGATAAGGCAGAACGGATGGTAGGTTTATCCATAAAGCAAGTCATTGTAGGGGTAAACGGCAATCATATACAATTGCAACCATGTCACGGGGTTGTCGCAGTTTCTAGCCCAGACCGTGAAATTGGTGATGAAGATATTAATAGAGTCATTGATGCGTCTCAAGTTTTATCTATTCCACCTGAAAGAGCAATTATTGATGTTATTTCAAAACAATTTATTGTGGATGGGTTAGATGAAATTACTGACCCAAGAGGAATGATTGGTGTTCGACTTGAAATGGAAGGAACAATTATTACTGCCTCGAAAACAGTGTTACATAATTTACTTCGCTGTGTGGAAAAGGCCGGTTTAGAAGTTGCTTATATAGCATACCAGCCGTTAGCTGCTGGGTCTGTAGCTATTTCAAAGGATGAGAAAAGCATTGGTGTTGGTTTAATAGATATTGGTGGTGGTTCCATTACGGTTTCTATATATGAACAAGGTGCTCTTCAAACAACATCAGTCATTCCTCTTGGTGGTGACCATGTTACCAATGATATAGCAATTGGTTTCCGTACATCTTCTGAAGAAGCCGAGCGAGTGAAAGTTAAGTTTGGACATGCTTATTTAGATGAGGCTTCAGACGAAGAAATGTTTAAGATTTCTGTAATTGGAAGCAATAGCGCTACAGAGTATTCCCAATTCGAGCTTGCTCATATTATAGAGCCTCGTATGGAAGAAATGTTTGACCTTATTGATCGTGAAGTTCGTCGACTTGGATATGATGATTTACCGGGTGGCTATGTTCTTACCGGTGGAGCTGTAATGCTTCCAGGTGTATTAGAGCTAGCTAGAGAAATTCTCCAAAACAATGTTCGAATTGCCACTCCAGATTATATTGGTGTAAGAGAATCTCAATATACGACAGGAGTAGGATTAATTCAATTTGCTCATCGTAACGGAAGAGTGATGGGTAGAGAGGTTGCGGCATCTGTTTCTGTATTCGAAGAAGAAAAACCTAGCAAGAAGAAGGAAAAACCGGTACCGAAAGCGAATGGAGATAATGGAATGAAAAATAAAGTAAAAGGCTTGTATAAGATGTTTTTTGGTGAATAACTGAAGAGATTCCAGAATACGGCATACACGATGGATTAGGGGGACCTTACATGTTAGAGTTTGAAATGGATATGGATCAACTGGCGACGATTAAAGTCATCGGTGTTGGTGGCGGTGGTAGTAATGCCGTAAACCGCATGATTGAGAACGGCCTTCAAGGAGTAGAATTTATTGCTGTGAATACAGATGCACAAGCATTGCATCTTTCAAAAGCTGAAATAAAGCTTCAATTAGGTGGGAAGTTAACAAGAGGTTTAGGTGCTGGCGCGAATCCAGAAATAGGAAAACGTGCGGCTGAAGAAAGTAAAGAGCAAATTGAAGAAGCACTTGAAGGTGCTGATATGGTTTTTATCACTGCTGGTATGGGTGGTGGAACTGGTACGGGGGCAGCTCCGGTTATTGCTTCAATTGCTAAAGAATTAGGAGCATTAACGGTAGGTGTTGTTACAAGACCATTTACATTCGAAGGGCGAAAACGCTCAGGACAAGCAGGTATTGGAATTGATGCGTTAAAGGATAATGTAGATACTCTAATTGTTATTCCTAACGACCGCCTGCTTGAAATTGTAGACAAAAACACACCAATGCTTGAAGCATTCCGTGAAGCTGATAATGTGTTACGTCAAGGGGTTCAAGGTATTTCTGACTTAATCGCAGTTCCAGGATTAATTAACCTTGACTTTGCAGATGTAAAGACAATTATGAGCGATAAAGGTTCGGCATTAATGGGAATTGGAATTGCAACGGGTGAAAACCGTGCTGCTGAAGCTGCGAAAAAAGCGATTTCTAGTCCTTTACTTGAAACTTCTGTTGATGGAGCACAAGGCGTGCTTATGAACATCACTGGAGGATCGAATTTAAGTCTTTATGAAGTACACGAGGCTGCGGAAATTGTTTCTGCTGCATCTGACCCTGAAGTGAACATGATTTTTGGATCTGTTATTAACGAGAATCTTAAGGATGAAATCGTTGTTACGGTAATCGCAACTGGATTTGATGAGAATGAATCAAATCAAGTGTTGCAAGCACCACAACGGACTACTCAACCAATTAAAGGAAATACTAAGGGTGAAGAAGCTCCTAAAGAACAACGTAATTTAAACCAAAATCAACAACAACAACCTAATTTTGAGCAAATGGATACATTAGATGTTCCAGCGTTTTTAAGAAATCGACGACGTCGCAATAAATAATCAACTATTAAAACCTAAGCCAAGAGCTTAGGTTTTTTTGTGTGGTGAAATTATTGAATTGGGAGTGCACTATCTTATCTTGGATACTTACGTTACGTAGAGGGTGAGAAAAAAATCACGACGGTACTGGAAAAAGTTAACCTACCTTTTTTAGTGCATTCTAAATAACAACTTGTCCGGTGCTCTCTTATACTTGTCTAGTATCTTAACGTGAAGGTAGAAGAATAATACTAGCTTTCTCTGTCTATTGAACGCTCAAAAATGGCTCATGTTTGTTCCTTTGACATAGTTGGTGAAAATCTTTCAAAATAACAACGATTCTTTCGTCATGAAATGACAGACATAGTAATAGGATGTGATATATACTTGTTTCAAATTGAAATAGAGAGGCTCCGTCATGACCATTTATTTGGACGTTATCTGGTTTTTAAATTTTTGTATTGATGTGTTGTTACTTTATATTACCGCTATTGCACTAAAGCGAAATGTAAAGCACTGGAGACTCATTGTAGCTGGACTATTCGCGTCCTCTATTGTATTACTTTTATTTACTCCATTAGGCTCACTGTTTTATAAACCATGGATGAAGCTATTGTTTTCATTGACAATTGTCTTTATTGCATTCGGATTTAAACGGTTACCTTACTTTTTACAGAATTTCTTTATGTTCTATTTTGTAACGTTTATGACAGGAGGTGGGCTATTTGCATTACATTTCTTCTGGCAATCCGATGTGGAAGTTCTAGAAGGTGTAATGATTTCAAAGACAACAGGGTATGGCAGTACATTTAGTTGGCTTTTTGTACTGATTGGATTTCCATTAGTCTGGTATTTTTCGAAACAACAAATAAACCAGATAGAAGTCAAACAAGTGCAATATGACCAATTGACTGAGGTCGAAATATCCTTTGGTGAAAAACTAGTACATGTAAAAGGTCTCATAGATAGCGGCAATCAACTCCATGACCCGATTACAAGAGTACCTGTTATGATATTAGAAGCACGGGCTCTTCAGTCGATTCTATCAGATGAGATGATTGCTACACTTAGTAAGGTAGAAGAAATAGGGATGATGGTCGACCATCCATTTGCAGAGAGAATGAGGATTGTACCTTATCGTGTCGTTGGTCACGACCAACAGTTTCTAATCGCATTAAAACCAGATTACGTCAAAATAAAAAGTAATGAAGAAGAACATCAGATTAAAAAAGTATTAGTTGGAATTAATCACTCTAACCTATCAAATGACGGAGATTATCAATGCATTGTCCACCCAAAACTTATCTTAACTAATCACGGTAAAAAATTAGCATAGTTACATCTTGAAATGAACGAGGAGGCAGTTTGATGTTAAAATTGAAGTTCACATTAGTATGGCAACGAATTTTGTATAAGTTAGGGCTTAAATCGGATGAAATCTATTATATCGGTGGAAGTGAAGCCCTTCCGCCCCCGTTAACAAAAGAAGAGGAAGCTCACCTTCTACAAAAATTACCGACAGGCGATAAAGTCGCTCGTTCTATGTTGATTGAAAGAAATTTACGTCTTGTTGTCTACATTGCTAGGAAATTCGAAAATACCGGAATTAACATTGAAGATTTGATTAGCATAGGTACGATTGGACTTATAAAAGCTGTAAATACATTTAATCCAGAAAAAAAGATAAAACTTGCAACGTATGCATCACGTTGTATTGAGAATGAAATTTTAATGTATTTACGTCGTAATAATAAGATACGCTCTGAGGTGTCATTTGATGAACCTTTAAACATCGATTGGGATGGAAATGAATTATTATTATCAGATGTACTTGGTACTGATGAAGATATCATCACAAAAGGTATTGAAGAAAAAGTAGACCGGAAGCTTTTAGTTAAGGCTTTGTACACATTAAACGACCGTGAAAAGCAAATTATGGAATTACGGTTTGGACTAGCCGGTGATGAAGAAAAGACACAAAAGGATGTTGCAGACATGCTGGGCATCTCCCAATCCTACATATCACGCCTTGAAAAAAGAATTATAAAACGGCTCCGAAAAGAATTTAATAAAATGGTGTAAGAAAAAAATAAAATCGTTTTCAGCCCTTATATCATGTATTCTAATTCACTTTTAATTAGAACAATGAAAGAAAGCTTATGCATATTTTTCCCTCCCAAGGAGATACTTTACTTGTACATCATCTCCTGTTAGGAGGGAAAGAATTGACACGAAATAAAGTTGAAATTTGTGGAGTAGATACTTCAAAGCTTCCTGTATTAAAAAATGCAGAAATGCGAGACCTCTTTGAAAGACTTCAAAGTGGGGAACTAAGCGCAAGAGAAAAACTAGTGAATGGAAACTTACGATTGGTACTGAGTGTTATCCAACGCTTTAACAATCGTGGGGAGTACGTTGATGACCTCTTTCAAGTTGGTTGTATTGGGCTAATGAAATCAATTGACAACTTTGATTTAAGTCAAAATGTAAAGTTTTCAACGTATGCAGTACCAATGATTATTGGTGAAATTAGACGGTATTTACGGGATAATAACCCAATCCGTGTTTCTCGTTCATTACGTGATATTGCGTATAAAGCCCTACAAGTTCGTGACCAATTGATGTCGCAGAGAAACCGAGATAGGGAACCAACTGTCATGGAGATTGCCAAAGTTCTCGATGTTCCAAAAGAAGATGTCGTTTTTGCCTTAGACGCCATCCAAGACCCAGTTTCATTATTTGAGCCGATTTACAATGATGGAGGAGACCCCATTTATGTGATGGACCAAATTAGTGATGAAAAGAACAAAGATGTGAATTGGGTTGAAGAAATTGCCTTGCGCGAGGCGATGATCCGGTTAAATGACCGTGAAAAAATGATACTTAATATGCGCTTTTTCCAAGGGAAAACTCAAATGGAAGTTGCCGATGAAATCGGTATATCCCAAGCTCAGGTTTCTCGTCTTGAGAAAGCAGCAATTCAACAAATGAATAAACATGCTCAAAGTTAATATCATACTTTAATTGAGTAAAGAAAAAGCTGACTGTAATGGTCAGCTTTTTTCTTTGTGAACGATGGTTCAATAGGTAGAGCAACAATCTTTGAGAAAAGAGCTTTTTTTACTATATAGCGGCTTGTCACAGTGCTTCTAAGAAAAGAATTACGAGCATATGTATGTAACATTAAGGAATAAATAAAAGAGGTGACAGAATGTTAAAAATATCAGAATTACAAGCAAAGGATATAGTCAATATTGAAAATGGAAAGCGGCTAGGACATTTAGGAGATATAGATATCAATTTGTCTTCTGGTCAAATAGATGCCCTAATTATAAATGGAACAGGAAAAATGATGAGCTTTTTTAGTAAAGAAGACGAACTAGTCATTCCATGGGCTAATATCGAAAAAATTGGTTCGGATTGCATCTTAGTCCGAGTAGCTGACCTTGAGGAATGATAATTCAAGTTATTTTGACGAATTTTACGGAAAGACATTACTAGGATGTAGAAAAATATGCTAAAATGGAAAATATCCAATAATAATGCTTATAGGAAGTAGAGGAAGTGACGTCGTGAACGATTCCCCACTTTTTATTCAAACAGATAACGATATATTACAATTGAATCATGAGAGGCTACCAAATGATATGAAGGCAGGGTTTTCGATTCGAACGGGTGGAGTAAGTAGTGCTCCGTATCAATCGTTAAACATGGGTTTTCATGTAGGTGATGTTGATGAGGATGTTCGTCTTAACCGAAAAATCCTTGCGGAGAAAATTGGTTTTCCGCTTGATTGTTGGGTTGTAGGTGAACAAATTCATCAAGCCAACATTTATAAGGTAGCTTCTAATGATAAAGGCAAAGGTGCGTTTTCCTTACATGATTCACTTAAAGGAATTGATGGGCTGTATACGAGTGAGAGAAATATTCTCCTCGTGAGTTTATATGCTGATTGCGTACCACTGTACTTTTTTGCACCAAACTATGACTTGATTGGAGTTGCACATGCTGGTTGGAAAGGAACGGTATTAAATATTGGTGCTACCCTCATCGAACAATGGAAAAGCATTGAAAAAGTTCCTATAACAGAAATCCAGTGTGTCATTGGCCCTTCTATTGGGAAAAAGGAATATGAGGTCGATGAAAGGGTAATACAAGAAGTAGAAAAAGTGTTACCGAATACCGATACTTTTGCGACACCATTAGAAAATGGGCACTATTTACTTGATTTAAAAGAAGTAAATAAGCTTCTATTAGAAAACGAAGGAATTCCAATACAAAACATAAGCGTCACACATCATTGTACAGCCTCTCAATTGGACTTGTTTTTCTCTCACCGAAAAGAAAAAGGGCAAACGGGAAGAATGATGAGCTACATTGGGATGAAAGGAGAGTAACACGTTGACGGTCAAAGATAATTTAAAAGAAATTAATCAACAAATTGAGGTAGCATGTCAGCGTGCCAATCGAAAGACATCTGACGTAAATATTATTGCTGTAACTAAATATGTTAGTAAAGAAAGAACGGTTGAAGCGATTGTAGCAGGCGTTTTACATCTTGGAGAAAATCGAGTAGAGGGTGGCGTTGAAAAGGTGGAGCAAATAGACCTTGATGCGACTTGGCACTTTATTGGCTCTCTCCAATCGAAAAAGGTACGTAAGATGATTAATAAATTTCAATATATCCATTCGTTAGACCGTCTTTCTTTAGCAGAGGAAATCCAAAAAAGAATAGAAGAAAATAAAATAATGAAATGTTTTATTCAAGTTAATGTTTCTGGAGAAGATACGAAGGCTGGCCTTCAACCAGATCAAGTTATCCCATTTGTTGAAAACCTTAAGGATTATCCTAACATTGAAGTGGTAGGTTTAATGACGATGGCGCCATATGAGGCTAACCCAGAAGACACAAGACCTGTATTTCAAGGACTACGAAAGATAAAAGAAGATGTACAAGCTCTACAATTACCCTATGCACCGTGTACAGAGTTATCAATGGGGATGTCAAATGACTATGTCATTGCGATAGAAGAAGGAGCAACGTTTGTGAGACTAGGTTCATCTTTAGTAGGAAATGAAGAATAACATTTAGGAGGGGAGAGAATGGAATTGAAATCAAAGTTCAAACGTTTTTTTGAATTGGAAGATGAAGGAACACAACAAGAGTACATAGACGAAACAGCAGTAACGCAAGAAGAGATTCCTGAAAGACGAAGAACAAAGGGGCAAAATGTAGTTGCATTGCAGACCGTTAAGAATACGGCAAAGGTCATTTTGCATGAACCTAGGTCATATGATGAAGCGCAAGATATTGCAGACCAATTAAAAAACCGCAGAACGGTTATTATCAATCTCCAATCAATGGCAACAAAAGAAGAAGCAAGGCAAGTAGTCGATTTTTTAGGCGGAACAGTGTATGCTATAGAAGGGAATATTCAAAAGTTAGGTGCGAATATATTTATATGCACTCCAGATAATGTGGAAGTGTCGGGATCTATAACAGATTTGTTCGAAGACAGCTTTGAATGAAAAAGGTGGTGAAGTAGATGTCAGGAATAGGAAGTTTACTATATTTTGCTTTGCAGATTTATTCTTGGATGATTATTGGTTATATTTTAATGTCTTGGTTTCCGAATGCTCGTGAATCAAGTATTGGTCAATTTATCGGTTCACTCGTAGAGCCATTTTTAGCACCGTTTCGAAAGTTTATTCCACCGTTAGGAATGATAGATATTTCTCCAATCGTAGCTATACTAACATTACACTTAGCGCGTATTGGTGTAACAGTACTTTTCTCTTAAGGCGAGATTCATATGTCAATATACCAGCATTTCCGAGAGGAAGAGCGAACTTTTGTTGATAAAGTATTAAATTGGAAGGCTGATGTTAGCCTTCGATATACAAGGAAATTAACGGATTTCTTAGATCCTCGCGAACAGCAAATTGTTACTCAGCTTGTTGGAAAATCTGATGAAGTTGGCCTTTCCTTTTGGGGAGGCCAACTTCATTCTGAAAGAAAAAGAGCGATATTGTTTCCTCCATATGATGAAATTGAAGAGACTGATTATCAAATCGAATGCTTTGAGTTGGATTATCCAAAGAAGTTTGTAACGATACAGCATAAAGATGTGCTAGGTTCAGTACTAGGCTTAGGGTTAAAACGAGAAAAGTTTGGTGATATTCTTTTTGGTGAGGACAGTCGTATTCAATTTTTTGTTGCGGCAGAAACGGCCGATTTTGTACGAGCAAATTTAACAACCGTTGGACGAGCATCGATCTCTTTGAATCAAATTTCAAATTTGGAGCAAATTAGTAATAATGAAACATGGATAGAACAGACAGGAACGGTTTCATCATTAAGACTGGATGTCATGTTATCTGAAATATATCGTTTGTCTCGTACAAAAGTCATGCCTTATATTGACCGTGGCTATGTGAAGGTGAACTGGAAGGTCATCGAACAATCGTCGTACCAATTACAGGAGGGTGACCATTTATCTGTTCGAGGCTTAGGTCGCAGCAAGTTACTTTCCATTGAAGGCCAAACGAAGAAAGAAAAATGGAGAATTCATTATGGAAAATTAAAATAATTTTTTGTATTTTGCAGGAATGCAAGATTCTTTGTCGAATAATGTTACTTAACGAAGAAATAATACTCACGTATGGAGGTGGAGTGTGTGCCTTTAACACCCCTTGACATTCACAATAAGGAATTTACTCGAGGTTTTCGTGGTTATGATGAAGATGAAGTAAATGAATTTTTAGACCAGATCATTAAAGACTACGAAGCTGTACTTCGCGAAAAAAAGGATTTATTTGAAAAGATGCAAGACCTCGAAACAAAGTTAGAGCATTTTAATAATATCGAACAAACGTTAAATAAATCGATTTTAATTGCTCAAGAATCTGCCGAAGAAGTCCGTCGTAATGCTCAAAAAGAAGCACAGCTTATCGTTAAAGAAGCTGAAAAAAACGCGGACCGAATTATCAATGATGCGCTTTCTAAATCACGAAAAATCATGATTGAAAATGAGGAATTGAAAAAACAAGCTTCTGTGTATCGAATCCGTTTTAAAATGTTAGTGGAAGCTCAATTAGAAATGCTTCAAAGTGATGATTGGGATGAAATCAGTGCCAATCCTGAAGAAGACTTTCAAAGTAACAATCATGAATAAATTAAGATAAAGTGGGAATAAAGATTAAAAATATCATTATTTTTAGTCTTTTTTCTTGACTAATGTTTTGTTTTTATCATACAATACCAATCAATAATAATAATCAAATGACATTGACAGGGAGAGTACCTTTATTCAACTTTACCAAGCGAACTAGGGATGGTGTGAGCCTAGTTAAAGAGATAAAGAGAAAATCACCCTAGAGTTCTATACCGAACGTTTTTTCAAGTAGGCTATAGCGATTGATTCACGTTACGAATTTTGAGTGAACTGTTACTTTAGTTCAATAGGGTGGTACCACGGGTAACCTTCTCGTCCCTAGTTGGGAGAGAGGGCTTTTTTGTGTGGAAAATGAGGAGGATGAAAAAAACAATGGATTACAAAGACACGTTACTAATGATGAAAACTGAATTTCCGATGCGTGGAAATTTACCAAACCGAGAGCCAGAGATGCAAAAAGATTGGGATGCTGCTGATATCTATGCCAAAGTACAAGAGCGTACAAAAGGCAGACCTATGTTTATCCTTCATGACGGTCCTCCGTATGCAAACGGAGATATTCATATGGGGCATGCCTTAAATAAAGTATTAAAAGATTTTATTGTTCGTTATAAGTCAATGAGTGGGTTCCATGCTCCTTATGTTCCAGGTTGGGATACCCATGGTTTACCTATCGAGACAGCTTTAACGAAAAACGGAAAAGTGAATCGAAAATCCCTAAGTGTAGCTGAGTTCAGAAAACTTTGTGAAGAATATGCGAGAGAACAAGTCAATCGTCAGCGTGAGCAGTTTAAGCGACTAGGAGTTCGAGGAGATTGGGAAAATCCATACATTACGCTTGATAAAGAATATGAAGCTCAACAAATTAAAGTGTTTGGCGACATGGCGAAAAAAGGATACATCTACAAAGGTTTAAAACCGGTATACTGGTCTCCGTCTTCTGAGTCAGCCCTAGCAGAAGCTGAGATTGAATACCATGATAAACGCTCTCCTTCTATCTTTGTTGCGTTTGATGTAAAAGATGGTAAAGGAGTCCTTGAACAGGATGAGAAAATTGTTATTTGGACAACAACTCCATGGACGATCCCTGCCAACCTTGGAATTACAGTTCACCCAGACCTTGAATACAGCGTGGTCAAAGTAAACGGAGTAAAATACGTTGTAGCTTCAGGCTTGCTTGAATCTTTAGAAAAAGAGTTAGAGTGGGAAAATTATGAAGTTGTTCGTACAATGAAAGGTCAACAACTGGAGTATGTAGTTGCCCAGCATCCATTATATGACCGTGAATCACTCGTCATGTGTGGTGACCATGTCACTCTGGATGCAGGAACAGGTTGTGTTCATACCGCTCCAGGACACGGGGAAGATGACTATATTGTTGGAAAAAAATATGGGTTAGACGTCTTGAACCCTGTTGATGATAAAGGTGTATTTACAGAAGAAGCTCCAGGTTTTGAAGGACAATTTTATGATAATGCCAATAAACCGATTACTGAAAAACTAGAGGAAGTCGGAGCGTTATTAAAATTAACATTCATTACTCACTCTTACCCTCATGACTGGAGAACCAAGAAACCTGTTATTTTCCGTGCGACAGCTCAGTGGTTTGCATCAATCAAAGACTTCCGTGAAGAGTTGTTACAAGCGATTAAAGAAGTTAATTGGATTCCTACTTGGGGTGAGACTCGCCTATTTAACATGGTAAGAGACCGTGGCGACTGGTGTATTTCAAGACAACGTGCATGGGGTGTTCCAATTCCAATTTTCTACGGGGAAAATAATGAACCGATTGTAAGCGATGAAACGATTGACCATGTTTCCAACCTATTTAGACAACATGGTTCAAACATCTGGTTTGAATGGGATACAAAAGATCTATTGCCAGAAGGATTTACTTCAGAACATAGTCCAAATGGAACATTCACTCGTGAAATGGATATTATGGATGTTTGGTTTGATTCAGGTTCATCTCATCAAGCGGTACTCGAAGAAAGAGATGATTTACAACGTCCCGCTGACCTTTACCTTGAAGGTTCAGACCAATACCGAGGATGGTTTAACTCGTCATTATCAACAAGTGTAGCAGTATCAGGTAAAGCACCATATAAAGGCGTGCTAAGTCACGGATTTGCTCTTGACGGGGAAGGGCGAAAAATGAGTAAGTCAATTGGGAATGTTGTAGTTCCTAATGATGTCATGAAGCAATTAGGCGCGGATATTTTACGTCTATGGGTAGCTTCTGTTGATTATCAAGCAGATGTACGCGTATCCGATAAAATCTTAAAGCAAGTATCTGAAGTCTATCGTAAAATTAGAAATACATTCCGTTTCTTACTTGGTAACTTATTTGATTTTAATCCGGCTCAAGACCGAGTAGAATTTGCTCAATTGCCAGAGCTTGATCAATATATGGAAATCAAATTAAACGATATTATCGGCAAAGTAAATCAAGCGTATGACCAATATCAATTCTCGACTGTGTTCCATGCCGTCCATAATTTCTGTACGATTGAATTAAGTTCATTCTATTTAGATATCGCCAAAGATACATTATATATTGACCATGCAGATAGTCATGCCCGTCGTTCCATTCAAACGGTAATGTATGACATCTTAGTGGCATTAACAAAGTTAGTGACACCTATCCTACCTCACACAGCAGATGAAGTATGGCAGTTCATCCCTGCTGTTACAGAAGAAAGTGTTCAATTAACAGATATGCCAACTGCTGTTGATTACTCTAACAGCCAGGCTGTAGTAGAAAAATGGGACCGTTTCATGGACGTACGAAACGACGTTTTAAAAGCATTAGAAAATGCACGAAATGAAAAGGTGATTAAAAAGTCATTAACAGCTTCATTAACTCTTTATCCAACTGATAAAACAAAAGAACTTTTAGAAAATGTCGACCAATTACACAAGTTGTTTATTGTCTCTGGGGCGACAATCGCGGGATCAAAGGAAAGTACACCAGCTAACGCTGAAACCTTTGATGACATTGCAATTGTGGTTGAAAAAGCAGAAGGTGAAACGTGTGAACGTTGCTGGATTGTGACAAAAGAAATTGGTAAAGACCCTAATCATCCAACACTGTGTCCAACTTGTACGGAAACAGTAACAAAGCATTATTAAAAAAAGAAACACTCGGGGAAAATAATACTCCGAGTGTTTTTTCTTTTGTTCAGGTCGTAACGGACCGTGAGTCCTTTATTTCGCTTTAAAACAGAAATTTTTGATTAAGTCCGTATAATTGTGTAAAAACAAAAAGAGTCATTTTATACCTTCTTGGCTACAATGTTTAACAACCACGAAAAACATGAGAAGAGGGAATATAAAATGACTCAAATACAGTTTAACCTAGATATTGATGTTTTAAAAGAATCTGTGATGAATTCGAATATTGATGCAGTTGTAAAATCTTCAATTGTATTAGTTCTTAATGAGTTTATGGAGAAAGAACGGGATGAGCATTTACAAGCATCTGCCTATGAGCGTTCTCCAGAACGCCGGGATTAACGTAATGGATATTATGAGCGTGAGCTACTGATTAGTATTGGAAAAATTAAATTACGTGTACCTCGTACAAGAGAAGGAGACTTTTCAACTTCTATATTTGAACGGTTTACTCGCGTAGACCAAGCACTAACTCTTTCTATGTTAGAAATGGTGGTAAATGGGGTGTCGACACGAAAAGTAAAAAACATTGTAGAACAACTTTGCGGAGAAAGTGTATCCAAATCATTTGTTTCGTCCCTAGCGGAGAAGCTTGATCCTGTTGTGAATAAATGGGCTAATCGACCACTTAATGTCCAGTATTTTCCTTACCTCTATGCAGATGCCATGTATATTAAGGTGCGTGAACATAATAAAGTTGTACCCAAAGCAGTCTATCTTATGACGGCAATGGATGAGGAAAAAAAGAGGCAAGTTATTGGATTAAAAATAGACCACGCTGAGAGTTTCGAGGCGTGGCAAGGGTTCTTCAGTGATTTAAAAGCGCGAGGACTCCAATCTCCTAAACTTATTGTCTCTGATGCCCAGGCTGGATTAAAAAAGGCTATAGACCGAGAATTTATCGGAACTTCATGGCAAAGGTGTTCCGTTCACTTTAAACGAAACATCATTAATAAACTTCCCAAAAAAGGGTCTAGCCAGGTCATAGCAGAATTGAGAAGAATATACCAAACAATCTCTTGTGAAGAAGCAAGGAAATTTAAAGATGACCTTCTCATGAATCACCAAGATAATCCCAAGTTGAAGAAGGCAATTGAAATCCTTGAAGACGGATTTGAAGAATCCATTCAATATTTAAATGAACCAAAAATGTATCAACGACACCTATCAAGTACCAACTCGTTAGAGCGTCTAAATCAGGAAATAAGAAGACGAGAAAGAGTCATTCGTATTTTTCCAAATACACAATCAGCTTTTCGATTAATTGGAGCGCTATTAATGGAGAATGAAAACCTTCAGTTAAATAGGAGATATACTCTAAAGCCCTAAACCAGCGAGCCGCGCGAAGCGAGAGTTTGGTTACTTGGAAGGGGGTCCCCCCTTCCAAGTAACCAAAATCAAAAACTAACTATATATCATTATAGGTTGTAACATTGTAGCTAAGTAATTTACACATTATTCTGGACTTGACTAAATTTTTAAATGTAACGGACACAGATGACCTTATTTTAATGAAAACCACGCAAATTAAAGTGAAAATGAAGAAATAGAGGACTGAGGGTCCGATAAATAAAGATTTTCTCGATTTTTATCCAAATAGCGGAACGTAGGTCCGTTAGCAAATAGATGAGCCAAGAGCCTGGCTCCGCACGCTGAAAAAAGAGTTGGGACCCCCAACTCATTTTTGAAAAACTTTGCAGCGGCTTCGCCCATGCACAGAGCGATAAAAAAGGAAAGTACACCCTTTTTATCGCTCTGTCAAAAGTTGTTTCGGCTAATGCGGGGAATTGCGGAGAAAATAGTAAGGAGTTAGTACGTTGCTCAAACAACCTGGGAATGGGGGGATAATGTGGAACAACAATATACTCACATCAAACTTGAATTAGAAGAGCGATTACAAAAATTAGAGGAACGGTTGAAAGAAACTGACCACTTTGGGTTTGATAACAGTCTTGCGCTTTCCACTGGTGAACTTTCGCAATATGATAATCATCCAGCGGATTCCGGGACTGAGTTATATGAACGAGAGAAGGATTTAGCCTTAAAAGAAAATTTGGAAAGAGAAATTGAAGATATCCAATATTCTCTCCGAAAGTTCGAAAATGGAACATATGGGATATGTGAAGTAACTGGCCAACCGATTTCACAAGAACGACTTGAGGCTTACCCAACAGCTAGAACAACTGTAGAGCATTCAAAAGGTGAACTAAGTGTACGTCGACCGGTTGAGGAAGAAGTCCTTGGTAACTTTGATAAATTTAATTTCGACGGCGATGAAGAAAACGAAAACATGTCTTTTGATGCAGAAGATTCATGGCAAGCCGTTGCTCGCTTTAATGAAAATTCAATGATATTTGAAGATTCCTCTTTAGATGAAACCGGGGAATTGATTGGATATGTTGAAGAAATAGAAGCTTTCGTATCAACCGACATTGAAGGATACCGTGGAGATGATTCTGTGGACTTTCAACGAAATATTCACTATGACCAGTATTTAAATGATAAGTAAGGGGGACACATCCCCCTTTTTATGCTAAAATGCTATCGTAGTGATGTTGAGAGATGGAGGATGAAACGTTGGTTTATTATTATTATGTTCTTGCACTTGTTATTATCGTTCTAGACCAAATTACGAAGTGGTATATCGTGAAGTCGATGGAACTGGGCGAGCGAATTACAATTATTGAAAATGTTCTTTACATTACGTCACATCGTAATAAAGGAGCAGCGTTTGGAATCTTACAAGGTCAGATGTGGTTTTTTTACATTGTGACGATTATCGTTATCGTTTTTCTAATATACTACATACAAAAAGAAGCAAAAAAGAGCCGCTTTCTTGGTATTTCCTTGGGGCTGTTATTAGGGGGCGCTATTGGGAATTTTATCGATCGTGTTTTTCGGGGAGAAGTTGTAGATTTTATTGATACGTATATCATTACTTACGATTTTCCTATCTTTAATGTTGCTGATTCTGCACTTGTGATTGGTGTCGGACTCATGATGATTAAATTTATCGATGAAGAAAGGAAAGCAAAAAGGAGTAAATAAATGGAACAATTTGAATGGAAAATGACAGAAGAGCATCAAAACGAACGAATTGATAAAGTCATATCAACACTTGAAGAAGGCTGGTCACGCAGTCAAGTTCAACAATGGATTAAAGATGGACAGTTAACGGTTAATGGCTCCACTGTAAAGAGTAATTATAAGATGCAAGCTGGAGACGAGGTTGTCATTGAAATCCCTGAACCAGAAGTGCTTGAAGTCATTCCAGAAGAGATGGAGCTAGATATTGCCTATGAAGACAATGATGTCATCGTTGTCAATAAGCCAAGAGGTATGGTTGTTCATCCTGCTCCAGGGCATTATACAGGCACTCTTGTGAATGGCTTAATGCACCATTGTAAAGACTTATCTGGCATTAATGGAGTGATTCGTCCAGGGATTGTTCATCGTATTGATAAAGATACGTCAGGTTTATTAATGGTTGCCAAAAATGACCGTGCCCATCATTCTCTCGTGGAGCAACTAAAAGCAAAAACAACGACTAGAATTTATCACGCCATCGTTCACGGTGTGATTGCCCATGATACGGGAACAATTGATGCTCCGATAGGACGTGACAAACAAGACCGACAAAGTATGACCGTTACCGAAGAGAATAGTCGTGATGCGGTTACTCACTTTACTGTATTAGACAGGTTTAAAGACTTTACTCATGTCCAGTGTCAACTTGAAACGGGAAGAACGCATCAAATCCGTGTCCATATGAAATATATTGGATTTCCGTTAGCGGGTGACCCGAAATATGGTCCAAAGAAAACGTTAGATATTAATGGACAAGCGTTACATGCTGGGGTCCTTGGATTTACTCATCCAACGACAGATGAGTACATGGAGTTTGAAGCTCCGATGCCTCAAGACATGGTTGAACTTTTAGAATATTTAAAGCGAAAAGATAGTTGACTTTCTTGTCGAAGTTTGGAATAATTAAAAGTAATTTAATAGTCCTTTAACTACAGTCCCGTGAGGCTGAGAAGGAAGCGGAGTATTATGAACAGTAGCCATAGCTATGTCTATTTGTTGTATGCATCTAACCTCTCATCATTCGGTGAGAGGTTTTTTTATGCGCTCACTTCATTCTAAGTCAATAGTACCTAAAAAGAAGGTGAAAAAATGGCTAGAGTCATACTAGATGAAGCGGCTATTCGCAGAGCGATTACGCGAATTGCACATGAAATTATTGAACGTAACAAAGGCATTGAGAATTGCGTATTAGTTGGGATTAAAACAAGAGGAATTTATATTGCCAATAGGTTGGCTGAGAAAATCAAGCAAATTGAAAATCAGTCGATTCCCGTTGGAGAAATTGATATCACATTGTACCGTGATGACCTTTCTGTGAAGACAACATCAAAGGAACCTGTCCTCATGGGTTCTGATATCCCAAACATTACAGAGCAAAAAGTAATTTTAATTGACGATGTCCTCTACACAGGAAGAACAGTGCGTGCTGCACTTGATGCTCTCATTGACATTGGACGCCCAGCGCAAATTCAATTGGCAGTGTTAATTGACCGTGGCCATCGTGAATTGCCGATTCGCCCCGATTATATTGGCAAAAATGTACCGACGTCCAAAAGTGAAGTGATCGAAGCAAAACTGAAGGAAATTGATGGAATTGATGAGGTTAGCATTGAGCAAAATAAATAGAAAATCGTTGTGAGAACGAGGAGGATGTATATGGAAAACCAAAGAGATGTAGGTTTGAGAGAAATACCAAGACTTGATAAGTGGCTTGTGTTAAGTTTGCAGCATTTGTTTGCAATGTTTGGTGCGACAATTCTAGTACCATTCTATGTAGGGCTAAGTCCTGCTGTGGCGCTTGTATCAAGTGGTTTAGGTACATTAGCGTATTTATTAATTACAAGAGGACAAGTACCAGCCTATTTAGGTTCATCCTTTGCATTTATCGCTCCAATTATAGCGGCTTCCGCTGCTGGAGGACCTGAGGGGGCAATGATTGGTAGCTTTTTTGCCGGACTCGTATATGGTATTGTTGCTCTCATCATAAAGGGGGCAGGAGTAAAGTGGTTACTAGCCATTTTACCGCCGATAGTAGTAGGACCAGTCATTATGGTTATTGGACTAGGCTTAGCAGGTGTTGCTATAAATATGGCAATGTATGAGAAAATTAACGGGTTCGACGTTTATAATGGAACCTTTTTATTAGTAGCCTTTGTCACGTTACTTATTACGATTTTATCTGCAATTTTCTTTAAAGGATTTTTTGGACTTATACCGTTTTTGTTTGGAATCATTGGTGGTTATATATTTGCATACTATCAAGGGTTAGTAGACCTGACCCCTGTAAAAGAAGCAGACTGGTTTGTCGCTCCAGACTTTATCATACCGTTTGTCACTTATACTCCTAGCGTATCGTGGGCTATTCTATTAATCATGGTTCCCGTTGCTATTGTCACGATTTCTGAACATATTGGAGACCAAATGGTACTGAGTAAAGTTGTTGGTAAAAATTTCATTAAAAACCCTGGACTACACCGCTCGATTGCGGGGGATGGGGTCGCAACAATACTTGCTTCATTAATTGGTGGACCACCAAATACAACATATGGTGAAAACATTGGGGTAATCGCAATTACAAGAGTATTTAGCGTCTTTGTTATAGGAGGAGCAGCGGTTATCGCGATTCTTCTCGGTTTTGCTGGGAAATTTGCTGCCTTCATTTCAACAATTCCAACTCCTGTTATGGGTGGAATTTCCATCTTGCTATTCGGAGTCATTGCATCTTCAGGGTTACGGATGTTAATAGACAACAGTATTAATCTTGGGATTAAACGAAACTTAATTATTTCATCTGTCATCCTTGTACTTGGAATAGGTGGTGCTTTCATACAAGTAACCGATGAGGTTCAAATTCCTGGTATGGCTTTAGCTGCAATTGTAGGGATTATTCTGCACTTAGTCATGCCTGATAAAGAAGATAGCTACGGAAAAACACCAATGTTTGAAGAAGTTTCAGAAACGCAAGATGCAGTTAAATAGAAGTATCCTTTAACTAAGTACGAGAGACTTAGAAGGGTATAGAAAGCAAAGGAATCACTCGTTTTCCTGTGCTTTCCTACACCCTAAGGTAAGGAACTTAGGGTGTTTTTTTTAGACGTTAGGACACGATATAAATTTTAGGTGTGTAACAATTTTGATTATAGGGAATCAAGGTTGGAAGAGAGGGAGATACCGGATGCATGTATTAACAATGCCACTTTTAGATACATTTGAAATACATCAAATATTAGACCAAGCTCAACAGTTTTTAGATGGTGACCGCTGGCAACCTAATCGTGAAACGTTTGTCTCTAATTTATTTTTTGAACCAAGCACAAGAACGAAATTTAGCTTTGAAGTAGCTGAGAAAAAGTTAGGGTTACAAGTGTTAAATTTCGAAGCAGATTCTTCAAGTGTTAAAAAGGGAGAAACGTTATACGATACCGTCAGAACGCTTGAAGCGATTGGAACGAACATCGTTGTTATCCGGCACCAGCAAGATAATTATTTTAATGAACTCATTGGTCCGATATCAATTCCCATTATTAATGGTGGCGATGGAACCGGACATCATCCAACTCAATCACTGCTTGATTTATTAACGATTAAGCAAGAGTTTGAAACATTTGAAGGACTAAAAATCGTAATAGTCGGAGACATTCGCCATAGTCGAGTCGCGCGCTCAAATGCTGAAGTTCTTCACCGCTTAGGTGCTAGCGTTTGGTTTTCTGGGCCAAGACAATGGATTGATGATTCGATTCCATATGGCAAGTTTATCGATATCGATGACGCGGTTGAGATGGCCGATGTGATGATGATGCTTCGCATTCAACATGAGAGACATGCTGTAAAAATGGTTACTGAAAAAAGTGACTATCATGAACAATTTGGTTTAACACTAGAACGAGAGCTTCGAATGAAAAAAGAAAGTATTATCATGCATCCAGCTCCGATTAATAGAGGGGTTGAGATAGCAAGCGAACTAGTGGAATGTGAACGCTCAAGAATTTTTAAACAAATGACAAATGGGGTTGCGGTACGAATGGCTGTACTAAAAAGAGCCATTGAAAAAAGCGGGGGTGGAATGTAATGAAAATTGTATTAACCAAAGGAAAAGTCCTTACTGAAAATGGAACGACAGAAGAAAAAGAAATTTTAATTGTCGATGGGAAGATAATTCAAGTTGCAGAGAAGGTAAGTCGTGAAGATGCCCAAGTCATCGATGTTACTAACCAATTAATCGTACCAGGAATGCTTGACCTTCACGTCCATTTCAGAGAGCCAGGTGGAGAACATAAAGAAACGATTGAAACAGGCTCTAAAGCAGCTGCCCAAGGTGGTTTCACAACAGTAGCACCAATGCCAAATACAAGACCCGTGCCTGATACAAAAGAACAAATGGAGTGGGTTCAAAATAGAATTAAGGAAACATCGGTTGTACGAGTTCTTCCATATGCATCAATTACAACAAGGCAATTAGGAAAAGACTTAACGGATTTTGAAGGATTAAAAGAAGCGGGAGCTTTTGCGTTTACGGATGATGGTGTAGGCGTTCAAAATGCAGCGATGATGTTAGCGGCCATGAAAGAAGCCGCAAAAGTTAATAAAGCAATAGTAGCCCACTGTGAGGAGGATACTCTTATCTTCGGTGGAGCTGTTCATGAAGGAACATTTTCGAAAGAGAATAACCTAAAAGGAATTCCTTCAGTGTGTGAATCTGTTCATATCGCTCGAGATGTCCTACTTGCTGAAGCTGCAGGCGCGCATTATCATGTGTGTCACATTAGTACTGTTGGTTCCGTTCGTGCAGTTAGAGATGCAAAACGAGCAGGAATTCATGTGACGGCTGAAGTAACGCCTCATCACTTACTGTTGTGTGATGAAGATATTCCAGGAATGGACCCGAATTATAAAATGAATCCACCTCTTCGTGGTAAAGAAGACCGAGATGCGTTAATTGAAGGTTTATTAGATGGAACAATTGATTTTATTGCAACTGACCATGCTCCACATGCTGCAGAAGAAAAAGCACTAGGGATGGAAAAGGCTCCGTTTGGAATTGTGGGACTAGAAACAGCGTTTCCACTTTTATATACGCACCTTGTTGAAAAAGGAATTATAACATTAAAGCAGTTAGTGGATTGGTTGACTGTAAAACCTGCAAAGGCATTTGACCTTCCATATGGAACATTAGAAGTAGGAGCGCTAGCGGATATTACAGTGATTGATTTAGAGCATCAAGAGGAGATTAATCCAGAGAATTTTGCTTCTAAAGGGAAAAATACACCATTTACAGGTTGGGCTTGTAAAGGCTGGCCGACACATACATTTGTTGAAGGAAAACTGGTTTGGAAGAAAGGGGAACAACAATGAAAAGACAATTAATTATGGAAGATGGCACAGTATTTGTTGGAAAAGCATTCGGAAGTGACATCGAAAAAAGTGGAGAAGTTGTATTTAATACAGGGATGACAGGTTATCAAGAAATTTTATCCGATTTATCGTATTGTGGACAAATCGTTACACTAACCTATCCACTTATCGGAAACTACGGCATTAACCGCGATGACTTTGAATCAATTGAACCAGCGATTCATGGACTAATTGTAAAAGAAGTAGCAAAATACCCTAGCAATTGGAGAAGTGAAGAATCACTTGATGCTCTTTTAAAATTCAAAGGCATTCCTGGTCTTGAAGGAATTGATACGCGCAAGCTAACAAGATTAATTCGCCAACATGGTACATTAAAAGGAAGACTTTGTAACATGGAAGTCAACGTTGATAAAGTAGTAAAAGAATTAAATGATATGCCATTAATGACTGACCAAGTAAATCATGTTTCTACAAAAGATCCATATCACGCACCAGGTCGTAAATATCGAATCGTGCTTGTTGATTTCGGAGCAAAACATGGAATTTTACGTAACTTAATTCATTATGATTCAGATGTTATCGTTGTTCCTTATAATGCGTCACTTGAAGAAGTATTAGGATTAAACCCAGATGGAATTATGCTTTCTAACGGACCTGGGGACCCAACGGATGTACAAGAAGGAATTGAACTAATTAAAGGACTTATCGGAAAGGTTCCTACATTTGGTATTTGCCTAGGACATCAATTAATTGCACTTGCTTGTGGAGCAAAAACGGATAAATTAAAGTTTGGTCACCGTGGATCCAATCACCCGGTAAAAGAACTTGAAACAGGAAAAATTGATATCACATCACAAAATCACGGCTATGCAGTTGTAGAAGATTCATTAAAAGACACAAGATTAAAAGTCACTCATGTATCAGTTAATGATGGAACAGTTGAAGGACTTGAGCATTTGGATCACCCTGTATTCTGTGTTCAATACCATCCGGAAGCATCACCTGGTCCAGAAGATTCAATTCATTTGTTTGATAAATTTATTAACATGATTGAAGAACATAAAAACGGAAAAGTAAAAGCTTAACTAGGGGGAGACACGATGGGAAAACGTACTGATATTAAAAAGATTTTAGTCATTGGTTCTGGTCCAATTGTGATTGGACAAGCAGCAGAATTTGATTATGCAGGTACTCAAGCATGTCAAGCGTTACAAGAAGAAGGGTATGAAGTTATTTTAATTAACTCGAATCCTGCGACGATTATGACAGATACGACGATGGCCGACAAAGTATACATTGAACCAATTACGTTTGAATTTGTTAGCCGTATTATTCGTCAAGAGAGACCAGACGGTTTGTTAGCTACACTTGGGGGACAAACTGGCTTAAATATGGCGGTAGAACTTGATGAATCGGGAATTTTAAAAGAGTATAATATCGAGTTGTTAGGAACTAGTTTAGATGCCATTAAAAAAGCAGAAGACCGTGATTTATTCCGTACGCTTATGAACGAGCTAGGAGAACCAGTTCCTGAAAGTGATATCATTCATAATTTAAAAGAAGCATACACGTTTGTTGAAAGAGTAGGCTATCCTGTCATTGTTCGTCCAGCATACACACTTGGTGGAACAGGTGGCGGAATTGTTTCAAATGAAGAAGAACTAATTGAAATTGTAACTAGTGGATTAAAGTATAGTCCTGTTACTCAATGTTTACTTGAGAAAAGCATTGCTGGCTTTAAAGAAATTGAGTATGAAGTGATGCGTGACTCAAAAAACCAAGCGATTGTTGTGTGTAACATGGAAAACTTTGACCCTGTAGGAGTACATACGGGAGATTCCATCGTTTTTGCGCCAAGCCAAACGTTATCTGACCGTGAATATCAATTATTGCGTAACGCGTCATTAAATATCATTCGTGCATTAGGGATTGAAGGTGGCTGTAACGTTCAGCTTGCATTAGACCCAGATAGCTTTAATTACTATATTATCGAGGTTAACCCTCGTGTAAGCCGTTCATCTGCTTTAGCATCAAAAGCAACAGGATATCCAATTGCTAAAATGGCGGCGAAAATTGCAGTAGGGTATGCACTTGATGAAATTAAAAACCCAATTACAAAAACAACATATGCTAGCTTTGAACCATCACTAGATTATGTCGTAAGTAAAATCCCACGTTGGCCTTTCGATAAATTTGAGTCAGCTAACCGTACGTTAGGAACTCAAATGAAAGCAACAGGTGAAGTTATGGCGATGGGACGGAATCTTGAGGAATCATTGCTTAAAGCTGTACGTTCGCTAGAAGCTAACGTTCATCATATCGAAGTTGAGTCGATGAAACAACTTGAGAACGATGAAATTGAAAGACGAATTGTTGTTCCTGATGATGAAAGATTGTTTGTTATTGGAGAAGCATTCCGCCGTGGATACACAATCGAACAAATTTGGGAGCTAAGTAAAATCGACCGTTTCTTCCTACAAAAGCTTGAATATATCGTTCAGCTTGAAAAACAACTTGTTGAAAACAAAGGTGACTATGACCTATTAGTGGAAGCTAAAGAGCGTGGGTTCTCAGATACGATTATTGCAAAGCTTTGGGATATGGATGAAAAAGCTGTATATGAATTACGCGAGCAACAAGGTGTCATGCCTGTGTATAAAATGGTTGATACATGTGCGGCTGAGTTTGAATCGGCTACACCATATTATTACAGCACCTATGAAGAAGAAAATGAATCAATTGTATCAGAAAAGAAAAGTATCCTTGTACTTGGTTCAGGTCCGATTCGAATCGGTCAAGGGATTGAGTTTGACTATGCAACCGTTCATACAGTTTGGGCGATTAAAGAAGCTGGTTATGAAGCAATAATTATTAACAATAACCCAGAAACGGTTTCGACTGACTTCAGTACGTCAGATAAATTATATTTTGAACCATTAACAATTGAAGATGTGATGCATGTTGTTCAACAGGAAAAGCCTGAGGGAGTCATTGTTCAATTCGGTGGACAAACTGCAATCAATTTAGCTGCAGACCTACAGGACCGTGGAGTGAAAATTCTCGGAACATCTCTTGAAGATATGGACCGTGCAGAAAATCGTGATAAATTCGAAGCTTCCTTACAACAGCTTGGAATTCCACAACCGTTAGGAAAAACTGCGACGTCAGTTGACCAAGCTGTAGCGATAGCAACTGACATTGGTTATCCTGTGTTAGTAAGACCGTCTTACGTTCTTGGTGGACGTGCGATGCAAATTGTTTATCAAGAAGAAGAATTACTAAGTTACATGGAAACTGCGGTAAAAATCAATCCAAAGCATCCAGTATTAATTGACCGTTATTTAACAGGTAAAGAAATTGAAGTCGATGCGATATCTGATGGTGAAAACGTCTATATTCCTGGAATCATGGAACATATCGAACGTGCAGGTGTTCACTCAGGGGACTCCATTGCTGTGTATCCACCACAAACACTTGGGTTTGACGTGAAAGAAAAAATTATCGACCGAACGATTGCATTAGCAAGAGGATTAGGAATTGTTGGTTTACTCAACATTCAGTTTGTCCTTCATGACAATGAAATTTATGTGCTTGAAGTAAATCCTCGTTCAAGTCGTACAGTACCATTTTTAAGTAAAATTACAGGTGTACCAATGGCCAATGTCGCTACAAAAGCCATCTTAGGTAAAAAATTACCTGAGCTTGGATATGAGACAGGCTACCACCCTGAAAGTAAGCAAGTATCAGTAAAAGTTCCAGTGTTCTCTTTTGCAAAATTAAGAAGAGTAGATATTACGCTAGGACCTGAAATGAAATCGACTGGGGAAGTAATGGGAAGAGACTATACACTAGAAAAAGCTTTATACAAAGGCTTAATTGCATCAGGTGTAAAAATTCCTCGTCATGGTTCAGTCTTGTTTACAGTAGCTGATAAAGATAAAGATGAGGCAATGGCCTTAATTCGTCGTTTCCACCGTATCGGCTTTACGATTATGGCTACGGAAGGAACATCTAAGTTAGTAACTGCTGAAAATATTCCAGTCACTGTTGTCAATAAAATTGGAGATGTAAAACCGAACTTACTTGACACTATTCGTGAAGGACAAGCTCAGTTTGTGATTAACACACTGACAAAAGGAAAACAACCAGCACGTGATGGCTTCCGAATTCGTAGAGAATCTGTTGAAAATGGAGTTGTATGTTTAACATCATTAGATACAGCTGAAGCGTTATTAAAAGTATTAGAATCAATTACATTCGCATCAGAAAGCATGCCAGCGATGAAGTAATGGGGGGAAAGCAATGAAGAAAGATCAGCTGAAGATAGTATCTCAACAAGAAATTGCAGACAGTATTTTTGAAATTGTTCTAGAAGGCGCACTTGTTGAAGAGATGAAGACACCTGGGCAGTTTCTTCATGTAAAAGTTGACCGCGGGATCGACCCTTTACTCCGTCGCCCTATTAGTATTTGTAATGTTGATGTGAAGACAAAACAGCTTACAATGCTTTACCGTGCACAAGGTAAAGGTACAAAACTGATGAGTGAACGTATTATTGGTGAAGACGTTGATATCATGGGACCACTGGGAACCGGCTTTCCAGTGGATGCGATTCAAGAAGGTGAAACCGCGTTACTAGTAGGTGGGGGAATTGGAGTTCCTCCTCTCTACTATCTTTCTAAAGAGTTGAAACAACGGGGTGTAAATGTCATCCACGTGCTAGGGTTTCAATCTAAAAAAGATGTCTTTTATGAAGAGGATTTTGCATCTCTTGGACAAACGTATGTGGCAACAGTGGATGGAACCCATGGAACACAAGGCTTTGTAACCGATGTGATCGAACAAAACAACTTATCTTTTGACGTGCTTTATTCATGTGGTCCGAACCCGATGTTACGAGCTCTCGAGGAACGTTTTAAAGATAAACGAGGCTTTTTATCACTCGAGCAACGCATGGGGTGTGGCATTGGTGCTTGCCTTGCTTGCGTATGTCATCTTCAAGATGACCCAGAAGGAACATCGTATAAAAAGATTTGTACGGACGGTCCTGTATTTCCAATTGGAGAGGTGGTCCTATGAATCGTTTAGCTATTGAATTACCAGGACTAAAGATGAAAAATCCAATAATGCCTGCCTCAGGCTGTTTTGGGTTTGGAAAAGAATATGCAAAGTTTTATGATTTATCGGTTTTAGGGGCCATTGCTGTGAAAGCAACAACTCTAGAATCCCGCTTTGGTAACCCAACACCTCGTGTAGCAGAAACAGCTGCAGGAATGTTAAATGCCATTGGTCTTCAAAATCCAGGGCTTGATAAAGTGTTTTCTGAGGAACTTCCTTGGTTAGAAAAGTATGATGTTCCGATTGTAGCTAATGTGGCTGGATATGAAACGGAAGATTATGTGGAAGTGGCGGAAAAGATTTCAAAAGCACCGAATGTAACAGCACTTGAACTTAATATTTCTTGTCCAAATGTAAAACGTGGTGGGATAACGTTTGGTACGGTTCCTGAGATTGCAGCTCAATTAACAAAAGAGGTAAAGGCAGTATCAGAAAAGCCGGTTTATGTGAAGTTATCCCCGAATGTCACTGACATTGTTGAAATGGCAAAAGCGGTGGAAGAAGCAGGAGCAGACGGCTTAGCGATGATTAACACATTGTTAGGAATGAGAATCGATCGTAGAAGCAAGAAACCGATTCTAGCAAACGGAGCCGGTGGGTTATCCGGTCCAGCGATAAAGCCAGTAGCGATTCGCATGATACACCAAGTCAGTCAAGCAGTCTCCATTCCGATTATTGGGATGGGTGGGATCGAATCAGCTGAAGATGTAATCGAGTTTTTCTTAGCAGGTGCGAGTGCAGTTGCTGTTGGAACAGCCAATTTCGTAGACCCATTTGTTTGTCCAACGATCATCGACGACCTTCCCCCTTTACTTGATGAAATGGGTGTTACACACATTTCTGAATTGGTAGGAGGGAGTTGGAAATAATGGACCAAAGACCTATAATCATTGCACTTGATTTTCCTGGAGAAAAGGAAGTATTTCAGTTTTTGAGTCAATTCCAGGAACAATCGTTATTTGTAAAAGTAGGGATGGAACTGTTTTATAGTACTGGACCTAGTCTTCTAGCGAAGTTGAAAGATCAAGGACACCATATTTTTCTTGATTTAAAATTACACGATATTCCAAATACAGTTCATCATGCGATGAGGGCATTAGCCAAATACGACATTGATATTGTTAATGTTCATGCGGCTGGCGGTTCTGCAATGATGAAAGCAGCCCTTGAAGGTCTTGAGGCGGGAACAGTTGCTGGTAAGAAAAAACCAGATTTAATTGCTGTAACTCAGTTAACGAGTACAACTGAAGAGATGATGCAACAAGAGCTAAAAATTCATGGAACACTTGAGGAAACAGTGAAAGCTTATGCATTATTAGCTAAAGAAAGTGGGTTAGACGGAGTAGTCTGTTCTCCGTTGGAAGTCCCATTGATTACAGAAGCTTGTTCTTCTTCTTTTAAGACAGTCACGCCTGGAATTCGTCTTCTTGGAGATGAGAAAAGTGACCAAAGGAGAGTAACAACACCTGGTCAGGCCAATGAATTAGGAAGCTGGGGTATTGTAGTAGGACGTTCGATAACGGGTGCACAAGACCCTCTAAAAGCCTACGAGAGAGTTCAATCGGAATGGAGTGTATCAAAATGAAACGACAAATTGTAAGTCATTTATTAGATATAAAAGCTGTAGCGTTAAGTCCGGAAGAACCGTTTACGTGGAGCTCAGGATTAAAATCACCGATATATTGCGACAATCGTCTGACGTTATCTTACCCAGTCGTACGTAAAGATATCGCTGCTGGACTTGAAGACTTAGTAAAAACGCATTATCCTGATGCTACCGTTATCGCTGGAACAGCGACTGCTGGTATCCCGCATGCTGCATGGGTAAGTGACAGAATGGAATTGCCTATGGCTTATATTCGTAGCAAATCAAAAGGACATGGTAAAGGAAATCAAATTGAAGGTGTGATCACTGAATCAGATAAAGTCGTTATCGTTGAAGATTTGATTTCAACGGGAGGAAGCGTCATTACAGCAGCAGAAGCTGTTCGTGAAGTGGGAGCGACCGTAATCGGCGTTGTAGCCATTTTTACATATGGTCTTGAAGCAGGTAAGGAAAAGTTAGCCGAAGCAGACTTGCAGTTTGAGACGTTAACTGATTATGATACATTACTTGAAGTATCTTTAGAACGTCAAGATATTACAGATGAGCAGTTGGCTAAGCTTAAATTATGGAGAGAAAATCCTAGTTCCACAGCTTGGCTTGAGAAATAGGAAACGAACATTTTTGATTTGATGATATTACAACTTAAGATAGTAAATAAAACACCCTTGGAGACAATCCAAGGGTGTTTCTAATTGAAGTTTAAGTAGTTAAATAAAATTCATGAAGAGCGCTGGCTTCACTCACTGTATTGTGCATTACTGCCATAAGAGCTCTTATGACAGTAATGTCTTTATAAAAAAACAGTGGCCGCTCAGCGCGTCAATAGCGAATGGTCGCTATTGATTAATAGCCAACGTAAGCTGCACCAACAATTACTAGAAGGATAAACAGCACAACGATTAACGCAAATCCGCCTGCATAAGCGTGTGTCATTTAGAAAAACCTCCTTGTAGAATAAGTGTAAGCAAAGGGTTAACATCCCTTTGTACTACACTATATGCATAAAGTGATATAACGTTTGGGCTAATGTCTACGTTATCTAATTTTTATTTAAGAAAAAAAATGGGGCGATTCAAAAGAAGAGCAAGGGCTTCGCGCACTGCGCGGATATTACAAGAAAAGCACATGTAAAATCCTTTGAAAGAGGCAGTTATACAAAGAAGGGCACTGGCTCACTCGCTACGCGTCAAACAAAAAACCCCCTTTGTTTGACTTTAAAAGAGGGTAGCGGCTTCAAAGAAGCGATTCAAAAGAAGAGGCAAGGGCTTCGCACACTGCGCGGATTTTACAAGAAAAACACTTGTAAAATCCTTTGAAAGAGGCAGTTATACAAAGAAGGGCACTGGCTCACTCGCTACGCGTCAAACAAAAAACCCCCTTTGTTTGACTTTAAAAGAGGGTAGCGGCTTCAAAGAAGCGATTCAAAAGAAGAGGCAAGGGCTTCGCACACTGCGCGGATTTTACAAGAAAAGCACTTGTAAAATCCTTTGAAAGAGGCAGTTATACAAAGAAGGGCACTGGCTCACTCGCTACGCGTCAAACAAAAAACCCCCTTTGTTTGACTTTAAAAGAGGGTAGCGGCTTCAAAGAAGCGATTCAAAAGAAGAGGCAAGGGCTTCGCACACTGCGCGGATTTCACAAGAAAAACACTTGTAAAATCCTTTGAAAGAGGCAGTGGCTTCGCGCCTTCCTTAGTTCTTCAATTTTATGACGTGGTCTTCGTCTGGGGTGACGTATATTGTGGTTTGGTTATCATATATGACGTATCCTGGCTTTGCTCCATTTGGTTTTTTTACATGCCGTATTTTTGTATAGTCTACTGGGACACGGCTTGATAGTTTGGCTTTACTATAGTAAGCAGCAAGCATCGCAGCTTCTTGTATTGTCGTATCATCAGGGTCAATACTGCGGATTACAACATGGGAACCAGGGATATCTTTCGTGTGAAACCATATTTCATCCTGTCGTGCAAGCTTGTTTGTAATATACTCATTTTGTTTATTATTCTTCCCAACAACGATGGTCGTTCCAGTCGATGAGGTATACGAATCAACAAGAGGTTTGATATCTTTCTTTTTCTTTTTAGTATCCTTTTGCCGTCGACGGATATATCCTCCTTCAATTAACTCTTCGCGAATTTCTTCGATGTCCCGCGGTGTCGCAGATTCAACTTGTTGAGTTAATTGCTCAAAATAAGAAATTTCTTCATTGGCTAATTTAATTTGTTCTTCAACCACAATCACAGAATTTTTGGCTTTTAAGTACTTCTTAAAATACTGTTGAGCATTGTCAGAAGGTGATTTCTGGGGGTCTAACGGAATCGTAACCATTCCACCATTTTCATCATAATAATCGACAACTTCTACTTCTTTATCGCCTCGTCGAACTTGATATAAATTGGCGGTTAATAATTCTCCAAACCTTTGGTACTTTACGGCTTTTTCACTATCTACTAGGGTTTGCTCGAGCTTTTTTATTTTCTTTTTGTTTTTTTGTAATTCATTTCGAATAAATTTCTCAATATCATTAGCTTGTTGTTTGACTCGGTCACGGTCTGCTTTGCCATAATAGTAACGGTCAAGCAGAAGACTAACAGATGAAAAAGCTTGAACTTCTCCTTTTATATGATGAAGTGGCACGATTGAGAAGTATTCTTTATCATTGATTGAAATGATTTGTGGATGATACTTTCCTTCTTTTAGCGGTTCGATTACAGAGAAGAAAGCATCAGTTAATGACTGACGATTGGCTAAGCCGGCACGGTCCACAATTTCTTTTGCCACACTGGGTGAAATCCCCGAAAATCGTTCGATTATCTGCTTGTCTAGTTTTCCACTATTAAAATCGATTTTTTGACTAAATAAGTCATGGTCGATCTCAAAAGGATTCAATTTCTCCTGTGAAGGAGGTAGTGCATATTGTTGCCCAGGATAAATGGACCTTACACTGCTCTGTGCAAGAGAAATATGTTTAATACTATCTATAATTTTATTTGTTGTGGCTTCAACTAAAATGATATTACTATGCCTTCCCATTATTTCAACGATTAACTTTTTATGACTAATATCGCCGATTTCATCTTTCCCTCTAACTTCAAAAACAATAATTCGTTCCATGTCAATTTGAGAGATGCTATCGATAATGGCACCTTCAAGATGCTTTCGTAATAACATACAAAACATCGGAGGCTCTTTTGGATTTTCATATTTTTCTTGTGTGATTTGAGCCCTTGCAAAACTTGGATTAGCTGAAAGGAGTAATGGATAATTTGTCCCATTCGCACGAACAGTTAAAATAATTTCATTTTTATATGGTTGATATATTTTTGAAATTCTTCCTGTCGTAAGAAGAGGGACGATTTCCTCCGTTACAGCTTTTGTCATTAAACCATCAAAAGACATGAAAAATCACCCTTCTATTATAAGTACGGCCTTACTTGAACTAAGTCTACTTTTATTTTTATCTACTTCACTAAACAGTATAGCATTTTTTGGGACGTGCATGAATAAGATGGCTTGTATAGCAGGAAGTACAAGATATGGGGTGTGAGAATGAAATGGTTTGAAATGGAGGTCAATGAAGTAGAAAGATCAACAGGAACGAGTCAAGCGTCTGGATTATCCAAGAAAGAAGCGGAAAACAGGTTGAAAAAGTATGGAGAAAATAAACTGGATGAGGGTGAGAAGCCTTCTGCGCTCCTCATATTTTTAAATCAGTTTAAAGACTTTATGGTTTTAGTCTTGTTAGCAGCTACACTAATTTCAGGGCTACTTGGGGAATACATAGATGCGATTACGATAATGATAATCGTCATGTTGAACGGAATACTAGGATTTGTTCAAGAACGAAAAGCAGAAAAATCATTATCTGCACTTAAGGAGTTATCTGCTCCGCAAATGATGGTTCTTCGTGATGGGGAATGGGAAAAGGTTCTCTCCAGTCATATTGTTGTAGGAGACATTGTTAAGATTACAAGTGGCGACCGTATTGGTGCCGACATGAGGCTTATTTCTACGAATGGCTTAAAAATTGAAGAGTCGTCTTTAACTGGAGAATCGGTACCGGTTCAAAAGCTTGAAACGCCACTTCATGGGGACCATAAGGAGATTGGTGACCAGGAAAATATGGCCTTTATGGGTACACTCGTCACACAAGGAAGTGGCATTGGTGTTGTTGTTGCAACAGGTATGAAAACTGAAATGGGTAAAATCGCTCATTTATTAAAATCTACAGAATCGTTAGTTACACCATTACAGCGAAGACTTGAACAGCTTGGAAAAATTTTAATAGCCGTAGCCCTCATGTTAACTGCGCTCGTCGTCGTTATTGGGGTGTATCAAGGTCATAACGTATATACGATGTTCTTAGCGGGTGTCTCGTTAGCGGTTGCAGCAATACCGGAAGGACTTCCTGCGATAGTAACCGTTGCCTTGGCGTTAGGTGTTCAACGTATGATTAAGCGAAAAGCAATCGTCAGAAAATTACCAGCGGTCGAAACGCTAGGTTGCGCTTCTGTTATCTGTTCAGATAAAACAGGAACGCTTACTCAAAATAAAATGACTGTTACTCACATTTGGTCTGGCGGGAAAACGTGGAACGTGACCAACACAGGGTATGAGCCTACCGGAGACTTTCTCATTAATGGGAAGAAAGTAAACGTTGAAACCGAGCGAACCCTGCAACAAATGTTAGTATATGGTTCACTTTGTAACAACGCTACTGTAACAGTGAAGAAACAAAAAGAAGGCCTACTTAAAAAAACGAAAAATGAGTATGTCCTTGACGGGGACCCTACTGAAGGGGCATTAGTCGTAGCAGCAATGAAGGCTGATATATCAAGTGATAAACTCAAATCCTATTATAAAAAGATCAAAGAATTTCCGTTTGAATCTACTAGAAAAATGATGTCCGTCATTGTAGAAGATAAAAAAGGACAGAAGTATGTGATTGTCAAAGGTGCACCTGATGTAATTCTTTCAAATAGTAGTCATATTTTAATAGGGAATCGAACTGAAAACGTAACACAGACGCATCAGAATCTTGTAAATGATGCAATTACACGTCTAGCAAGTCAAGCGCTTAGAACAATTGCGATTGCCTACAGACCTCTTTCTTCACATGAACAAATTGGTCAACCCCTTGATGCAGAAAGAGAATTAACCTTCATTGGCATTCAAGGAATGATTGACCCACCAAGACCAGAGGTGAGAGGGTCGATTCGTGAGTGTCTTGAAGCTGGGATTAAGACGGTTATGATTACAGGAGACCATGCCATTACAGCTAAAGCGATTGCCAAACAACTTGAGATTATGCCTGAGAATGGTAAAGTATTAGATGGTGCTGCGCTTTCACGTCTTAGTGTGAAAGAACTCGAGGAAATGGTAGATGATGTGTATGTATATGCACGTGTCTCTCCAGAGCATAAATTAAAAATCGTAAAAGCATTACAAGCCAAAGGTCATATCGTAGCTATGACGGGCGATGGTGTCAACGATGCACCAGCGATTAAAGCAGCAAACATTGGTATAGCAATGGGAATCACAGGAACCGATGTAGCGAAAGAGGCGTCGTCATTAATCCTAAGTGATGATAATTTTGCTACAATTAAGTCTGCGATTAAAGAAGGTCGAAATATCTACGAAAATATCAGAAAGTTTATCAGGTACATGCTAGCTTCTAATGTTGGTGAAATCTTGGTGATGTTATTTGCTATGATGCTTGGACTTCCACTACCGTTAGTCGCAATCCAGATTTTATGGATTAATTTAGTCACGGATGGGTTACCTGCGATGGCATTAGGATTGGATAAAGCCGAGGGTGACGTCATGAAAAGGCCGCCACGTAATCCAAACGAAGGGGTATTTGCGAGGGGACTTGCTTGGAAAATCATTAGTCGTGGATTTATGATTGGGATTGTCACATTGGTTGCTTTTATTATTACATTACAAGCCAACCCAGACGACTTAACAACCGCCCAAACCGTTGCCTTTGTCACGTTAGTCATGGCGCAATTGATTCATGTGTTTGATTGCCGAAGTGAGTACTCTGTATTTCATAGAAATCCATTTGAAAACATCTATTTAGTATTTGCTGTATTATCATCCATTGCACTGATGCTGGCTGTAATTTATTATCCACCATTACAAACGGTATTCCATACTGTTGCTCTTGATATGAGAGAGTGGATGTTAGTGTTAGGAATGGCAGCTATACCAACGGTCGCTCTTGGTGGCATGCGTTTACTAAAAAAATAAAGTTGACTACTCCATTCTTTTTCTGAGATTGGGCTGGGCCATAACTTGCAGAAAATGTGGTATGGCCTACTCGCCACAAAGGCCGTTATGAGAAACCCACTCACTTCAGCAAGTTGTGAGAAACCCACTCACAACTTGCTTTAAAGATAGGGGAGGTTTATTTAGAGGGTGGGACAAAAGGTAAAACAACCTTTTGTCCCACCCTTTACTCCTCCCTCTTTTCTCTACTTGTTGCAAATGGTAAAATTGGTTAGAATAGATAAGTGGATGTGATAACCAATGATAAAAAGCATGACAGGCTATGGACAATCAATGCTAGCTACTGAGAATATAAAGATAACAGCTGAAATAAAATCGTTTAATCATCGTTTCTGTGAAGTCACAACGCGAATGCCTCGACAATTTTTAGTGATAGAGGACCAAATAAAAAAACTCGTGCAGTCTCATGTTGCAAGAGGGAAGGTTGACCTTTTTATAACGGTAGACGGAGAAGGTCTTTTTTCACGTAAATTAGAAGTTGATTGGAATTTGGTTGAACACTTTATACAAACCGCTAAAAAGTTGGAAGAACAAACCGGAGTCTCTCAAAAAAATGCGTTAGAAAACTTACTTCTTGAAGAAAAACTTGTAACGATTGTCGAGGAAGAAATTCCTAATGAACAATTACAACAGGTGCTTTTACAGGCAGTTTCTGAAGCGATAGCAAATCTATGTTCTATGCGTGAAAAAGAAGGAAGTTCCCTTTTTGCAGACCTCACATCAAGAATTAACAGAATGCTAGTGTTAATTGATGATTTAATTTCTCATGCTCCAAAGGTTGCGAATTCCTACCGGGAAAGGTTACTGCATCGGGTTGAAGAATTTCTTACGGGTAAACTATCGATTGATGAAAGTAGACTCCTTACAGAGGTAGCTATATTTGCAGATAAATCAAATATTGATGAGGAATTGACTAGGATAACGTCTCATTGTTATCAATTTTTAGCGATTCTTGAGGAAGACGGTACGGTTGGTAGAAAGCTTGATTTTATTGTCCAAGAGTTAAATCGAGAAGCGAATACCATAGGTGCAAAGGCAAATGATATACATATTAGCAAACAAGTTGTAGAATTAAAAAGTGAGATCGAAAAAATAAAGGAACAAGTGCAAAACATTGAGTAAATGTAGCTAGTCGTACTTACTATTTTCGTATATAGTTATGTAAGAATGGCAAAAATAGAGGAAGATCTGAACGGAGACTTCCCAAAGTGGGGGAACAGCAATGAACATAAAATTAATAAACATTGGTTTTGGAAATATCGTCTCGGCAAATCGAATCGTTTCGATTGTTAGTCCAGAATCGGCTCCAATAAAACGAATTATCCAAGAAGCAAGAGACCGAAATATGCTCATTGATGCTACATATGGAAGAAGAACACGTGCTGTTATCATTGCTGATAGCGACCATGTCATCCTAAGTGCAGTTCAACCTGAAACAGTGGCACAACGATTAACTACAAAAGATGACGGAGCAGAAGAAGCATAAAAATAGGTAAAGGATAACCAACTGGAGGTACATAATGAGAAAAGAGAAAGGATTGCTGATTGTTCTTTCTGGACCTGCGGGTGTAGGAAAAGGAACAGTTTGCGGGGCCCTTCGCAATGAAAATACTGAAATACAATATTCAGTATCAGCAACAACGAGAGAGCCTAGGGCTGGCGAAGTAGACGGCGTTAACTACTTTTTTAAATCAAGAGAAGAATTTGAATCAATGATTGAAAACAATCAACTGTTAGAACATGCAGAGTATGTCGGGAATTATTATGGCACACCTATCGATTATGTTAAGCAAACGATAGAAGAAGGTACCGATATCATACTTGAAATCGAAGTTCAAGGAGCTTTAAAGGTAAGGGAACGCTTTCCTGAAGGTGTCTTTATCTTTTTAATGCCACCTAGTCTAGCAGAGCTTCGCAAACGAATTCAAGGCCGAGGAACGGAAACGGCAGAAATTATTGATAGACGAATGACGGTAGCCAAGGAAGAAATCGACATGATGAAAAAGTATGATTATGTCGTTGAAAATGATGAAGTGGCTTTGGCTGTTGAAAGAATTAAAGCGATCGTAACTGCTGAACATTGTAAACGTGAACGTCTAATTGAAAAATATAAACAACTTGTGGAGGTAGAATAAATGTTATATCCATCAATTGATTCCTTAATGGAAAAGTTAGATTCAAAGTACACACTTGTAACTGTATCATCTAGAAGAGCAAGAGAGATTAAAGAAGACGTAAGACGTGGTCCATTAGTTGATAAGCCTCAGTCATATAAACCAGTGGGAATGGCTTTAGAAGAAATTGTACATGACCATTTGAAATTTGAGCGAATCCTAGACGAAGAAGAATAAGCACAGGGAAAACTGGGTCAAAACTTATAGGGTGGGACAAAAGGTATTAACAGAGGGGCTGAAAAAGTTAGCTTTTTAACTTTTTCAGTGGCTTCATTAAATAACCTTTTGTCCCACCTTCTTCATTTTCGAGGAACAACGTCTTGAAATATAAACGGAGTCCATAATCGTATGGTTAAACATGAAACAGAGGTCACGATTCAGTTTTTTCTTCGCTCTTTCGCGTTAACTTCTGTATACTAGACAATAGATGAAAGAATAAGTAGGGGGAATATGTTGTGATAAGCGGAAAAAAAATCCTACTATGTGTATCGGGTGGAATTGCCGTTTATAAGGCGGCAGCATTAACTAGTAAATTAGTACAGGCTGGTGCCGTGGTTAAAGTATTGATGTCACAATCGGCCAAACAGTTTGTAACACCATTAACTTTCCAGACACTATCACGAAATGAAGTTCATGATGATACATTTGCTGAGAATAATCCAAAAGTAGTTGCGCATATCGATTTAGCTGATTGGGCTGACATTGTTGTTATTGCTCCGGCAACAGCTAATATTATCGGAAAGATCGCAAATGGCATAGCTGATGACATGATTACAACAACACTTCTAGCAACCGTAGCCCCAGTTGTTGTAGCACCTGCTATGAATGTTCATATGTATGAGCATCCTGCAGTCCAAAAAAACATGAAGACACTTCAGACATTTGGATATACCTTTATTGAACCGGATGAAGGTTTTCTTGCTTGTGGTTATGTAGGAAAAGGCCGATTAGCAGAACCAGAAGATATCGTACAGCAACTTTCTGAATTTGTGAAAAGCAGAGAAAGTAAACCACTTTTACATAAAAAAATAATCGTTACAGCAGGACCTACTCAAGAAAAACTTGACCCTGTTCGTTTTTTTACAAATCACTCATCTGGAAAGATGGGTTTTGCGATTGCAGAAGTGGCGGCTCGTCTTGGAGCAGATGTTACTTTAGTGGCAGGACCAACATCGCTATCAGCAAGTCCAACGATTAGAAGAGTCAACGTTACGACCGCTGAAGATATGTATCATGCAGTTATAGATGAATTTGCGACCAGTGATATTATTATAAAAAGTGCAGCGGTTGCTGATTACCGACCAAAACAATCTGACGACAAGAAAATGAAAAAACAAACAGGGCCTCTCATTCTTGAGTTTGAACGAACAAAGGATATCCTTCAGGAGTTAGGACAACGAAAACAACCAAACCAACTGTTAGTTGGATTCGCAGCCGAAACAAATGATGTAGAAGCCTATGCGATAGAAAAACTAGAAAGAAAAAATTTAGATGTAATCATAGCAAATGACATTACCGCACCTGGGGCGGGGTTTCAAGTAGATACCAACCGTGTCACTATCATGACTAAGGACAAAGAAAAAATAGTTTTACCTCAGTTATCGAAAACAGAAGTAGCAGAGGAAATCATGAAAGTCATAATCGATTTGATGGCTGGAGACAACAAATGATTGCAAAGGTAATTGTCGATATTCCGACTGGACAGACGGACCGTTTTTTTGATTACCTAATCCCTGAAAAATGGGAAGGTACGATAGAGCCTGGCATGAGAGTTGTCGTCCCGTTTGGACCTAGAAATATCCAAGGATTTGTCGTCGCGATAACAGAAGAATCGGCTCAAACGATGAAATTAAAGGAAATAAAAGAAATATTAGATGTTACACCAGTGTTGACGGAGGAACTCCTGCAATTAGGTCACTGGTTAAAAGAAACCATATTGTGTTTTTTAATTACTGCATATCAGGTTATGCTTCCTTCTGCGATGAGAACAACTGTGAACAAACAACTACATTTACTAGACAGCAACGGATTATCCACAGAACTGTCCACCTATTTTGCAGACAATAAAGCGATTAAGTGGGAAGAGATTTCTGAACAGCTGAACTTAGTCAAAGAAGTAAGGCACGCCGTTAAAAATGGACAAATTGAAGTTATCTATTCCGTCAAAGAAAAAGGTCAAAAAAAGAAAGAAAAAGTGGTAAAACTAGAAAAAACAAAAGAAGAGTTGCAAGATATCATTAACGATATCGGAAATCGCGCAGCTAAACAAAAAGCAGTGCTCTCTTTTTTTCTAGAACATAATAAAGAAATTGCTAGTTCCACTCTCATTGAAAAAACAAAAAGCTCTAGAGCCATTATTAATACCCTTATCACTAAGAACATTTTAACGGAGAGGGAAGTAGAAGTTTATCGGGACCCTTTTTCACATCTAGAATTTAAAAAAACTGAACCGCTGCTTTTAACAACTGCTCAACAAGAAGTAATCCATCCGATACTATCTGCTATCGAAATGGAACATCATCAAACATTTCTTCTTCATGGAGTCACCGGAAGCGGGAAAACAGAAGTTTATTTACAGTCTATTGCTGAAGTTCTCAACAAAGGAAAGGAAGCGATTGTTCTTGTTCCCGAAATCTCCTTAACCCCACAAATGGTTCATCGTTTTAAAGGGCGCTTTGGAAGCGAGGTTGCCGTCCTCCATAGTGGGTTATCAACAGGAGAGAAGTATGATGAGTGGAGAAAAATTCATAGAGGACAGGTACGAGTAGTCGTAGGTGCAAGGTCTGCGATTTTTGCTCCGTTGACAGACATAGGGATTATCATCATTGATGAAGAGCATGAGGGGAGTTATAAGCAAGAAGACAATCCCCGCTACCATGCAAGAGATGTAGCGATAAAGCGAGGCGAATACCATAAATGCCCTGTTGTGTTAGGAAGCGCTACTCCTTCACTCGAGTCTTTTGCTAGAGCAAACAAAAACCGATATATGCTTTTGCCCTTACTAGAAAGAGTAAATCAAACGGCATTACCACCTGTTGAAATCATTGATATGAGAGAAGAATTACGTGGAGGAAATCGCTCGATGTTTTCTACCTCACTTTTTGAAAAAATGCAGGACCGATTAGAAAAAAAGGAACAAATCGTCCTTTTTCTCAATCGGCGGGGGTATTCAACATTTGTGATGTGTCGAGACTGTGGGTATGTAGCCCAATGTCAGCATTGTGATATTTCGTTAACCTATCATCAAACGAATCATAAATTAAAATGTCATTATTGTGGGTTTGAAGAAAATATGATTACAACTTGTCAATCATGCGGAAGTGAACATGTCCGTTTTTTTGGGACGGGAACACAAAAAGTAGAAGAAGAATTAGGAAAACTTTTGCCACATGCTCGAGTGATTCGCATGGATGTTGATACGACTAGAAGAAAAGGCTCTCATGAAAAACTCCTTGATTCCTTTGCAGAAGGAAAAGGTGATATTTTATTAGGGACACAAATGATAGCCAAAGGATTAGACTTTCCAAATATTACGTTGGTCGGTGTGCTAGCTGCAGACTCGATGCTTCATATCCCAGACTTTAGGTCATCTGAACGAACGTTTCAATTGTTAACCCAGGTCAGTGGAAGAGCCGGTCGACATCAGTTGCCAGGTGAAGTTGTTGTCCAAACGTATACGCCTGAGCACTATAGTATAGAACTTGTTAAAGAACACGACTATTTAGCGTTTTATCAACAGGAAATGATGATCAGAAAACGAGGAGGCTATCCGCCTTACTATTTTATGGCACTAATCAACATTACCCATAAAGAGTTAGTGAAAGTGATTCAAGTAACCGAAAAAGTTGCCAACTTTCTAAGAGCCCGATTGTCCCAGGATGCACAGATTCTTGGACCGGTTTCGTCTCCAATTTCAAGAATGAAAGATAAATATAGATATCAATGTATTATAAAATATCGAAATGAACCTGAATTAACAAACTCCTTACGTGAGATTCAGCAACATTATTTGAATGAAACGGATTTACATCTTTCTATCGATATGAATCCACAAATGTTTATGTAAAGGATGGATGACTAGATGAGAGTAGTGTTCATGGGAACGCCTGATTTTTCAGTTCCAGTATTACAACAATTATTAGAAGACGGTTATGAGATTGTTGGAGTTGTGACTCAGCCAGACCGACCAAAAGGAAGAAAAAAGGTTATCACACCGCCACCTGTTAAAGTGTGTGCTGTGGAAAATAACATACCGGTTATTCAACCTGAGAAGATAAGAGACCCACAAGAAGTTGAAAAAGTTCTGGCCTTACAGCCGGATATTATTATTACGGCTGCTTTTGGGCAAATCCTACCAAAAGAACTTTTAACTGCCCCTCCACATGGCTGTATTAATGTTCATGCTTCCTTGCTGCCTAAATATCGTGGTGGAGCGCCTATACATCAAGCCATTATCGACGGGCAAAAGGAAACCGGCATTACAATCATGTATATGGTAGAGAAATTAGATGCAGGCGATATTATTTCGCAGGCCGTTGTTCCAATCGCTGAAACAGATCATGTAGGGTCCCTTCATAACAAATTAAGTGCAGCAGGAGCAAAGTTATTATCGGAGACATTACCTGATTTAGTAGCAGGAGATATCATGGCCATTCCTCAAAAAGAAGATGAGGTTACATTTGCTAAAAACATTTCTCGTGAACAAGAAAAAATAAACTGGTCCAAGGATGGAGAAGATATTTATAACCAAATCCGGGGGTTACATCCATGGCCCGTAGCATTTACAATGTTAGATGAAAAACCCTTAAAAATTTGGTGGGCTGACAAAGTACAGAAATCGGAGTCTTGGAAACATGTAGATAAGCCTGGAACTGTCGTGCAGCTTGATTCGGATGGTTTTGTTGTCACGACAGGAAATGACGTAGCATTGAAAATCAAGGAGATTCAACCCGCTGGGAAAAAACGAATGATTGCAGAACAATATTTACAGGGAGCCCCGCTACAAGTTGGGAAAATAGTAGGAGTAGAAAATGAGTAAAAAAACAGTGCGTGAAGTGGCACTTGATGCCTTGCTTCAAATCGAAAAAAATCAAGCATACAGTAATTTATTATTGAATCAAACAATAAAAGCATCAGGGTTAGATCAAAGGGATGTTGCACTTCTTACCGAATTGGTTTATGGAACGGTGCAACGCAGAGACTCGCTTGATTTCTATCTCACCCCTTTTATCAAAAAAGGGGTAAAAAAACTAGAGCCATGGGTTCTTGTTTTATTACGATTATCGCTTTATCAAGTCGTTTATCTTGATAAGGTTCCTGAAAGAGCGATAGTTCACGAAGCAGTGAACATCGCTAAGAAAAGAGGCCATCAAGGAATCTCTGGAATGGTTAATGGAGTTCTTAGAAGTATTCAACGCCAAGGACTACCTAGTTTTGATTCAATAAAAGATAAAACTGAACGCTTAGCCCTTGAAACCAGTCACCCCAAATGGCTGGTCGATCGTTGGGTACGTCAGTTTGGTTTTGAAGCCACAGAGAGCATGTGTAAAATCAATCTAGAACCACCACTTGTGACCGTTCGTGTCAATACAACTAAGACAACTGTAGAAGAGATGTTAACCGTTCTTGAACAGGAAGGATTATCTGTTGAACGTGGAGACATAGCAGAAGAAGCAATCAAAGTCAGGAAAGGTTTTGTTCCTGGTACCGAAAGTTTTAAAAATGGCTTAATTACAATACAAGATGAAAGTTCAATGCTAGTGGCTAGGGCATTAAATCCCGAGCCTGGAGTAATGACTCTCGATTGTTGCGCAGCACCAGGTGGAAAAACAACGCATCTAGCTGAACGAATGAAAAATCAAGGAAAAGTCATTTCGCTTGATTTACATGAACATAAAGTAAAGCTAATTCGTGAAAGTAAAGAAAGATTACAATTAACAAATATTGAAGAACAAGTGCTTGATGCTAGAAAAGTGAAGGAACATTTTCAAGAAGAAAGTTTTGATTATATCTTAGTAGATGCCCCTTGTTCAGGACTTGGAGTCATTCGTAGGAAACCAGACTTAAAGTGGACAAAAACTGAAAGAGATATGAAAGCGATAGCTGGTATACAGGAAAAGATTTTAGCGAGTGTAGCTCCGTTACTGAAAAAGGGTGGTACATTAGTATATAGCACATGTACAGTAGACAAGATTGAGAATGAGGATATCGTTCACTCATTTCTTGAAGAAAGACAAGACTTTATCTTAGATGAATCACTATTTGAAAGGCTACCAGAAAAAATAGCCTCACATACACGAGCTCAAAAGGGATATATTACAATTTTGCCTCATGACTTTGGTACAGACGGATTTTTTATTTCTTCTATCGTAAGAAAAAACAAGTAAGAAAAGGAAGGGTTTATTATGGCTCAGCTTGAAAGTGAACAAAAAACAACAGATGTCCCAAAAAAACCATCCGTATATTCTTTACAATATAAAGAATTAGAGGATTGGTTAAAGGAAAACGGAGAACCAAAATTTAGAGCGAAACAAATTTTTGAATGGTTATATAGTAAGCGTGTCAAGTCAATTGAGGAAATGACAAACCTTTCAAAGGACCTTCGTCAAAAACTAAACGATGCTTTTACATTAACAACATTAAAAATAGTCACTCAACAAACGTCAAGTGATGGAACTGTCAAATTCTTATTTGAGTTACATGACGGCTATTCCATTGAGACGGTCGTGATGCGTCATGAATATGGAAATAGTGTTTGTGTGACGACTCAAGTGGGCTGTCGCATTGGCTGTACATTTTGTGCATCTACATTAGGCGGGTTAAAACGGAATTTAGAGGCTGGCGAAATTGTTGCTCAAGTTTTAGAAGCACAACGCGTTATGGATGAAGAAGACCAGCGAGTTAGCTCTGTTGTTGTCATGGGAATTGGAGAACCGTTTGATAACTATGATGCATTAATGTCATTTTTAAGAACGATCAACCATGACCAAGGATTAAATATAGGAGCCCGTCATATCACGGTATCCACAAGTGGGATTGTACCTTATATTTATAAATTTGCTGATGAGGGCTTGCAAATTAATTTTGCGATTTCATTACATGCTCCAACAACAGAAATTAGAAGTAAACTAATGCCTATTAACAGGGCTTACCCTTTACCGAAATTAATGGAATCGATACAATATTATACAGAAAAAACAGGAAGAAGAATCACGTTTGAGTATGGTTTATTCGGTGGAGTAAACGACCAAGACGAGCATGCACAATTGTTGGCAGAGTTAATTAAAAATATTAAATGCCATGTGAACTTAATTCCTGTAAACTATGTATTAGAAAGAGATTATCAAAGAACACCTAGAGAACAAATATTTCAGTTTGAACGCATCTTAAAGAAAAATGGGATAAATACGACCATTCGTCGTGAGCAAGGTCATGATATTGATGCGGCTTGTGGTCAACTACGAGCTAAGGAGCGTAAAGAGGAGACGAGGTGATGGGAATGCAATATGCATTTAAAACAGATGTAGGTCAAGCAAGACCTCATAATGAGGACAATGGTGGAGTTTTTGTTCGCGACAATATGGTGTTAGCCATTGTCGCGGATGGCATGGGGGGACACCAAGCTGGAGATGTGGCTAGTTGCATGACAAAGACGATTTTAGAGGAAAAATGGCAACAAACTGAAGAAATTACGATCCCTACAGTAGCTGAGGATTGGATTATTGATAAGGTACATATCGTAAATGACCAATTGTTTCAGCATTCACAAGAGAATAAAGAGTGTCAAGGAATGGGAACAACTGTAGTTGCAGCCATTTGTACCAATCAATTTATTACGATTGCTCACATTGGTGATAGTCGAGGATACCTTTTAAATAACAACGGCTTTGTGCAAATTACGGAAGACCATTCTCTAGTTAATGAGCTTGTTCGAAAAGGTCAGATAACAGATGAAGAAGCAGAAAATCATCCACGTAAAAATGTGCTTCTCCGAGCATTAGGAACCGAGCAACAAATTACAGTAGATGTGAAGACGATCGATTGGGATCCAGGAAACTATTTACTACTATGCTCAGATGGACTATCCAATAAATTAATAGACGAAGAGATAAATGACATCTTGTTAAGTGAAAAATCCATTGACGAAAAGGTGAACGAGTTTATTACAATCGCAAACGAACGTGGTGGAGAAGATAATATTACCGTAGCTGTAGTTCATTATACTTCTGCCGACGAAGAGGCTAGGTGTATGAAATGATAGGAAATAGAATTAGCGGTCGATATCAAATTCTAGAAACGGTTGGCGGCGGTGGCATGGCTAACGTGTATAAAGCACATGACGTCATTTTGGACAGGGTTGTAGCCGTTAAAGTACTTCAACCACAATTTTCTGGAGATGAGCAGTTTATTAAAAGATTCCATCGTGAAGCACAAGCAGCAACTAGCTTAGCTCACCCGAATGTTGTAAGCATATATGATGTAGGCGTTGAAGATGATGTTTACTATATTGTGATGGAATATGTAGAAGGTCCGACGTTAAAGGAACTGATTCAACAACGAGGCCCCATCCCTTTAGATGAGACGATTGACATTATGACACAAGTCATGTCAGCCATTGCCCACGCCCATGCCAATCAAATTGTTCATAGAGACATCAAGCCTCATAATATATTAATAAGCACGTCAGGAGAAGTGAAAGTTACTGATTTTGGAATTGCAAGGGCAATGTCTTCAGCCACGATTACCCACACAAATTCTGTGATGGGTTCAGTTCATTATTTATCACCGGAGCAAGCTAGAGGCGGAGTTGTTAATTTAAAATCAGATATCTACTCACTTGGAATCGTATTATATGAAATGGTAACGGGCAAGTTACCCTTTTCAGGAGATACGGCCGTATCGATTGCTATTAAACATCTACAAAGTGATGTTCCTTCAGTCAAACAGTTTAATGCTAGTATGCCTCAAAGCATTGAAAATATTATTAAAAAAGCGACTGCCAAAGACCCATTCCATCGGTATGCCTCTGTGTATGAAATGGAGGAAGACCTTGAAACAGCTCTTGAGCCAAGTCGCTTTAATGAGCCTGTTTTTAGTATTCCAGTTGATGAAGAAGCGACAAAGGCGATGCCAATTATAAGGGATACTAATTTTTCAGCAAAAGATGTAGAAAAAACAATAGAAGCAAAGCAAATTGAAGAACCTACCAAAAATGAACCAAAACCCAAAAAGAAAAAACGATGGGTAAAGGTTACGATAATTACGATTCTATTGTTTTTTGCAATTGTTGTTTCAGCAGCTGCATTTCTACCCAATCTATTAAAAGTAAGTGATGTTGAAGTGATTGATGTAGTGGGAATGGAGTATGAAGAAGCAGAGGCGCTGCTAGAAGAGTTAAATTTGATTGTAGAAAAAGAACTTGTTCCCGATGATGAAATACCTGAAGACGAAGTGATTCGTCAAAATCCAAGAGCCGGTTCGACAGTAAAGGTAAATACAACTGTTACTCTCTATGTCAGTGAAGGAAGGGCATTGGAAGAAATGCCGAACCTTGTGGGATTCCAGAGAAGTAGAGTTGAGCGAATGGTCGATGATTTTGAAGAAATTGAATTTGTTGAAAGAGAAACCAGAGAATATGAACCTGGTATCATCCTTTCGCAAAATCCAGATGCGGGTACACTCCTGATTTTCGAAGAAACAACAGTAACCGTAACGGTAAGTGTTGAACCACAAATTTCACTTGAAAATTTATCAGGTATATCTGAGGAAGCAGCCAGGGAATATTTAAGGTCAGAAGAGCTTATCGGTAAATTTACAAGCGAGTATTCAGAGCAAGTGGCTGAAGGAAGAATTATATCACAGTCGCCAAATCCATTTACTCGTGTAGATCGTGGCGATGAAATACAACTTGTCGTTTCAAAAGGACCAGAGCCAAAGCCTGAAAAAGAGAAAGAAAAAGAAAAAGAAAATAAAAAAGAAGAACCGAAAACAAGGCAACTTGAATCAGTGTTACCAATCCAAGTTGAAGAAAATCAAAAAGAAACAGGCGTTCATATAACCATTCGAACAAATGATGTAAATGGAGAGAAGGTATATGTCGATGAACGAATACATGATTCAAAAACATACCGGATCCCACTCGTAGTCAGTACCGAAAAGGAAGCCAAATACGATCTGTATGTTGATGGCCAACACCGAGGCACATATTCCTACGGATATTAAATCAAACTAGAGAGGGATACTGCAAGCCGCTCTTTGGCTTGCAGTATCCCTCGAAGCGAGAGCGGAGTCGCAGATTGGGTTGAAGGGTGGTTGGAGTGGTTTTTTCTCCAACCAGCCGCCTGCGAACGAAGCCGAGCCCGCAAGCCGCTCTTTGGCTTGCAGTATCCTATAACAAAAAATGGCTTTGCCAATTTTCTTATTTTATTTGAAGAAGTACACTGGCTCGCACGCTACGCGTCAAACAAAAGAACCCCACTTTTGTTTGACTTTGAAAACAGGTAGCGGCTAGGCACAGTGCTTCTAAGAAAATGGCTTTGCCAATTTTATTATATTTTCTTATATCAGGAGGGTTTCATGGAAGGGAAAATCGTGAAAGCGCTGAGCGGATTTTATTACGTCCAAAATGCAGATGGTTTATTTCAATGTCGAGGCCGGGGGAATTTTAGAAAAAGAAAAATAACACCATTAGTGGGAGATTTAGTAGAATTTGACGCAGAAAATGCGACAGACGGCTATATATTAGAAGTGTTTGATCGATTTAATGAAATTGTTCGACCGCCTATCGCCAATGTAGACCAAGCCATTTTGGTGTTCTCTGCCCAAGAGCCCGATTTTAGTCCATTGTTATTAAACCGGTTTCTGGTACATATTGAAGCACATCAGATTGAACCTGTTATTGTAATAAGTAAGGCGGATTTACTATCAGATGATAAAAATAAAGAAATATTCGAATATAAACAGGATTATGAAGATATCGGATATGATGTCATTATCACAAGTACTGTGACAGAAGAGGGCATCGATTCTCTTTTGCCTTATTTTGATGATAAAGTAACGGTTATAGCTGGCCAATCTGGGGTTGGCAAGTCTTCGTTACTCAATTCAATCCGACCAGAATTAAATATAGAAACAAACCAGATTTCTAGTCATCTCGGAAGAGGAAAGCATACGACACGTCATGTTGAATTAATATCCATTGGGACAGGCCTCGTTGCAGATACACCTGGATTTAGTTCCCTTGATTTTACAACAATTGAAGCAGAAGACCTTTCTCTTTGCTTTCCAGAAATGAAAAAGGAAGTAGGAAATTGTAAATTTCGAGGATGTACTCATACGAGTGAGCCAAAATGTGCGGTCAAAGAAGCTCGTGAGAGAGGAGAAATCAAGAGTTACCGTTATGAACATTATCTAGAGTTTTTAGAGGAAATAAAGACTCGGAAACGGAGATATTAATATGATAAAAATTGCACCATCCATATTATCAGCTAACTTTGCTACGTTAGCAAAAGATATTCAGGAGGTGGCTGACGGGGGAGCGGATTATATTCATGTCGATGTGATGGATGGCCATTTTGTCCCTAATATTACGATCGGTCCTCTTGTTGTAGAAGCAATTCGACCAGTCACCGAGCTTCCATTAGATGTGCATTTAATGATTGAAAACCCAGACCAATATATTAAGTCATTTGCTCAAGCAGGAGCTGATATCATATCTGTCCACGTGGAAGCTTGTCCACACTTACATCGAACCATTCAATTAATTCGAGACCACGGAGTAAAAGCAGGTGTTGTTCTCAATCCAGCAACTCCAGTTGATACGATACAACATGTAATTAATGATGTTGATTTAGTACTACTAATGACGGTCAATCCCGGATTTGGTGGACAACGTTTTATTGAAGGAGTCCTACCAAAGATACATGCCGTATCTGAGATGGCCAAGTCAAAAGGATTAGATATTGATATTGAAGTGGACGGCGGAGTTAATAAAGAAACAGCGAAGCGATGTATTGAAGCAGGTGCGAATGTCTTGGTAGCAGGTTCAGCAATTTATAACCGGTCTGACCGTGCTGAAGCAATTAAGGAATTAAGAGGGTAAGACCACATAAAGGTGAATCAAGCTGTTCTAACAAGGAACGGATGTACGAAATATCCTTTTATCAAAGCGACTTTGTCGCTTTTTTCTTTTGGATACGCATATCCTCCAGTTCTATGCATAGTATGGAGTATAGCCAATAAAGACAAGGTGTTTTTCGAAAAATTGGGTACTATTTTATACATAGTGAATATACTAGTATAAACGAGGTATTGTCATCATCCTTCATACTATTTCCGGTGGCAATTTTAGTTTGAGGAGGAGGAACTATGAAATTTTATACGATTAAACTACCTAAGTTCATAGGTGGTTGTGTGAGAGCCATTTTAAGTTCGTTTAAAAAGGGGTAAGAACGATTAAAAAGTGCACCGACTATCAAAGTTCGGTGCACTTTTTTTGGAAGCATGAATTCATTCACTTTCGTTAACACTGAAGCAGACGAAAGTTTTTTGGGGTAATTATACGCGTTCTACTTTGCCAGATTTTAAAGCTCGAGTAGAAACGTAAACGCGTTTAGGTTTGCCGTCAACTAAAATACGCACTTTTTGAACGTTAACTCCCCATTTACGTTTTGATTTATTCATTGCATGTGAACGTTGGTTTCCAGTTCGTCCTGTTTTACCAGTGATATAACATTTGCGTGCCATCTAAGTGCACCTCCTTACTCACGATGAGATGAACGATAGTTGTTTCATCCGAAATCATACTTGAATATCTTAGCATAGCCATAACTAGAATGCAATACTTTCACGAAATTATATCAAGTATTCTTGCTTGACAGAACATTTATTTCTTCATCCTTTAAAAAATCGTAATTATATAGTAAAATTAGCCTTAGTAAATAATGGAGAACCATGCACAAAATATGTAACTACATCTAGTCATCAGTTCATATACTTGAAAAGACAGACTTGATAAGGATTAAGGGGGAAATTGATAATGACAATTGAACTAAGAACACAGATGGGTGTTGTAGATGTATCAAGAGAAGTAGTAGCTACAATTGCAGGTGGCGCAGCTGTCGATTGTTATGGCATTGTTGGAATGGCTTCTCAAAAACAAATCAAAGATGGAATTACAGAATTACTCGGTAAAGAAAACTTTCAACGTGGTGTTGTGATTCGTGAAATTGAGGAAGAAGTACATATTGATATGTATATTATTGTAAGCTACGGTACGAAGATTTCAGAAGTAGCCTATAATGTACAAACTAAAGTAAAGTATCAACTTGAGAAAATGCTTGGGTTAACAGTCAATTCAGTGAACATTTTTGTTCAAGGAGTTCGTGTATCAAACCCGTAAGCTGTTGAGTTAGGAGGAGCGTTTAGTGTCAAATAATGTTATAAATGGACAAACATTAGCTAATATGTTTATAGAGGGTGCAACCAATCTATCCAATCATGCGAAAAGAGTAGATGCACTTAATGTATTCCCTGTTCCAGATGGGGATACAGGTACCAATATGAACCTGTCAATAACATCAGGGGTGAAAGAAGTAAAAAAGACACCTGTAGATAAAGTATCGGTAGTGGCTTCCGCCTTTTCCAAAGGGTTATTAATGGGAGCAAGAGGGAATTCTGGAGTTATTCTTTCCCAGCTTTTCCGTGGGTTTTCAAAATCGCTTGAAGGTAAAGAAGAAGCCAATGGTACGGACTTGGCTACAGCATTCGAACTTGGGGTGTCAACAGCGTATAAAGCGGTCATGAAACCGGTAGAAGGTACGATATTAACGGTGGCTAAGGATAGTGCGAAAGCAGCAACTCGAGCATCGAAACAATCGAATGATGCCATCTATGTGATGGAAGCTGTCTTGAAGGAATCGAAAGCCTCATTAAAACGAACACCAGACTTATTACCTGTTTTAAAAGAAGTCGGTGTAGTTGATTCTGGCGGACAAGGCTTAGTATATATTTATGAAGGATTTCTTGCCATTTTAAAAGGGGAAACGCTTTCAGAATATCAAGAAGACCAACCTTCTATGGAAGAACTTGTTAAATTTGAGCATCACAATGTACAAAGTCAATTATCGACGGATGATATTATTTACGGATACTGTACAGAGGTCATGGTTAAGTTTGAAGAGGACAAACTTACCAATCATCCCTACCAAGAAACGGATTTTCGACAAGAGCTTAGTCATATAGGAGACTCGTTACTAGTTGTTTCAGATGATGAATTACTTAAGATTCATATCCATGCTGAAACACCTGGAGATGTCATTACGAAAGCACAACGCTATGGTAGTCTAATCAATGTGAAAGTTGAAAATATGAGAGAACAACATACGAGTTTACTCGATGAAACAAAAGTGGCTTACCCGGAAACCAAACCAAAACCAAAGGAAAAAAAGAAATTTGGTATCGTAACCGTTTCAATGGGAACTGGAATTGAAGCCCTCTTTAAAGGCTCTGGCGCTGACGTAGTCATCCAAGGTGGACAAACGATGAATCCGAGTACAGAAGACATCGTAAAAGCGATTGAGGAAGTGTATGCAGAAACAGTAATTGTACTTCCAAATAACAGTAATATCATTATGGCAGCAGAGCAAGCTGCAGAGGTTTTTGATGGGGAAGTCATCGTAGTACCATCAAAATCAGTGCCTCAAGGCCTTGCTGCACTTTTAGCCTTTACACCAAGTGGTGATGCACAAACGGTTAAAAAGAACATGACTGATGCTTTAGCTGATGTTAAAACAGGTCTTGTGACATATGCTGTAAGAGATACAAACATCGATGGAATTGATATTAAAAAAGATGACTTTATGGGAATTGCTGAAAAAACAATTGTAAGCTCAGGACCAGAACTCCCAACAGTCGCTAAATTGCTCGTAGACGAGTTAGTCGATGAAGATTCAGAAATCATTACATTAATTTGGGGTGAAGGCGCTTCTGAAGAAACGGCTAATGAACTTGCAGCTTATATTGAAGAAGTAAATGAGGATTGTGAAGTTGAAATTCATGAAGGTAAACAGCCGTTATACTCATATATTTTAGCTGTAGAATAAATGAATCAACAAGATACATGAAAAATATTCCTACCTAACCTTAAGGTAGGAATATTTTTTCGACATAAAGTAGTTGTAAGAAAGAGGTTGGTCTGTTCATAAACTAGCAAGGGGTTCACCATTGTTCTAAAAAAAGGGGGCGTAGAAATGAAGTTCCGTACCGTTTTTGATATTATTGGTCCAGTTATGATAGGTCCTTCAAGTTCACATACAGCTGGAGCAGCACGGATTGGCAGAGTGGCACGAACGTTATTTGGGAAACAACCTGATTGGGCCGTTATCTCATTTTATGGTTCCTTTGCAAAGACGTATAAAGGACATGGAACCGATAGAGCGGTTGTTGGGGGAATACTTGATTTTGACACCTTTGATGAACGAATCATTCAATCATTAGAAATAGCTAAACAACATAATTTAGGAATTACAATCAACGAGGAAGAAGCTATACCAAATCACCCTAATACAGCTAAAATTATTCTTGGAAATGATAAAGAAAAGTTAGAACTCGTTGGTATATCCATCGGTGGAGGCAAAATTGAAATCATTGAGTTAAATGGATTTCAATTACGATTATCTGGGAACCACCCTGCGTTATTAGTAGTACACGATGACAGGTATGGCGTCATAGCGAATGTGTCAAATGTATTAGCGGGTCTCCACATAAATATAGGACATATGGAGGTTTCGCGAAAAGATAAAGGGCAAGAGGCGTTAATGGTCATTGAAGTTGACCAAAATTTAAATGAAGATATCCTGACTAAAATCGGTCAATTGGAACATATCAAAAAAGTGTCAAAAATCCATGACTAAAGGGGGGAAGCCACATGTTTAAAAATGTTGCAGAACTAGTTGAATTAGCCGAGTTACAAAATAAGCTCATTTCAGAAGTGATGATAGAGCAAGAAATCGAAGTGTCAGGAAGAACTAGGGAAGAAATCAGAAAACAAATGCAAGGAAATCTTGATGTAATGGAACAAGCAGTCACAAGAGGAATTACAGACAAAGTTACATCAGTCTCTGGTTTAACAGGTGGAGATGCACTTTTATTGCAACAGTATATAAAAAAAGGAAATATGTTAGCTGGTGACTCCCTTTTACATGCCGTTAGTATGGCGATGGCAACGAATGAAGTAAATGCAGCGATGGGAACCATCTGTGCCACTCCAACGGCGGGTTCAGCAGGTGTTGTTCCCGGAACATTATTCGGGATAAAGGATAAGTTACAACCAACAAGAGAGCAAATGATCGATTATTTATTTACGGCAGGGGCATTTGGATTTGTAGTGGCAAACAATGCATCGATATCAGGGGCGGCAGGTGGCTGTCAAGCTGAAGTAGGCTCTGCTGCAGGGATGGCCGCAGCAGCTGTTGTTCAATTAGCCGGTGGAACACCAAAGCAATCAGCAGAAGCGATGGCAATCGCATTAAAAAATATGCTTGGACTCGTCTGTGACCCTGTGGCTGGGTTAGTAGAGGTCCCATGTGTGAAGAGAAATGCGATAGGTGCTTCTATTGCTATTACTGCTGCAGATATGGCATTGGCGGGAATTACAAGTCGAATTCCCTGTGATGAAGTGATTGATGCCATGTATAAGATAGGGCAAACGATGCCAATTGCATTACGAGAAACAGCAGAAGGAGGGTTAGCGGCGACTCCAACTGGGCGTGAGCTTGAAGCGGAAATCTTTGGAATCCCGCTTGAAAGAAAATGAGTTATTATGATGATGTTTCAGTGATAAGAGGTGTGGGAGAAGAAACAGCTCAACAATTAGCTGTATTAGGAATTCGAACGGTTGCTGACTTAATAGAATACTTTCCTTATCGATATGAAGACTATCAATTAAGGGATATTCATGATATTAAACATGATGAACGAGTAACATTAGCGGGTGTCATTCAAAGTGAACCTGTCACCCGTTTTTTTGGAAAGAAAAAGTCAAAAACAACGATTCGAATTCTTGTCGGAAATATTTTAATTACTGCTGCCATTTTTAATCGGTCCTATGTCAAAAATCAAATGAAATTAGGAGAAACCATTACGTTAACAGGGAAATGGGATCAGCATCGATTAACCGTAACAGTAAGTGAATATAAACTAGGATTACAGAATAGTAATGAATTATCCCCAGTATACTCAGTAGCAGGAAAACTAACGGTGAAACAGTTGCGAAAATTAATATATGAAGCGATAAAACAACATGGGGACGCTATTCCAGAATGGTTGCCAGTTGATGTGTTGGATAAATACAAATTAATGCCTCGAAGAGATGCTATAATCACGCTTCACTATCCGAAGGAATCTGTTCATGTGAAGCAAGCTCGTCGACGTATGGTGTATGAAGAGTTTTTATTATTTCAGTTAAAGATGCAAGCATTCCGTAAAATGTCAAGAGAACAAGCATCAGGAATATCTTATGATATTGATATGAACAAAGTGGATGCTTTTATAGATTCGTTGCCCTTTGAACTAACTAAAGCACAAAAACGTGTGGTTTCTGAAATCTTACAGGATATCTCGTCCCCTCTTCGAATGAACAGGTTGTTGCAAGGGGATGTTGGCTCAGGTAAAACAGCGGTTGCAGCTGTTTGTATGTATGCCGTCATTTCTTCTGGGGCTCAAGCTGCATTGATGGTACCAACAGAAATACTAGCTGAACAACACTTAGATTCATTAACTGAACTGTTAGAACCGTTTGGAGTTTCCGTTACATTATTAACAAGTTCAGTCAAAGGAAAAAAGCGACGTGAGCGTTTAGAAAAACTAGCAACTGGCGAAATCCAAATGATTGTGGGAACCCATGCTCTTATTCAAGAGGAAGTCATTTTTCACAAATTAGGACTAGTTATCACAGATGAACAACATCGCTTTGGTGTGGAACAGCGCAGGGTACTTCGAGATAAAGGCGAACACCCTGATGTCTTATTCATGACCGCAACACCTATTCCACGAACGTTAGCAATTTCGGTATTTGGTGATATGGATGTTTCTGTAATAGACGAGCTTCCTGCAGGAAGAAAACAAATAGAAACGTACTGGGCAAAGCATAATCAGTTAGACCGTGTTTTAAACTTTATTCAAAAGGAATTGCAAAAAGGAAGACAGGCTTATGTTATTTGTCCTCTAATCGAAGAATCGGAGAAACTAGATGTTCAAAATGCAATTGACGTCCACGCTATTCTTCAAAGTCACTATCAAAACTATAAAGTTGGTTTAATGCATGGAAGATTATCTTCAACCGAGAAAGATGAAGTAATGGAGGATTTTAGTACCAATACAACTCAAATTCTCGTATCGACGACAGTAGTTGAAGTCGGCGTAAATGTTCCTAATGCCTCAATTATGGTCATTTATGATGCAGAACGATTTGGCCTTTCGCAACTTCACCAGCTACGAGGTCGTGTGGGACGTGGGGAGTTCCAATCCTATTGTATTTTATTGGCTGACCCGAAATCAGAAGTTGGAAAAGAACGAATGAAAATCATGACGGAAACCAATGATGGCTTTGTGTTGTCAGAAAAAGATTTAGAGTTACGGGGACCTGGAGACTTTTTCGGGCAAAAGCAAAGTGGTCTTCCACATTTTAAATTAGGTGACATCGTTCATGATTTCAGAACTTTAGAGGTAGCCAGACAGGATGCGAGCGAACTCGTGCGAACAAAGGCGTTTTGGGAGGACGGTTCATGGGCATTAATAAGGAATTATTTAAAAGAAAATGGCGTATTTGATGGAGAAAAACTAGATTAAGCTATTGAAATCTAAAAAAATGAAATATATACTACTCTTAGTACCTAGTCATAGATGTGGATGGTGGATAGAATGAAACGGTCGAAAAAAGAACGTCAAACGTTACTTAAGGAATTAATTGAAACCAATCCTTTTGTGACGGATGAAGCATTAGCAAAACAATTTTCGGTAAGTGTCCAGACCATTCGTTTGGACCGAATGGAGCTTTCTATACCGGAGTTGAGAGAGCGAATAAAGGATGTTGCAAAAACAAAGCTTGATGAGGTACGAGCATTGCCGATCGAAGAGGTAATCGGAGAAATCATCGACCTGGACCTTGACCATAGTGCGATTTCAATACTTGATATTGGTCCTGAACATGTTTTTTCACGGACTCAAATCGCTAGAGGACATCATTTGTTCGCTCAAGCCAATTCTTTAGCGGTTGCCATCATTGATGATGAAATGGCTTTAACAGCTAAAGCCACCATTCGGTTTACTCGCCAAGTAAAAGTAAATGAAAGAGTTATTGCAAAGGCAAAAGTAAATAAATTAGACAAAGAACGGACGATTGTTGAAGTGAATAGCTTTGTTGAACAGGAACCTGTATTTTCAGGTCAATTTATTATGTTTCGTTCAAAAAAGAATAATAGATGATTGTAAGGAATCTAAAATCATCTGAAATTAAATTGTACTGGAGATGAATAGCTCTATCATGAGAATTGCAATTGATGTAATGGGAGGAGAAAAGGCTCCGAAAGCACCAGTGGAAGCTGCTATTAACGCAATAAAGAAATTTCCTAACTTGGAAATTACCCTAGTTGGAAAAGAAGAAGAGATTCGCAAATACCTAAGCGATGAAACGAGAATTACAATTATACATACGGATGAAATGATAGAAGATGAAGATGTACCGACAACAGCAGTTCGACGTAAGAAAAATGCTTCTATGGTCTTAACGGTAAAAGAAGTAAAAGAAGGTCGAGCAGATGCCTGTGTTTCAGCGGGGAATACAGGAGCATTAATGACTGCAGGACTTTTGTTGATTGGAAGAATCAATGGAATTGACCGACCAGCACTTGCGCCAATGTTGCCAACATTAAATGGTGAAGGATTTCTGTTATTAGATGTTGGAGCTAATATGGACGCTAAGCCAGAACACCTACTTCAATATGCAATTATGGGTAACATTTATATGAAAATGGTTCGTAAAGTAAGAAAACCAAGAGTCGGTCTCCTAAATGTTGGAACAGAAGAAGGGAAAGGCAACGAGCTGATGAAACAAACTTTCCCTCTCCTTCAAGAAGGCGATTATTATTTCCTTGGTAATATAGAAGCGAGAGATTTATTGGAAGGTGTAGCAGATGTCGTTGTGTGTGATGGTTTCTCTGGAAATCTCGTTTTGAAATCAACAGAGGGAGCAGGAAAAACGTTATTCTCTCTCATTAAACGAGAATTAACGAGTACATTCTTTTCTAAAGTACTAGCAGGTATGCTTAAACCTAGCTTTTTGCGAATTAAGAAAACGATGGATTATACAGAATATGGAGGAGCAGCCCTATTTGGTTTAAAGGCTCCCGTCATTAAATCACATGGTTCTTCTGATGAAAAAGCATTTTATAACACCATCCTGCAAGCAAAGGAAATGGTGGATGAGCAAGTCATAACCACGATAAAAAATGAAGTAGCTAAGTATAACAGTAAAGGAGAATAACAATGGGGAAAACTGCATTTATCTTTCCAGGACAAGGCTCACAGTTTGTTGGAATGGGAAAACAACTCGCCTCTGAAAATGAAAAAGTCGCGGCCATTTTTGCACAAGCAGATGAAAGATTAGGGTATTCATTATCCGATATTATTTTTAATGGGCCTGAAGATGACCTAAAACGAACAGAACATACCCAACCTGCGTTACTTACGATGAGTACAGCGGTTTTAACAGCATTGCAATCCTACGACATTACACCTGATTATGTAGCGGGTCACAGCCTAGGTGAATATAGTGCTCTTGTTTGTGCCAATGCTCTCACTTATTCAGATGCCGTGTATACCGTTCGTCAACGAGGTTTGTTTATGGAAGAAGCGGTTCCAACAGGTGAAGGAGCAATGGCAGCCATCCTTGGAATGGAACGTGAGGACTTACAGGGAATTACGGAAGAAGTAAGTAATTCTGTCGCTAGTGTAGAATTGGCGAACTTAAATTGTCCTGGACAAATTGTTATTAGTGGAACGGCAGAGGGTGTCGAAGCGGCTTCAGCAAAAGCGAAAGAAAATGGAGCAAAGAGAGTCATTCCTCTTCAAGTAAGTGGGCCTTTTCATTCAAGTTTAATGAAACCTGCTGCAGAAAAACTTAGCGATGTGCTTCAATCTGTTACCATTAATGATGCCACTGTTCCAGTGATTGCAAATGTGACAGCATCTGAGATTACATTTGCAACAGATATAAAAGAAAAACTAGTAGAACAAGTATATTCTCCTGTGTTATGGGAGGACAGCGTTCGAAAAATGCTTGACCTAGGAGTAGACACTTTTGTTGAAATAGGGGCAGGAAACGTACTTAGTGGACTGGTGAGAAAAGTACAGCGTCGAGTGAATGTGTTTTCAATAAGCGATAGTGAATCATTACAAAAATTCATTGAAGGAAGGTGATTACTATGTTACAAGGAAAAACAGCTTTAGTAACCGGGGCCTCTCGCGGAATTGGTCGCTCTGTGGCATTAGAATTAGCCAAACAAGGAGCTAATGTTGTCGTAAATTACGCTGGTAGTCAGGCAAAAGCAGAAGCGGTTGTTGCAGAAATTAAAGAGCTTGGTGTCGATGGATTTGCCATTCAAGCAGATGTCGCAAACAGTGAAGATGTTCAAGCAATGGTAAAAGAAGTGATTTCAACTTTTGGTTCTTTGGATATACTAGTAAATAATGCAGGAATTACTCGAGATACATTAGTGATGCGAATGAAAGAAGAAGATTGGGATGCCGTTATTAATACCAATCTAAAAGGTGTATTTTTATGTTCAAAAGCAGTGATGCGTCAAATGATGAAACAACGTTCTGGAAAAATCATTAATGTAGCATCTGTAGTCGGTGTGTTAGGAAACGCGGGTCAAGCGAATTATGTAGCAGCTAAAGCGGGAGTTATTGGATTAACCAAATCTTTAGCTCGAGAGTTAGCAAACCGAAACATCCAAGTTAATGCTATTGCGCCTGGGTTTATTGAAACAGATATGACGGATCAATTACCGGAAGATGTAAAAACAGAGTTACTAAAACAGATTCCATTAGGCACTCTCGGACAACCAGAACATATTGCTCGTGTCATCCGTTTTCTTGCCTCAGAAGATGCAGCTTATATGACGGGTCAAACCCTTCATGTTGACGGTGGGATGGTTATGCCATAAAGTATAGATATTTCCAAGAAAATCCCCTATAATGTCAGAAGGGGAGCTAGACAAATTATCCAACCTTTGAGAGGAGGTGAATGGGAGATGGCAGAAACTTTAACGCGTGTTACAAAAATCATTGTTGACCGACTAGGAGTAGAGGAAGCAGAAGTAAAGCTAGAATCTTCTTTCAAGGATGATTTAGGAGCTGATTCATTAGACGTAGTTGAACTAGTTATGGAGTTAGAAGACGAGTTTGACTTAGAAATCTCTGATGAGGACGCAGAAAAAATCTCAACGGTACAAGATGTAGTGAGCTACATAGAAAGCCAACAATAGTTTGATATTATTCCCATATGGGGTATATGGGGCAAGTCCCATGCACGAAGGTGGGACTTGCTTTCATTTAATAAAAGCGCCTTTGTCGTTTTGATTAAATGAAAAATAATGCATGCTCATAGACATAGATGTCTTGTAAGCATGTTTAGGAGGGGCGATGGTTTCGCTCACTGCTCGTACTAAAGCACTTTTTCAAAAGAAGGCAGTGACTTCGCACATCGCAAGTAATCAAAGACCGCTTTGCGGTTTTTCTTAAGAAAATTTGAATTGAAAGGTTCGGTTTACATGCCACACTCTTCAAGAAACTATCGCAAACGCTATGTCCCTGGTCAATATGACCGAAAGCACAAATCTAAAAAAGTGACGCTAACAGAAGCCCAAAAAGAAAATTTCAGACAACTTGAGGCTGACCTTGAAGTTACGTTTCATGACCATAAATTACTAGTCCAATCATTTACCCATTCATCCTATGTGAATGAGCATCGTATTAATTCTTGCAAGGATAATGAAAGGTTAGAATTTTTAGGAGATGCTGTCTTGGAATTAGCAGTATCACAATATTTATACAAAAATTATGAGGCAATGACAGAAGGAGATATGACGAAGCTTAGAGCTGCGATTGTTTGTGAAGCTTCGTTAGCCAATATGGCGAGCGAGTTAGGGTTCGGTAAACTAGTTCTTCTTGGAAAAGGAGAAGAAATGACTGGTGGTAGACGTCGCCCTGCTCTATTAGCTGATATTTTTGAGTCGTTTATTGGTGCATTATACCTTGATCATGATTTGGATGCTGTTTACGATTTCTTAAATCGGACCATTTACCCTAAAATCAACGATGGTGCTTTTTCTCATATGATGGATTTCAAGAGTCAACTTCAAGAGTTTGTTCAACGAGATAATATTGGTCAAATACAATATGAAATTGTACAAGAACGAGGCCCTGCGCATAGCCGGGAATTTGTCTCGGAGGTATTATTAAATCAACAAATCCTAGGTGTTGGAATCGGGCGATCCAAAAAAGAGGCAGAACAACATGCGGCACAACAAGCGTTATTAAAATTAAGTGAAGAGATTCAATAGAACAAACCCACAATGGACAATCACATTGTGGGTTTGTTTATTGTTTTTATCGATGTATCTATCTAAAAAATTTTAGAAATTCATAGAAACCCTGCAGGAAGACTCAGGGGAGAGCAAGGGCTTCGCACACTGCGCGTGTTTTACAAGAAAGGCACTTGTAAAACACTTTAAAAAAGGCAGTAGCTACGCTCCTTGCTTCTAAAAAAGGGCGACTTTGTCGCTTTTTTTATCGAAACGAGGGTTTTTGTAAGGCACATGGGGAAATCTGGATATCTGGCACATATAAAATAAGCTTTCGTAAGAAATAACAAGACTCAGGAAAATGGTGCTCTAGAAATCGTAGGTTTGTTTGGTTTAATACAGAATCACTTTTAAACAGTGTAACGATTGAGAGTACAAACTCATTTAAATCATGCACAGATTGAGCCACTTCTTTTGCAAAGCGTTGTTCAATGGGTGACCCACTTGGAATAAAACGAAGATAGCTTTTGATAGATTTGTTTTTTAACATATGAGCTTGGAACTGTTGCTTGTAGAGTTCAGTCTTTTGAACCAGAGCAAGTTCAACGCCATCAAGAGCGCGAACGAGTAAGGCCGCATGACCCACTTGGTCTTCGAGCCATAAATCCATTAACGCATCTAATCGTAATAAGGGAGGATTTTTTCCTTCTTTATAATACGAGAGAAGACGCAAATATTCTTCATTTTCATTTAACGTTCCATTTAAATAAGTTGGGGGTAAATTAAGATTTACTTCATTAAAAACTCGGAGTTGTTGGATATGCCCTTCAAACTTATAATACCCTAGAGCATAAGGCTCAATTAGGTGAGCAATCTGTATCATTTCGTTAGAATCAAGTGGAGACGTTGATGGGATGGTTTGAAGTTGCTGTTGAAGCTGTTGAAAACTCGTGATATACTGCTTTGCCATATCAATCCATTTGGTTTCTGAAGGGGCAAGAAAATCATGAATAAAATGAGCATGGTCTTCAAGGATTTCTAACCAAAATTGATGTTCTTCCCATACGCTTATTTCTAAATTTGAGTTTAACATGTCCCATCCCTCTCTTTAATTATGCTTCTCTAATCTATGTAGGATTTATCTTAAATAGAATAGAAACATGAGATGAATTGAGGAATGAGGACAAGAGCTAAACAAATCTTTTTACAGTAATTATACTTTACGAAGTTTACTTAATTCAGTAATAATCGCATCAAGCTCACGTACCGAGACACTGTTTTGACGCATAACCATCGAATAGATATCATGAATATCATCATAATGTTTGACATCAAATCCTTCTGGTCGAATAGCGCCACCATTAACGACTTGAAGCTTTTTTTTAATTTCTTCAATCATATAATAGAGGTTTTCTTCCGTTTTCACTGTTAAATCCAATGCTACTCACCCTTTCTATTTTGTAGTAACTCATTGAGATAACGTTTTTCTTTACTCCTTTATATGATAAAATAGGTTAGTTAGGATTACAAGGTAGGGAGGAAAAAAGGATGTTCCTCAAGCGATTAGAGGTCATTGGTTTTAAATCATTCGCTGAACGAATGACAATAGAATTTGATAAAGGGGTTACGGCTGTTGTTGGCCCGAATGGAAGTGGGAAAAGTAATATTTCTGACGGCGTTCGCTGGGTTTTAGGTGAACAATCAGCTAAATCATTACGTGGCTCTAAAATGGAGGACATCATCTTTGCCGGTAGTGATTCTCGTAAACCGTTAAATTTTGCAGAAATATCCCTTGTTTTAGATAATGAGGACCAATATATACCAATAGATTATACGGAAGTAAGTATCACTCGACGGGTATACCGTACGGGCGATAGTGAGTATTTTATCAATAAGCAATCATGCCGACTAAAAGATATTGTTGATCTATTTCTAGATTCCGGATTAGGAAAAGAAGCATACTCAATTATTGGACAAGGAAAGGTCGAGGAAATCCTTAGTAGTAAAGGAGAAGACCGCCGTGTGATTTTTGAGGAGGCTGCAGGAGTTCTAAAGTATAAAACAAGAAAAATAAAAGCGGAACGAAAATTAGCCGAAACTCAAGAAAATTTATACCGTGTAGAAGATATTATTCATGAGCTTGAAGGCCAGGTGGAACCATTACAAATACAAGCTTCCATTGCTAAAGATTTTTTAGAAAAAAAGGAAGAGCTCCAAAAGGTTGATGTTGCATTAATTGTTCAAGAAATAACGGACTTACATCATGATTGGACGGAACAAAAGCAAACCATTGAACGACTTGAACAACAGCATAATTCTCTCTCTCAAGAAGTAGCTAAATCCGAACAAGAAATTGATTTGATGAGAACAGCCATGAAAGAACTAGATGAGGGTATGAATGAGAATCAAGACATCCTTTTAGAGATTAGTGCAGAGCTTGAAAAGAGTGAAGGGCAAAAAGAAGTTCTCAAAGAGAGAAAGAAAAACTTCTCAGCGAATAGAGAACAACTTGTAAAGCAAGTAGAAGAGTTAAAAGCAAAAAAAGGAAACTATCAACAACTTTTATCTAAAGAACAAGAAAAATTACAGCAGATAGAAGCGCTAGTTCTCAACTTAAAAAACGACATGAACTCCAAACAACAAAACTTAAGTGTTGCAGCTGAAGATTTAGAGAAGGAACTAGACCGACTGAAGTCAGATTACATAGAGGTGTTAAATGAGCAAGCCTCTACACGGAATGAAAATCGGTATGTTGAAGAGCAACTGCAACAAACAAAAATCAAAAGTGAACGACTAATTGAAAACAACGAAGGCTTACTTCAGTCAAGACAAAGCATTAGTGAAGAAAAAGAAAAACTAGTGAAGCTCGTTCAACAAAAAAGCAAGGACCTCGAAGAAAAGGTTTCAAAATTCAGATCGATGCAAGTCAAGCTTGAACAACAAAAGAATGAGTACCAAAAGAAGCAAACGCAACTATATGAAGCGTACCATCTATTGCAACAAGTTCGGTCAAGAAAAGAAGTATTAGAAGAGATGCAAACAGACTTTTCTGGCTTTTTCCAAGGCGTTAAAGAAGTTTTAAAAGCTAGAGGAAATCAATTATCCGGAATTATCGGAGCCATCGCTGAATTAATTAGTGTACCAAAACAATATGAAACAGCGATTGAAATCGCGTTAGGTGGGGCAACACAACATGTTGTCGTAAATAGTGAAGCATCTGCACGTCAAGCCATTCAATTTTTAAAGAAAAATAGATATGGCCGATCTACGTTTTTGCCATTACCTGTTATTAAGGGCAGATCTATCTCACCTCATGTACTTCAGTCCATTCAAGGACATCGTGAATTTGTTGGTGTCGCATCAGAACTTGTAACCTATGAAAAAACATACGAACAAGTGATGTCTAATCTTCTAGGTCATGTGCTTATTGCTTCATCACTAGAAGGCGCAAATGAAATCGCACGAATCACTGGGTACAAGCATCGAATTGTCACAACTGAAGGCGATGTGATTAACCCGGGAGGAGCAATGACTGGGGGTTCTGTTAAAAAAAATACGACCCCATTACTTGGAAGACAGCGAGAATTAGAAGGTTTGTCGGAAAAGCTTGCATCGATGGAGGAAACGACAACCAAGCTTGAGGGTGTAGTAAAACAACTTAAACAGACGGTTCAAGCCAATGAAGAAGAACTTGAACAACTTAGAGAGCAAGGGGAACAAGCAAGAAATACAGAACAACAACAAAAGTCAAAATTACGTGAAGTTGAACTAGAAGAGAAGAACATAAATGAAAGACTCGCCTTATTTGACCGTGAACAAACTAGCTATAGACAAGAAATGAAACGATTAGAAGAGCGACTTCATGAACTTAAAGAGGTTGCCATTCAATTAACACATAAAGCAGAACAGCTTGAACATCAAGTAGAAGACATTGAAGAAAAACGTAAATCTCAACAATCTTCAAAAGAAACGCTTCAGGCTGAAGTGATGAATATGAAGATAGAGTTGGCAAAAGAAGAGGAACGCTTAGCAAACCAGACTCAAACTGTCGAGCGATTACGTGAGGAAGAGAGAATCCTCAAAGAAAACTTGCAAGAGACAGAAGAGAATTTCTGGTTATTAGAGAATGAAGCCTCAAAGAATTCTTCAGGTGAAGAAACAATTGATGAAAAAATTGACCGACACCGGAAGAAAAAAGATGAATTGCTCTCTATTATTCGTGACAAGCGAGAAGAACGACGAAAAATAGAACAAGAAATATCAGTACTTGAACAAGAGGGCAAACGTTCAAAAAGTCATTTAAAGCTAGTTGTGAATGAAATGCATGAAAAAGAAGTGAAAGTAACACGTCTTGATGTGGAGTTAGATAACCGACTGACGATGTTACGTGAAGAATATGAGCTAAGCTATGAACTTGCTAAAGAGCAATTTCCACTTATGATGCCGATTGAAGAAGCACGAACGAAAGTAAAGCTGATAAAACTTGCGATCGAGGAGCTAGGTACCGTAAACTTAGGGGCAATTGAAGAATATGAAAGAGTCAACGAAAGGTTTCAATTTTTACAAGCTCAGCAACAGGATTTAGTAGACGCCAAAAATACGCTTTACTCCGTTATCAAAGAAATGGATGAAGAGATGTCTAAGCGCTTTAGTGAATCATTTGAGCAAATTAAAGCCCATTTTCAAGTGGTCTTTAAAGAACTCTTCGGTGGCGGTGAGGCTGATTTAGTGCTTACAGACCCAGAAAACTTATTATCCACAGGGGTTGATATTCTAGCGAGACCTCCAGGAAAAAAGTTACAGCATCTTGCGTTGTTATCTGGGGGAGAACGAGCTCTTACAGCAATCGCCTTACTATTTGCGATACTCAAAGTAAGACCAGTTCCATTCTGTGTACTTGATGAGGTGGAAGCTGCTTTAGACGAAGCGAATGTAAGTCGATTTGCTCGATATTTAAAGGTATTTAGTGGAGAGACACAATTTATTGTTATTACTCACCGAAAAGGTACAATGGAAGAAGCCGATGCTCTGTATGGTGTAACCATGCAAGAGTCAGGTGTATCTCGTATGGTTTCTGTTCGATTAGAAGATTCAAAGGAATTTGTAGAAAGTTCATAATATGTTGGAGGCGAAACGATGAGTTTTTTTAAGAAGCTAAAGGAAAAGATTACACAACAAACAGATACGGTAACAGACAAGTTTAAATCTGGTTTAGAAAAGACAAGAGATTCGTTTGTAGGAAAAATGAATCAATTAGTTGCCCGATATCGTACGGTTGATGAAGATTTTTTTGAAGAGCTAGAAGAGCTATTAATTAGCTCTGATGTTGGCGTCGCCACGGTCATGGAATTAATTGATGAAATTAAAGATGAAGTGAAACTAAAAAATATAAAAAACACAGAAGACATCCAGCCCGTTATATCTGAAAAACTAGCCGGCCTACTCGAAAAAGATGGCGATGATACAAGTCTAAACATGCAAGAAGGTATGACTGTAATTTTATTTGTTGGTGTAAACGGAGTTGGGAAAACGACTACTATCGGAAAGATGGCGCACATGTTAAAAGAAGAAGGCAAAAAAGTACTTCTTGCAGCAGGAGACACGTTTAGAGCAGGTGCGATTGAACAACTTGAAGTGTGGGGTGAGCGTGTAGGAGTCGATGTCATTAAACAACAAGCGGGCAGTGACCCAGCAGCCGTGATGTTTGACGCCGTCCAAGCCGCTAAATCGAGAGAAGTTGATGTGTTGTTATGTGACACAGCCGGACGTCTTCAAAACAAAGTGAATTTAATGAAAGAGCTTGAGAAGGTTAAAAAAGTGATTGAACGAGAAATTCCAGGTGCCCCTCATGAAGTACTTCTTGTCCTAGATGCGACAACTGGACAAAATGCTATGACTCAAGCAAAAACATTTGGTGAAGCGACAGATGTATCAGGAATTGTGTTAACGAAATTAGACGGTACAGCCAAGGGTGGAATCGTTCTAGCCATTCGAAATGAATTAGACATTCCAGTAAAATTTGTTGGACTGGGTGAACAAATGGACGACCTTCAACCATTTGATGCAGAGCAATTTGTGTATGGTTTATTCAAAGATATTCTTGAAGCCGCTGAAGAGGAAGAAGAAACGGAAAAAGAGACTTAAATTCGTGGTTAAGACGTTCGGGTGGAAACTCGGACGTTTTTCTTTTGAATTCAATTCATAAAAGAGCCTTACTGTTACCGAAGAGGCGTGAAAAAGGGTTGAGTGGGTAACGAAAAGGAATAATCGTTACCGGAGAGGCGTGAAAAAGAATCGAGCGGGTAACGATTATTAACTAGAGGCACACATTTTCACCAAAAGAGAGCTGCCGCCTCCCCTCCTTAAAAGAAAGGAAGAAAAACATCCGTTTTTCTTGATGGAACCATTTAAGAAGGGTGAGAGAGCAAGGCTGGAGTAGAGTAAGAACAACTAAGCCTCCTGCCGAGATTAGACTATGGCAACGGAAGAACAGGAGAGCTTATGGGTATTTGTCCTCTCCAAATATACTTGGCAGGATTCTAAGTAAGATAAAAACTTGACAGTTGTTTTTGATTGTTGTAAGATTGTATCTTGTAAAGGGAATTCACTTAACAAGGGGTGGTCCTGTGTTAGAGAAAGCATTGAGGATGAACTATTTGTTCGACTTTTATCAATCTCTTTTAACAGAAAAACAAAGTAAGTATATGTCTTTGTATTATTTAGATGACCTGTCCCTAGGTGAAATTGCCGAGGAGTTTGAAATCAGTCGACAAGCTGTTTATGATAACATAAAGAGAACTGAGTCTCTGTTAGAAGAGTATGAAACCAAGTTATCGTTGCTAGGAAAATTCGAACAACGAAATGAATTACTAGCTAGCTTAAAAATGACTGTGCAACAGAAGGAAGCAACTCCGGAAGAAATCATTGCACTGATAGAGTCTCTAGAAAAACTCGAATAGGAGGCGATCGGAATTGGCATTTGAAGGATTAGCTGAACGCCTGCAAAGTACGATGCAAAAGATTCGTGGCAAAGGGAAAGTTTCCGAAGCCGATGTAAAAGAAATGATGCGAGAAGTTCGTCTGGCGCTTCTTGAAGCCGACGTAAACTTTAAAGTCGTGAAAGACTTTATTGCAAAAGTGAAAGAGCGAGCAATAGGTCAAGAAGTACTAAAAAGTTTAACTCCAGGACAACAAGTTATAAAAGTTGTTAATGAAGAGCTAACTGCCTTAATGGGCGGTGAGCAAAGTAAAATTGCCGTTGCTCCAAAAGCACCAACTGTTGTTATGATGGTCGGATTGCAAGGGGCAGGAAAAACAACGACAACAGCTAAGCTTGCCAATCACCTTCGCAAGAAGCATAATCGCAATCCGATGCTAGTAGCGGCTGATATTTATCGCCCTGCTGCAATTAAGCAGCTTGAAACCTTAGGGAAACAGCTTAATATGCCAGTTTTCTCATTAGGTGATAAGGAAAGTCCTGTTACGATTGCTGAGCAAGCTCTAGCCAAAGCGAAAGAAGAGCATCATGACTATCTCATTATTGATACAGCCGGTCGGCTACATATTGATGAAGAGCTCATGGGCGAATTGCAGCAAATCAAAGAATTAACAAAACCTGATGAAATACTCCTTGTTGTTGATGCAATGACTGGTCAAGACGCAGTGAATGTTGCAGAAAGCTTTAATGAGCAACTTGACATTACAGGTGTTGTCTTAACAAAACTTGATGGAGATACACGGGGTGGTGCTGCATTATCTGTTAAAGCAGTCACAAACACACCAATTAAGTTTGCGGGTATGGGAGAAAAGGTTGACCAGCTTGAACCGTTCCATCCAGAACGAATGGCTTCCCGAATTCTTGGGATGGGCGATGTCTTAACCCTCATTGAAAAAGCACAAGCTAATGTAGATGAAGAAAAGGCACGCGAACTTGAAAAGAAAATGCGTAACATGGATTTTACATTTGAGGATTTTCTTGAACAGCTTGACCAAGTTCGAAGTATGGGTCCCCTAGATGAACTTTTAGGGATGATGCCAGGGATGGGCAAAAACAAAAACCTGAAGAATCTCCAAGTCGATGATAAGCAAATCAATCGTGTCGAAGCAATCGTTCGCTCTATGACAAAGGCTGAAAAACAAGAGCCAAGTCTTATTAACGCAAGCCGACGACGTAGAATTGCAAAAGGTAGTGGAACAACAATTCAAGATGTTAACCGTCTCCTTAAGCAGTTTGAAGACATGAAGAAAATGATGAAGCAAATGACGGGGATGACCAAAGGAAAAGGCAAGAAAAAAGGAAAAGGCGGAATGAAGTTTCCGTTTATGTAAGGTAAGGTAAATGTTAGTTATTCATTTTTCCTAGTTGAAAGCTAGAGAAAATTACTATAATATAAATTATTGTGAAATCATTTGGAGGTGTACAACGAATGGCAGTTAAAATTCGTTTAAAACGTATGGGATCTAAAAAGTCCCCATTCTATCGTGTAGTAGTAGCAGATTCTCGCGCTCCGCGTGACGGTCGCTTTATTGAGGAAATTGGAACATATAACCCAGTTACTCAACCAGCTCAAGTTAACCTTAAAGAAGAACGTGCGTTAGACTGGATGTTAAAAGGTGCAAAACCTTCTGACACAGTTCGTAATCTTTTTTCGAAACAAGGTTTAATGGAAAAGCTTCACAATGCAAAAAACCAAAAATAATTCGTAACTACGGATAAGGATTGGAAGGGAATGCAATGAAAGAGTTAATTGAACATATCACAAAAGCTCTTGTTGATTATCCCGATGATGTGAATGTGAAAGAAATTGAAGATGAAAAAGGTATGATAGTCAAGCTTTCAGTCCATGCTGATGATATGGGCAAGGTCATTGGAAAGCAAGGTCGTGTTGCGAAAGCAATTCGTTCTGTCGTACATGCAGCAGCTCTTAACGAAAACAAACGAGTTCGTTTAGATATTGTTGAGTAAAAAAGAGGGGCTATTGCCTCTCTTTTTTTGTAATGTAAAATTACTGAAAAGTACGGTTTATGCGAGGCCACTGAAAAAGTACAAACCAACTTTTTCAATGCCTTTGATTATGGTTGCAATGGCTCCACTCGTTGCCCGCCTGCTACGAGAAACGCACTCGTAACAGGCCTTTAAAAATAGCAACGGTTAAGCTCATTGCTTCGAGGGCACTGTAAAAGTAAAAAACGAACTTTTTCAGTGCCCTCGGTTTATGCTTTTTTCTAAATTTTATAGCATATATCCTACTTTATGATGGGGAGTATAAGACTAATAGATGACCAACTACCATACGTAGAGTTTCTTTTTAAAAATACTTCTACTTGTCCCGTCTTTATCTATTCAGGTAAAATAGTGGAAGAATGACGACGGACTAATTGAGGTGTATGATGAAAATCATTAAAACGGTCATTGTAAAGCAAGTTCTTACTGAAAAACGAAAACAACTCTTACTCAAGCAATTAGCAGAGGAAGAGGAACAATACATAAAAGAATTGGAGCAGTTAACATTCCAACTCCAAAAAAATCAAAAACAGCATACCAGCAACCAAGAAAGACAAAGACAAATACGAAAGAGCTTTAAAGAAGAAATTAGACAGAGGGAAGAAAAGCTTCAATCCGTTGATTTTAAACGCCATCAACTCCATAAACTAGAGCTAGGAACAGAACTAAAAGATGGCACGGTTGAAACCGTTTGTGATATTAGAAAAGGCGACCACTGGGACACTATGTTGGCACAATCTGAAATCATTATTAAAGATGGCATTGTCCATGAAATACGTGAAGGTAGGGTAAATGATGACGAATTGGTATAGGGTAGGAAAAATAGTAAATACACATGGCATCCGTGGAGAAATTAGAGTCATTTCCACCACTGATTTTGAAGAAGAACGGTTTGAGGTAGGGAAAAGGTTATATATTGAACCTCCTGGCAGTAAAACAACAAAGGACCTCATACGAGTTACTGTATCAGCTCATAGAAAACATAAAAATTTTGACCTCCTTCAGTTCGAAGAATATCACAATATTAGTCAAGTAGAGCCTTTTAAAGGTGGACTCTTAAAAGTAGAAGAAAGTGAATTAGGAGAGTTAGATGAGCACGAATACTACTATCATGAGATTATTGGATGTGTAGTGTTTACAGAAGAAGGCGAAGAGTTGGGGAAAATAAAAGAGATTTTATCTCCAGGTGCCAATGATGTGTGGGTCATTCAAAGTAAATCAGGGGGAAAAGATATTTTAATTCCTTACATTGACTCTGTCGTAAAAGAAGTGGATGTAAAACAAAAGATAGTTAAAATTCACTTACTTGAGGGTTTATTATGAGAATTGATATTTTAACGCTTTTCCCAGAGATGTTTTCTGGTGTATTCGGTACGTCTATGCTTAAACAGGCACAAGATAAAGGAGCTGTCTCTTATCAAGTCGTAAATTTTCGTGACTATACAGAAAGCAAACATAAGAAAGTAGACGACTATCCTTACGGTGGAGGAGCAGGGATGGTTTTGATGCCACAACCTTTGTTTGATGCAGTTGATGATATAAGAGGACAAGCAAACCCAAGGGTAATTCTTCTCTGTCCACAAGGAGAGCGTTATACCCAAAAAAAAGCAGAAGAATTAGCGAGGGAAGAGCATCTGATTTTACTATGTGGTCACTATGAAGGCTATGATGAACGAATCCGTGAGTATTTAGTCACTGATGAAATTTCAATTGGTGACTATGTTCTAACCGGAGGAGAACTTGGTGCAATGGTCATAACCGATAGTGTGACTCGGTTGTTACCTGGTGTTCTTGGAAATGAAACGTCTGCGGTTACAGATTCTTTTTCCACAGGGTTACTAGAACATCCTCAATACACAAGACCGGCAGATTTTAGAGGAATGAAGGTCCCAGATGTGTTACTATCAGGACACCATGAAAAAATCAAAGAATGGCGTCGGGAACAAGCGCTAGAACGGACTAAAACGAGAAGACCAGATCTTTTGCAAGAGTAACTGAAAAGAAGCACTCACTCTATGAAATGCACTTGCTCTTCTATGCCATTTATGGTATGATTCATTTTGTGGCTTAGGCCTGAATACGATGTTCCGCTGCAGATATACTGGAAAGAGCATCTGTCTGGAAGGAGGGGAATTATACGATGAACAACATTATCCGTGAAATTACAAAAGAGCAATTACGTTCTGATCTTCCTGAGTTTCGTCCTGGGGACACGCTTTTAGTACACGTGAAAGTTATCGAGGGTACTCGTGAACGTATTCAGGTGTTTGAAGGTGTTGTAATCAAACGTCGAGGAACTGGTGTAAGTGAAACTTTCACTGCGCGTAAAATCTCTTACGGTGTAGGTGTTGAACGTACATTCCCATTACATTCACCGAAAATCGCTAAGATCGAAGTGAAGCGTCGCGGTAAAGTACGTCGTGCTAAACTTTACTACCTACGTAACCTACGTGGTAAAGCCGCCCGTATTAAAGAAATCCGAAGATAATGAAAGAGGGGCTTGTTTATTCAAGCTCCTTTTTTGCCCTTATTTATGAAGAAAACCTGTTATAATAAAAAATACAACGCTCATCGCTTCTAAAAAAGAGCATATGTTGCTTTTTTTTGCATGAAAAGTAGTAAAATCTGCATAGATTAATATAAAGTTTAGACAGTTGGAGGAGTTCGAATGGCAAGGGGAAAAAGTAGTGAAACATTAGAATGGGCAAAAGCATTAATCATTGCTTTATTGCTTGCAGTTGTAATCCGATTTTTTTTATTTGCTCCCATTGTAGTAGAAGGTCAATCGATGATGCCAACCTTAAATCATAGTGACCGCATGATCGTTAATAAAATCGGCTACACTATTGGAGAACCAGAACGATTTGATATTATTGTTTTTCATGCAAACGAAGAAAAAGACTATATAAAAAGAGTCATTGGATTACCAGGAGATTCAATTGTGTACAAAGAGGATATGTTATTTATTAATGGTGAGCCATTAGATGAGCCTTATTTAGAAGAGTTAAAAGAGCAATTAAATGGCGGAAGGCTTACATATGATTTTTCATTAGAAGAAGTAACAAATGAAATGATTGTGCCAGAAGGATATCTTTTCGTTATGGGCGATAATCGTCAACATAGCTTAGATAGTAGAGATATTGGTTTAATTAATGAAGAAGATGTTGTAGGAAAGGCCAATATTGTATTTTGGCCGTTCTCAGAAATACGTATTGCGAGGTAGGTGGTTAACACCGTGACTATTCAATGGTTTCCAGGTCATATGGCCAAGGCACGCCGAGAAGTTACAGAAAAGTTAAAACTAATAGATGTGGTTATTGAGTTACTAGACGCAAGAGTTCCATTGTCTTCAAGGAACCCAATGATCGACGAAATCGTGGCTCATAAGCCGCGATTGGTTTTATTAAATAAAGCGGATTTAGCTGATCCAAGGGAAACAGAAAAGTGGGTTCGTTTTTTTGAAGCAAAAGGCAGTAAAGTATTGTCAATTAACAGTCAGACAGGTAAAGGTGTACCGGCGATTGCGGGTGCTTGTCAGGAGTTAGCCTCAGCGATGCTTGATAAAATGAAATCGCGAGGAATGAAGCCTCGTGCAATTCGAGCAATGATACTTGGGATACCAAACGTAGGAAAAAGTACGTTAATCAACCGACTAGCGATTAAAAAAATGGCTCAGACGGGAGACCGACCTGGGATTACAAAGCGCCAACAATGGATAAAGGTTGGTAAGGAGTTAGAGTTACTTGATACACCAGGTATTTTGTGGCCGAAGTTTGAGGACCAAAGCATTGGGTTCCGATTGGCGGCAACCGGAGCAATAAAGGACGAGCTCTTAGATTTCCAAGATATCGCTTTGTTTGTCATTAATTTTGTGAAGGAACACTACCCTGAAGTATTACAAGAACGTTATAAACTTGATGAATTACCGGAACAAAGCATTGAAGTTTTTGATGAGATTGGTAAAAAAAGAGGATGCCTTCTACCTGGGGGCTATATTGACTATGATAAAGCGGCTGAAATCATTCTTCGTGAGTTACGTTCGGGTACATTAGGTCGAATTACGCTTGAAGAAGTTCCGCAAATGTAGTTTCTTAAAAGGACACTAAAAGGTCAATAGATGACCTGTCGTGTCCTTTTTTACGGATAAGAAAGAAGAAAAAACTGGTTACCTTATAGATGGAGGTAAGCAATTAAAAAAGGGCGACTTTGTCGCTTTTTTTATTTTAGATTGAACATCTATCCCTGATAACTTAAAGTAATATATAATGTGCCGATATACATAGTAAAGGTGGAAATAACAATGAAGACAATCAAAGAAATCGAGGCCTCCCTATTCTCAGAAGAGGTGAGTGTTGATTTTGTTGCAGAGCTAAAATTAGATGATAGACTTGGGGTTCAAAAGCTAGTAGAGCGCTATGAAAAACAAAAACAAAAAGAACAAGAGTTACACGATGATTTTATAGCTATGATGACATATGAACAAACACTTTTCACGCAAGGTGTTACATACATTGCAGGAGTCGATGAAGTGGGACGAGGACCACTTGCAGGTCCAGTTGTCAGTGCTGCCGTAATTCTTCCTGTTGATTTTTATTTACCAGGCTTAACAGATTCAAAAAAACTAACAAAAGCTAAAAGAGATGCTTTTTATGACGTGATTATGGATAAGGCTTTAGCAGTAGGAATTGCTTCAATTCCGGCGCAAACGATTGATGATGTTAATATCTATCAAGCTACCATTAAAGCAATGTGTGAAGCCATTCAAGCGTTACAGACCAAACCAGAACATTTACTAGTTGATGCTATGAAACTACCATTAGCTATTCCTCAAACATCAATAATAAAAGGGGACCAAAAAAGTATTAGTATTGCTGCAAGCTCAGTTATTGCTAAAGTAACAAGAGACAGATACATGGAGAACCTAGGCAAAAAATTTCCACAATACCGTTTTGAAGGAAACATGGGGTATGGAACGAAAGACCATTTAAAAGCTATTCATACTTATGGAATTATTGAAGAACATCGTAAAAGCTTTAGTCCGATAACGGAATTAACCGAAAATCGATTGTTTTAACTAAGAAAAAGGGGGAGAAGAGATGTTTTCATCTATACAGCAAAGAGAAATTATAAAAAACACTTCCCCACAGCCGCGTCAATTAAATATAAGTCCTGGTCAGATATTCCAAGGACAAGTCAAAAGATTGTTCCCTAATCATTTAGCCTTATTGACTTTAGGAACAATGAATGTGACAGCAAGACTTGAAGTAGGTTTGACAGCTGGTTTATCCTACTGGTTTCAAGTACAGTCTGATGCTGGAATCCCAAAATTAAAAATTATTGAGGGGCATCAACCAAATAAAACAAGTGGACAAGTGTTACCACAATCATCGGCCCAATCATTGCTTCAAGCACTAGGAATCGATTATACAAAATCATCGGATGCTATCCTTCGTTTTTTCGTTGCTGAACAAATTCCTTTTACAAAGGAACTGCTCACCAATGCTCAAACGGTATTGTCGGAAAGTGGACTTAAGCAACAGGAAGGTTTACAAGTACTCAAGCAATTACTACAACAAAACCTTCCAATTACAGCTGACATTGCAAAAGCTGTTCATCAGACGAAAACAGATGTGCCTTTATTAAATCAATTACAAGAACTGGTGACGATGGTTCAACAAAGTTCAAAGCTGAATCAAACGCAACCACTCTTACATCAGTTGCAACAAGTCATCAAGGAACTGACGGTTAAAAACGAGCTACCTTCCCCGGTAGAACGACTTCAAACCTTACTGATTTCTTCGAACGAATCAGTGAGAGAAGGTGCTCTTTCTTTACTACAAAGAACAGGGATTTCACAAAATGATATTCCAAAACAAAGAGACATATCAGTTGGACCGTCGACAATAAATGCTTCTCAAGAAGCGGTTAGGATTGAACAGGCAAATAAACAAATCCTTTCATTAGCTCAACAACCATTAAGCAAAACCGAACAACTCGCATTTACTCAAATGGTTAGTGATAAAACACTACTCTCAAATCAAACTGGGGTTCCGGCTATTTTAGCCCAAGCATTACGAATGTTTGGTTTCCAATATGAAAACATGTTATCTAAACAGTTGTTAGCAGAAGGAAAACCGAGTATGGCAACCGAACAACTGAAACCACTCCTCATTCAAATGGCAACACAAGAAGGAGATCTCCTTCTACAAAAGAAAGCTGAAGCATTGTTATTGCGTGTAACAGGAACTCAACTCATGGCCTTAGACCAAACTAGTTCTCTTCCACAGACAGTGATTCAAATCCCGCTTCAACTTGGAAGCTTTCAAACAGACCTTACGATGCAGTGGGAAGGGAAAAAAACAGAAGATGGACAATTTGATGAAAATCACTGTAGGATTTTATTCTACCTTCAATTAGAGCGCCTAGATGAAACGATTGTTGATGTTCAAATCCAAAAGAGAATTGTCACGATTACCATTTTTAATGATCATGTGCGTCCTGCATTATTGTTAGAAGGATTAACCCCGGTATTAAAAGAAAAGTTACTTTCAATGGATTATAAACTCTCCACGATTACATGGAAAACGGTTGATAAAGAGGTACAACCAATTGAAAAAAATAGTCTTTCTAATGGTGTCAAAAATCCTTATCAAGCGAGAGTCTCGTATCAAGGGGTGGATATTAAAATATGAAGATGGACCATTCAAAGAAAAGACAAGCTGTTGCTCTTCAGTACAACCAAGGTAAAGAGGACGCTCCGAAAGTTATCGCCAAAGGAAAAGGTATAGTGGCCGATGAAATCATTGCACTTGCCGAAAAGCATAACTTACCTATTCAAGAAGACCGTTCACTGGTCGAACTATTAGCAAAGCTAGAAATAAATGAAACCATACCAACTGAATTATACAGCGTCGTTGCGGAAGTATTTGCGTTTGTCTACCAACTTGACCAACATACATCAAAGACAAAATAAAGGGACTGGACCAAAAGGTAAAGAGACTTGGACAAAAGGGTAAAAAGCAACCTTTTGTCCAAGTCTCTTTAGTTATATTAAAGAAATGAAGTCACAATGGATGACTGGATATTTAAAGGGGATTTAATACAAAATAGGAAAAATGTGATACACTTAAGTTAACTGGTTTTATTACTTAAACAGGGCTCCTTTTTTCAACGAATTAGTTTAACAGTGCGAAATGTTTCTAGCTTAACCAAGCTTAGTTTGAAAAAATACCCTATTAAGGAGGAGTTCAGATGGAAGAGGATTTAATTATCGAATACGAAGAAAAATTACGGAACGCTATGGTTAATGGGGATTTAGAAAATCTTGAAAAACTCATCAGTGATGAACTTTCATTTGTTAGTCCCTTTGGACAAATAGTTACCAAGGAAGACGACATTGATTCTCATCGGTCAGGGATAGTGAATATAACTGAAATTAAATTTTTAAATCAAAAGGTTATTCCATTAGAAGATGTCGCTGTTACTATTACACAGGCTAAAGTACAAGCAATTATTGCTGGACAACATAGGGAAGATGAGATGTACTATACAAGAGTTTGGCAAAAACATAAGAATGAATTAAAAGTTATTTCAGGACATTGCAGTTTTGTTGAAAAGTAATTTTTTTTAGAAGTAATTAATATTGTGAATAATTGTACTTAAACAAATGGGTGCGTTGAAGAAGTCAATATCTTAAAACAGGACTCCTTAATTATGGAACTTTTATTTTAATACCCATTATCAATATTAAACTTTAACAGAGCCCATAGAAAGTGGCGGTTTCGCTCATTGCTTAGAGACTTGGACAAAAGGTAAAATGTAACCTTATGTCTAAGTCTCTTCTTATATCATTCAGTATGAAATTCAATTTTTCTTCAGACATTGGGCATGATAAACATATGAGTGAGTTAAGGAGGTCGAGATGAAAAAGAGAAACCTTTTAGTTGTTCCCGAAGCTGAGAAGTTGGTTCAACAATTTAAAGAAGAAATTGCACATGAATTTGGTATTTTTCGCTCAACCTTAGAAATGGATGCTGTCAGTAGGGAAATGACACAAAAGCTAACAAAGAAAAAAGACACAAATGTTAAAAAGGACGGTGGAAAAGATGAAAAAAAAGCGTGAATTTGAGCCAAATCCGAAAACGCCGTTAGATGAATGGGATGAAAACATTGACCCTGCCATGATGTCAGGAGATTATTGGGCTAAGGAAGAAAATGCCCCATTAGAAGCAACAGGGTTTGTAAAAAATAGCAAGGATTGTGAAGTCGTAGAAGAGAAAATGACACCACCCTATTCGATGTTTCAACATCCAAGTATCAATGTTTCTTACGGTAATGATTCATTGACAGGGACAGCACCAGATGTTGAAGAAAAGCAAAATGACGATGAGAACGATTAAAAAATAGTTCTGTCACGATACTCCCACTTTTACTAGTGGAGTATTGTGACGGTGATTAATGGCAGCATTCAAAGAAAAGAAGAGCACTGGCTCCGTCAAACAAAAGAACCCCACTTTTGTTTAACTTTAAAACAAGGTAGCGACTTCACACAGTGCTTATAAGAAAAACGACTAACGTTTTTCTTTTTACTCGCCCAAATTATGAAAAAAGTGTTACAATGATAAAGGAGTTTGCCAAAACTTAACGAATTTTTCAATACAGCATGCAATCATGCAATTGATAGGAGGATGGAGAGAGAATGAATATCCATGAGTATCAAGGTAAAGAGCTCCTTAGACAATATGGAGTAGCTGTTCCAAATGGTAAGGTAGCTTTTACTGTTGAAGAAGCAGTCGAAGCAGCAAAGGAATTAGGCTCTCAGATTAATGTGGTAAAAGCCCAAATCCATGCTGGTGGACGCGGAAAAGCAGGCGGTGTAAAAGTTGCCAAGAATCTAGACGAGGTTCGTACATATGCTGATGAGATTTTAGGTAAGACTTTAGTCACTCATCAAACTGGACCAGAAGGTAAGGAAGTTAAACGTTTACTTATTGAAGAAGGTTGCGACATTAAAAAAGAATACTACATCGGACTTGTGTTAGACCGAGCTACTGAAAGAGTCGTTATGATGGCTTCTGAAGAAGGCGGTACTGAAATTGAAGAAGTTGCAGAAGCTACTCCTGAAAAAATCTTTAAAGTAGTTGTAGACCCAGCTGTTGGGTTACAAGGATTTCAAGCTCGTCGTTTAGCATTTGCTATTAATATTCCAAAAGAACTAGTAGGTCAAGCTGTTAAGTTTATGCTAGGTCTTTACAAAGTTTTTGTTGAAAAAGATTGTTCAATTGCTGAAATTAACCCACTTGTCACTACAGGTGACGGTAAAGTAATGGCACTTGATGCTAAATTAAACTTTGACTCAAATGCACTATATCGTCAAAAAGATATCCTTGAGTATCGTGACCTTGAAGAAGAAGATCCAAAAGAGATTGAAGCTTCAAAATTTGACTTGAGTTATATCTCATTAGATGGAAACATTGGTTGTATGGTTAATGGTGCAGGACTTGCAATGGCAACGATGGATATCATTAAGCATTACAGTGGTGACCCTGCTAACTTCCTTGATGTTGGTGGTGGAGCAACAGCAGAAAAAGTTACAGAAGCATTTAAAATTATTCTTTCTGATGAAAACGTAAAAGGAATCTTCGTAAACATTTTTGGTGGAATCATGAAATGTGATGTTATTGCAGAAGGTGTTGTTGAAGCGACGAAACAAGTTGGCCTTGAAATTCCACTTGTTGTTCGTTTAGAAGGAACTAACGTTGACTTAGGTAAAAAGATTTTAAATGAGTCTGGTTTAAATATCACTTCAGCTGACTCAATGGCTGATGGTGCACAAAAAATTGTTTCTCTAGTGAAATAGAAAGGCGGGACGTGGAGAATGAGTATCCTGATTAATAAAGATACAAAAGTAATTGTTCAAGGGATTACTGGAGCTACTGGTTTATTCCATACGAAACAAGCGGTTGAATACGGAACGCAAATCGTTGGAGGAGTGACTCCTGGTAAAGGCGGTACAGAAATCGAAGGGATTCCTGTATTTGATACAGTAGACCAAGCGGTTGCTGCTACAGGCGCAACAGCATCAGTTATTTATGTTCCACCTGCATTTGCTGCAGATGCAATCATGGAAGCTACAGATGCTGACCTAGATTTAGTGATTTGTATTACTGAAGGAATTCCTGTGTTAGATATGGTTAATGTAAAACGCTTTATGGAAGGTAAGAAAACACGTCTTATCGGACCAAACTGCCCTGGTGTTATTACACCTGAAGAATGTAAAATTGGAATTATGCCTGGTTACATTCATAAAAAAGGTCACGTTGGAGTTGTGTCCCGCTCTGGAACATTAACATATGAAGCAGTACATCAACTTTCTACTGAAGGCATTGGTCAATCTACTGCTGTTGGTATTGGTGGTGATCCTGTTAATGGAACAAACTTCATCGATGTACTGAACCTGTTCAATCAAGATCCTGATACATATGCAGTTATCATGATTGGTGAAATTGGTGGTACAGCTGAAGAAGAAGCTGCAGAATGGATTAAAGCTAATATGACTAAGCCTGTTGTAGGTTTCATTGGTGGTCAAACAGCACCTCCAGGAAAGCGCATGGGTCATGCCGGTGCGATTATTTCTGGTGGTAAAGGGACAGCTGCGGAAAAAATTAAAACATTAGAAAGTTGCGGTGTTAAGGTTGCACCAACTCCTTCTGTTATGGGAGAAACTTTAATTTCTGTTTTAAAAGAGCAAAATCTTTTAGAAAAATGCACTACACATAAATAAGAAATAAGCTCCCTTCTCTAGGGAGCTTTTTCGCTACATATATGATAAATCATTTCTATACCTAAAGGAGGAAGAACGGTGGAGGACAAGCGGGAAAAATTAATACACCTTCATCATTGCCGAGGTGCTGGGTGGAAAACGATTCAAAGGATAATGGCGTTAGATTCAACCCTGACGGAGCTTTATTCCTATTCCGTATCCTATTTGAGAGAACAATTCTCGATACGAAAAGACACCGCTGAAGTTCTCCACCATGATTTACATACGATTAACATCAAGAGTATACTAGGGAAATATCGAAAAGAGAACATCATACCCGTTACGATTTATGACGAACACTATCCTACGTTATTAAGTGAAATATTTGACCCTCCATGGGTTTTCTATTGCAAAGGCGCGCAATCATTATTACAGTATAAGAATACCATTGCAGTAGTAGGAACGAGAGACCCATCCGCTGTTGGAATTCAAAGTACGTATAAATTAGTTAGGCCCTTAACTAAAAACAACTGGGTGATCGTAAGTGGATTAGCTAAAGGAATAGACACAATTGCTCATACCATATCACTAACAGAAAAGGGAAAAACGATAGCTGTGTTGGGGTCCGGTTTTAATCATATCTATCCAAAACAAAACGAAAAACTAGCACAAAGAATCGCTACGACTTCTTTGCTTTTATCTGAATACCCTCCCCATGTAAGGCCACAAAAGTGGCAATTCCCTGAACGGAACCGAATTGTAAGTGGGTTAAGTAGAGGAACTATTATAATAGAAGCAAAAGAAAAAAGTGGGGCCTTAATTACAGCAGACCAAGCACTTGAACAGGGAAGAGATGTATTTGCTGTTCCGGGAACCATCGTGGAGGAAAGAGCGGTCGGTCCTAATCGCCTAATTCAACAAGGAGCGAAATTAGTGCTAGACATCAATGACATTTTAGAGGAATGGAACGACGATAATATGGATAGAATAGATTCTATTTCATAGACAAAATATTAAGTAATATTTGACAAAAGCTAAAAGTGTGTTTAATAATAGGGAAGATTTTAATTTTCCTCGAAGGGGGAGTTGCTGGATATGGCAGATTACTTAGTAATCGTTGAATCTCCCGCTAAAGCAAAGACAATTGGTAAATACTTAGGGAAGAAATATATAGTCAAAGCTTCAATGGGACATGTAAGAGATTTGCCGAGAAGTCAAATGGGAGTAGATGTACAAAAGGAATTTGATCCTAAATATATTACGATTCGTGGAAAGGGTCCTGTGTTAAAGGAACTGAAAACCGCTGCAAAAAAAGTAAAGAAAATTTATCTCGCAGCTGACCCGGACCGTGAAGGTGAAGCGATTGCATGGCATCTCGCTCACAGTTTAAATATTGATGAAAATTCCGATTGTCGTGTTGTGTTTAATGAAATTACAAAGCAAGCGATAAAAGATGCTTTTAAAACACCACGACCGATTAATATGGATTTAGTTGATGCCCAACAAGCTAGACGTATCTTAGATCGACTGGTTGGCTACAACATCAGTCCAATTCTGTGGAAAAAAGTGAAAAAAGGCTTAAGTGCAGGAAGAGTTCAATCGGTTGCCGTAAAAATGATTATTGACAGAGAAAAAGAAATTCAAGCGTTTGTTCCAGAAGAATACTGGAGCATTGAAGGTGAGTTTACTCTGCAAAAAGAAGGATTTGATGCAAAATTTTACGGAATCGACAGCAAGAAAGTAGAACTTAAATCTGAGTCAGAAGTTAAAGACGTTTTAGCAAGGATTAAGGGCGATAGCTTTGCGATTCAGTCCGTAAAGAAAAAGGAAAGAAAACGTAATCCAGTGGCACCGTTTACAACTTCGTCTTTACAGCAAGAAGCCGCACGTAAGTTGAATTTTAGAGCGAAGAAGACGATGATGCTAGCGCAACAGCTTTATGAAGGAATTGATATCGGGAAAGAAGGGACAGTCGGTCTCATAACGTATATGCGTACCGATTCTACACGAATTTCTGATACAGCAAAAGAAGAAGCAAAAGCATATATTGAACAAACGTATGGAAAAGAATATACGAGACAAGGCGAAAGAGCAACGAAAAAAAGCGATAAGAAAACACAAGATGCTCATGAGGCGATTCGACCCACTTCGGTTGAAAAAGACCCGAAAATCGTAAAGCAGTTTTTATCAAGAGACCAATTCCGTCTCTATAAGCTGATATGGGAGCGATTAGTAGCAAGCGAAATGGCACCTGCCGTCATGGATACAATGACCGTAGACTTAGAAAATTCCGGAGTTGTTTTCCGAGCAACTGGTTCTAAAGTGAAATTTCCTGGGTTTATGAAAGTGTATATCGAAGGCAATGACGACGGGAAAAAAGAAGAAGATAAACTTCTTCCTAACCTTGAAGAAGGTGGCACCGTCCAAAAAGTTGAGATCACACCAAACCAACATTTTACTCAACCACCACCACGTTATTCAGAGGCCAGACTTGTAAAAACGATGGAAGAGCTAGGGATAGGGAGACCTTCAACGTTTGCACCTACGTTAGACACGATTCAAAGACGTGGTTATGTGGCCTTAGATGATAAGCGCTTTATTCCGACGGAGTTAGGTGAAATCGTCATTGAACTAATCTCTGAATTTTTCTCTGAAATATTAGATGTAGAATTTACAGCAAATATGGAAAATGATTTAGACTCCATTGAAGAGGGACAAAAAAATTGGATAGAAATCATGGACCACTTTTACAAAGATTTCGAGAAGAGAGTAAAACATGCTGAAGAAGAAATGAAAGAAGTTGAAATTAAAGATGAGCCCGCAGGAGAAGATTGTGAAAAATGTGGGCATGAAATGGTTTATAAAATGGGACGATACGGAAAATTTATGGCATGTTCGAACTTTCCAGATTGTCGTAACACAAAAGCAATCGTCAAAGATATTGGGGTAAAATGCCCAAGTTGTAATGAAGGAAATATCGTTGAAAGAAAAAGTAAGAAAAGAAGGACATTCTATGGGTGTGACCGATATCCAGAATGTGAGTTTGTTTCATGGGATAAACCGATCGCAAGAAAATGTCCTAAATGTCAAAACATGCTCGTAGAAAAGAAAACGAAAAAAGGGACGACTGTACAATGTGTCTCTTGTGATTATAAAGAAGAAGCAAACTAGCAACTAGACGAGTGTGCTTCCAGGTAGGAAGGAGCAACAAGTACGATGAAAGAAGTAAATGTCATTGGAGCAGGGTTAGCAGGAAGTGAGGCAGCTTGGCAAATCGCAAAGCAAGGCATCAAAGTAAACCTTTATGAAATGCGTCCTGTGAAGCAAACACCTGCTCACCATACAGATAAATTTGCAGAATTGGTATGTAGTAATTCTCTACGTGCCAATACACTAACAAATGCTGTAGGTGTTTTAAAGGAAGAAATGAGAATCTTAGATTCAGTCATCATCTCAGCTGCTGATGATTGTTCAGTACCTGCGGGTGGGGCATTAGCGGTAGATAGACATGAGTTCGCAAGTGCTGTGACAACGAGAGTAAAAGAGCATCCAAACGTAACCGTTATTACTGAAGAAGTAGACCGAATTCCAGATGGTCCTACTATTATTGCGACAGGTCCACTTACTTCAGAGGCTCTATCAGCTCAGCTAAAGGAACTAACTGGGCAAGAATATTTATATTTTTATGATGCAGCGGCTCCGATCATTGAAACGGATAGCATCGATATGGACAAGGTTTATTTGAAATCCCGTTATGACAAAGGGGAAGCGGCATACCTTAATTGTCCGATGACAGAAGAAGAGTTTGATCGCTTTTACGAAGCGCTCGTTTCTGCAGAAGCCGTACCTTTAAAAGAATTTGAAAAAGAAATCTTTTTTGAAGGGTGTATGCCGGTAGAGGTTATGGCAAAGCGGGGAAAGAAAACCCTGTTATTTGGTCCGATGAAACCAGTGGGTTTAGAAGATCCAAAAACAGGGAAAAGACCTTATGCGGTAGTGCAACTTCGTCAAGATAATCAATCTGGTACGTTATATAATATTGTTGGATTCCAAACGCATATTAAATGGGGACCACAAAAAGAAATCATTCAATTAATTCCTGGCTTAGAAAAGGCAGAAATCGTACGTTATGGTGTTATGCATCGCAATACGTTTATTAACTCTCCTAATTTACTTAAACCTACATATCAATATCGTGAACGTGATGATTTGTTTTTTGCTGGTCAAATCACAGGAGTAGAAGGATATGTGGAATCTGCTGCAGCTGGATTAATTGCTGGTATAAATGCGGTCCGACTTGTGAATGGGGAAGAACTGCTTGCTTTTCCTGAGGAGACGGTAATCGGAAGCATGTCAAATTATATTACAACGGCTAACTCAAAGAACTTTCAACCAATGAACGCCAATTTTGGTCTGTTGCCACCATTACCTGAAAGAATACGTAATAAACAAGAAAGAAATGAACAACTAGCTAACCGAGCATTGGAGACAATTCAGAATTTTGTGAAAAAAATGTAAACTTTATTGAAAAGAGCTACTAAATTGTGATAAAATTTAGTAGCTCTTATGTGAGGTGGAATAAGTGACAAATTCAACAATCGAGTTTGAGAAACAACTATTTTTTCAATATTTACAGATCGAAAAAAACAGTTCAGAACATACCCTAATTAATTATGAACTCGATATTAATGATTTTTATGTCTTTATGAAGCAGCACAACATCACCCAATTTTCTGCTGTTTCTTATGCTTTTGTTCGTGATTACCTTACAGAGTTACATCGAAGAAAGTTATCCAGGGCGACTGTGGCTAGAAAAATATCAAGCATGAGAAGTCTATATAGGTTGTTAGAAAGAGAAAAGCTAGTTGAAGAAAATCCTTTTAGGATTGCAAAATTACCAAAAAGCGAAAGTCGACTACCGAATTTCCTTTATGAAGAGGAAATGAATCAGCTATTTTCATCTTTCTCTACAACAAAACCATTAGATATTCGTGATAAAGCGATTATTGAAATTCTTTATGCGACAGGAATCCGAGTGAGTGAATGCTGCAGGTTAAAGATTAAAGATATTGATTTTTCGATTGGGACCATTTTTGTTTTTGGAAAAGGAAAAAAAGAAAGGTATGTTCCAGTGGGAAGCTTTGCTTTAGATGCAATTGAAAACTATCTTGAACATAGTCGTCCCGAATTACTGAAGAAAAAAACAGGAAGCGGGAATGACCATTTATTTTTAAACTTTAGAGGAGGTCCACTCACGGATAGAAGTGTCAGAAATATCCTAAATGCCAGAATACAAGCCGCTGCCTTAACAATACATATTAGTCCGCATATGTTGCGCCATACTTTTGCTACTCATTTATTAAACAATGGAGCCGATTTACGAATTGTTCAGGAATTGCTAGGACATGAGAAGTTGTCCTCGACCCAAATCTATACGCATGTCACAAAAGACCGTTTGCGTGATGTGTATATGAAACACCACCCAAGAGCATAGCTTAAACAAAAAGAAAAAGTGGAGGGATACATGATATGTCTGAGCAAACTTTTCATGCAACAACTATATTTGCAATACAGCATAACGGTAGATGTGCAATGACTGGGGATGGTCAAGTTACATTTGGCAATGCTGTTGTGATGAAGCATACAGCTAAAAAGGTTCGAAAACTGTTTCATGGAAAAGTAGTAGCAGGATTTGCAGGTTCGGTTGCCGATGCCTTTACGTTATTTGAGAAATTCGAAGGAAGGCTTGAAGAATTTAATGGGAATTTACAACGCGCTGCTGTAGAACTTGCGAAAGAATGGCGAAGTGATAAAGTACTTCGTAGGCTTGAGGCGATGTTAATTGTGATGGATGAATCGAATCTTTTGCTAGTCTCAGGAACTGGTGAAGTGATTGAGCCAGATGATGGCGTATTGGCCATTGGTTCTGGAGGACACTATGCTCTCTCGGCTGGAAGAGCATTAAAGAAGCATGCGCCTAACTTATCAGCCAGAGAAATTGCTATGGCAGCATTAGAAACAGCTGGAGAAATATGTGTATATACGAATGACCAAATCGTCATAGAGGAGCTATAAAAACATGAGTGGAGGCGAATCGATGGGTATTCAGTTAACACCTAGACAAATCGTAAACCAACTAGACCAATACATTGTAGGACAAGAAAAAGCGAAAAAATCAGTGGCTATAGCGCTTCGTAATAGATATCGTCGGGGCTTGCTTGGCGAAAAATTACGAGATGAAGTCACGCCAAAAAACATCTTAATGATTGGACCTACTGGTGTTGGTAAAACAGAAATCGCTAGACGCTTAGCAAAGTTAGTGGGCGCTCCATTTACGAAAGTAGAAGCAACAAAATTTACTGAGGTTGGATATGTAGGGAGAGACGTTGAATCGATGGTTCGAGACCTTGTTGAAAATTCGATTCGCATTGTTAAGGAAGAACGTATGAATGCTGTACGTGAAAAAGCTCAAGATAATGCAAATAAACGAATCGTATCCCTTCTTGTGCCAACAGCTAAAAAGCAAAATCAGTATAAAAATCCATTAGAAATGTTATTTGGAAATCAAGCACAAGAACAACAAGAATCGCAAGAATCTTCAGAGCAACAAGATATTCAACAACGTCGAAGACAAATGGCACATCAATTAGCTCTTGGAGAATTAGAAGATTGGTTTGTTACTGTTGAGGTCGAAGAACAGTCACAAAATTTTCTTGATATGTTTCAAGGGGCAGGAATGGAACAAATGGGCATTAATATGCAAGATATGCTTGGGAACATGATGCCGAAGAAAAAGAAAAAGAGAAAGTTAACTGTGGCCGAAGCCAGAAAGGTGTTAACGGAGGAAGAGGCACAAAAGTTAATCGATATGGACGAAGTGACTCATGAGGCCGTAACGAAGGCAGAAGAACTCGGAATTATTTTTATTGATGAAATTGATAAAGTAGCTGGAAAAAATCAAAGTTCTGCCGATGTATCTAGAGAAGGGGTTCAAAGAGATATTTTACCAATTGTTGAAGGTTCTACAGTTGTTACCAAATATGGGTCAGTTCGAACAGATCACATGCTTTTTATCGCTGCCGGCGCATTTCATATGGCAAAGCCGTCTGATTTAATTCCAGAGCTTCAAGGAAGATTCCCAATTCGAGTTGAATTATCAAACTTAACAGTGGATGATTTTAAACGGATTTTGGTTGAACCAAATAATGCGCTAATTAAGCAATACACTGCCCTATTAGAAACAGAAGGTATAAAGGTTGTTTTTTCTGACGAAGCTATTCATAAGATTGCGACAATTGCAACGAGTGTTAATCAGGACACTGAAAACATAGGGGCAAGAAGACTTCATACGATATTAGAGAAGTTATTAGAAGACTTATCGTTTGAAGCGCCAGACATAAACTTGGAAGAAATACAAATCACACCAGCTTATGTAGATGAAAAGCTCGCAACGATTGCAAAAAACAGGGACCTCAGTCAGTTTATTTTATAGGAGTTATTAGGAGGAATAGGAAATGGATTTATTGACAAGAACGAGAAAGATTAACGAAATGCTTCAGAAGTCTGGTGGACAACACGTCAATTTTAAAGATATGGCAGAAACCTTACGCGATGTAATAGGTTCCAATATATTTGTTGTAAGTCGACGCGGGAAATTATTAGGCTATGCGATTAAGCAAGAGATTGAAAATGAAAGAATGAAGAAAATGTTAGAAGAAAGACAATTTCCTGAAGTGTATACGACAAATTTATTTAAATTAGAAGAAACAAGTGCGAATATTGATATTGAGAGTGAGTACACAGCGTTTCCAGTTGAAAATAAAGATTTATTTGCCACAGGTTTAACTACAATTGTGCCTATATTAGGTGGGGGACAACGACTAGGGACATTGGTGTTAGCTCGTCTTAATGATTCTTTCAGTAATGATGATTTAATTCTAGCTGAATATGGAGCTACGGTTGTAGGCATGGAAATCTTACATGAAAAAACTCAAGAAATTGAAGAAGAAGCTAGAAGTAAAGCAGTAGTTCAAATGGCGATTTCTTCATTATCCTATAGTGAACTTGAAGCGGTTGAACATATCTTTGAAGAATTAGATGGAAAAGAAGGATTACTTGTAGCTAGTAAAATTGCTGACCGAGTGGGAATAACAAGATCAGTGATTGTAAATGCATTAAGAAAGTTAGAAAGTGCTGGTGTCATTGAATCACGTTCACTTGGTATGAAAGGCACATACATCAAAGTGTTAAATGGGAAGTTTTTAGCAGAACTAGAAAAAATTAAGTCAAATTAACCAGTACTATATAGGCAAGAAGCTGTTTCTTCATGAAGCAGCTTCTTTTTTTCGACATTTTTCATGCATTTTTTAAAATACTTGTAGATCAAAAGTTTTATTCGTAGTATTATAAGATTTAGCTAAAGTATAATATAGTTCAAAAATAATAAACAATAATTACTATTTGGGGTATAAACTATACTATTATCACAAAAAAGGATATTATTTTTTAGTAGAAATATATTATAATATAATTAAATGACGACATGATATTTTATAATTCGACACAAAGTCGTAATTCTTTATATCTAGTATAGGAAGGTGGAAGAAGGATGAATCTCTTTTCAAGTTCATCATTGCAAACACTTGAAAAAGCATTACAAGGTTCTGCGTTACGTCAACGAACAATTGCTCAAAATATTGCCAATGTTGATACGCCTAACTACAAGGCGAAACGTGCTGAATTTCAACATACATTAGGTAAGGAAATTGAAAAATCAAAATCGTTCCAAGCAAATCGAACTCACACGGATCATCTAGAATTTAGTACAGGTTCTCAGCGTGAAGCCTATGTGAAGACGGTAAAGAGTACGATGTATAACCATAACCAAAACAATGTTGATATTGATCACGAAATGTCTGAGTTAGCAAAAAATCAAATCTATTATAATGCGTTAATTGACCGTATAAATGGTCGCTTTAACAGCCTCCAAACTGTTATTAAAGGAGGAAGGTAAGTATGACTATCTTTAGTGGCTTTAATACAACAGCTTCTGCGTTGACGGCTAATCGCTTAAGGATGGATGTTGTAGCTTCAAATATGGCAAATGCAGAATCTACAAGGGGAACGTTGGTTAACGGAGAATGGCAGCCCTATCGTAGGAAGATGGTTATGCTTCAACCGAATCAACCAAATTTTAATTCGTTTTTAAATAAAGCGATGAATTCATCGAACCCTGGTGAAGGAGTTAAGGTTTCTAAAATCGTTGATGACCAAACGCCATTTAAATTAGTATATGACCCATTTCATCCGGATGCCAACGACCAAGGCTATGTTCAAATGCCCAATGTCGATCCTTTACGTGAAATGGTTGATTTAATGAGCGCAACTCGGTCTTATGAAGCAAATGTAACAGCATTAAATGCGACTAAAAATATGCTATTAAAAGCATTAGAAATTGGACGTTAGGATTAGAAAAAGGAGAGCTTACAAATGAATGTAAAAGGAATACAGTCACCATTTGTCATTGACCAATCACAATTAAAACCGAAACGAACACCAGCGGAAGCACATTCACTATTTAAACAAGAGCTTAATAAAGCTATTCAAAACGTAAACGAACTCCAAAATCAATCTTCCATTGCTACTGAAAAGCTAGCTAGGGGAGAAATGGACAATTTGCATGAAGTGATGATTATTGGACAGAAAGCATCATTGTCGTTACAAGCAACTGTAGAAGTTCGAAATAAAGTCATAGAAGCATATCAAGAAGTAATGAGAATGCAGGTCTAACATTAGATTACTTACTTGACAGTCTAGGTAGGAGGGCACATGAACGAGAAACTAACGTTATATAGAGAGAAAATCAGTACTTTTTGGGCCGAACGGTCTAGCTTCCAAAAAGTGTTATTTATAGGTTCAATTGCACTGTTTATAATTATAATGGCTTTAGTAATAGTACTAGGTACTCGGTCTAACTTTGTGCCCCTTTATACTAATTTAACTGCTCAAGAAACCGGACGTGTGAAAGAGCAACTAGATTCTAGAGGGATTCAATCACAAATATCAAACAATGGGACGACCATAAGTGTACCAGAGCCTTTAGTGGATACGTTAAAAGTAGAATTAGCAGCAGAAGGTTATCCTCAAAGCGGAAGTATAGATTACAGTGTGTTTAAAGATGGAATGGGCTTTGGTATGACTGATAACGAATTTTCAGTCATTGAAAGAGCTGCTATTCAAACAGAACTTTCAAACTTAATTCGAAATGTAGATGGAATTTCTAGTGCAAATGTAATGATTACATTACCTGAAGAAAGCATCTGGCTAAAAGATGTTCCAAATGCAGCTTCAGCATCTATTGTTGTTAATACGTCACCAGGTTATCAAATGGAAGCGAAACAAGTTAGAGCGCTATATCATCTTGTTTCAAAAAGTGTTCCAAACCTTCCAGTTGAAAATATAGTAATTATGAACCAAATGTTTGAGCATTTTGAATACATGGATGAGTCGGCTGTTGTCGATTCCGCCTTAACAGCTTATGAACAACAAAGAGCGATAAAAAGAGATATCGAGCAGGACCTTCAACGTCAACTACAGCAAATGTTAGGTACAATGATGGGCCATGATAAAGTGCTTGTCTCTGTATCTACAGATGTTGATTTTACACAGGAAAACAGACAGGAAGAGTTAGTAGCTCCTATTGATGAAGAAAATATGGAAGGTCTAGCAGTGAGTATCGAAAGAATTACTGAAACTTTTACTGGTGATGAAATGCCTGATGGAGGTATTGCTGCAACAGGAGAAGCAATACCAAACTATCCTGGAGTTATGGGTGGTGGAACAGGTGATTATGAAAGAATTGAGGAACGGATTAATAACGATGTAAATCGAATTAGCCGTCAAATTGTGGAAAGTCCTTATAAAATTCGTGATGTTGGAATTCAAGTGATGGTTGAACCACCTAACCCAGAAGACGCGAATTCATTACCAATTGAAAGATTAAATGATATACAACAAATTTTAGGAACGATTGTAAGAACGAGTATTGATGCAAGTATTGCTGCTGAATTAACAGACGAACAAATTAACCAAAAGGTATTTGTCTCTTCACAACCTTTTAACGGAAAGCCAGTTATTGAACCAATTGAAACGACGGTGATCCCAACGTGGATGTATATTGTTGGAGGCGTGTTAGTCGCAATTATCTTGTTACTGTTTGTTTTATTATTACGTCGTGGCAGCAAGAAAGAAGAAACAGTTGAAGAAGAAGTAAGAACAGGCTCTACACCATTAATTCGAGAAATTCCAGATCTTCCAGAAGAAGAAGATACTGAAAATACAGTAAAACGTAAGCAGCTTGAAAGGTTAGCGAAAGACAAACCAGAAGATTTTGCGAAGTTAGTTAGAACGTGGCTAACAGAAGATTAGGAGGGGAAAAGGTTGAAAGACGGTAAGCAAAAGTTAAACGGAAAACAAAAAGCAGCTATCCTTCTTATCTCCTTAGGTCCTGATGTATCTGCTAAAGTGTACAAGCACTTAAGTGAAGAAGAAATAGAAAAGCTGACATTGGAAATTGCTAATGTACGAAAAGTGGAAAGTGCTCAAAAGGAAGAAATTGTTGAGCAATTCCATCAGCTTGTCCTTGCACAGGATTATATTTCCCAAGGTGGTATAGGATACGCCAAAAATGTCTTAGAAAAAGCATTAGGTGAATCTGAAGCGATGACGATTATTAATCGCTTAACTTCTACATTACAAGTACGACCATTTGATTTTGCTAGAAAAGCGGATGCGTCACAAATACTAAACTTTATCCAAAATGAGCATCCACAAACAATTGCGCTAATCTTATCGTACTTGGAGTCGGTGCAGGCAGGTCAAATTCTTTCAGAACTTCCACAAGAAGTACAAGCGGATGTGGCCAAGCGAATTGCATTGATGGATAGCACGTCACCAGAGATTGTCAATGAGGTAGAAAGCATTCTAGAACAAAAGCTGTCTGCTACAGTTACTCAGGACTATACGGAAACCGGTGGAATTGAAGCTGTCGTTGAAGTGTTAAATGGTGTCGATAGAAGTACAGAAAGAACAATACTTGATGCATTAGAAATTCAAGATCCAGAACTTGCAGAAGAAATTAAAAAGCGTATGTTTGTCTTTGAAGATATTGTTACTCTTGATAATCGTTCAATTCAAAGGGTCATTCGTGATGTGGAAAATGAAGACTTAAAGCTAGCGCTTAAAGTCGGTAGTGATGAAGTGAAGGAAATTATCTTCAGTAATATGTCACAACGTATGGCAGAAACATTTAAGGAAGAAATGGAGTTTATGGGGCCAGTTCGATTGCGTGATGTTGAAGAAGCTCAGTCTCGTATTGTCGGTACAATTCGCCGATTAGAAGAGGCAGGTGAAATCGTAATCGCTCGTGGCGGAGGAGATGATATTATTGTCTAAATTAATAAAGTCTCCTTTTACTAATGAAACAAACACAGGAACGATTACGATAAAAGTAAAGCAATTACAGGAATTGCAAGAAGCATCAATGGTTCGAGGAGAAGCAAGTGATGCAAATGATCAGCCAAACCAAACAGCAATTCTCCTTTTAGAGGAAGCAAAGCAACAAGCTGAAATGATAATAAAAAATGGTCAAGAAGAAATAGAGCAGTTACGGAGCCAACTTGAATATGAACGTCAACAAACGTATGACGACCTTGAAGCAATGAAGCAAGAAGCAATGCAACAAGGATATCAACAAGGGTTTGCTCAAGGAGAAATGGCAGGTAAAGAACAGTGTAACGAATTAATCTCTGAGGCATATACAGTCATTGAAGCTTCAAAGAAAGATTATATTGACCGAGTGGAAAAGGCGGAAGCTGTTATCATTGACCTTGCATTAGCGATTAGTAAAAAGATGATTCCTCAAATCATTACTGAAAATAATGAAGCTTGGTCAAGCTTGTTAAAGGAAGCGATTAATGAGGTTAGAGACCATAGTGAAGTGAAAGTATTTGTTCACCCAACGATGTATGAAAGAACATTACAGCACAAGGATGAACTATTAAATTTACTAAATCGCTCTGAGGAGCTATATATATACCCTGATTCCTCATTATATGAATTAGATTGTATTCTTGAAACTCCTTTTGGGAGAGTTGATGCTAGTGTAGACAGTCAGTTAAGTGAAATTAAGGCCCATCTTCATGAAAGGCTAAAGGAGGGTGCTCATGAACGCTCATAGCCTTTTAGCAGAAATACAGGGGATAGAATCATTTAAGTGGTATGGAAAAGTCACAAGAGTTGTGGGATTAACGATTGAGTCTAAGGGACCTCAAGCTTCAATCGGAGATTTATGTTTTATCCATGTTGGCAAACAAAAGAAAATCAAAGTCATGGCCGAAGTAGTTGGCTTTCGTGATGAACATGTCCTGTTAATGCCGTTAAATGGAACAAATGAAATATCACCTGGAAGTTTGGTTGAGGGTACAGGGAAACCGTTGCAAATCAAAGTCGGTTCCAATCTGATTGGTAAAATCATTGATGGATGCGGAAAACCGCTAGACGGTTCAGATTTGCCAGGTGGTTTAACTGCGTTTCCAACAGAAAACCCACCTCCTAATCCGTTAGAACGTCCTCGAATTACAGAACAAATGGGGCTGGGAGTTAGAGCAATCGATGCATTATTAACAGTTGGAAAAGGACAAAGAATTGGGATTTTTGCAGGAAGTGGTGTTGGTAAGAGTACGCTGTTATCGATGATTACTAAAAATTCAGAGGCTGACATTAATGTCATTGCTTTAATTGGTGAGCGTGGTCGTGAGGTAAAGGATTTTATCGAACGTGACTTAGGAGAAGAAGGACTTAAACGAACAATTTTGGTCGTTGCGACTTCTGACCAACCGCCTTTGATGAGGATAAAGGGAGCGATGACAGCGACTGCGATTGCAGAATATTTTCGTAATCAAGGGTTGAATGTCAATCTAATGATGGATTCAGTCACAAGATTTGCGATGGCACAACGTGAAATTGGATTAGCAATCGGAGAACCTCCAACTACAAAAGGGTATACTCCATCGGTGTTTGCGATGTTGCCAAAACTATTAGAACGTTCCGGGTCAAGTAAATCAGGAACAATTACTGCATTCTATACTGTATTGGTAGATGGTGATGATTTTAATGAACCAATTGCCGATGCCGTTCGAGGAATATTAGATGGACACTTTGTTTTGGACCGAGCACTAGCTAACAAAGGCCAGTTCCCTGCGATTAATATTTTGAGAAGTGTTAGTCGAGTCATGCATGATATTGCAAGTCCAGAACATATGCAAGCAGCTGAAGGATTGAGACAGTTATTAGCAACTTACTATGAGTCAGAAGACTTAATAAACATCGGTGCCTATAAACGAGGAACTTCAAAACAAGTTGATGATGCGATTCGTAACTATCCAAAAATCATTGACTTCTTGAAACAAGGCACAGAAGAAGCTTGTTCACTACCTGAGGCAGTTCAGCAATTAGTCGTCCAATTTTCGAAGGGGGATTACTAATGAGCTTTCGTTATACTCTACAAAAAGTACTTGAAATAAAAGAAAAAGATAAACAAGAAAAGCAACAAATGTATATTACTGCTACGCAAACATTTGAAGAAACGGCAACACAGCTCTACAACTTATTGAAGAGAAAAGAAGAAATTGAAAGCGACTATCGTACAAAGCTAGAAAAAGGGATAGTGGTATTTGAACTTCAACGACATCAATCCGTGATGAGCGGTTTGCAACGAAACATCGAAGAGCAACAATTTAAAACGAATGTCGCGCGTGAACAAATGGTTCAAACACAAGATGTATTAACGAAAAGTTCGATTGACGTCAAAACGTTCGAAATCATGAAAGAGCGAAAATACGAGCAATACCTCTTTGAGGAAAAGGCAAAAGAAAATCAATTCATGGATGAAATATCAGTGCAACTATATGTTAATCGAAATAAGGTGAGAGCATGAGTGAAAATCAAAAAGAGTATGGCAAATTTCAAGTGTTCTTCTTTGTTATTTTTATCCCTTGTTGCTTCCTTATTATCTTGTTTTTTAGTCTTTCGTCATTACTCGGTTACAATACGCTAGGCAAGGCAAAAGAAGTCGGAGCGAAAATCCCTTACATTTCAACCATTATAGGTGAGGAAGTAGAAGGAACAGAAGACGATGAAATGAAGGTAGACGACCTTTTAGCTAGCATTTTGGAAAAAGAAGCGGTTATTGAAGAATTAGAAGCGGTAATGGAAGCCAAGAATGACAAAATTGCCAAGATTGAAGAACAAAACAAAATTTTAGAGCAAAAGCTTGAGCTTAAAGATAAAGAACCTGAAGTGGAAAAAGACGAACCAAGAAAAGACTTGGAAGATATAGGGAAGACATATCAGGCGATGTCAGCAAAGAATGCGGCAGCCATATTAGAACAGTTACCACTAGACCAAACATTATTGCATTTATCACAGGTTCCTGTTGCTGCTAGAGCAGCTATTCTAACAAAAATGGAAACAGAGAAAGCCGCTGAAATTATGGCTAATCTTACAGACCAATAAGTTAGGATTCCGATTGAAAGGAGGTGAGAAAAGACATGCAAATTGCACACGTCCAACACAACTTAGGTACATCATCTACGTCTAAAGGAATGGCAAATCAAAGTAGTGCAGGTACTTCGTTTTTCACTCAATTACATGAAGTACTCTCATCTGCCGTTGCAACAACCGAGAATACAATTACAATAGATGCACAAGATGGCGATGGAGTCGAGAATGAACTAGGAAATCTATCATTTTTATTTCAAGAGCTAAGTAGTTTACTAGGCGATCTTTATATGGAGGAAGAGGCAGGTAAAAGTGAACTTGCCACAGAGTTGTTTAATGCCTTACCAGAAGATATAAGGAAAGAACTTGAAAGTCATTTAGCTTTTGGTCAATCTATGGAGTTATTGTTAACTGACCCTGAGGTTTCAGATTTTGTAAAACTAGTGATGTCATTAGTAGTCGTTACTCATGCCCCAGTAGATGCGATGCCTCAAAGACAAGAAACGATAACGAGTACGTTATCTACTATCATGCAAGCTTTATTGCCTGAAGCAACCACAGAACAAAAAAATGCAGGAACACAAAAGCAACAACCAGAGACTACACCTAAAACGTTAGTTGAACGACTACTCACGATGTTAACTCCTGTTCAAGAAGAAACAGGTAAACTCGAACGGTTAGCTTCGAACTTCCAGCAAACGCTGCAAGGAGTGGTATCAACAAAGTCTGTTAACGAAGGCGTTCAGGTCGTTCCATTAGGTCAATCGTTAGACCGAGTACAACAATTTGTGTTTCATGTTGGAGAGCAATCTACGAAACACGCGCAACAACAACAGTTTAATCAGCAGCTGGAACAATTACTTAAAAACAGCTCTTTACGTCAGGTAGCAAACGGAATGTCTCAGCTTACAATTAAGTTAAATCCTGCTCACTTAGGTCGATTAGACATCACTTTAATGCAACAAAACGGAGTGATAACGGCTAGAGTATTGGCGAGTTCGACGATGGCTAAAGATTTAATTGAATCACAATTACATCAATTAAGACAGAGTTTTGTTCAACAACAATTAACCGTTGAGCGCATTGAGGTTGTACAACAGCATTCAGCAGGTCAGTTAGATAAAGATGAACAAAACAAACAAGAGCAAGAACAAAAGCAAGATGAACAGACACAGGGTGAAACAACTGGAACAGACTCATTCTCCGACATCCTAGAAGAGCTAGCAATTAATGAACAAGTGTAGGAGGGTATTACATGACTAATGCAATAAACGAAAGCTTTTTTGTTCCAGCTCAAGGGCAGCCGAAGACAGGTGGCAGTAACATATTAGGGAAAGATGACTTTTTAAGACTTCTCATCACTCAGTTACAAAACCAAGACCCTGCGAGCCCAATGGATGACAAAGAGTTTATCGCTCAAATGGCTCAATTTTCAAGTTTAGAACAAATGACAAATATGAGTAATGCATTTCAAAAATTTGTAACGATGCAAACAAGTCAAACTCTCGTTTCACATAGCGAGTTGATTGGAAAAAAAGTAACATGGGAACATGAAATGAAGGTTGATGAACACCAAACACGTATTCAAGAAAATGAAAATATCGTAAAGTCAATCAAATTAGATAAAGATGGTTCAGTTTCGATTCAATTAGATAACGGTATGTGGATCAGAAACAGTCAACTGGTACAAGTTAGTAACAATGACTAACATGTTTTTATAGGAAATTGAGGTGATGACAATGGGGCATAAAATCCAATCACATCAACTTTATCAATTACCGAAAATTCCAAAATCAACTGTCAAAAACAACAAAGAAATTAACTCTAATTTTTCTACCTTATTAGCAGCTGAGATTAATCCACAATTAAAGGTAAGTAAACATGCACAAAAACGGTTGGATGAACGAGGAATCGAAATTGGTGAAAAGAAGTGGAATATCATAGAGGCCAAAATGAAAGAAGCGAAGGAAAAAGGAATATCTGATTCGCTTGTGATAATGGACGATGCAGCATTAGTTGTAAGTGTAAAAAACAATACCGTAATTACAGCGCTTGACCGTATGGAAGCAAGCTCGCAAATTTTTACGAACATCAATGGAACAATCATTATTAATTAAAATTCTTGCTGGACCGGACTCGGATAGCAACGTCTGTGGACTGATTGAAGCAGGCAAAAATACAAACATACTGAAAGGGGCTCACGCTCATGATTCGTGCAATGTATTCAGGTATTACTGGAATGAAGAACTTTCAAACAAAATTAGATGTAATTGGAAACAATATCGCAAACGTTAATACGTTTGGATATAAAAAAGGTCGAGTAACTTTTCAAGATTTAGTTAGTCAACAGTTAGCTGGGGCCACTGCACCTGGAGACGTTCGCGGGGGGATGAACCCACGTCAAGTTGGGTTAGGTTCTGCAGTAGCAACAGTTGATACGATTGGAACACAAGGAAGCTTACAAACAACAGGACGTCCATTAGATTTAGGAATTTCTGGTGACGGACTATTTGAGGTTAGAGACTTAGAAGGAAATTCATATTACACACGTGCTGGAAACTTTTATTTAGACCAAAACGGTAGCATCGTTAACCCTGATGGACTTTATTTAGTTGGTATGGGTGGACAAGCTCCAATTACATTATTCCCTCCTGGTGGAAACATTAATGATGTAAAAAGTTTCAGTATTGCAGCTGATGGAACAATTAACGTAATCAATGCAACTGGTGATTTAAACGTCGCTGGACAAATCGGGATTGTTAAATTTAATAACCCAGAAGGTTTAGAAAAAGTTGGTGGAAACACATTTATCCAGTCAGCGAACTCAGGTGCACCACTTGCTATGGCTGTTCCAGGTGAACAAGGTGCAGGTATGTTAGTCGCAGGTACACTTGAAATGTCAAATGTAGACTTATCAGAAGAATTTACGGAAATGATCGTGGCTCAACGTGGATTCCAAGCAAATACAAGAATTATCACAACCTCTGATGAAATTCTACAAGAAATCATGAACCTAAAACGTTAATTAGCAAAAGGAGGAAAGGCTAGGTGCAAAAGCCTAGCCTAAATAAAACGATGATTTCATTAACTCGCTTTAATCGCCAAGTGTTCTTGCTTAATGGATTATTAGTGGAACAAGTTGAGGCTTTACCAGATACAACCATTACACTTGTCAATGGAAAAAAGATCGTGGTGCTAGATGACATCGATGATGTTAAGCTAAAGCTACTTCAGTTTTACCAAACGATTGGCGTTATCGCAGCGTATAAAGACCATACTACGGAGGGGTAATTTTGTTTAAAAATAAACTTATCACAATTATGTTCATTATCATTATTACACTCACTTTGATTGGTGTTGTCTCTTTCGTAGTTATTACTTATTTTACGAAAGATACAACAGGAGCTCCAAGTGAACCTACAATAGATGAAATTGTAGCACTAACATATGATACAACTGAATTAACTACAAATTTGCTTTCAAATGATTTTGCAAAAGTTCAGTTTAGAGTTCAAGTTGATAATAAAAAAGCATTAGAGGAAATTGAAAAGCGTGATTTTCAATTAGAAAACATTATTATTAGAGAATTAGCTGAGTTAAAGGCTTCTGAACTTCAAGGTAGTGAAGCGATTGGAGACCTTGAAGAAACTTTGAAAACAAGGATTAATGAACTAATGGAAAATGGTGAAGTTGTTCACGTATATACACGACGTTTCATTATTCAATAAGAAAACGTCGTTTTAACAAGAGAGAGAGGTGAGACTTTTGGCTGATATATTATCTCAAGGTGAGATTGATGCCCTACTTTCAGCATTATCGACGGGGGAAATGGATGCCGATGAGCTAAAAAAGGAAGATACCGAGAAAAAGGTTAAAGTGTATGACTTCAAAAGAGCTTTACGGTTTTCAAAGGACCAAATTCGAAGTTTATCGAGAATTCACGAGAATTTCGCCCGGTTGCTAACCACTTTTTTCTCAGCACAGCTTAGAACATTTGTACAAATATCTGTTGCTTCTGTCGACCAACTACCATATGAGGAGTTTGTCCGTTCCATTCCAAAAATGACAATACTCAATGTATTTGAAGCGTATCCTTTAGACGGACGTTTTTTAATGGAAGTAAACCCTAATATAGCATATGCGATGTTAGACCGTTTACTTGGTGGAAAAGGAACAGCAGTGAATAAAGTAGAGAATCTAACCGAAATTGAAACTCGCATCATGTCACAACTATTCCAAAGAACACTGGAGAGTTTTACAGAGGCTTGGAGTACAGTAGTGGAATTTGATTTACAAACAGAAAGTCTCGAAGTAAATCCACAATTTTTACAAATGGTTTCTCCAAATGAGACTGTAGTTGTTATTTCGCTATCAACGACGATTGGCGATACATCAGGAATGATTAACTTATGTTTACCCCATGTTGTACTTGAGGAAATATTACCAAAGTTAACAGCTCATTATTGGTTGCAAACAAAAACGAAACAACGATTGCCAGAGCAAGTTGCAGCTATTAAAGAAACGGTTCATCAAGCGCCACTTGTCATTCAAGCGGAGTTAGGACGTTCCGAGATAACGATACAGGACTTCTTATATTTAGGGATTGGAGATGTTATTGAATTAAATCAGGATATCTCTAAACCGTTGCTTGTGCATGTTGGTGGAGAACCTAAATATCTAGGTCAACCAGGTAAAATGAAAAATTCAGTAGCCGTGCAAGTCATAGATGTGCTAGAGGAGGTAAATGAAAATGAACGGTGATATGCTATCTCAAGATGAAATTAATGCTCTATTACAAGGTGTGAATACAGACGAGGATGAGTCAGATGTAACGAGTTCTGATACGTCAGAAAGTGGAGAATTACTTGCAGAGGATTATCTTTCTCCAGTGGAACAAGATGCACTAGGTGAAATTGGAAATATATCGTTCGGAAGTGCAGCAACAGCTTTATCTACGTTATTAAACCAAAAAGTCGATATTACAACACCGAGAGTTTCGGTAATTGCCCGCTCATCTTTAGAAGTTGAGTTTCCACAGCCACATGTAGCGGTACACGTAAATTATACCGATGGTTTTGAGGGAATGAACTTACTAGTCATAAAGTCTTCGGACGCAGCAATAATTGCTGATTTAATGCTAGGTGGAGATGGATTAAATCCTTCAGAGGACCTTGGAGAAATGCAAGTGAGTGCTGTGCAGGAAGCGATGAATCAAATGATGGGTTCTGCATCAACATCAATGTCTACAATCTTCAATAAAAAAGTAGATATTTCACCTCCAGGAATTGATTTGATGGATATTAAAAACGGACAGGGCATGAACAATATTCCACAAGATAGTGCCTTAGTAAAGATTTCTTTCCGTTTAAAAGTTGGTAGTTTAATAGATTCAAACATCATGCAGTTAGTTGCAGTAGACTTTGCAAAAGGATTGGTTGATGAATTAATGAACCCTGGTCAAGAAGAACCAGAAGTTGAGATGACAACATCAGAACCAATGCTCCAACAACCTGCACAACAACAACCAATGCAACAACCGGTACAACAACCGGTACAACAACAAAGCTTTGAAGAGCCGATTCCACAACAGCAACCAAGTTATGAGCAACGTGGACAACAGCAATTTGGACAAAGCTTTTCAAATCAAAGACATGTAGATGTACAACCGGTGACATTTTCAAGCTTTGAAGCACCTCAATTGAACCAAACGGAATCAAATAACCTGAACATGCTTATGGATATTCCGCTTCAAGTGACTGTTGAATTAGGACGAACGAAGCGTTCAATTAAAGAAATCTTAGATATCGCCCAAGGTTCCATTATTGAGTTAGACAAACTCGCTGGAGAACCCGTGGACATTTTAGTCAATCAAAAGCTAATTGCTAAAGGTGAAGTCGTTGTTATCGATGAAAACTTTGGTGTTCGTGTAACAAACATAGTCAGTCAAGAAGAAAGACTTAAAAATCTAAGAAAATAAGGGAGACCGATACAATGCCAGGTAAAATTCTAGTCGTTGATGATGCAGCGTTTATGAGAATGATGATTAAAGATATCCTCACAAAAAATGGGTATGAAGTTGTAGGTGAAGCCACAGACGGAGCAGAGGCATTAGAAAAATATAAAGAGCTATCACCAGATTTAGTAACAATGGATATTACAATGCCTGAGATGGACGGTATTACTTCTTTAAAAGAAATAAAAAAAGTGAATCCAAGCGCTAAAGTAATTATGTGTTCTGCGATGGGGCAACAAGCGATGGTTATTGATGCGATTCAAGCAGGGGCCAAAGATTTTGTTGTAAAACCTTTTCAAGCGGACCGCGTACTTGAAGCAATTGGGAAAGCATTAAGCTAGGAAAAAGAGAGAGGGGGACATCTATTGTTATTACGTAATGTACTGTTTTTCCTTATAGGTATATTGTTGCTGTTCCCATTACAAGCATTTGCTACTACTGAAAATCAAACAGTATTTGATAGCTATAACAATGAGGATGTTTCACCTACCGGCACAGAAGTAGAAAATGAGCAAGTCACAGATAGTAGTGCACTCCCTTCGGAAAATATAAAAGAACAAAGTTTCTTTTGGTTAGTACTGAAAATGGTCGGTGCACTACTTTTTGTTATTGGATTAATTTATGCTCTTCTACGGTTTGTAAATAGTAGGACAAGACAGTTTCAAGATAACACAACTCTACAATCGATTGGAGGACTTTCATTAGGTCCTAATCGGTCACTCCAACTTGTCAAAGTAGGAAAACGAGTGCTTGTGGTGGGTGTTTCAGATTCAGTTCAATTGTTGAAAGAAATTGATAATGAAGATGAAATTGAGCAGATATTAGAACAGAAAAAACAAGAGCAAGCGAAAATTGATGAACCAATTGCCAAGGTAACAAAATGGGTGAGTGACACCATTACAAAAACTAAGCCTAATCAATCAAGTTCATTACAGTTTGGAGAGTTACTAAACAAACAACTTGATGAAGTTTCTAAGTCGCAAAGCAAAATCCACGAAGCGATGAAGGAGCGAAAACATGACTGAGATACTAGGTATTGATTTAGATATGTTTACAGATGACCCTGCCAATGTGGCTACGACGATTCAATTGTTATTGTTTCTAACCGTGTTAACGTTAGCTCCAAGCTTCTTAATATTAATGACATCATTTACGAGGATAATTATCGTATTATCGTTTGTAAGAACGGGTTTAGCTACCCAGCAAATGCCTCCTAACCAAGTGTTAATTGGGTTGGCCTTATTTTTAACATTCTTTATCATGGCACCGATATTGGCTGAGGTAAACGAACAGGCGTTAACCCCATTTTTTGATGGAGAAATTACACAAGAAGAAGCATTTGAACGGGCAGCAATTCCTATGAAAGAATTTATGGCGAAACACACACGAGAAAAAGACTTAGCTTTGTTTATGGGGTATGCGGGACTTGAAAGACCTGAAACGATTGATGATATACCGTTAACAGCTTTAGTACCAGCTTTTGCAATTAGCGAAATGAAAACAGCCTTTCAAATTGGCTTCCTTATTTTCATACCGTTTCTCGTAATCGATATGATTGTGGCGAGTGTTCTAATGTCGATGGGGATGATGATGTTACCTCCAGTTATGATTGCACTGCCTTTTAAAATCTTATTGTTTGTTATGGTAGACGGTTGGTATTTAATTGTTCGTTCCTTGTTGTTAAGCTTCCAGTAGTGGAAGAAGGTCTTATATAAAAGGGTGATAGTATTATGAGTCAAGAATTTGTCATATCGTTGGCGGAGAACGGGGTAATGACAGTTATTATGGTAGCGGGGCCGTTGTTAATCGTTGCTTTAGGTTTGGGACTATTGGTAAGTATTTTTCAGGCAACTACACAAATTCAAGAACAGACATTAGCCTTTATTCCAAAAATCGTTGGAGTGTTTGTCGCTCTTATCGTATTCGGTCCTTGGATGTTGTCACAAGTATTAACATTCACCGAAAATATCTTTTATAATCTGCACCGGTTTGTAGGCTAATTGATGGAGTGGATAAATCTTATCCCTGCCTTTTTGCTAGTGTTTGTTCGAGTGTTAGCGTTCTTTGTAGTTATGCCGATATTTTCGTACCGGAATATCCCAAACCAATTTAAAATTGGACTAGCGCTCATCGTGGCTTGGATTATGTTTTTTACGATTGATGCACCTATATTAGCAATAGACGGCACGTACTTCTTGTTAATCGTTAAAGAATCACTTGTAGGATTAACCATTGGTTTAGTTGCGATGATGATGCTTTATGCAATTCAAGTTGCTGGTGGATTTATCGATATGAACATGGGGTTTATGATTGCCAGTGCGGTTGACCCAAACACAGGAGCTCAAACTCCTTTGTTCGGAAGTTATTTTTACACGTTTGCCTTGTTATATCTTTTAGCTGTTGATGGTCATCACCTTTTACTAGATGGAGTCTTCTATAGTTATCAGTTTATCCCAATGGAACAGCTTTTCTTACCGTTTGGGGAAGAGAACGTCATCTATTTTATTGTAACTGCCTTTACGCAAATGTTTATTATTGCATTTCAAATGGCGATTCCGATTGTAGGTGCTTTATTTTTAGTCGATATCTCATTAGGAATGATTTCGCGAGCTGTACCACAAATGAATGTATTCGTAGTTGGGATACCATTAAAGATTACAGTCGGTTTAATTCTTCTTACTTTATATATCGGCATCTTCTTCTTTCTTGTTCAGCAATTATTTGACCAAATGTTGGTAACGATGAGGACATTAATGCAGTTGCTTGGAGGTGCATAAGGAAACATGAGTTATATCAAATTAGATCTCCAATATTTCTCTCAAGAAAAAACTGAGAAAGCAACGGATAAGAAAAAGCAAGATACACGAAAAAAAGGTCAAGTTGCAAAAAGTACAGATGTAAATACCGCATTTATTCTACTAGTTGTTTTTTTATTCTTATGGATGTTTGGTGGAACATTAGGAGAAAAACTTTTTGCTGTTTTTACGCATACATTTCAAGAATATATGCTAATGGAGCTTACAGAACAAAGTGTACCCGAATTATTTATGGAACTTATTTATGAATCAGTAGTCGTCGTTCTACCTATATTACTGGTCTCAATGATAGCGGGAATCTTTAGTAGTTACATTCAGGTAGGTCCGTTATTCGCGCCTGAAGCGATAAAAATGAAACTATCGAAAATTGACCCAATCCAAGGAGCAAAACGTATTTTCTCTGTACGTGCTCTTGTAGAATTGGTGAAATCATTATTGAAAATAGCGCTTGTAGGAACCGTTGTATTTACTATCCTATGGCTTAACTTAGATAAAGTTTTAGTTCTATCACAAAAATCAATTGGTGATGGATTTGCTCAAATTGCAACATTAGCTGCAATAATGGGAATCGCTGTTGCCCTATTATTATTAGTACTAGCAGTCCCTGATTACTTATATCAACGCTATGACCATGCGAAACAAATTAAAATGTCAAAGCAAGATGTCAAGGATGAAAGAAAGAACATGGAAGGGGACCCTAGAATTAAAGGGAAGCGAAGGCAAAAGCAAATGGAGATGGCGATGCAGCGTATGATGCAAGAGGTCCCAAATGCAGATGTTGTTATTACCAATCCAACTCACTTTGCAGTAGCGCTTAAGTATGATGGCGAAAAAATGGCTGCCCCTGTCATTGTTGCAAAGGGTGTAGATTTTGTAGCACAAAAAATAAAAGGGATTGCCAAAGACAACAATGTCATCACAGTGGAAAATCGTCCGCTTGCACGAGCCTTATATGCTCAAACAGAAATTGGTGATGTAGTTCCAGAGGATTTATTTAAAGCAGTTGCTGAAGTCCTCGCATATGTATATCGACTAAAAAACAAAGAAGTATAATGGCAAAAGTTGGATAGAAAAGGAGAGAAGTTAATTGGCTATTAAAGAATTATCAGTACTTCTAGGTGTTATCTTAATTGTAATCATGCTTATCATTCCGTTGCCGACATTAATGCTAGATTTTCTAATCATCATTAATATCTCAATTGCTCTCATTATTATCCTAGTAGCGATGAATACAAAAGAGCCATTACAATTTTCCATATTTCCAACCTTGCTATTACTTGTTACGTTATTCAGATTAGGTCTTAACGTTTCAACGACACGAGCGATTTTAGGAGATGGAGACGCTGGTAATGTAATTGAAACATTTGGTTCCTTCGTAGTTGGAGGAAATGCCTTAGTCGGGTTTGTTGTCTTCTTAATACTTATTATCATTCAGTTTATCGTAATAACAAAAGGGGCAGAGCGTGTATCTGAGGTCGGAGCACGATTTACGTTAGACGCGATGCCTGGGAAACAGATGAGTATTGATGCAGACTTAAATGCAGGTATGATTTCAGATATAGAAGCAAAAGAACGTCGTGAAAAAATTGAAAAAGAAGCAGACTTTTACGGAGCGATGGATGGAGCAAGTAAATTCGTAAAAGGAGATGCCATTGCAGGTATCGTTATCGTTATTATCAATATATTATTTGGTCTAATTATCGGTATGATGCAGCTTGGATTAGGATTAGGAGAAGCAGCATCGAAATTTACATTGTTAACTGTTGGCGATGGATTAGTCAGTCAGATCCCAGCGTTACTTATTTCAACAGCTACGGGAATCATCGTAACAAGAGCCGCTTCTGACGGAAACCTTGGTCATGATATTACAAAACAGTTAACCGCGTATCCAATGATGATGTATGTAGCCGGTGGGACGATTTTCTTATTAGGGATTGTAACACCAATTACACCTTTTGTTACATTTACGATTGCTGGGATTCTTATCTTCTTTGGATGGAAGCTTTCGAAAAGTGCGAAAGCCACGGTTCAACTCGAAGAGGCAGCGACGGAAGAAACTGACAATAAAGAAGATCTTAGGTCACCAGAAAGTGTTATTAATCTATTGCAAATTGACCCTGTAGAATTTGAGTTTGGCTATGGCTTAATTCCGTTAGCAGATGCCAATCAGGGTGGAGATTTACTTGACCGAGTTGTGATGATAAGACGTCAATTAGCACTTGAACTTGGGATGCTAGTCCCTGTTATCCGAATTCGAGATAACATTCAATTACAACCGAATGAATACACAATTAAAATTAAAGGAAATGAAATCGCCAAAGGTGAGCTTTTATTAGACCACTATATGGCAATGAGCCCGGGAATTGAAGATGAGAGCATTGTAGGAATTGATACGTATGAGCCTGCTTTTGGACTACCAGCTTTATGGATTGGGGAAGATATGAAAGAACAAGCTGAGTTATCAGGATATACTGTTGTTGACCCGCCTTCGGTTGTTTCGACTCATTTAACTGAAGTCATAAAGAAACACGCTCATGAATTACTAGGGCGTCAAGAAACGAAACAATTGGTCGACCACTTGAAAGAATCTTATCCTACTCTTGTAGAAGATGTAACACCAAATCCATTATCAATTGGTGAGATTCAAAAAGTATTAGCAAACCTTTTAAAAGAAAATGTTTCAATTCGAAACTTACCAATTATTTTTGAAACGTTAGCTGATTATGGACAAATGACAAAAGATATGGACTTAGTCACTGAATATGTGAGACAAGCACTTGCAAGACAGATTTCAAAGCAATTTGCGAGTCCCGGAGAGCCTCTTTATGTAGTAACGATTAGTGGGGGAATTGAAAAAAGAATTGCTGATGCCGTTCAGCAAACAGAGCATGGGAATTATCTAGCGATGGATCCAAATGAGTCGCAAATCATTATTGAGGCTGCTTCACAAGAAGTAGAACGCCTTTCACAAATGGGACAAATTCCGATTTTATTATGCTCACCAGCAGTACGGATGTATGTAAGACAATTAATAGAACGTTACTTACCTAATGTTCCTATCCTGTCTTACAATGAACTTGACTCAACGATTGAGGTACAGAGTATAGGGGTGGTGAACGTGGAATGAAGGTAAAGAAATTTACTGCAAAAACAATGCCTGAGGCTATGAAGGTCATTCGTTCAGAGCTAGGGCATGATGCAGTTATTCTTAATTCAAAAGAAGTAGAGACTGGCGGGTTCTTGGGTTTTTTCACTCGGAAAAACATTGAGGTAATCGCTGCTGTGGACTCGGTCCCAACAGTGAAGGTCCCTCCTAGAAAGGAGCCTCCTAGAAGGGAGGTTCCTCTTAAAGAAATACCTAAAGTGCGTCAACAATCAGATAAAGCTACTACACCTATTGTCGCACCTCAGGTACAATCGGATTTAGTCAATGAACTCAAGCAACTGAAACAGATGGTAACATCGATTTCAAATCAACAAGAAACAAAAGGAAAAGAGTACCCTGAACCTTTTCAACAAATAGATGATTTGCTAGAAGAGCAAGATGTAGCTGAACGCTTCCGTCTCGAAGCGATGAAACATCTATTAGAAAAATGGTACACCTCAGATAAGCAAAAAAATACAGAAGAACTGATACACGATGACTTATACCAATATCTACAAAGTCGGATGACTGTTCCGATGGGTGGCATTCAATATGATAAAAAGTATATAAATATCGTTGGTCCTACAGGTGTTGGAAAGACGACAACGATTGCGAAAATTGCCGCTCATTGTTTATTGAAACAACAAAAGAAGGTAGCTCTTATCACGACAGATACGTATCGGATAGCAGCAGTTGAACAATTAAAAACATATTCGAAAATACTCAACATTCCGTTAGAAGTCGCATATTCCATTGAAGACTTTAAAAAAGCTAAAGAACAATTTGCCAACTATGATTTAGTGTTAGTTGATAGTGCAGGACGTAATTTTCGAAATCCTTTATATATAGAAGAATTAAAAAAAGTCATTGATTTTAATGATGAAGTTGAGACATATCTTGTATTGGCGCTTACTTCAAAATTCAAGGACATGAAGGCTATTTATGAACAGTTCCAATTAATCACGATTGAAAAATTAATATTTACTAAAATGGACGAGACTTCTTATTATGGAGCGATGTTAAATATGATACTTCAATATGGGGTAGGAGTAGCTTATATTACGACAGGTCAAAATGTCCCTGACGATATTATAGAGGCAACTGATTCTACAGTCATCAACGCCGTACTTGAGGGTAAATCTTATGAATGATCAAGCTGAAACACTAAGAAGATTAATGGAAGAGCCAGAAACAACTGATACAAAAGTAATTTCCATTGTCAGCGGGAAAGGTGGAGTAGGGAAATCAAATTTCTCGCTAAACTTTGCCATCGCACTTTCAAACGCTGGAAAACAGGTTGTCCTCTTTGATTTAGATATAGGGATGGCCAATGTCGACATCTTAATGGGAATGACTTCTCGCTATAACATTGTAGATATGATTGAAAACGAAATGTCCATTTGGGATATCATCGAAAAAGGTCCTGGTAATGTCTCTTTTATCTCGGGAGGTTCAGGTTTTTCAACTCTGTTTAAGCTCACTCCTGAAAAATACGAACGTTTTGTAAGTCAGCTACAGCATTTACATCAGAAATTTGATTATATTTTATTTGATATGGGCGCTGGTGCATCAGAAGATAGTCTTAAATTCATCTTGTCAGCCAACGAAATCGTTGTTGTGACAACTCCAGAACCAACAAGCATAACAGATGCCTATTCAATGATTAAATTCATTCACTTACATGATAATTACTTACCTTGTACGCTTTTAATTAATCGTGCGGAATCTCCTAAGGAAGGCCAACAAACAGCAGATAACTTACAAAAAGTGACTCAACAATTTTTAGGGAAACAGCTTGGTGTTTTAGGAAGTATACCTAATGATAAAGTTGTAATGAAAGCAGTGAAAAATCAAAAGCCTTTTCTTCTGTATGAACCTGCTTCCAAACCAGCTCAAGCAATTACAAATATCGTACATGAATATATTGGGAATCAACAACCACAAAAACAGCAGTTATTTTCATCGTTTGTTTCGAAATTGAGGCGCTTTTTACCGTAGGCTAAATTAGAGAGAGGAGGATTAGAATGACAAAGGAAATTAGAGTACTGGTCGTTGATGATTCAGCATTTATGCGAAAAGTGATTACCGAAGTTCTTGAGGAAAACCGGTTCATTACAGTTGTTGGAACAGCACGAAATGGAAAAGAAGCATTGGTTAAATTAAACCAGTGCAAACCAAATGTCATCACACTCGATGTTGAAATGCCAGTTATGGATGGGCTAACCACACTAAAGGAAATCATGAGCATTTCTCCTGTTCCTGTTGTTATGGTAAGTAGCACGACAACAGTTGGAGCAGAAAATACTTTGCTCGCAATGGAGTATGGAGCAGTTGATTTCGTGGCAAAAACATCGGCTAAGGCCTCTCAAGATATTTATAAAATTAAAGATATTCTGATTGAAAAAGTACAACTCGCTTCAACAGTGAATGTTAACCAATTAGTTACTAAGCCTAAACCGATGATAAACAAGGAAACAAGCATTAATCATCCAGTAAAACAAGGCATACAGAAGCTCATAGCGATAGGGACATCAACAGGAGGACCAAAAGCACTCCAGGCAGTTCTTACGGGAATAAATAAAAACATTGTGGCACCAATTGTGATCGTACAGCATATGCCAGCAGGATTTACTAAGTCATTGGCGATGCGCTTAGACACATTGACTGATATACGAGTTAAAGAAGCTGAAGACGGAGACATTCTTCAAAATGGCTGGGCCTATATTGCACCTGGAGGATATCATATTGTTGTAAAAAACCATGAGGATACATGTAAATTGGTTTTAGATCAATCCGCACCACGAAAAGGTCATCGCCCCTCTGTAGATGTAATGTTTGAATCAATAGCTGAAGTAACGGGGTACGATATCATGACTGTCATCATGACAGGAATGGGTTCTGACGGGACAGAAGGCTTGATTCAATTGAAAAAACGAGAAAATTGCTATTCAATTGCAGAATCAGAAAAAACAAGTATCGTATATGGAATGCCGAAGTCAGCTGTTTTAGCAAAAGTAGTTGATGAAGTTGTGGATCTAGGCGAAATTGCTTCAAAAATAAATAGATACGGAATTTAAGAGGGCGAGGGAAAACGGATGAGTTTTTTGGAAAATATTAAGCCATATCATTTAGATGTTTTAAAGGAAGTTGGAAATATAGGTGCAGGGAATGCTGCGACTGCGTTATCGAAATTATTAAATCATTTTGTAGATATGAATGTACCAGCAGTTCGAATTGTTTCATTTCAAGAGATTACCGAATTGCTAGGTGGAGCAGATAACGTGGTAGCTGCTGTATTCTTACGAATCGAAGGGGATGCACCTGGGAATATGTTTTTTATGCTTTCAGTTGATGAAGCAGAGAAACTAATTCAAAAACTAACGAGGCAAGATAATTTTCAACTAACTCATCCGCCCTTTGATGAAATTGGACTTTCTGCATTACAGGAAGTCGGAAATATTTTAGCGGGTTCCTACTTATCAGCACTAGCTGATTTTACAGGATTAAACTTACAACCAACTGTACCTGGTCTTAGTATCGATATGGCAGGTGCCATATTAGGATATGGATTATTAGAATTCTCGCAAATTGGAGATTATGCCATTGTGATTGATACAAAGATAAACAAGGAATATAAAACGAAACAGGATGCAACCGGCCATTTCTTTTTGCTTCCTGACCCAGATTCTTTTGAAAGAATATTTGCCTCATTAGGGGTAGGTTTAGATGGCTGAAGTAATTAAAGTTGGAATGGCCGATTTAAACATCGTCAAACCCCCAAATACAATTAGGACAGCCGGACTAGGATCGTGTGTTGGGGTAGTCTTATATGATGAAGACACGAAAATTTCGGGTATGGCACATGTGATGCTGCCTGACTCAAATTTAAGTAAAACAGGGCAAATGAATGTGGCGAAGTATGCCGATACGGCAATTATAGAACTCGTTCGTTTGCTTGAAGAACAAGGAGCGTCTAAAAGACTGCTAAAAGCAAAAATGGCAGGCGGTTCTCAAATGTTTCAGTTTACGACCGCATCAGAAATGATGAGAATTGGTCCAAGAAACGTTGAAGCTGTAAAGCAACAGTTGTCTACAATGAGCATTCCAATTATCGCTGAAGATGTCGGTGGAAACAGCGGAAGAACGATTGAATTTAATCCAGATACGAATATGTTAATGGTAAAAACCGTAAATCAAGGTGTTAAAGAGATTTAATAAATGGCTTGAATAAGAAATAGATAAGACTAGGCAATGACTTGAATACATGGAGGTAATATGATGGCTATGGTTATGACCAAAACTGAAGAACAGGTAATTTGGGAAAAGTGGATAACTGATAGAGATACAGATGCAGCAGATTCTCTTATGCAACTTTATATGCCCCTTGTTAACTATCATGTAAGTAGAATTGCTGTTGGGTTACCTCGGAGTGTAAATAAAGATGATTTAGTTAGTCATGGCATGTTAGGTTTATTTGATGCACTTGAAAAATTTGATACGAGTCGCGATTTGAAATTTGATACGTATGCTTCGTTCCGAATAAGAGGAGCAATTATTGATGGCCTTAGAAAAGAAGACTGGTTACCAAGGTCACTACGTGAAAAATCAAAGAAAATTGACGGGGCTGTGGAGCGATTAGAACAACAATATGGGCGGCATGTTGATATCTCTGAGGTTGCTAAAGAACTTGGCGTAGGAGAAGAAGAAGTAGCACAAGTCATAAGTGAGAGCTTTTACTCGAATATGCTTTCGATTGATGAGGAAACGAATGACTCTGACCGAGAAGAAACGTTTAAAGCAACGATTGTAGATAAGCAGATGCTAACACCTGAAGAAAGTAGTATGAGAGCTGCACAAAAAGCAGAATTAGCGAAAGTCATTGAAAATCTTTCTGATAAAGAGCAGCTTGTAATTTCTTTGTTTTATTTTGAAGAGCTAACGTTAACTGAAATTGGACAGGTATTGGATTTATCGACATCTAGAATCTCACAAATTCATTCTAAGGCCCTTTTTAAACTTAAACAATCTATTGAATTCTAAGTGAATAATCAGCGAAAAGGACTTGATAAAATGGGGAAATTAGATGGCTTGTTTGAAGTAACAATTGCAAATAATAAGATGTCTGCAACCATTACGAAGATAGAACAAATCCCGAATGATTGTGATTGGAATAAAGACGAAATCCTTGATTTTCTGAAAAACGCTAAAATTAGCCATGGAATTAAGGAAGAAGTTATACAACACATGGTTTCAGATCCACACAATGTTTCCTTTCCTGTAGTTATCGCTTCAGGACAAGAACCTGTTAATGGAAAGGATGCCTATTTGAAGGCCATTTCAGTCGTACACGAAAAGCAAAATCTTACGATGCAGGACAAAATTAATTTTAAAGAGTTGAATACGATTCCGGTAGCTACAAAAGGGCAAGTAGTTGGTGAAAAGATAGAAGCAACAAAAGGTGTACCAGGGTTTAATGTGATGGGGGAGCCAATTGTTGCTAGGCCAGGTAAAGATATAAAGCTAAAACCTGGGAAAAACGTCGAGTTAAGCAATGATGGGAAAAAGCTGATTGCACAAACAGATGGACAACTTACCATTGAAAAAAAGACCATTCATGTTTTTGAGGTTTATGAAGTAAATGGCGACGTAGGAATGAAAACAGGAAATCTTTCTTTTATTGGAAGCATAACGATAAAAGGCAATGTTCCGACAGGTTTTAAAGTTAAAGCTGATGGTGATATCCGTATTTATGGAACGGTTGAAGGAGCAGATCTTGAAGCAGGTGGATCAATCTTTGTTTCAGCTGGTATTCTTGGACAAGGAAACGGTCGAATTTTTGCCAATGGAGATTTGCATACGAAGTTTGTGAGTCAAGCCAATATTCAAGTTGAAGGGGATATATTTGTTGAGCAAACGATACTTCATAGTACTTGTTCTGCTGGAGGAAAAGTCGATTGTACGAAAGGCAAGGGAATCATTGTAGGTGGGAGTATCTCTGCTGGAACAGAAATTCTTGCCAAAGATATAGGAAATGATATGAATACGAGAACACCATTATTCATTGGAGTAACTCAAGCTACACTTGAACGAGAAAAACAAGCCCGGAAAACACTTGAACAATCAAAACAAGAACTGGAAAAACTAACAAAGCTTCTTCAAGTTTTTGAAGTAAAAGAAAAACAAGGACTTACTCTTGCAGCGAACGAACGAATTATGAAGTTGCGTATTCGAAATACGTATGCGGTTACAAATGAAAATATCGATGATTTTAATGATGAACTGACAGAATTGCAAGAAAAAATGCAAGCACAATTAACTGGAAAAGTCGCAGCTAGTCAAACGATTTATCCTAATGCATCAGTTACGTTTGGTAAATACCGAAAAAAATTTACTGTAAAGCATGACCATATAAAAATTGTACTTAATGATGGTGAAGTGAAAGTATTACCCCTATAATATAAATAAGGATATGTTAGCTCCGGCTATGATTAGGGGGATATTATGAGTATAAAGCCAATTGAAATGCAAGGTTCTGTTCCACGTTCTCAAAATATCGGGAAAATTCAAGAACAACTTCAGCAAAGAGGTCAAAATGCACAAGAACAAATCGCCTCTGACCATTTAAAAGAACATAATATAAAACGAAAACAAGTGAATGAATCCAAGGAAGCGGAACAGCCTAAAAACAATAAAGAAGGCCAAGGAAACGGCAGTCAGAATAAGCAAAAAGAAAAAGAAAAAAAACAACAGGAAATGAAAAAGGCCTATCATCCCTATAAAGGGAAGTTTATCGATTATTCTGGATAAAGGAGTCGAGTAATGCAATCTTATTTTCTCGTAATTAGTTTTATATTGCATGTTTTTACTATCCTATGGATTTTTACATTATTTCAAAAAATAAACCATTCAGTGAATCAAACGATAAATGAAGAAAAATTAAAAGCTGAAATTGAGGACTTATTAGTTGCTTATACGGCAGAAATGAAAGAAGAAAATGAAAAGCTATTAAAAGTAATCAATCAAAACGTAACTCCAAAAAGAATAACAAAGCTTGAACCTTTTGAACAAAATGAAATAGAAAGAACTACTCCAATACACAAGGGTCTTGAAGAGAAAGTTGAAGAACCTAAAGTCGAAAGAAATGAAAAAGAATATGACGATTATCTTCCTCCAGTTGTTGAAGACCAACAAGTAGATATGTACGAGCAATCAGATACAGCAAAGGTCATCGCGTTAGCTAAGCAAGGAATGAGTGCAGATGATATTGCAAAAAAATTAAACTTAGGAAAAGGCGAAGTCGCCTTAATGCTTAAGTTTTATCAGTCGTGAAGAATGGCGATAATCTAATAAAAATATTTTGTCGACTTGCTATTCCTAAATCATTGTGGTATATTAATCCACGGTGTTAAATCACACACGCTTTCTAATTTGCGTAATGGTGCTACCTAGTAGTCTTGCGTGAACATGATGAGAGCGGAGGAAAATAAAAACCAAGAGGAGGTGTTGAATGTGGCAGTAATATCCATGAAACAATTATTAGAAGCTGGGGTACACTTTGGTCATCAGACTCGTCGTTGGAACCCAAAAATGGATCGCTACATCTTCACAGAAAGAAACGGAATTTATATCATTGACTTGCAAAAGACAGTGAAAAAAGTCGAGGAAGCTTACAACTTTGTAAGAGAAATCGCACAAGACGGAGGAAAAGTGCTTTTCGTTGGAACGAAAAAACAAGCACAAGACTCTGTTAAAGAAGAAGCTGCTCGTTGTGGAGGCTACTTCATTAATCAACGTTGGTTAGGTGGAACATTAACAAACTTCGAAACCATCCAAAAACGTATTTCTCGTTTAAAGCAACTTGAAAAGATGCAAGAAGATGGAACGTTTGATGTCCTTCCTAAAAAAGAAGTAATTATTCTTAAAAAGGAAATGGACCGTCTTGAAAAATTCCTAGGTGGAATTAAAGACATGAAGAAAATTCCTGATGCATTATTCGTAATTGATCCTCGTAAAGAGCGCATTGCGATTGCTGAAGCACGTAAATTAAACATTCCTATCGTTGCGATTGTAGATACAAACTGTGATCCAGACGAAGTTGATTATGTTATTCCTGGTAACGATGATGCAATTCGTGCAGTTAAACTTTTAACTGCTAAAATGGCAGATGCTGTTATCGAAGCGAATGCTGGTTCAATTGAAGAGCAAGAAGCTGTTCAAGAAAACACAGAAGAAGCGAACGTATAATTTCATTTAATGTCAGGAAGGGTGGTAAAGGGGGTTGCCCTTTATCACCTTTTTTTAAAAAGAAAAAACGCGAGCGATTTTTTCTTGAAAAAAGCGTTGGATTTGCCTTGAACGTGGCATACTCATTAACAACGTGCAAAAATGATTGACGATACCTATACATATGTAAATCTAAGGAGGAAACAAACATGGCAGTTACTGCAAGCATGGTTAAAGAATTACGTGAAAAAACAGGTGCTGGAATGATGGATTGTAAAAAAGCACTTACTGAAACAGATGGTGATATGGAAAAAGCGATTGACTATTTACGTGAAAAAGGAATTGCAAAAGCGGCTAAAAAATCTGACCGCATTGCAGCTGAAGGTTTAGCATTTGTTGAGCAAGAAGGAAACAGAGCAGCTATCGTAGAAGTTAACTCAGAAACAGATTTTGTTGCTAAAAACGAAAACTTCAAAGCATTAGTAGCAGAACTTGCGAAGCATGTATTATCTCAAAATCCTGCATCTGTTGAAGAAGCTCTTCAACAGCCATTACAAGGAAACGGTGATACTGTTGAAAAGTACATTAACGGACAAATTGCAAAAATTGGAGAAAAAATCTCTCTTCGTCGTTTTGAAGTAATTGAAAAAGGTGACAATGCTGCATTTGGTTCATACCTTCATATGGGTGGAAGAATTGGTGTGTTAACTGTTCTTGAAGGAACAACTGATGAAGATTTAGCTAAAGATATCGCAATGCACATTGCAGCTATCAAACCAACATACGTGAACCGTGATGGAGTTCCTGCTGAAGAAGTAGAGCGTGAAAGAGAAGTATTAAAACAACAAGCTCTAAATGAAGGAAAGCCTGAAAATATCGTTGAAAAAATGGTAGAAGGTCGTATTAGCAAATTCTTTGAACAAGTATGTCTAATTGACCAACCATTTGTAAAAGATGGAGATCAAAAGGTTGGAAAGTATGTAAAGAGCAAAGGTGCAGAAGTTAAGCTATTTGTACGTTATGAAGTTGGAGAAGGTATTGAAAAACGTGAAGATAACTTCGCAGAAGAAGTTATGTCTCAAGTGAAAAAATAATAGGTGAGCTCGTTTCGGGTTCATATGATATGATACGTAAAGGGAACACGGAAGATTTACTCTTACTTGTGTTCCCTATTTTAAAAAAAGCATTGCTGAAGTTGACTACATAGAATGAAACATAAGAAGCTAATGGAGGTTATGATGAGCAGTAAGTATAAACGAGTCGTCTTAAAACTTAGTGGAGAAGCTTTAGCAGGAGAACAAGGGTATGGTATTGACCCTGCAGTCATCCAATCGTATGCTTCACAAATTAAAGAAATTGTTGAATTACAAGTTGAAGTGGCCATTGTTGTTGGTGGAGGGAATATCTGGAGAGGTATGGCTGGAAGTGCAAAAGGAATGGACAGAGCAACAGCTGACTACATGGGAATGTTAGCTACAGTCATGAATTCTCTTGCTCTTCAAGATAGTCTTGAAAACATTGGCGTACAAACTAGGGTTCAAACGTCAATTGAAATGAGACAAGTGGCCGAGCCTTATATTCGTCGTAGAGCGATTCGACATTTAGAAAAGAAGAGAGTTATTATTTTTGCTGCAGGAACAGGTAATCCTTATTTTTCAACGGATACGACGGCTGCATTACGTGCTGCTGAAATTGAAGCTGAAGTAATCTTGATGGCTAAGAACAAGGTGGATGGAGTGTATAGTGCTGACCCATCTAAAGATGAGAATGCTAAAAAATATCATAGTATTACTTACTTGGATCTTCTTAAAGAAGGATTGGCTGTTATGGATTCAACCGCTTCATCGCTATGTATGGATAATAATATCCCGCTTATCGTATTTTCCATTACAGAAGAAGGTAACATTAAAAGAGCAATATTAGGTGAAGAAATTGGAACAGTAGTTAGGGGGAATTAATAATGTCAAAAGAATTAATCAAAGATGCTGAAGGAAGAATGAAAAAGGCACTAGAATCATTAAACCGTGAGTTTGCCACATTACGTGCTGGTCGAGCAACACCTTCTCTATTGGATAAAGTTACAGTAGAATATTATGGTGCACCAACTCCGTTAAACCAATTAGCTTCTATTTCTGTACCAGAAGCAAGATTACTTGTAATTCAACCATTTGATAAAACAGCAATGAATGACATTGAACGTTCTATTCAAAAAGCAGACCTTGGACTAACTCCAACTAATGATGGCTCAGTGATTCGAATCATGATTCCTCCTTTAACAGAGGAACGAAGAAAAGATTTGGTTAAGCTTGTAAAGAAATATGCTGAAGAAGCGAAAGTAGCAGTGAGAAACATCCGTCGTGATGCAAATGACGATTTAAAAAAATCTCAAAAAGACGGTGAAATGACAGAAGATGAATTGCGTCGTGCTACTGACGATGTGCAAAAAGTAACAGATAAGTATATTAGTGAAATCGACTCAGTTGCTTTAAATAAAGAAAAAGAAATCATGGAAGTATAATGAAAATCAAGGTAAAATAGGATAATGTAGCAGACCCTCTAATGTAAGATTGTTTTCAAAAAAGAGGTTAAAAAGGACTAGAAAGTGCTCAGTCGTTTTTTCCAGACATTTTGAACTACCTTTGTAGGGGGTTTTTTAAAAGAAAAGATTTTTGATAAGCAATTAAGGGTAGCAAGGGCTCCGCTTACTGCAGGGCACCTTGCTTTTTGAAAAAAAAACGGCATTGCCGTTTTTCATTATCACAATGCTAATTGTAGAATTGTGGAGGACAAAAAAATGCTAGAGAAATTTTCAAATTGGAAAGACGGGTTTGGAAAGAAAAAAGATGCTTCTGAAGAACTAGAACTAGTAAGCATTCCCAAACACGTGGCCATCATTATGGATGGGAACGGAAGGTGGGCCAAAAAGAAGGGCCTACCAAGAATTGCAGGTCATCGAGAAGGCATGAAAGTTATTAATAAAATTGTTAGGAAAGCAAATGAACTAGGTATTGAAACGTTAACCCTCTATGCATTTTCAACGGAAAATTGGAAACGTCCAAAAGCTGAAGTTGATTTTTTAATGAGATTACCAGAATTGTTTTTAGGAAAAGAATTGCCTGTTTTAATGGAGGAAAATGTAAAGGTTCGGTTAATGGGAAGCAAAGAAAATTTACCACCTCATACGTTGCGTGCCGTCGAAACAGCAATTACTAAAACAAATGAAAATACCGGGTTAATCTTGAATTTTGCTTTGAATTATGGAGGACGTACTGAAATCATTCAAGCCGTGCAAACAATGGCGAAGCAGGTACAAGAAGGTTTGATAACGTATGATCAAATCGATGAAACCCTTATGGCAGATAACTTAATGACAAATCAACTTCCCGACCCAGACTTGCTGATACGAACAAGTGGAGAAATTAGGCTAAGTAACTTTATGCTTTGGCAATTAGCCTATAGTGAATTTTGGTTTACAGAAGTTCTGTGGCCTGATTTTACAGAAATTCACTTTGAAGAAGCAATACGGGAATACCAACACCGTGGTCGTCGCTACGGTGGCGTGTAACGGAAGGAGTGAGAGTAATGAAGCAACGAATCATAACAGGAATTATTGGTGCTACTGTTTTTATAAGTATGGTTGTATTAGGTGGATTGCCGTTTACATTATTTATTGCTGTTGTAGCATCGGTTGCCATGATTGAGCTATTAAAAATGAAAAAAATACCAACCCTTTCACCAATTGGCTTTCTAAGCTTGTTTTTGATGTGGTTATTATTAGTTCCTACAACATGGGTAGACCTTACTTTTTTATCTCATGTATCTAAGGTAGAAATTTTTATATTTATGATTTTAATTTTGTTAATGGTAACCGTTATTTCAAAGAATGTGTTCACTTTTGATGAGGCAGGCTTTGTGATATTGTCTACAGTCTATGTTGGCTTTGGATTCCATTACTTAATCATGACAAGAGCTGCTGAAAATGGCTTAGCACTTGTATTTTTTGTCTTATTTATTATTTGGGCAACAGATTCAGGAGCTTATTTTGCAGGTAGAGCATTTGGAAAGCGAAAACTTTGGCCTGACATTAGTCCTAAAAAGACGATAGAAGGGTCGATAGGTGGAATCATTTGTGCATTGGTAGTTGGAGTTGTATTTCACTTCGTGTTTCCAATTTTTAGTTCTTATGTATTACTATTTTCAGTCATTTTAGTTGCATCGATTTTCGGACAACTTGGTGACCTAGTAGAATCTGCATTAAAGAGACATTATGCGGTTAAGGATTCAGGCACATTATTGCCAGGGCATGGAGGAATATTAGACCGATTTGATAGTTTAATCTATGTTATGCCAATATTGCACTTATTACAATTAATCTAATTGCTCTAACTTCTGTTGGTTTTGAGCTCATTACTGGAAAAGGGTAAACAAAGAGATAAGTATTTTCCACGATGAGACCAAAATCAACGCGTTATTTAAAGGGGAAATAAGCAGCAATGGATTAATACATAAATAGAGAAAGCAGAGGGTGGAACCGTTGAATAAAATAAGCTTACTTGGGGCTACAGGGTCAATAGGGACTCAAACGTTGGATGTAATCCGCACACATCCAGAACAATTTAAGCTTGTCGCAATGTCTATTGGAAACAATATGGAATTAGCCTTACAACAGATTCATGAGTTTCAACCTAAAATTGTGTCAGTGATCTCAAAAGAAAACTATGAAAAAATACGTACGGACGTTCCTTCTACCGTTAAACTCGTATACGGAGATGAAGGTATATTAGAGGTCGCAACCTTTCATGAAGCTGACATTTTAGTAAATGCGGTTATAGGAAGTGTCGGTTTAGTTCCGACATTAGCAGCCATTGCTGAAAAAAAGACAATCGCAATAGCCAATAAAGAAACGTTAGTAACTGCTGGTCATATTGTCATGGACAACGCAGTAAAATATGGAGTGAAGCTTCTTCCTGTTGATAGTGAACACTCGGCAATTTATCAGTGCTTACAAGGAGAGCGAATGGATAAGCTGTCTAAGATTATCTTAACAGCATCTGGAGGAAGTTTTCGAGATAAAAGTCGAGAAGAATTACAGGAAGTCACGGTAAAGGAAGCATTAAATCATCCAAATTGGTCAATGGGGGCAAAAATTACGATTGATTCAGCGACGATGATGAACAAAGGTCTTGAGGTGATTGAAGCTCATTGGTTATTTAACCTCCCTTACAACCAAATTGAAGTTATCTTACATAAAGAAAGTATAATCCACTCTATGGTCGAATTTATTGACGGAAGTGTGATCGCGCAGCTAGGAACGCCGGATATGAAGGTTCCAATTCAATATGCATTGTCGCATCCAACTCGTCTAGACCTCCCGAGTAATGAAAGGTTAAATTTATGGGAGATAGGAAAACTTCATTTTGAAAAACCAGATTTTGAAAGATATCGCTGTTTGGCATTGGCTTTTGAGGCTGGTAAAATAGGTGGAACGATGACAACCGTATTAAATGCAGCCAATGAAGTTGCTGTTGCCTCATTTTTGGAGGGGAGTATTACTTTTCTGGATATCGAAAAATATATCGAACATGCTTTGACTTCACATCAAAGTATAAGTCAGCCATCATTAGAAGAAATACTAGCAATTGACAAAGAAACACGTGCTTATGTAACCTCACTAATTCGATAAAGGTGTTGATAACTAGTGAATACTTTACTATCAATCATAATTATTTTTGGTCTGCTTGTTTTCGTTCATGAATGGGGGCACCTCTATTTTGCAAAACGAGCAGGAATTTTATGTAGAGAGTTTGCCATTGGATTCGGACCTAAGGTATTCTCCTTTAAGAGAGATGAAACAGTGTATACAATCCGTCTATTACCATTAGGTGGATTTGTAAGAATGGCTGGAGAAGACCCGGAAACGGTTCATATTAAGCCAGGATACGATATTGGTCTTATCTTTAATGAGACAAATAAAGTGTCAAAAATGATTGTAAACAATAAAACGAAACACCCAGAAGCAAAAATTGTAAGTATAGAACGAATTGACCTTGAAAAGGATTTAGTGATTAGGGCGTATGTTGATGATGATTTGGTAACATATGCTGTTGATGAACGAGCTGAAATCATTTACGATGAAGAAGCGACACAAATCGCGCCTTTAAATCGACAATTCGGCTCAAAAAGCATTCCACAACGTGCGCTTGCCATTTTTGCTGGTCCTTTGATGAATTTTTTATTGGCTGCTATTATACTCACTTGCTTTGCATTTATTGCAGGTACGCCTGTCGACCGAGCAGAAGTGGGAATGGTTAGTCCAGAAGGAGCAGCGTTTGAAGCAGGATTACAGGAAAATGATATGGTCGTTGCAATTGGTGGCCACAGTGTAGAAAAGTGGACGGAGCTTACAGCGATTATACAAGCACATCCTAAGCAGGAGCTTTTATTTGAAATCGAAAGAGCCGGACAGAGAATACAAGTACCTGTTACTCCACAAGAACGATTGAACCAAGAAGGTCAAACAGAAGGGTTTATTGGGATCGGGCAACCGACAGAGTTTTCTTTTTTCGGTTCTCTCAAATATGGAGTCGTTGAAACATATAACTTTACCGTGTTAATCTTTACAGCTTTAGGCCAGTTAGTAGCCGGCCAGTTTAGCCTTGATGATTTAGCAGGTCCAGTAGGAATCTATAATTATACGGGCCAAGCTGCTGATATGGGGATTTTGGTATTAATGAGGTGGGCTGCTGTACTTAGCGTCAACTTAGGAATTATTAACTTATTACCATTACCAGCTTTAGATGGAGGAAGGTTATTATTTATCGGTGTTGAAGCCGTTAGAGGTAAGCCAATTGATCCACAAAAAGAAGGTTTAATTCATTTTATTGGATTCGCGTTATTAATGCTATTAATGCTAGTGGTGACGTGGAATGATATTAATAAATTTTTTATGTAGTGAAAGAAGGGGCAAAAAATGAGACAAAGTCTTTACATGATCCCGACATTAAGGGATGTTCCTGCAGATGCTGAAATAGCAAGTCACCAGCTTATGTTAAGAGCTGGACTTATTCGCCAAACGGCATCAGGAATTTATTCTTATCTACCGTTGGGAAAACGGGTATTAAAAAAAGTAGAAGAAATTGTACGTGAGGAAATGGACGCAACTGGTGCACAAGAAGTGTTAATGCCTGCGATTCAACCCGCTGAATTATGGGAAGAGTCAGGGCGTCTTCAAGCATACGGACCTGAGTTAATGAGATTAAAGGACCGTCATGACCGCGACTTTGTTCTTGGTGCAACTCACGAAGAAGTGATTACAAGTTTAGTTAGGGATGATGTCAAATCGTACAAAAAACTCCCTATTAATTTATATCAGATCCAAACAAAATTTAGAGATGAGAGAAGACCTCGCTTTGGTGTCTTACGCTCACGTGAATTTATCATGAAGGACGCATACTCATTTGATACAACCAAAGAAGGACTAGATGCGAGTTATCAAGCGATGTATGATGCATACAACCGAATCTTCACCCGTTGTGGCCTTGATTTTAGGGCAGTAGAAGCGGACTCAGGAGCTATTGGCGGAACGGATACACACGAATTTATGGTATTAACAGAAGTTGGCGAAGATACAATCGCTTACTCAGATTCTTCCTCATTTGCAGCGAACATTGAAATCGCACCTGTAAATGTAACTTATCGAAAAGAAAAAGAATCACCTCAAGAGATAGAAAAAGTAGGAACACCTAATACAAAAACAATTGATGAAGTTTCAAGCTTCTTCTCTGTAGATAAACGAAAAATTATCAAGTCACTCCTTTTCATGGGAGATGAGCCTGTTCTCGTCTTGGTACGTGGAGACCATGAGTTAAATGAAATCAAGGTCAAAAATAGCCTTGGTGGGGCTGTAGTTCAGCTTGCTTCGGCTGAAGAAATTAAATCGGTTATGAAATGTGAGTCAGGATATATTGGCCCAATTAAAACAGATGGGATTCGTATCATTGCTGACCATGCGGTTAAAGCAATTGTAAATGGGATTTGCGGTGCGAATGAAGAAGGATATCATTTCACACAAGTAAATCCAGATAGAGACTTTACGGTAGAAGGCTATTTTGATTTGCGTAATATTCAAGAGGGAGACCCTTCACCAGATGGAAAAGGAACGATTAAATTTGCACGTGGCATTGAAGTAGGGCACGTCTTTAAATTAGGTACAAAATATAGTGATGCATTAGGGGCAAGTTTCCTTGATGAAAACGGAAAGACGCAAACAATGATTATGGGTTGTTACGGAATTGGTGTTTCACGCACAGTGGCAGCTATTGTTGAGCAACGTCATGATGAAAATGGACTCGTTTGGCCAGCTGAAGTATCACCTTTTGATATTCACCTCATCGGCATTAATATGAAGGACGAGGAACAAAGTCAATTATCTGAACGACTATACACAGACTTAAAGCAATTAGGATACGACGTGTTATTTGATGATAGAACTGAGCGGGCTGGGGTAAAGTTCAAAGATAGTGACCTTATCGGTATTCCTGTTCGCATCGGCGTTGGAAAAAAAGCTGCTGAACAAATCGTTGAAGTGAAGCTACGTTCGACAGGAGAAATGATTGAAGTTGCTGTTGCAGACCTTCCGCAAAAACTTGTAGAATTAGTTAGAGAACGTAAGTAGAGTAGAACTTTTAGTAAAAAAGTCAGTGGGTGCCCAAAAAGTGTGTACATATCTCCTTTTTGGGTACCCACATTGTATTTATTATTGATAGGGGGGAGACCGATGAGCCTAGACGACCAGATACGACAAGAACGATTTCAACTTCTTCTGCAGCAAATCGTTATTCCAACTGATGTGGACCATTTTTTTACCGATGCGAAAATAAATAAGCTTTCCATTAACAAAGAGCAAAAAAGTTGGCATTTTGAATTCCATCTAGAACGAACAATTCCAGCAGCGGTATACCAACTATTTTATGAAAAACTAAAACAAGCCTTCACTCATATCGCGACAGTTACCTGTTCTTTTTCTTTATCATCAGATACGTTAAGCGATGAGATTATCAAAGAGTATTGGCCGCTTTGGTTAGCCGAGATGAATGGAATCTCAGGTGGTATAAAAGGAATGCTAGAAAATCAAACACCACAATTACAAGGCCGCTCTTTAGTCATTGAAGCACGCAATGAAACAGAAGCGATGGCCGTAAAGCGTAAATTACAAGAGCCATTATCGACCTCAATGCGTAAATTTGGATTTTCCTTACCACAATTAGAGATAGCAATTAAAGAGTCAAAACAAGAGTTTGAACAATTTATTGAAAAAAGAGCTCAGGAAGACCATTCGAAGGTAGTAGAAGCAATTATAGAGAAGAAGAAGGCGGAAAAACAAGTGGGTGAGAGTAATGCTCCACTTATGATTGGTTATGCCATAAAGGATGAGCCCGTTTTCTTAGAAACGATTGAAGATGAAGAACGTAGAATTACCGTGCAAGGCTTTATTTTTGATGCGGAAACAAGAGAACTTCGAAGTGGAAGAACTCTATTAACCTTTAAAATTACCGATTATACCGACTCTATCTTAGTCAAAGTATTTTCAAGAGATAAAGAAGATATCCCATTATTACAAGCTGTCAAAAAAGGAATGTGGGTTAAAGTCCGAGGTGGCGTTCAAAATGATACGTTTGTAAGAGATTTAGTCATGATCGCAAACGATATCAATGAAGTTGCGGCGATAACGAGAGTAGACCAAGCTCCAGATGGGGAAAAACGGGTCGAGCTTCACTTGCATACAACAATGAGTCAAATGGATGGGATTACAAACATAGGAAGGTATGTTCAACAAGCGAGCAAATGGGGACATAAAGCGATAGCTGTTACAGATCACACAGCTGTACAAGCCTTTCCTGAAGCCTATTCAGCTAGTAAAAAAAATAACATAAAAATGCTTTACGGGGTTGAAGCGAATCTAGTAGACGATGGTGTTCCAATAGCATATAACGATACCGACCGTGAGCTTTTTGATGAAACCTATGTAGTGTTTGACGTGGAAACTACAGGATTATCAGCGGTTTACAATAAAATTATTGAGTTGGCCGCTGTTAAAATTAAAAACGGAGAAATCATTGACCGTTTTGAATCCTTTGCAGACCCACATGAACCGTTATCTAAAATCATTATTGAATTAACAGGAATAACCGATGATATGGTACAAGGAGCTCCTGAAATTGAAGGAGTGTTACGAGACTTCCATCAATTTGCTGGTGATGCCACACTTGTCGCTCATAACGCTAGCTTTGATATGGGCTTTATCAATGTGGGCTATCGGAATATTGGACTAGGTGATGCCACCAATCCAGTCATAGATACGTTAGAGCTTGGACGTTTCTTATATCCCGAGTTGAAAAATCATCGTTTAAATACGCTATGTAAAAAGTTTGATATCGAACTAGTCAGTCATCACCGAGCTATCTATGATGCCGAAGCCACAGGATTTTTATTGTGGAAAATGGTCAAGGATGCGATTGAACGAGGCGTGACCAACCATAACCAGCTGAATGATAACATGGGAAAAGGAGATTTTCAGCGGCAACGACCTTCCCACTGTATTATTTTTGCACAAACCCAAGAAGGGTTAAAAAACTTGTACAAGCTTATCTCTCAATCTCATCTTAATTATTTCTTTAGAAATCCAAGAATACCAAGGTCTCTTTTACAAAAGCATCGAGAAGGCCTTCTTGTTGGGTCAGGTTGTGATAAAGGAGAAGTATTCGAAGGGATGATGCAAAAGTCTCCTGAAGAAGTCGAGGAAATCGCTAAGTTTTATGATTATTTAGAAATTCAGCCTCCATCCAACTACGTTCATCTTATTGAAAGAGAGCTAGTGAAAGATGAAGTTCATATTCAACAAATTCTCGAGAATATCGTAAAGCTTGGAGAAAAACTAGAAAAACCAGTAGTAGCAACGGGTAATGCTCACTATTTAGAGCCGAATGACCATATTTACCGAAAAATATTAGTTGCCTCCCAAGGGGGAGCAAATCCGTTAAATAAACAGACATTACCAGAGGTTCATTTCCGAACAACTGATGAAATGCTAGAATGCTTTTCGTTTTTACCAGAGGATAAGCAGAAAGAAGTTGTCGTAACAGCACCAAACCAAATTGCTGATATGATTGAAGAGATTCAACCCATCCCAGATGACTTATACACCCCTAAAATTGAAGGGGCGGATGAGGAAATAAGGCAAATGAGTTACGACCGTGCGAGAAGCATATACGGAGAAGAACTTCCGGAGCTTGTGGAAGCACGATTAGAAAAAGAATTAAATAGTATCATTGGTCATGGATTTGCCGTTATCTATCTAATTTCTCACAAACTAGTAAAGAAATCGTTGATAGATGGTTATCTCGTAGGGTCTCGTGGTTCCGTTGGTTCGTCTTTCGTCGCTACGATGACAGAAATTACCGAAGTGAATCCCTTACCTCCGCATTATGTGTGTCCGGAATGCCATCATTCTTACTTTTTCAATGATGGTTCGGTAGGGTCAGGCTATGATTTACCTGATAAAGATTGTACAGAATGTGGAACACCGTATATTAAAGATGGACAAGACATCCCATTTGAAACGTTCTTAGGATTTAAAGGAGATAAAGTTCCTGATATCGATTTAAACTTCTCTGGCGAATATCAACCTCGAGCACATAACTACACAAAAGAGTTATTTGGTGAAGAGTTTGTTTATCGAGCAGGAACGATCGGGACCGTTGCCGATAAAACGGCTTTTGGATATGTAAAGGGATATCAAAATGACCATAGTTTGCACATGCGCTCTGCTGAAATTGATCGCTTAGCTTCGGGTTGTACAGGAGTGAAGCGAACAACGGGACAGCATCCAGGTGGTATCATCGTTGTTCCTGATTACATGGACATTCATGACTTTTGTCCAATTCAGTTCCCAGCCGATGATAAAAATTCAGAGTGGAAAACAACTCATTTTGACTTCCACTCGATTCATGATAATTTACTGAAACTCGATATTCTTGGACACGATGATCCAACCGTCATTCGTATGCTTCAAGACTTAAGTGGCATTGACCCTAAAACAATTCCAACCGATGACAAGGAAGTTATGAAAATCTTCTCTGGTCCTGACGTGTTAGGCGTAACCGAAGAACAAATCATGTGTAAAACAGGAACATTAGGAATTCCTGAATTCGGTACGCGTTTCGTAAGGCAAATGTTAGAAGAAACAAAACCAAGTACGTTTTCAGAGTTAGTCCAAATTTCTGGTCTTTCTCATGGTACTGACGTTTGGTTGAACAATGCGAACGAATTAATTTACGATGGAACTTGTGAACTAAAAGATGTAATTGGTTGTCGTGATGACATCATGGTATATTTAATATACAAAGGCCTAGAGCCATCACTCGCTTTTAAAATTATGGAATTTGTTCGTAAAGGAAAAGGTCTCCAAGAAGAGTGGATCGAGGAAATGAAAAAGAATGATGTGCCTGATTGGTATATTGGCTCATGTATGAAAATTAAGTACATGTTCCCGAAAGCCCATGCGGCGGCGTATGTCTTAATGGCTGTTCGGATTGCTTATTTCAAAGTGCATTTCCCGCTTTTATATTATGCAGCGTACTTCACGGTTCGGGCCGATGATTTTGACTTGGACACAATGATTAAAGGATCAAGTACAATTAAAGCCAAAATTGAAGAAATTAACGCAAAGGGGTTAGAAGCCTCTCCAAAAGAAAAGAACTTATTAACCGTTCTTGAGTTATCGTTAGAAATGGTAGAACGTGGCTATTCTTTTAAAAAGGTCGATTTATATCGCTCGAGCGCTACGGAATTCCTCATTGATGGCAATGCTTTAATTCCGCCGTTTAACGCTTTAACTGGTGTAGGAACCAATGCAGCAATAAATATAGTCAATGCAAAGACCGAGCAAGAGTTTTTATCAAAGGAAGATTTACAACAACGAAGTAAAATCACAAAAACAGTGTTAGAAAATTTAGACCAACATGGATGCTTAGAAGGATTACCAGATTCAAACCAACTCTCTCTCTTCTAAAAATACGGAAAATACGCGTCAGAATCATTCTTGTCAAGCCCGTTTTGTTGCAATTCCTGGAAGAGTATGATATTGTTTTTATGGTAATACTTTGAATACGAACGGAAAAGAGTGGGGAAACCCACTCTTTCTTATTCCTTAATGCTTGTATTAATAGCATACGGTTGGATAGGTGATAAAGCACCTAACGGAAAAGGAGGTATTCCTATGAGTAAAGTTAAGGAAATCACAGAACAACTTGTCAGTCCGATTTTAGCTGACCTACAGCTAGAACTTGTTGATATAGAATATACAAAAGAAGGAAAAAACTGGTTTTTGCGTGTGTATATTGACTCGGACAACGGTGTGGATATTGAAGAGTGTGGTAAAGTGAGTGAACAATTAAGTGAAAAGCTAGATGAAACCGACCCAATAAAACAAGCTTATTTTCTAGAGGTATCGTCACCTGGTGCGGAAAGACCTTTAAAAAATGAAAAAGATCTTCATAAATCTGTGGGGAAAAATGTTTATGTTACTACATATGAACCAATCGATGGGGAAAAAGCATTTGAAGGTGTATTGTTAAGCTTTGACGGCAAGGAATTAATCATAGAAGTTAAAATTAAAACTCGCAAAAAAGCAGTAACAATACCGCATGAAAAAATGGCAAGTGCAAGATTGGCCATTGTCTTTTAAATGAAAGGGGGAATCGTACCATGAATACTGATTTTATGGACGCTTTAACATCATTAGAAAAACAAAAGGGAATAAGTAAGGAAGTTATTATCGAAGCTATAGAGGCAGCGCTAATTTCAGGGTATAAGCGAAACTTTAATCAAGCACAAAATGTTCGAGTTGATATTAATCGTGACTCAGGAAGCATTCGTGTATTTGCAAGAAAAACAGTGGTAGAGGAAGTGTTTGATTCACGTCTTGAAATTTCTGAAGACAAAGCTAAGAAAATGAATCCTAACTTCCAAGTTGATGATGTTGTTGAAATTGAAGTCACACCAAAAGATTTCGGGAGAATCGCAGCACAAACTGCAAAGCAAGTTGTGACTCAGCGGGTTCGTGAAGCAGAACGCGGCATTATTTATTCGGATTTTATTGACCGTGAAGAAGATATCATGACTGGAATTGTCCAACGTCAAGATAGTCGTTTTATTTATGTTGATTTAGGGAAGGTAGAAGCATTACTACCTTTAAATGAGCAAATGCCGAATGAACAATATAAACATAATGACCGCATTAAAGCCTTTATTACAAAAGTAGAAAAAACAACTAAAGGACCTCAAATTCTAATTTCACGTACACATCCCGGTTTATTAAAACGCTTATTTGAATTAGAAGTTCCAGAAATATATGATGGAACTGTAGAAATTAAATCGGTAGCAAGGGAAGCGGGAGACCGTTCCAAAATTGCTGTCTACTCAGATGAGCAAGAAGTAGATCCAGTAGGTGCTTGTGTTGGTCCAAAGGGACAACGTGTTCAAACGATTGTAAATGAACTTAAAGGTGAAAAAATTGATATTGTCCAATGGTCAGATGACCCAGTTGTCTATGTGGCAAATGCGTTAAGTCCTTCAAAGGTTGTGAAGGTGAACGTTAATGAAGCTGAGAAAATGACACAAGTCATAGTTCCAGATTATCAACTGTCACTAGCGATAGGAAAAAGAGGGCAAAACGCAAGGTTAGCAGCCAAGCTAACAGGCTGGAAAATTGACATAAAGAGTGAAACGGAAGCAAGAGAGCTCGGGCTCTTAGTTGAAGAAGAAGAGCAGTTTGCAACCGAAGATAATGAGTATATCGACGGTTACCAATATACTGATAATGAAGAAGTAAAGTAAAGACAAGGAGATGGAGCCAATGAAACAACGTAAAGTTCCACTTCGAAAATGTATCGTTACGAATGAAATGAAACCAAAACAAGAATTAGTTCGTATAGTTCGGTCACCAGAGGGCGAAGTTTCAATTGACCTATCTGGGAAAAAGAATGGTCGTGGCGCATACATAAGCAATAGTAAAGAATGCTTTGAAATGGCAAAGAAAAAAGACGTCCTTTCAAGACATTTAAATACAAAAGTAACAAATGAAATATATGACGAACTTGAAAATGTTCGTCAGCAAGGAAATAAATCATGAGTGAACAGCAATGGTTATCGTTACTTGGACTCGCGGCTCGAGCACGTAAAGTCATTTCTGGGGAAGAAATTGTACTCAAAGAGGTTAGAAGAAATGGCGTATCAGTCGTCATTATTTCAGAGGATGCCTCAGACTTAACTTTAAAAAAGATGACAGATAAATGTAAGCATTACAATGTACCGATACGAATTTCTTCGACGCGGGATAAATTAGGAAATTCGATAGGTAAAGGAGAGAGAGTCGTATTAGGTGTTATAGACCCTGGATTCGCAAGAAAATTGGTCACACTAATCGATCAATAGAGGTGGAGGTAAACATATGAGGAAGATGAGAATATATGAATATGCAAAAGAAAAGAATCTTCAAAGTAAAGACATTATTGATAAATTAGAAAAAATGGGCGTTAACGTATCAAACCATATGTCTGTTATTGATGAGGAAACAATGAAGAAACTTGAAGGGGAAAGTGCAAAACCGGATGGAAATAAGCCTGAACCGAATAAATCAACAACAAAGCCTGATAATAACAGACCTAATAAACCAAATCGTCCTGCTAATCAAGCACAAGGGAACCGTCCGAATCAGCAAAACAAGTCTCAACAAAACAACAATAATAAAAAGCAAGGGTTTAATAAACAACAGCAACGAAACAACAAAGGAAAACAACAAGATGCGCCTGCTCAAAAACCGCAACCACCAAAGGTAAAGCCACTTCCAGAAAAAATTACGTTTTCTGGTTCATTAACAGTAGGCGAATTAGCAAAACAACTTCATAAAGAACCTTCAGAAATTATTAAGAAGCTTATGTTCTTAGGAGTAATGGCTACGATTAACCAGGAGCTTGACAAAGATTCTATCGAATTAATCGCTGGTGACTACGGCGTTGAAGTGGAAGAAGAAATCATTGTTGATGTAACGAATTTTGAAGAGATGATTGAAGAAGATGATCCAGCAAGCTTAAAAGAAAAACCTCCAGTTGTTACAATCATGGGTCACGTTGACCACGGAAAAACAACATTACTTGACTCCATTCGTAAGACTAAGGTTGTTGCTGGTGAAGCTGGTGGAATTACTCAACATATTGGAGCATACCAAGTTGAGATTAATAATAAAAAAATTACATTCCTAGATACTCCTGGTCATGCTGCCTTTACGACAATGCGTGCACGTGGAGCACAAATTACAGATATTTGTATTCTTGTCGTTGCTGCTGATGATGGTGTTATGCCACAAACAAAAGAAGCGATTAGCCATGCGAAGGCTGCGGGTGTACCAATTATCGTCGCTGTTAACAAAGTCGATAAAGAATCTGCAAATCCTGACCGAGTCATGCAAGAATTGACAGAATATGAATTAGTACCAGAGGCTTGGGGTGGGGATACTATATTTGTACCTGTTTCTGCCCTTCAAGGTGAAGGAATTGATGAACTTCTTGAGATGATTCTGCTTGTAGCTGAAGTTGCGGAACTTAAAGCTAATCCGACTTCGTTAGCTCGTGGAACAGTGATTGAAGCACAACTTGATAAAGGACGCGGAGCAGTGGCTACTCTCCTTGTTCAAGCAGGAACATTAAAAATCGGAGACCCAATTGTTGTAGGAAGTACATTTGGTCGTGTAAGAGCAATGGTTAATGACCTTGGCAGACGAGTAAAACAAGTAGGCCCTGCGGCACCAGTAGAAATTACAGGACTTAATGATGTTCCATTAGCGGGAGATCAGTTTAGAGTATTTGAAGATGAAAAAACAGCACGTTCAATTGGGGAAACAAGACAGTCTCGTCACCGTGAAGAACAATTAAGAGAAACATCAAAGGTTAGCTTAGATGACCTCTTTAGTAAAATTCAACAAGGTGAAATTAAAGAAATAAATGTTATCATTAAAGCCGACGTTCAAGGTTCCGTTGAAGCGATGAAAGGTTCGTTAGAGAAAATTGATGTGGAAGGCGTAAAGGTTAACATCATCCACACAGGTGTAGGTGCGATTACAGAATCCGATATTATTCTTGCGTCTGCTTCATCAGCAATCGTAATTGGCTTTAACGTTCGACCAGATAATAATGCAAAACGTACGGCAGAATCAGAACAAGTTGATATTCGTCTATATCGTGTTATTTACAATGCGATTGATGAAATTGAAGCTGCGATGAAAGGGATGCTTGACCCTGAATTTGAAGAAAAGGTAATTGGTCAAGCTGAAGTTCGCCAAATATTCAAAGTATCAAAAATTGGAGTCATAGCTGGTTCTTATGTGACTGAAGGAAAGCTTACTCGCGATTCAACTGTCCGTTTAATTCGTGACGGAATCGTCATTTACGAGGGAGCAATCAACGCACTAAAACGATTCAAAGATGATGCAAAAGAAGTGGCAGCAGGTTATGAGTGCGGGTTAACGCTTGAAAAGTTCAACGACATTAAAGAAGGTGACGTTGTCGAAGCGTATGTGATGGAGGAAATCAAACGCACATGATCGGAGCAGTTGATTGTGAGCTATTTCTCTATACGCCCCAATCGTTAAAAGAAAAAAGAGCCATTGTAAAAAGCATCATTATGAAGCTAAGACAACGGTTAAATGTTTCTGTTTCAGAAACGAACCACCAAGATGTATGGCAACGATGCCAGCTAACAATTGTCGCAGTGACCTCGAATAAAGTAGCAACTGAAAAAGAGTTAAGTCGCGCGTTGGCTTTAATTGATAGTACACCAGAGATAGAACGAACAGTCACAAATTTTGAGTGGTTCTAAATGAGGATGTACACTTTTCAGCAGAGAGGTGAAAGATAAATGAGTAATGTACGTGCTAGTCGTGTTGGCGAGCAAATGAAAAAAGAGTTAAGTGAAATCATTATGAGAGAACTGAAGGACCCTAGAATTAAGTTTGTTACAGTTACTGGTGTTGATGTTACAGGTGACTTGCAACAAGCAACGGTATATATTACAGTTCTTGGGACAGAAGAAGAAAAGGCAGACACGTTAAAGGGTTTATCGAAAGCAACTGGATTTATTCGTACAGAAATTGGCAAACGAATCCGTCTTCGAAAAACACCAGAAATCTTCTTCACGTTTGATGAGTCGATTGAATATGGAAATCGGATTGAAACGTTGTTAGCCGAATTAAATAAATCTAAAGAGTAATAAATCATTGTTTTCTTTTAAAAAAAAACAATGAATCAATTCTCGAGGTCGTCTAAAAAAGGTCCGGAAGACCTTAAGGACGGCCTCTTTACTTTTATAAAGGGTGGATAAAATGGACCATACAGGAATCATCCCGTTATTTAAACCAGCTGGATTTACATCGCATGATTGCGTTATGAAGCTAAGAGGCATCTTACGTACAAAAAAAGTCGGACATACAGGGACGCTAGACCCAGAAGTCACTGGAGTTCTTCCTATTTGTATTGGGAGAGCAACTAAAATTGCAGAGTATATGAATGAATATCCTAAGACCTATATTGGGGAAGTAACCCTAGGAATTGCTACAACAACAGAAGATGCAGGTGGTGAGGTTGTCGAAGAAAAAGTGGTAGAATCTTCGCTCACACATGAAGATATACGTAAAGTAATCGAGCAATTTAAAGGTCCGATAAAGCAAGTTCCTCCGATGTATTCTGCAGTAAAAATAAATGGAAAAAAACTATATGAATATGCAAGGAAAGGACAAACCGTTGTTCGCCCTGAGCGTGACGTGAACATATACGAACTCGAGATTCTTGAAGAATTAAAAATCCAAAATAACGTAGCAACTTTTGGATTTAAAGTACATTGTAGCAAAGGAACATACGTCAGAACGTTAGCAGTGGATATTGGCAAGGCCCTTGGCTATCCTGCTCATATGTCAAACTTGCAAAGAACAGGTGCAGGTCCTTTTACACTAGAAGATTGTTATACCTTTGAACAATTAGAAGAGAAGGTAGCACAAGGAAACATTACAGATAGCTTAATGCCAATTGAAACAGCGATTGACCATTTTCCAAAAATGACAGTCGATGATACAGTAGCTGAAAAAATAAAAAATGGTTCTGTATTGCCTTTGAGCATGGAATTAGGAGACGAACGTATTTCTATATATAATGAAGAAGGTGAGTGCTTAGCAATTTATCGTAAGCATCCAACGAAGGAAGGGTTAATGAAACCTGAAAAAATGCTCAAGATTTAGGAAGACAGAACAGAAGGTGAAGTTATGGAAACGATTTATTTATCACATCCCCACCAGCTTACAAAAGAAAATCATCAGCCAACTGTCATGGCATTAGGTTTTTTTGATGGTGTTCATTTAGGTCATCAAGAAGTGATAAAGACAGCAGTACATGAAGCAAAGAATAGAGGATGTATCAGTGCAGTAATGACATTTTCTCCTCATCCAAAAGAAGTGTTGGCTGCTCATAAACTAATAGGGCCGATGAAGTACATTACTCCAATCGAACAAAAACAAAAATACATTGAACGGTTAGACGTAGACCGGCTGTACATTGTAACATTTGATATTGCCTTTTCAAAGTTAACTCCGCAACAATTTGTTGATGACTACTTATTATCGTTACATGTGTGTCACGTTGTCGCTGGGTTTGATTATACGTATGGTCATTTAGGAAAAGGTACGATGGAAACTCTTCCATTTCATTCACGTGGACAATTTACCCAAACGACAATCGGGAAATTAAAGCATGATGATGTAAAAATAAGTTCTACCCAAATAAGAAAGTTATTAGCTGATGGAAAAGTTGAAGAAGTTGACGATTATTTAGGCCGTTTCTATCAAGTAGAGGGAACCGTCATTCATGGAGAGAAGAGAGGACGCACCATTGGATTTCCGACAGCTAACATTGAAGTCCAGGAAAAGTTTTTATTACCTAGGCTAGGTGTTTATGCGGTATCGTTGCAAACGGAAGATAAAAGCTATAATGGGCTTTGCAACCTAGGATATAAGCCAACATTTACGAAAGATAATCTGATTCCTTCTTTAGAAGTCCATCTGTTTGATTTTGATGGTGACTTATATGATAAACAGGTGACAGTCACGTTTTATCTATATATAAGAAGCGAACAGAAGTTTTTAGGTATCGAGCAACTAGTTGATCAGATTACGAAGGATAAAGAAGTGGCACTGCGTTATTTTTCATAGGATCTTTTCTCAAAATTGTTGTTCTAGCTATTGGACCGAAATACCAAGCAAATGCTAGGTTCTTTGCTTACTGCTTGGAGATTTATGTTTATACTTGCTTTTTTTCGTCAATAACTGTATTATATTCATTGTACTGCATCCATTGCTTGGCAACACGAGTCACCGACGGTTGCTTGGGAATCGGATATATATAAGAAGGAGGTGGATAGGATGGCATTAACACAAGAGCGTAAAAACGAACTTATTACTGAGTACAGAACTCATGAGAGCGATACAGGTTCTCCTGAAGTACAAGTAGCTATCCTTACTGAGCAAATTAACACGTTAAATGATCATTTACGTGTACACAAAAAGGATCATCATTCTCGTCGTGGACTACTTAAAATGGTAGGTCAACGTCGTAACCTTTTAACGTACTTACGTAATAACGACATTGCACGTTACCGTAACCTAGTTGATAAGCTTGGTTTACGTCGATAAGCAAGGGCAAAAGCGGGAGGATTCCCGCTTTTTTCTTAGGTTAATTTAATGGAATAATTTACCTTTAATAAGGTCAATCTGTTTTTTCTTTTATTTTAAGTATAAATAGGCAATAATAAAGTAAGTAAAAAATGATGATGAACGAGAGGAGCTCGCCAGTATGGAACAAGAAAATAAAGTATTTTCAATTGACTGGGCAGGGCGACCTTTAACTGTAGAAACAGGCCAATTAGCAAAACAGGCCAATGGTGCAGTTTTAGTTCGCTATGGTGATACCGCTGTGTTATCAACAGCTACGGCGTCAAAGCAGCCTAAGGATTTACCGTTTTTCCCGCTAACTGTAAACTATGAAGAGCGTTTATATGCTGTAGGGAAAATACCAGGAGGATTTATTAAACGTGAGGGACGTCCAAGTGAAACGGCAATTTTAACTAGCCGCTTAATTGATAGACCAATTCGACCATTATTCCCTGATGGATTCCGTAATGAGGTACAAGTTATCAGCATCGTGATGAGTGTTGACCAAAACTGTTCTTCAGAGATGGCTGCAATGGTTGGTTCAAGTTTAGCGTTAAGTGTCTCAGATATCCCATTTGGTGGACCAATTGCAGGAGTTACGGTCGGTAGAATAAATGGAGAATTTGTTATTAATCCGACTACAGAGCAATTAGAACAAAGTGACATTGATCTTGTTGTTGCAGGTACTAAGGATGCAATTAACATGGTTGAGGCTGGTGCTGAGGAAGTATCTGAGGAAGTCATCCTTGAAGCGATTATGTTTGGTCATAATGAAATCAAACGTCTTATTGCGTTCCAAGAAGAAATTGTCGCAGCTGTCGGAAAAGAAAAATCGGAAGTTGTGTTAAAGCATCTTGAGGCTGACCTTGAACAAAAAGTACGTGGACTCGCAGAAGAAAAATTAACGAAAGCCGTTCAAGTCGCAGAAAAGCATGCTCGTCAAGAAGCAATTGATGCCATTATCGACGAAACGGTTGCTACTTTTGAAGCAGAAGCGCAAGAAACACAAGAAGAAGTAAAAATTAGTGATGTCAAAGAAACATTACATAAAATCGTAAAAGAAGAAGTGCGTCGTTTAATTACAAAGGAAAAAATTCGTCCAGATGGAAGAGCACCAGATGCGATTCGTCCATTAGCTTCTCAAGTCCGTTTACTGCCTCGAACACATGGTTCAGGGTTATTCACTAGAGGACAAACACAAGCGCTAAGCATTTGTACTCTAGGGGCGTTAGGTGATGTTCAAATTCTTGATGGATTAGGAATTGAAGAATCAAAACGATTCATGCACCACTATAACTTCCCACAATTCTCTGTAGGTGAAACTGGACCTATTAGAGGACCAGGTCGACGTGAAATTGGACATGGAGCTTTAGGTGAGCGTGCACTAGAGCCTGTTATTCCAAGTGAAGCAGAATTCCCATACACGATCCGTCTTGTTTCTGAGGTGTTAGAATCAAATGGATCAACATCCCAAGCTAGTATTTGTGCAAGTACTCTTGCGATGATGGATGCCGGTGTACCTATTAAATCACCTGTAGCTGGTATTGCAATGGGGCTTGTAAAGAGTGGGGAAGATTTCACCGTGTTAACAGATATTCAAGGCATGGAAGATGCTCTTGGTGATATGGACTTTAAAGTGGCAGGTACAAAAGATGGCGTAACTGCTCTGCAAATGGACATTAAGATTCAAGGGATTGATCGTAACATCCTAGAATTAGCACTGGATCAAGCAAAGCATGGACGTCTTCATATATTAGAAAACATGCTATCTGCGATTCCTGAGTTTAGAACAGAGTTAAGTGAGTATGCTCCAAAAATTTTAACAATGTCAATTAATCCTGATAAGATTCGTGATGTGATTGGACCAAGCGGTAAGGTCATTAACAAAATCATCGAAGAAACTGGAGTAAAAATTGATATTGAACAAGATGGAAAAGTATATATCTCTTCTGTAGATCAAGAAATGAACTTGAAAGCAAAAGCAACGATTGAAGACATTGTTCGTGAAGTTGAAGTTGGACAAACATTCCTAGGAAAAGTAAAACGAATTGAAAAGTTTGGTGCATTCGTAGAGCTATTTAAAGGAAAAGACGGACTCGTTCATATTTCCCAATTAGCAGAAGAGCGTGTAAACAAAGTAGAAGACGTTGTAAAACTTGGGGATGAAATTCTTGTGAAAGTTACTGAAATAGACAACCAAGGAAGAGTCAATCTATCAAGAAAAGTTTTATTAAAGGAAGAAAAGCAACAAAGCTAATATAAGGACTGGAGAGCCGGTCTTACTTTAAAACTTGGCCTAAAGCCAAGTTTTAGTTATTTCATGCACTATTGTCATACCCTGTCCATGTACTGCATACATTTCATAGTACAAGGGGGTATGGATAGTGAAGAAATTTGCGGGTGCACAAATTATTGTTTTTTTCTTTATTATTTTGATTTCATATAGTACAGTACAAAATCCATTTTCAGTGAATTATATAGATGGTTTGAAAGAAGAAGCTGTGACCGCATCTAAGGTAAGCGATCCCTTATTTGAAGAAATCAAAAAAGAATCTAAAAAATATGAAGAGAAACCAATTGACGCAGTCGTCGACAAAGTATGGAAAGCCATTCCTGGCTATAATGGGATTGAAGTTGACCTTGAAAAGTCGTATGAAAAGATGAAGCAACAAGGGTATTTTGAGAAACAAAAGCTGGTGTTTAAAGAGGTAGAGCCTGAGATACACTTAGACGATTTACCGCCAGCACCTATCTATAAAGGAAATCCTGAAAAACCAATGGTGACGTTATTAGTGAATGTAGCATGGGGAAATGAACAATTACCTGAACTGCTTAAGATTATGAATGAGCAACAAGTAAAGTCGACTTATTTTCTTGATGGTTCATGGGTAAAAAACAATCCGAAATTGGCTAAAATGATAGTAGAAGAAGGTCATGAAATTGGGAACCATGCTTATTCTCATCCAGATATGAAACGTTTATCAGCAGCCAGAATAAAAGAAGAGTTAGAAAAAACAAATGATGTCATTTATGCAACGTTAGAAGTTACGCCAAAGTGGTTTGCTCCACCAAGTGGAAGTTATCGACAGGAAGTCGTGGAAATTGCTGATGCGATGAATATGCACACGATTCTATGGAGTGTTGATACGATTGATTGGAGAAAACCTGAGCCCCAAGCGATGGTTGAAAATGTACTTGGTAAAGTACATCCTGGTGCAATGATTTTGATGCACCCAACCTCTTCCACTGCTGCTGGTTTAGAACAGCTTATCATTGGTTTAAAAGCAAAAGGCTATCAAATAGGCACGGTTTCACACCTTATGGATGAATCGCGTTTAAGTTTTGGTGTAACCCTAGATTAAAATATAGGGGGGTTTTTAAAATGATTCAAAAAATAGACCTATCAAATGGATTAAGAGTATTAGTTGAAGAAATCCCAACAGTTCGATCTATTTCACTTGGCATATGGATTGGTACAGGCTCACGCTTTGAAAGCAAAGAAGAAAACGGAGTCTCTCATTTTTTAGAGCATATGTTTTTCAAAGGTACAACAACAAGAACGGCTGCTGAAATTGCAGAATCGTTTGACCGAATTGGCGGTCAAGTGAATGCTTTTACTTCTAAAGAATATACATGCTATTACTCAAAAGTGTTAGATGAACATGGTGAAATTGCTGTTGATATTTTGTCTGATATGTTTTTTAATTCAACATTTGCTGAAGAAGAGCTAAAGAAAGAAAAGAATGTTGTGTTTGAAGAAATCAAAATGGTCGATGATACACCAGACGATATCATTCATGATATGTTATCTAAAGCTAGTTTCGGGGAACATGCGTTAGGCTACCCTATCCTTGGTACTGTCGATACATTAACATCATTTACTAAGGAAACGCTAGTTGATTATATGGACCGATATTATACCGCTGAAAATGTGGTTGTTTCTGTCGCAGGAAACATTCATGAGTCATTACTTGAGAAGATAAAAGCGGTGTTTGCTCAAGTACCGAAGCGGAAAAAAGAAAATGCAGTTATTGCTCCAGACTTTCTACCGACACAAATAGGAAGAAAGAAAGAGACTGAGCAAGCTCATTTATGCCTAGGCTACCGAGGGTTAGAAATTGGCAATCAAAAAATGTACCCGCTTGTGTTGTTAAATAATTTACTTGGTGGTAGCATGAGTAGCCGTCTATTTCAAGAAATTCGTGAAAAACGTGGCCTTGCTTATTCGGTCTTTTCTTATCACTCGGCATACCAAGATGATGGACTATTGACAATTTACGCTGGGACGGCACCACATCAATTGGATGAATTATATCAATCCATTCAAGAAACAACACAAAAGTTAGCGGCAACAGGAATGTCTGAAAAAGAATTAGCAAATGGAAAAGAACAACTAAAAGGAAATTTAATGCTAAGTCTAGAAAGCACCAACAGCCGAATGAGTCGAAATGGAAAAAATGAATTGTTGTTAGGTCGACATCGTACCCTTGATGAAATTATTGAGGAAATTAACAAAGTTACGTTAGACGATGTCAATTCATTGGCTGAAGAACTGTTTCGTCATACGCCTTCACTATCACTTATTAGTCCAAGTGGCAATTTACCTGAAGGTGTCCAGTAATAGCCTTGTATTGAATGATGATTATAGAACGTATAGTATACAAAGACTTAAAAAAGTTGAATTCAAACTTTTTTAAGTCTTTTTTAACTCATTTCTTCATATGAAGTAAATAAGGGAATCTGTCCATTTACAACAAGGAGAGTGAGCAAAATGAGATTAAGCGAAATTAGTGGTAAAGAAATCGTCGACTATCAAAAGGGTGAGCGACTAGGAGTCCTTGGTCAAACTGATTTAGTTATCAACGAAAAGACAGGTCAAATTGAAGCGTTTATTATCCCGACAATGAAATGGTTTGGCTTTGGAAAAAAAGAAAAAGAAGTCACGGTCTATTGGAAACAAATCGTTAAAATTGGTACTGATATGATTATTATTGATGTTGATGGTGACGAATAACACTGTACTAAATTAACATACAGAGATAAATAAGAGTTAACTGTAAAACACGCCTTTGAGTATTATTTCTCAGAGGCGTGTTTATTTGTGTTTTTATACTCCGTAATCACTGTTCTTTTCCTCAGTGAAAAGATACTCACTCCATTGCCTCGAGCTAAGGTGCATTGGCCTTCCGCTCGTGCTTTTGTTTATAAACATTCACCTAATGATATGCTCTAACATATGCTAAAGATGAAATCACTTAAGTAGTTGGATCCCCTACTATTTTATGTTACAAAACTTATAAAACTCCAAGGTGAAAGGGGAGAAACATAGATGCTTACAGGAAAGCACATTGTTATTATTGGCGGAGATGCCCGACAGTTAGAGATTATTCGAAAATTATCAACCCTCGATGCGAAAATTTCAATGGTGGGATTTGAGCAATTAGATGATGGATTTGTGGGGGCAACCAAAGAACAGCTTGATAATATTGATTTTTCCACAGTGGATGTCATCTTACTACCCGTAAGTGGAACGAACCAAAAAGGAGAAGTTGAAACTATTTTCTCAAATGAAACAGTTACCATAACGACTGAACTGTTACAAAAAACGAAAAAGAATTGTCAGATTTACACAGGGATTAGTAATGACTATTTAACTTCTTGTGCGAAAGAAGCTGACCGAAAATTAGTCAAATTATTGGAACGAGATGATATTGCGATATATAATTCCATCCCAACAGTGGAAGGTACAGTAATGATGGCTATTCAACATACTGACATTACCATTCATAGTTCCAATATTGTGGTCTTAGGTTTTGGGAGAGTCGGTATGTCAGTCGCTAGAACATTCGATGCATTAGGAGCAAATGTAAAAGTCGGAGCAAGAGAGACAAAACATATCGCAAGAATCACAGAAATGGGATTCACCCCATTTGATACTTCGAATATTGTAAATGAAGTTAGTGATGTTGATATTGTTATTAATACCATTCCGGCACCTGTTATTTCAGCAGATGTGATTGCGAATATGCCAGCAAATGCTTTAATTATAGATTTAGCTTCAAAGCCGGGAGGAACCGATTTTCGCTATGCAGAGAAGCGAGGGATTAAAGCGTTACTTGCCCCAGGCTTACCAGGAATTGTCGCGCCAAAAACGGCAGGGCAAATTTTAGCAAAAGTATTGGCTCAATTATTAAAAGATGGATAAACAAAAAGGAGGATGAGCGGGTCATGACTCTATCATTAGAAGGAAAGCATATTGGTTTTGGATTGACGGGATCCCATTGTACGTACGGCGCTGTATTGCCACAAATGAAAAAGTTAGTGGAACTAGGAGCAAAAGTCACTCCGTTCGTAAGTCACACCGTAATGACTACTGATACAAAGTTTGGGAAAAGTGAAGACTGGTTAGAACGAGTTCGAGCTATTACACCTGAACCAATTGTTGACTCAATTGTAAAAGCTGAACCGTTCGGACCGAAAACCCCTCTAGATTGTATGGTTATTGCACCTTTAACAGGAAACTCTACAAGTAAACTGGCAAACGCGTTGACGGATTCACCTGTATTAATGGGAGCAAAAGCCACGTTACGTTCAGGAAACCCAGTTGTCCTTGGGATTTCAACAAATGATGCATTAGGGTTAAACGGCATGAACGTGATGAAATTGATGGCAACAAAAAATATATATTTTATCCCTTTTGGTCAGGATAATCCTTTCAAAAAGCCAAACTCTCTTGTAGCGAGAATGGAAGCATTACCGGATACGGTTAAGGCAGCTATAGAAGGTTACCAATATCAGCCGGTATTAGTTGAAAAATACAAGGATTAAGCGTTTTTACCAAGTTGCCAAATAGTCAAAAATCCCGTAAAGTTTAATAGTGGTATTTGCAGAAAGTGTGATAAAATAGAGGATAAACTCTATAACTATTAAACTGAAAGATTGAAGGGAGAACGGGTATTCATGGTAGAACAAGGTTTTCATGTAGCAGTAGTTGGTGCAACAGGTGCAGTAGGTCAACAGATGTTAAAAACACTGGAAGAAAGAAACTTTCCAATCTCAAAACTTAGCTTACTTTCATCAAAACGTTCAGCTGGTAAAACAGTTACGTATAAAGGAGAACAGATTACGGTTCAGGAGGCAACACCTGAGGCGTTTGAAGGAGTTCAATTAGCTTTATTTAGTGCGGGTGGTTCGGTTTCTAAAGAACTTGCACCTGAGGCAGTAAAACGTGGTGCGATTTGTGTAGATAACACAAGTGCGTTTCGAATGGACGAAAATGTACCGTTAGTCGTTCCAGAAGTAAATGAAGCAGACTTGCATGAGCATAATGGGATTATCGCTAACCCTAACTGCTCAACAATTCAAATGGTGGTTGCACTTGAGCCGTTACGAGAACAGTATGGTTTGAAAAAAGTTGTTGTTTCAACGTACCAAGCCGTTTCAGGTGCTGGACTTAATGCAATTAATGAAATGAAAGACCAATCAAAGGCAATTCTTGAAGGAAAAGAAGTTACACCGGAAATTTTACCGGTTGGTGGAGATAAAAAGCATTACCAAATTGCATTTAATGCGATTCCTCAAATTGATTTATTCCAAGACAACGGATATACATTTGAGGAAATGAAAATGATAAATGAGACAAAAAAAATTATGCACATGAGTGACTTAGAAGTAGCGGCAACGTGTGTCAGACTTCCTGTAGAAACAGGACATTCAGAATCAGTTTATATCGAAACGGAGCAAGGTGGAGCTTCAGTTGAGGAAGTTAGAAATCTATTAGCTAATGCCCCAGGCGTTACATTACAAGATGACCCAAGTAATCAAGTATACCCAATGGCAACAACAAGCGTTGGAAAAAATGATGTATTTGTTGGACGTATCCGAAAAGATTTAGACCGCGACAATGGTTTTCATTTGTGGGTTGTATCTGACAATTTATTAAAAGGGGCAGCATGGAATTCAGTTCAAATTGCTGAAAGCTTGGTGAAATTACAATTACTGAAGTAAAAAAAGTAGGTGTCATATGAAACTAATCGTTCAAAAATTTGGAGGCACTTCTGTCAAGGATGAAGAGACACGAGCATTAGCAGCAAACCATGTGAAAAAAGCAGTGACAGATGGCTATAAAGTTGTGGTTGTCGTATCAGCAATGGGAAGAAGTGGTGATCCTTATGCTACGGATACATTGCTTAGTTTAGTTGACACACAAACGCTTGGAAAGCGGGAGCAAGACCTTCTTGTTTCTTGTGGAGAAGTCATCTCTTCAGTTGTCTTCTCAAATTTATTATCGTCTCTAGATCTTCGCGCGATAGCTATGACAGGGGCTCAGGCAGGCTTTAGAACAAACGATGAATTTTCTAATGCAAGTATCTTAGAAATGAAAATCGGCCCACTACTGAAGGCATTAGAGAAAGTTGATGTAGTAGTTGTAGCTGGATTCCAAGGGCAATCCCATTCAGGGGAGATTACGACGTTAGGTCGTGGAGGTAGTGATACCTCTGCGACAGCTCTTGGAGCAGCCCTTAATGCCGAGTGGGTTGATATCTTTACAGATGTTGAAGGTGTGATGACGGCAGATCCAAGGATTGTAGCTGATGCAAGACCACTATCAACTGTCACCTATCAAGAAATTAGTCATATGGCCCATCAAGGAGCTAAGGTGATTCATCCAAGAGCCGTTGAAATCGCAATGCAGGCTAAAATTCCAATTCATATTCGTTCAACATACTCAGATTCAAAAGGAACCCTTGTAACTTCTAAAGTAACAGAAGCCGTAAATGACCATATCCAAGACCGATTATTAACTGGAATTGCACATCTATCTGGTGTCACACAAATAAAAGTGCTAGCTAAAGAAGGCCAATTCGATCTCCAAGAAAAAGTATTTAAGGCGATGGCTAGCGAGAAAATAAGTGTGGATTTTATTAACATTAATCCAATGGGTGTCGTATACACAGTACTAGATGAAGTGGCTGATAGAGCGATAGAAATTCTTACGGGAATGGGTTATGAGCCAATAGCTACTAAAAACTGTGCAAAAGTTTCAGCGGTTGGAGCTGGAATGACAGGGGTACCTGGTGTAACGGCTAAAATCGTAGGGGCGTTATCAAAGGAAAATATTCAAATTCTCCAGTCAGCAGACTCACATACAACGATTTGGGTATTAGTTAAAGGGGATGACATGGTGAAGGCCGTTAATGCCCTTCATGATATGTTTCAATTAACGAAAGATGGTCAAATGAAAAGCATCCAAGAATAAGCGAGGTATGTCCTTAGTAAAGGAGTTGAATGAAGTGAACTTTGGTCAGGTTCTAACAGCAATGGTTACTCCTTTTGACCATAAAGGAAACATTGACTTTACTAAAACAACGAAGTTAACGGAGTATTTAATAGATAATGGAACAGAAGCGCTAGTTGTCGGCGGAACAACGGGAGAATCTCCGACACTAACGACGGAAGAGAAGTTGGCTCTTTTTGGTCACGTTGTCAAAGTGGTAGATGGTAGAGTTCCTATCATAGCCGGAACAGGTAATAATAATACGTATGCTTCTGTTGAATTAACAAAAAAGGCGGAAGCATTAGGAGTAGACGGCATTATGGCCGTTACACCTTATTATAATAAACCTTCTCAAAAAGGCATGATAGAACATTTCACAGCAATTGCAAACGAAACCAACCTACCTGTTATGCTTTATAACATACCAGGAAGATCTGTTGTGAATATGACGGCAGATACGGTAATCGAACTGTCGAAAGTAGCTAATATCGTTTCCATCAAAGAGGCGAGTGGTGACTTAGAACAAATGTCAACGATTATTGAGAACACAGGTGACCAATTTTCGTTATATAGTGGTGATGATAGCTTAACATTACCAGCACTAGCCATTGGAGCAACTGGTGTTGTCTCTGTATCTTCCCACATTATCGGAAATGAAATGAAGAGCATGATTGATGCGTTTTACGCAGGTCAGCCTCAACAGGCAGCTGCCTACCATCGACAGCTGTTGCCGATTATGAAAGGCTTGTTCCTAGCTCCAAACCCTACCTGTGTAAAAGCAGCATTACAAATAAAAGGGTTAGATGTTGGAAGTGTTAGATTGCCTTTAATTCCACTAACAAGAACTGAAAGAGACCATTTACTCCAACTATTACAATAAAAAATACGTCATACGTTAATCGTATGGCGTATTTTTTTTATTTATTCCTATTACCCTGAAATAATCAGTCGGTTTTGGAGAAAATAAAGGTTGAATAGTTGGAAGCTGAAAGTTATAAACTGAACTTTTTCAGAGCCCTCATAACTTGCTCTTGTGTTTCAATTGAAAATTAAGTTATACTACAATCAAGTGATTAGTTCGGGTGCAATCTTATGCTTTTCTTTAATCGGTGACTCCAGTATTTTATTTATAGTTGGCCGGGTTAAATTAAATATTGGAAATAGAATAAGGATTATGCGGAAAATTGTTATTTGAAAAGTTAATATAGGAGGAACTAACATTGTCAAAGATTACAGAGAAAATTCGTGTTTTTGCCCTTGGTGGAGTCGGTGAAATAGGGAAAAACATGTATGTTGTTGAAGTGGATGAAGATATTATTGTAATTGACTCAGGTCTTATGTTCCCAGATGATGATATGCTTGGGGTAGATATTGTAATTCCAGATGTTTCGTATTTAGTAGAGAATGAAGACCGAGTAAAAGGAATCGTTATTACGCATGGACATGAAGACCACATTGGTGGCTTACCATATGTACTACAAAAATTAAATGTTCCTGTATATGGGACGAGACTTACATTAGGATTAATCGGTGAAAAGTTGAAAGAACATGGCCTTTTTGGCAAGGTATCTTTGCAGCTTGTTGACTCAAATTCAAAAATAGTGGTTGGACAAACCAACGTCTCTTTTTTTAGAACTAATCACAGTATCCCTGATTCGGTCGGAGTTGTAATTGAGACCTCTCAAGGGCTAATTGTTCATACAGGAGACTTTAAGTTTGATCAAACACCTGTTGATGGAAAACATGCAGAACTAGGAAAAATGGCTTCTTATGGCGACCGTGGTGTTCTTTGTTTGTTATCAGATAGTACCAATGCGGAGCGACCTGGTGCTACAGTTTCAGAAACTGTAATAGGACAAGGAATTGCTGATGTCTTTCAAAAGACAAAAGGTCGAATCATAGTAACGACATTTGCATCTAATGTACATAGAATACAGTCAGTCATTAAAGCCGCTGTGGCAGTGAATAGGAAAGTAGCCATTGTCGGAAAAAGTATGGTTCGTGTCATCACTATTGCAAGAGAGTTAGGGTATTTAAAAACCCCCGATGATTTATTTATTGAAATCGATGAAATAAATGATTATCGACCTGAGCAAATTACCGTGTTAACGACAGGAAGCCAAGGGGAATCGATGAGTGCTCTTTCTCGCATGGCTAAAGGAGCACATCGTCAAATGACGATTACTCCTGATGATACTGTTATTATTGCGGCTTCTCCGATTCCTGGAAATGAAAAATCAGTTGCGAAGATTATTGATTTACTCTCAAGAATTGGTGCAGATATTATCTATGGCCGATCGAATGTACATGCTTCTGGTCACGGAAGTGCCGAAGAGCTGAAATTAATGCTGAATGTAATGAAACCTGAGTATTTCATTCCTATTCATGGCGAGTTTCGTATGCAAGTGGCCCATAAACAACTTGCCGTTGAAGTCGGTGTGAAAGAGGAGAATATCTTCTTGTTTGATAAAGGGGAAGTCATTGAATTTACAAATGGTTCCGGTAGAAAATCAGGAAAAGTTCCATCTGGTAATGTTTTAATTGATGGACTTGGCGTAGGGGATGTAGGCAATATTGTCCTCCGGGATCGTCGACTTCTTTCAAAAGATGGAATCTTAGTTGTCGTTGTTACGCTTAATAAGCAGAACAGTAGTATTGTTTCTGGTCCAGATATTATTTCTAGAGGATTTGTATACGTAAGAGAGTCAGAAAAATTACTTGAAGAAGCCAATGAAATCGTAGCAAGCACATTAAAAAAATGCATGACTGAAAATGTAAACGAGTGGTCATCATTGAAAAGTAATGTAAGGGAAGTACTAGGACGCTTTTTATATGAAAAAACAAAGCGTCGTCCTATGATTTTACCGATTATTATGGAAGTATAAAGAAGCATACTTGGTGAGGGTGGTACAAAAGGTTGATAACTTTTTGTATCACCCTCTATTCATTGTATAATGGCAATCGCTTTTCTCCCATTCTTAGCTTTTTTCTTTCGAGACTCGAATGAACTACCCATTGGAAGTTCATACTAACCTGTAGTATCGATTTAAGGAGGAATAGTTATGAACCACGACCAGAAGCCAAATGTACCCCAAGAACAACCAACAGAGCCAGTACCTCCACAAGGAGCTCCTGATAATAAAGGCGCAAACATATTAAGTAAAATTCAAGAGTTGGGTCAAACGAATGTTCCAGATATGGACCAATCCAATCTTCATTGTTTAACAATTATTGGGCAAATTGAAGGTCATATGCAGTTACCTCCCCAAAACAAAACAACAAAGTATGAGCATATTATCCCGCAACTTGTGGCTGCAGAACAAAATTCTAAAATAGAAGGTTTACTTATCATCTTAAATACAGTTGGTGGTGATGTTGAAGCAGGCTTAGCCATCTCAGAAATGATAGCTTCTATATCTAAGCCAACTGTAACACTTGTACTCGGCGGTGGGCACTCCATTGGTGTTCCTATTGCAGTTGCATCAAATCATTCTTTTATTGCAGAAACAGCAACTATGACGATTCATCCAGTACGCTTAACTGGATTAGTGATTGGTGTTCCGCAAACCTTTGAATACTTAGATAAGATGCAAGAGCGGGTCATTAATTTTGTGACGAAGCATTCAAGTGTAACAGAGGAAAGGTTCAAAGAGCTGATGTTTTCAAAAGGGAATCTAACAAGAGATATTGGTACTAATGTAGTTGGAACCGACGCAGTAAAATATGGCTTGATTAATGAGGTTGGAGGTCTTGGTCAAGCGATAAGGAAATTAAACTCATTGATAGATGAACGCCGTGCCTCAAAGGCAGAGGGAGGAGACATGATCCAATGATTTTATATACGATGTTGCCAGAAGAGATGATATTCCCTCAAGAGGATTCGTTTGCAAATCAAAAATATGTACAATTTGAAGGTGGCTCATTATTGGTGGAACAAGTAAATGAGTTAGAATTTAAAGTCGTTCGATTAATTAGCAGTGACCCAGCCCATTATTTAGATAATAAATATGCTCCAGGAAGCGTCATTCAGTTAAAACCTGATTTTTAAGATGTAGTAGTCGTCTTCTTTTCTGTGCTATAATAACTATATACAATTTGGTTAAGGCAGCCAATCTTGGCTGTCTTTCTTGATAAGAGGAAAGATAAAAATATAAAGATTAATAAAAGACGGCTCTGCCGTTTTTCTTATAAAATAGAGGGTGAAAGAGATGGCAAAAAGGAAAAAGAAATCAGCTACCGATTGGCGAAATCAGTTGAAGTTTGAGTTAGTTGGACTAATACTGCTCGTTCTATCGATTGTGACCTTTGCCAGGTTAGGAAGTGTTGGAGAGGTACTCGTTCATTTACTTCGTTTCTTTGTAGGTGAATGGTATTTTGTTATAACTATAACCGTTTTTTGTACAGCTATTTATACGATCGTCAAACGAAAAATGCCATCATATTTATCTAGAAGGTTAGCTGGACTCTATTTATTTGTATTTGCTTTTTTGTTACTAAGTCATTTACGGTTATTTGAATATTTAGCTGGACATGAAGGTTTTCAAGACCAATCAGTGATTCGTAATACATGGAACTTATATTGGATGCAAGTTTATAATGAAGCTCCTGTAGCTGAGCTTGGCGGAGGAATGATAGGGGCTGTTGGATATGCTGTTAGTCACTTTCTCTTTGATGGGATAGGAACGATACTCATTGCATTTTTCTGTATTGTCGTTGCTTTTTTACTGATTACTGGAAAGTCATTATCCGAGGTCATGGGGCAAGGAATTGGTGCTGTATATTCGTTTATGAAAAATACATTTGCGAGTATTAAAACCGATTTACAAGAATGGAATAAAAACATTCAGGAAAAAATGCAAGCACAAAAAGAACAACGTGAACAAGAAAAACAAAAGCACAAGGAAAAACAAGAAGAGAAATCTACAAAGCCAGAGCCAAGTCACTTAAAACCAGAACTAGAAAATCAGGAAGTAGAAATTCGTGACTTTACGGCTTCTGCCCCTTATAAGGAGTCAAAGGAAGAACAGCTTGTTTTGCCGCTAGAACCTCCTCATATAGAGGAAGATGTAAAAACAGACCAGCTTGAAAAAGGCAATGGACAAGCATTAATTATGGCTGAAGTAGCTAATGAAGATTATAAACTACCGCCACTTACTATTTTGAAAGCGCCATTTGGAAACAAAGGGCAAGGTGGTCAACATGCCATTGCGAGGGAAAACGCACAAAAGCTTAAACAAACCCTTGATAGCTTTGGGGTGAAAGCAGAAGTAACGAAAGTCCATATAGGCCCCGCCGTAACGAAGTATGAAATTCATCCGAACGTCGGTGTGAAAGTAAGTAAAATTGTAAGTTTAACCGATGATTTAGCTTTAGCATTAGCTGCAAAAGATATTCGTATCGAAGCGCCAATTCCTGGGAAATCTGCGATAGGAATTGAGGTACCTAATAAAGAAGTGGCTATTGTTACTTTGCGAGAAGTGCTCGACTCTGAAGAAAATAAAGCAGATAAGAATGTGTTATCAGTTGCGCTTGGGCGTGACATCTCTGGGGAGCCCATATTAGCTGCTTTAAATCGAATGCCTCATCTTCTTGTTGCAGGCGCAACTGGAAGCGGGAAGAGCGTATGTATTAACGGAATTATCACTAGTATTTTATTAAAAGCAAAACCCCATGAAGTGAAGCTGATGATGATTGACCCTAAGATGGTAGAGTTAAACGTGTATAATGGGATTCCTCATTTACTAACACCTGTTGTAACGGAGCCTAAAAAAGCATCCCAAGCATTAAAGAAAGTTGTAAGTGAAATGGAAAGAAGATATGAACTATTCTCTCATTCAGGTACAAGAAATATTGAAGGTTATAATGACCAAATAAGAAAATCAAATGATGAGGGAGATGCGAAACAACCTACACTTCCATATATTGTCGTTATCGTTGATGAGTTGGCTGATTTAATGATGGTAGCTTCTGGTGATGTAGAAGATTCTATTACTCGATTAGCTCAAATGGCACGTGCTGCTGGTATTCATATGATTATTGCCACACAAAGACCTTCAGTTGATGTTATTACCGGGGTAATAAAAGCTAATATACCATCAAGGATCGCTTTTGGTGTCTCATCTCAAACCGATTCAAGAACGATTTTAGATGGTGGAGGAGCTGAGAAGCTGTTAGGTAGAGGAGATATGTTGTATTTACCGGTTGGTTCATCTAAACCAACAAGAGTCCAGGGAGCATTTCTTTCTGATGATGAGGTCGAAACTGTTGTGGAATTTGTTATTTCACAACAAAAAGCGCAATACCAAGAGGAAATGATTCCTACTGAAGAAGTAAAAGTAACAGAAGAAGTTGAAGATGAGCTTTTTAATGATGCTGTTGAATTAGTGCTTAATATGAACACGGCATCGGTTTCCATGCTCCAACGAAGATTCCGAATTGGCTATACAAGAGCAGCAAGACTTATAGATGAAATGGAAGCAAGAGGGATTGTTGGGCCGTATGAAGGGTCAAAGCCAAGAGAAGTACTTATTACTAAGACGGAAGAGGAAGCTTCATCACAGTAAGGAGAAGGGATGGGGAACATGGAAAAAGATAGACCTTTGTATTTAGAAGTGATTGATAAATTAAAAGAAGACATCAAAAATGAAACGTATAAAGAAGGCGTTAAATTACCTTCAGAATATGAGTTGTCAAGGCTGTATGAAGTAAGCCGCGCTACTTTGCGAGAAGCACTCCGGATATTAGAAGAAGAAGGCTTTATTGTACGCAGACACGGGGTTGGAACGTTTGTTCATTCAACTCCCTTATTTAACAGTGGAATTGAAGAGCTAACGAGTGTAACTGATATGATTGAAAAAGGGAATAAAGTACCAGGAACAATATTCCTTTCCTCCAACCATATTGAGTCAACAATCGACGATAAAGAAACGTTCAAAAATGATTCTATTGAAGAACTGGTTGTGATGGAAAGGGTTCGTACAGCCGATGATGAACCAGTAGCATATTGTATTGATAAGGCTCCAGCAGCTTATATACCTAATCATTCAATCCATGAAACAAAATCGATATATCAAATCTTAGAAGAAAAAGGGCGAGTTATTAGCTATGCGATTTCACAAATTGAGCCCGTAGGCTTTCACGAAGATATATCACCTATGCTACAATGTGACCCTGAAACTGCGCTGCTTTTGCTAAAGCAAATGCATTATGATGAGCACGATAATCCAATTTTATATTCATTAAATTATTTTCGGGCAGATAAGTTTAAATTTCATGTAGTACGTAAACGATTGAAATAATACACTATTTAATAGACTGACTCACTAGGTACTCAGCCACCTAAAAGTCAGTCTTTTTTTTATAAGCTTTTTTCTTTTCAAAAATCTATCCAATAACAACAAGTCCACGAAAACCACTATTTCATATAACGGTATGTCCTACGTTGCTTCGTTTTTTGTTTGAATTGATTGGAAATTAAAGCAATGGTATAATAATCCAACAGTTTATTGTAGTATTGATTTCTCTACATATGTATAAAGTATGTAACATAAGCAATACCCTAGTAAAATGAAACGTCAAGGAGTGATACATTTGAATAATCTCCAAGAGAAAACAACAACAGCAAATGGAGTAGCTGTTCATGTTGTGGAAACCAACAAGTACAAAACAAATACGATTGTGCTTATGTTAAAAGCACCTTTAGAAAAAGACACAGTAACGAAACGTGCGATTTTACCGCACATTCTTCAAAGTGGAACGAAAACCTATCCATCAAGGCAACAAATTCGTAACTTCTTAGATGAATTATATGGAGCAACGCTTTCTGCAGACGTTCAAAAAAAGGGAGAAAATCATATTATCTCTTTCCGTTTAGAGGTAGCAAATGAAAAGTTCATTCAAGATGAAACTCCATTGTTTGAACAGTCGATTAAAATGTTATCAGAAATAGTATTGCAACCTCATACAGAAGGTGGAACGTTCCCACAATCCGTTTTTACCAATGAAAAGAGGTCACTAAAACAGCGAATTCAAGCGGTTTATGATGATAAGATGCGATATGCCAATATGAGAATCACAGAAGAAATGTGTAAAGATGAGCCATTTGGAATTTCTGTATATGGTGAGGAAGAAGAAGTAGATGGGTTAACTGCTGAACAAATTTATAGCTATTATCAAGAACTTCTCACTCAGGATGTTATTGATTTATATGTGATCGGAGACGTCAAAGAAAAAGATGTTCAAGAAACTGTAGCTAAGTATTTTACGCTTCCTCAAGCAGACCGAAAGCGTGAGGTTAATCAACCAGTTCAAAAAGAGAAGGTAAAAGAACAAACGGTATTAGAAGAACAAGACGTAAAGCAAGGCAAACTCCATATTGGCTACCGAACGAATACGACATTTGCCGATAAAGATTATTTTGCCCTTCAAGTTTGTAATGGTTTATTTGGTGGGTTTTCTCATTCGAAATTATTTATGAATGTCCGAGAAAAAGAAAGCCTTGCGTATTATGCTGCCTCTAGGTATGAAAGCCATAAGGGCATACTAATGGTCATGAGTGGAATTGAGTTTTCAAATTTTGATAAAGCCGTAACCATTATTAAGGAGCAACTTGAGCAAATGCAAAAAGGGGAATTTACCGACCAAGAAATTGAGCAAACAAAAGCAATGGTTAAAAACCAAATCCTTGAAACGGTAGATGTACCTAGAGCACTAGTGGAATTTTTATATCATAATGTTGTATCTGGATATTCCCGTTCCGTGTCAGATTGGCTTTCTGAAATTGATAAGGTGACGAAAGAAGATATTATTGCGAGTGCTAAAAAGATTGAACTTGATACGATTTACTTTCTTAAAGGAAAGGAGGGGGCTTAATCCATGAAAAAAATTGAATTTGAACAGTTGCAGGAACAAATGTACCATGAGACGATGGAAAACGGGCTAGAAGTGTATGTTTTACCAAAGAAAGACTTTAATAAAACATATGCTACGTTTACAACGAAGTATGGTTCAGTTGATAACCATTTTGTTCCTCTTGGTCAAACAGAAGCCGTTAAAGTCCCTGATGGTATTGCTCACTTTCTTGAGCACAAAATGTTTGAGGACGAAGAGGGAGATGTCTTCCAAGATTTTAGTAAACAAGGGGCTTCAGCAAATGCGTTTACTAGTTTCACTAGAACAGCTTACCTTTTCTCTAGTACGTCGAATGTAGAGAAGAATTTAGATACATTACTTAACTTTGTACAACATCCTTATTTTACAGAGGAAAGTGTTGAAAAGGAAAAAGGAATTATTGGTCAAGAAATTACTATGTATGATGATAATCCAGACTGGCGCGTGTATTTTGGTGCAATCGAAAATATGTATGAACATCACCCTGTAAAAATCGATATCGCCGGAACGATTGATTCGATTTCTAATATAACAAGTGATTTACTTTATCAATGTTATGAAACCTTTTACCACCCGAGTAACATGTTACTCTTTGTTATAGGACCTGTTTCGCCTGAGGATATTATAAATCAAGTGAAAGAAAACCAAGCCAAAAAAGATTTTAAAGAAAAAACGGAAATTAAACGTTTCTTTAAAGATGAACCAGAGCATGTTGCTAAAAAGAAGCATGTCATTTCAATGAGTGTGCAAACCCCTAAATGCTTGGTTGGCTTTAAAGAGCACAATCCTAACCGCAGTGGGAAAGAATTGTTGCAAAGAGAATTAAGTATTAATATCCTGTTAGATTTAATGCTTGGTCAGAGCTCAGAGAATTATCAAACTCTGTATGATTCTGGTTTAATTGATGAAACCTTCTCATTTGATTATTCAGCTGAATCTGGTTTCGGTTTTACGATAATCGGTGGAGATTCAAAAAAACCAGATGCTCTTGCCAAAACGTTAGAGGATATGATTAAAACGTTTGTAGCAACTCCATTGAAAGAACAAGATGTGGAACGGGCACGCAAGAAAAAAATAGGTGGATTTCTGCGTTCTCTGAATTCACCTGAATTCATTGCAAACCAATTTACTCGTTATCAATTTAATGATATGAACCTATTTGATGTTGTATCAGGGCTTGAAGAAATCACGGTTGATACATTAACTGAGGTATTAAAGGACCACTTTCAATTTGAACGCTTTACTGTTTGTCAGGTGAAGCAGGATGATTATGTGGAGGATCCAAAGTGAACCGCACGTGTTTAATAACGGGAGCAAGTGGAGAAATTGGGGCAGCAATAGCAATTGAATTTGCTGCTCCTGATGTAACTCTTTTTTTACATTATCACTCGAATCGTTCATCTATAGAGGATGTCAAAGCGAACTGTGAATCCAAAGGCAGTGAGGTTCGATTGGTACAAGCTGACTTAGCCAAACCGAGTGGCGTAACGGAACTCTTAACTCAACTAGACAAACCAATCGATATCATTATACATAATAGTGGAAGAAGCTATAACGGATTACTTACAGATATGAAAGAACATGAAATTGAGGATATGATTCGTCTCCATGTCACTTCACCGGTGTATTTAACGCAAGCCCTCCTTCCGCATATGGTAAGAGAAAAAAGAGGTCATATTATTGTGATTTCTTCTATATGGGGGCTCACAGGTGCATCATGTGAAGTGTTGTATTCAACGGTCAAAGGAGGCATGAACTCGTTTGTGAAGGCGTTGGCTAAAGAAGTTGCCCCAAGTGGCATTCATGTCAATGGGATAGCTCCTGGGGCCATTGATACGAAAATGCTATCAGATTTTAGCCAAGAAGAAAAGCAAGCCCTTAGCGATGAGATTCCGTTAGGGCGACTTGGAAAGCCAGTTGAAATCGCAAACGTTGCTAAATTCTTAATCTCAAATGATGCAAGTTATATTCAAGGCCAAATAATCTCTGCCAACGGCGGATGGTACTGTTGAACAACGGTATTCTAAAAACGTTCATAAAAGATAGTGAATAAATTAAGTGCTTCCTTGAGAAAATAAGCAAGAAGTAAATTCAAGGAGGTAACGCTCATGTCTGTTTTAGATAATTGGGAACAATGGAAAGACTTTTTAGGTGACAGACTTTCTCAGGCTAAACAAGAGGGAATGGACCAAAATGTTATTAATGATGTTGCTTATCAAGTTGGTGAGTATTTGGCTCAACAAGTTGAACCTAAAAACGAGCAAGAAAGAGTTCTAGCTCAATTATGGCAAGTTGCTTCTGAAGAAGAGCAACATGCGATTGCCAACATGATGGTAAAACTTGTTCAAAACGAAGGTCATTAATTATCGCAAAGAGTGTCGGTACAACATCGGCACTCTTTTTTAGCAATTTTGAAAAAAGTTTCTATAATTTGTTATAGATTGTCAAATATTATAGAAAAAACGTATAAATCTCTTTTATTACCTCCTTAAATAGCGTAAAATGAAATTTAATATGATGATTATTGCTTTTTTCTCATATATACATACTAGGAGATAGTCCCTTTTTCAAACAAAAGGTCAGGGGTGTTGATGAGATGAAAGAATGGTATTTGGAATATATTATTCATAAAAATAGACCAGGTTTATTAGGTGACATTTCTTCTCTACTTGGAATGTTATCAATAAATATTGTTACCATTAACGGAGTAGAAGACAATCGTCGAGGTATGTTAATTAGAAGTACAAGTGATGACCAAATTAAAAGATTTAAGGGAATACTACAAACAATTGATAACATTACTGTCACTAAGTTACGGGAGCCTAAGGTAAGAGATCGTCTTGCGATAAGACATGGCAGATATATAGAACGTGATGCAGATGATAAAAAAACCTTCCGTTTTGTGCGTGACGAACTAGGCTTACTTGTTGATTTTATGGCAGAGTTGTTTAAAAAAGATCATCACTATTTAGTAGGGATTCGGGGCATGCCTAGAGTTGGGAAGACGGAATCTGTTGTTGCAGCAAGTGTCTGCGCAAATAAACGATGGTCCTTTCTTTCATCCACTTTATTAAGGCAAACGATTAGAAGCCAATTGGCTGATGAGGAATTAGGGGAAAACCACGTATATATTATCGATGGTATTGTCTCCACGATGCGGGCAACCGAAAAACATCGAGCACTTATCCAAACAATGATGACTCATCCAGTAATAAAGGTTATAGAACATCCGGATATTTTTATAAGAGAGACAGAATATAATATTGAGGACTTTGATTGTATTATTGAATTACGTAATGAGGAACATGAAGAAATTACTTATGATAACATTGAATCAGGTTTTTCTTCATTCGATATTAGCTAAAGTTGGTAGGTGTTTTCATTGTCAGAATTAGGTCAACGTTTACAAGAAGCGAGAGTAGAAAAGGGCTTATCCCTAGAGGATGTAATAACTTCCACTAAAATTCAAAAGCGCTATTTAATAGCGATTGAAGAAGGCAGATTTGATGCTCTTCCTGGAAAGTTTTACGCGCGTGCTTTTGTAAAAAGTTATGCTGAAGCAGTTGGACTAAATCCGGAGGAAGTTCTAGAACAGTTTCAACATGAACTACCGAATCCTCATAAAGAAGGAAAAGACCTTCCAATGAGGTCAGAACGTACCGTTAAAACAAGAACCAAACCGATCCCAACTCATCGTTCAAAGTTGGCAAAAATCATGCCTGCTTTAATGACGGCTGTCTTTATTGGAGTTATTGTAGTTGGAGTTTGGCTTCTTGGACAAAATCAAAATGATACACCAGATGTAGGTGAAAATATTGATACTCAAGAAGAGCCAGCCTTAGAGGGAGGATTTTCTGAGCGTCCAGCAGAAGAACCAGCTGAAGTGCCAGTAGAGCCTGAGGAAGAAGAAGTTGTTGAAGAACCCGTAGAAGAAGAAACAACACAGGAATTAGTTGAACAACAGATAAGTGGCAAACGCTCTTATTTTGAGCTTCAAGGAGCAGAAGCATTTGAAGTTAATTTAACATTCTCTGGAAGAAGTTATGTAGGAATTAAAAATGCCAAAGGAAATTCTTTTCACGCTCAAGAAGTTGCAGATGGAGATGAATTGTCATATGACTTTACTGCTGAAGAGCAAATCGAATTTAACTTTGGAGATTCTCGGTTTGTAGAATTTGAAATTAATGGAGAAAGCTTTGAATTGCCGCTTGATCCGAATGAAAATGTCCATCAAATCGTGACTATCACATTTATCCAAGCTGAGGACTAAAAAGAATGGATATCAGTAGGAGTTTATTCCTTTTTGATATCCTTCTTTTGCTCTAAAAATTCATGTAGTTGAGGGGGCATCTCTAAATATCAAAACGAGGTGTCCTTATTTGCGTAAGGATAAGGTAAATATTTTTACCAACCCATCCCAACTTCAAGTTTTATTGTTTTAATAAAGATATGGTACAATATGAATATGTTGGCTTTATGAATGGAAAGGAAAGGAGTTTTACACAATGGCAAAAGAAAATTCGTTTGATATTGTATCCGAAGTTAATTTTCAAGAAGTGGATAATGCAATTGCACAAGCCGTTAAGGAAATATCAACTCGTTATGATTTTAAAGGTTCAAAAAGTTCAATTGAAAGAACCGATAAAGATAAAATCACAATAATCTCAGATGATGATTATAAATTAGAAAGTGTTATTGATATATTAAAGAGTAAATTTATCAAACGTGATTTGTCGCAAAAGGTATTAAACTTTGGTAAAATTGAAAAGGCTTCTGGAGGTACTGTCCGACAAGTAGCAACTCTTGTATCTGGAATTAGTGCGGATAGAGCAAAAAAAATTACTGTAGCCATTAAAGATTCGAAGCTAAAAGTAAAGGCTCAAATACAAAACGACCAAATTCGAGTTACAGGAAAAAGCATTAACGACCTTCAAGACATTATACAATTGGTAAAAAGCTTAGACCTTGATTTTCCAGTTCAGTTTGTGAATATGAGGTAATTTTGCTTGCCAGGAAGCATTAGGGAGGATTTAAGTGAACGTACCCAATCAAATTACAATAGCAAGAATCTTGTTAATCCCAATTTTTATGATTTTTTTACTTGTGCCTTTTGATTTTGGTCACTTTCAATTAGTAGATGTCCAAATTCCTACTAGTCATCTAATAGCTGCGTTTATCTTTATTATTGCTGCGGCCACAGATTGGTTAGATGGGTATTTTGCTCGTCGCTATCAATTGGTGACGAATTTAGGGAAATTTTTAGATCCTTTAGCAGATAAGTTATTGATTTCAGCTGCGCTTATTTCATTAGTAGAATTACAAATGGTGGCAGCGTGGATGGCGATCGTAATTATAAGCAGGGAATTTGCAGTAACGGGTGTCCGTCTTGTTGCCGCTGCCGATGGTACGGTAATTGCTGCGAGTCCACTGGGGAAACTAAAAACCATCTTTCAAATCATTGCAATATCAGCTTTGATATTACATAACGTGCCATTTGAGATTTGGTCTATTCCGTTTGCTTCTCTTATGATGTGGGTTGCAACCATTTTAACGATTGTATCAGGAGTAGATTACTTTTTGAAAAACAAGCATGTTTTCTTTAATAGTAATGCATCTTAACTAGAATAATCCAAGCATGAGGTGAACCATGAAGGCAGAAATCATAGCAGTGGGGTCAGAGCTTCTACTTGGCCAAATTACCAATACTAATGCTACATATATCTCCAAACAACTCGCAAATATAGGGATAGATATTTATTACCATACTGTTGTTGGTGACAACGATGTGAGACTTAAAGATGCAATAGAAGTCGCTAAAGGTCGTTCTGATTTATTAATCTTCACAGGCGGACTTGGACCAACGAAAGATGATGTTACGAAAGAAACGGTTGCCCAAATAGTGGAGCAACCATTAGTATATGACCCAGCTTCTTTGCAAGCAATTGAGGAGTTTTTTACATCTCGGAATAAAACAATGACTGAAAACAACAAAAAACAGGCATTGGTCATAAAAGGATCAACTGTGTTAGCTAATGAATGCGGTTTAGCTCCAGGCATGGCCGTTGTTAAGGATGGTATTTACTATTTACTCTTCCCAGGACCACCTAAAGAGCTACAGCCAATGTTTGAAAACGCTGGTAAGCCATATTTAACATCGAATTTACCTGATTTAGTTCCGCTAGAATCAAGAGTGTTGCGATTCTTCGGGATTGGTGAGTCGAGGCTTGAAACGGAATTGATGGATATCATTGAAGCACAATCGAATCCAACGATTGCCCCGCTTGCAGGTGAAGGCGAAGTGACGTTGCGATTGACGGTAAAGCATATTGAGCCCGATGTCAGAAAACAGATGTTAGATGAGGTGGAAAAAAAGATAGTTGAGCGTGTAGGCGAATTTCTCTATGGCTACGATGACACTTCTCTTTTAGAAGAAGTGATCGATACATTACTCAAACAGAACATGACGATTAGTACTGCTGAAAGCTTGACTGGCGGTATGTTCAGTGAGCAATTGACAAACCTACCTGGAGCATCTTCGTTCTTTAAAGGAGCAATAGTATGTTATGCTACTAAGGTAAAAGAAACGTTACTGGGGGTTTCTTCAGAGACGTTGCAACAATTTGGTGCAGTAAGTAAAGAAACTGCAATAGAGATGGCAAGACAGATTAAGCAGTTATGCGACTCTAATATAGGGATTAGTTTTACAGGTGTAGCAGGCCCAGATCCACAAGAAGATAAACCAGTGGGTACCGTATTTATTGCGATTGCAACAAATACAAAAGAAGTAGTCCATGAATTACACATCACCGGTAGTCGACAACAAATTCGTGAACGTACGATTAAAAATGGATGTTATTATTTGGTGAAAGAATTGAAAAAGGTGGAATAAATAAGAATGAGTTATTTTGATTCGTTTGAACTTTCAAGTGAAGTAATGAAAGCAATAAAAGAGATGGGGTTTGAAGAACCTTCTCCGATCCAAGAAAAAGCGATTCCGCTTATTGTAAAAGGCGGAGATGTGATTGGCCAGGCTCAAACAGGAACTGGAAAAACAGCGGCCTTTGGAATTCCAGTCATTGAGAAAATAAAAGAAGAAGACCAATTTGTCCAAGCCATTATTCTAACACCAACTAGGGAATTGGCCATTCAAGTTTCAGGTGAGTTACAAAAGCTTTCTAAATATAAAAGAATTCGTACCCTTCCTATTTACGGTGGACAATCGATTGGACATCAAATTAAGGCGTTAAAGCAAGGGGTTCATGTCGTTATCGGAACCCCAGGTCGAATTATGGACCACCTTCGTAGAAAGACATTGAAATTAGACCGCATTCACACGGCTGTCCTTGATGAAGCTGATGAAATGCTAGATATGGGATTTATTGAGGATATCGAAGAGATTTTAAAACAAGTAAAAGGTGAAAGACAAACTTTATTGTTTTCGGCAACAATGCCACCACCAATTAAAAAGCTTTCTTATAAATACATGCAAAACCCTGAAATTGTTTCCATTAATCGTGGAGAAGTAACGGCACCATCGATTGACCAAGTCTATTATAAGGTACTAGAACGAAATAAGTTAGAATCTCTTTGCCGTATTATAGATAGCGAAGAAATTGATCTAGGTATTTTATTTTGTCGTACCAAAAAAGGTGTGGCTGAATTAACGGAAGCCCTTCAGGCAAGAGGGTATATTGCGGATGGGTTACATGGAGATTTAACACAAATGCAACGAGACAGTGTAATGAAGAAATTCCGTGATTCGACGATTGAGTTTTTGATTGCAACGGATGTGGCCGCAAGAGGAATTGACGTTGAAAACGTCACACATGTTATTAATTACGACATTCCTCAAGACCCTGAGAGCTATGTTCATCGTATTGGTCGTACAGGAAGAGCAGGAAGAAAAGGGCTTGCGTTAACCCTAGTAACACCAAGAGAGATGAAACACCTTCGCTCAATTGAAGCGGAGATTAAGATGAGTATCCCTTCTTCTAATGTACCAACATTTGAAGAAGTTGTTGAAAAACAACAAAGCTCTTGGAAAAAACAAATCGAAACATTAGTCGAAGAAGATCAGGATAATGCATTATTCAGTGGGATGACAACAGAATTGTTGGAAAAGTATCCACCAGAAAAAATCATTACTGCTTTAATGAAGATGACCTTTGCTACAGAAACTGGTAGCGATGATGATGGATACGACTTTGGCGAAACAGGTGGAGCTAAAGGTATGGTTCGTTTCTTCATTAACGTTGGAAAAAATGTGAATATGAGCCCGAAAATCCTTATTGAAGAAATTGCTGATCTCGTTGGTATTCCTGGAAAAGCGATTGGACGTATTGATATTTTTGATAAATTTACGTTCGTTGAAGTTCCAGAAGAAGTAGCACCTTTTGTCTATGAAGCACTTCGACATTCAAGAATCAATGGCGCTCGTGTAAATCTAGAGCCAGCCAAACCAAGACCAAAACGCGAAAGAAAACCGTTTACTAAATAAAAAATGAGGGTGGGACAAAAGGGTTTTTAACCTTTTGTCCCACCTCCATTTTTATGCCCCTCATTGTGCGGTTCCTATAAGAAAAGCACGTATAGTCACCATAAGAGCAGGCAGTGGCTTCGCACCTTGAAATTTCTTTAATAAAAAACGGTGAAGATGTTTTTTACAAGGGCTCCGCTCACTGCGCGGTTCCTATAAGAAAAGCACGTATAGTCACCATAAGAGCAGGCAGTGGCTTCGCGCCTTGAAATTTCTTTAATAAAAAACGGTGAAGATGTTTTTTACAAGGGCTCCGCTCACTGCGCGGTTCCTATAAGAAAAGCACGTATAGTCACCATAAGAGCAGGCAGTGGCTTCGCGCCTTGAAATTTCTTTAATAAAAAACGGTGAAGATGTTTTTTACAAGGGCTTCGCTCACTGCGCGGTTCCTATAAGAAAAGCACGTATAGTCACCATAAGAGCAGGCAGTGGCTTCGCACCTTGTAATTTCTTTAATAAAAAACGGTGAAGATGTTTTTTACAAGGGCTTCGCTCACTGCGCGGTTCCTATAAGAAAAGCACGTATAGTCACCATAAGAGCAGGCAGTGGCTTCGCACCTTGTAATTTCTTTAATAAAAAACGGTGAAGATGTTTTTTATTAAAGAAATGCGAATAAATGTTCGTAAAAACTATTGGCAAATGGGATAAAACGATGTATGATATAAACAGTACTTATTAATAGTTATTATTTGCAGAAAATGCAAGTTTAATAGAGGAGAGATGGATAGATGAGCGATCGCAAAGCCGCATTGGATATGGCGTTACGTCAAATTGAAAAGCAGTTTGGTAAAGGTTCTATTATGAAGTTAGGGGAACAAGCTGAACAACGAGTATCAACGACGTCAAGTGGAGCACTTGCACTAGATATTGCACTTGGAGTAGGTGGATATCCACGTGGTCGAATTGTTGAAGTATATGGTCCAGAATCATCAGGTAAAACAACAGTAACATTACATGCTATTGCAGAGGTACAACGTCAGGGAGGCCAAGCCGCATTCATTGATGCTGAGCATGCTCTTGATCCTGTTTATGCACAAAAATTAGGAGTTAATATCGATGAGCTTTTATTATCTCAACCTGATACAGGTGAGCAAGCGCTTGAGATTGCAGAAGCACTAGTTCGAAGTGGAGCAGTAGATATTATTGTGGTTGATAGTGTGGCAGCACTTGTTCCTAAAGCAGAGATTGAAGGAGAAATGGGAGATAGTCACGTTGGTTTACAAGCACGTCTTATGTCTCAAGCCCTTAGAAAATTATCTGGTGCGATTAGTAAATCTAAAACGATTGCTATTTTCATTAACCAAATTCGTGAAAAAGTAGGGGTCATGTTTGGAAACCCTGAAACAACACCAGGTGGTCGTGCTTTAAAATTCTATTCTTCTGTTCGTTTAGAGGTTCGTCGCGCTGAAACACTTAAGCAAGGAAACGACATGGTAGGGAATAAAACTAAAATTAAAGTTGTTAAAAACAAAGTAGCTCCTCCATTTAAAGTAGCTGAAGTGGATATTATGTATGGAGAAGGAATTTCAAGAGAGGGTTCTATATTAGATATAGGCTCTGAGCTAGATATTGTTCAAAAAAGTGGAGCTTGGTATTCATTTAACGAAGAGCGACTTGGACAAGGCAGAGAAAACTCAAAACAATTCTTAAAAGAGAATCAAGACATTACTGCTGAAATTGAAGATAAAATCCGTGCTCATTATGGATTAAATGGTGAGATTACTGTAGAAGCTCCAGGAGAACCAGAAGAGTTTACAGATTTACTAGATATGAAATAAAAATGGTGTTAAGAGGGCGTCTCAGATGGGATACCCTCTTTGTTTATTTTTCATAAGCAGTAGTTGAAAGGAAAGGTAATACAATTTAAATAGTAGGAAGAAGAATTGTACCTTCCCATAACAGGAGCCATTCATACCTAGCTTGTATTGTCAATGCTTGACAATCGGTTTATGCAACTATACAATGAAAAAGAATACGACTAAATGTCGTATTTTCTATCACATTATTTTCTATTTTGTAAGTTCAATAATCATACGAATAACATGAAAATTGATGGAACCAACAATTAGATAGCAAGAGGAGGTGAGAAGTATGGGTGAAATAAACATTTTCATCGTCATCTCGATTTTGCTTGTTGTCTCTGCAGTTAGTGCAGTTGTTGGATATCTTGTTAGAAAATCCATTGCAGAAGCGAAAATTTCAAGTGCCGAACATGCAGCAAAACAAATTGTTGAAGATGCAAAGCGGGAAGCTGAAGCAAGTAAGAAGGAAGCAATTTTAGAGGTGAAGGATGAAGTCCATAAACTTCGAACAGAGGCTGAACGTGAGGTTCGTGAACGTAGAAATGAGATTCAAAAACAAGAGAATCGTTTGGTTCAAAAAGAAGAAGTCCTTGATCGGAAAAGTGAAACACTAGACAAGAAAGAGGAATCTTTAGAAAAGAGAGAGGATTCTCTCGCCAAAAAACAACGACATATTGAAGAGATGGATAGCAAAGTGGAGGAAGTCTTGAAGAAACAATATGCGGAGCTTGAGCGCATTTCTGGATTTTCTCGTGACGATGCAAGAGAAGCACTTCGCCAAGAAGTTCAACATGAGCTTACTCATGAGGTAGCCATGATGACGAAAGAACGTTTAACACGGGCGAAAGAAGAAGCAGATAAGAAGGCAAAAGAAATCCTATCACTTGCCATTCAACGTTGTTCAGCTGACCATGTTGCTGAAACAACCGTCTCTGTCGTTAGCTTACCGAATGATGAGATGAAGGGCAGAATTATAGGTCGTGAGGGCCGTAACATTCGAGCGTTGGAAACGCTAACAGGTATTGACCTTATTATCGATGATACTCCTGAAGCAGTTATTCTATCTGGATTTGACCCTATTCGACGAGAAATTGCTCGTACTGCGCTTGAGAAATTAGTGCAAGATGGTCGTATTCATCCAGCTAGAATTGAAGAGATGGTGGATAAATCACGTCGTGAAGTTGATGAGACAATCCGTGAATATGGTGAGCAAACGACATTTGAAATGGGCATTCATGGTTTACATCCTGATTTAATCAAAATATTAGGACGCCTTAAGTTTAGAACAAGTTATGGTCAAAATGTTCTGAAGCATTCAATGGAAGTAGCATATCTTGCAGGATTAATGGCTGCTGAACTTGGTGAAGATGTACAACTAGCACGAAGAGCAGGACTACTCCATGATATTGGGAAAGCAATTGACCATGAAGTAGAAGGAAGTCACGTTGAAATTGGTGTAGAACTCGCAACGAAATATAAGGAACATCCAGTAGTCATTAACAGTATCGCCTCACATCATGGTGATACAGAACCAACATCGATTATTTCTTCGTTAGTAGCTGCTGCAGACGCATTGAGTGCAGCACGTCCAGGAGCGAGAAGAGAAACATTAGAAACGTATATTCGTCGTCTGGAAAAACTAGAAGAAATTTCTGAATCGTTTGAAGGTGTCGAGAAGACATATGCTATTCAAGCAGGACGTGAAGTTCGTATCATGGTGAAACCAGATATCGTTGATGATGCACAAGCATTTAAGCTTGCTCGTGATATTACAAAGAAAATTGAAGATGACCTTGATTATCCTGGTCATATTCGAGTAACTGTCATTCGTGAAACTCGAGCCGTTGAATATGCAAAATAAATGGATGGAAACGTAATACTACGAAAATGACTAAAAGGCAGAGGCTTTTTAGTCATTTTCTTTTTTTAGTTGTATAATATAAAGACATAGTAGATTGAAAACAAAAGGAGTACAAGATGAAACTATTATTTATTGGTGATGTGGTCGGTTCACTAGGTCGGGAGATGGTCGCAACCTATTTGCCGAAGTTAAAGAAAAAATATAGACCGACGTGTACGATTATTAATGGGGAAAACGCAGCTGCAGGAAAAGGAATAACAGAGAAAATCTATAAGGGATTTCTTGATGCAGGTGCACAGGCTGTAACGCTTGGAAACCATACATGGGACAACCGAGAGATATTTGAATTTATTGAAGAGGCCCCTCACATGGTCCGACCAGCAAATTATCCTGAAGGAACTCCTGGATCTGGCTATACATTTATAAAAATAAATACACTCGAAGTAGCCGTTATTAATCTTATGGGTCGAACATTCTTGCCACCAAATGACTGCCCTTTTCGTAAGGCAGAGGAAATTATTGAAAAGGTAAGAAAAAGAACACCAATTATTTTTGTGGATTTCCATGCAGAAGCAACTAGTGAAAAACAAGCAATGGGTTGGTTCCTTGATGGACAAGTTTCAGCAGTTGTTGGTACACATACTCATGTTCAAACATCAGATGAAAGAATTCTACCGAATGGAACAGCATATCTTACGGATGTTGGAATGACAGGTCCGTATGATGGAATCCTAGGGATGGAACGAAATGCGGTGTTAAAGAAGTTTTTAACGAACCTACCTGTACGTTTTGAAGTGGCTAGCGGACGCTCACAAATTAATGGAACTCTGATTACGATTGATGACACGACAGGCTTAGCAAAGGCCATCGAAAGAATTGTAATTAATGATGAAAAACCTTTATTTGAGTAGACTACGAACAAAAGGTTAGAATATTTAGAAAATATCCTTTATGATGCAGGAATATCCCAATTTTTCGTGAATATAGTATGTAAGCGGCACTATTCATCATAAAGGAGGTTCAAGAAATGGAAATATTAAAAGTTTCAGCAAAATCTACACCTAATTCGGTAGCCGGAGCATTAGCTGGGGTCATTCGCGAAAGAGGTGCAGCAGAAATTCAAGCGATTGGAGCAGGAGCACTTAATCAATCGATCAAAGCAATAGCGATTGCTAGAGGGTTTGTTGCCCCTAGCGGAATTGACTTAGTTTGTATACCAGCCTTTACTGACATCCTAATCGATGGTGAAGAGAGGACTGCGATAAAATTAATAATAGAACCACGATAATATGTTAAAGCCTGTTTGCTTCTGCGGACAGGTTTTTTTATGTGAATTAGCGTGAATTCATTCTTTTGGTTTGTTAGCTTAGAATAGTTTTTGTTGTAATTTATCATAACCGGTTAAACTTAGGTTAGAATAAAAATGAACAGGAGATATGTGCAATTATATACCAATGTCAATGTCAGGTTTTATCAGAAATATGTACTTTTTTTTATTTGTCACTATTTTGTAATAAAATAATGCTTTTCTATTGATTTTTACTCTTGATAGGTCTATTATTAAAATCGTTTAGTACATATTTCATGGAATAAACAATGAGTTGTAAAATGCAAGTAATTCTAGTGAATAACTTGGGAATATGTTAAACTTATAGAAGAACAACCATTGACACTTTCTAAAACGCCAAAGGGGTGGAGAATCATGATCAATCAACTTTCTTGGAAAGTTGGCGGACAGCAAGGGGAAGGTATTGAAAGTACCGGAGAAATCTTTGCAATTGCATTAAACCGATTAGGGTACTATCTTTACGGATATCGTCACTTTTCTTCCCGTATTAAAGGAGGACATACGAATAATAAAATTCGTGTAAGTACAACTCCTCTAAACGCTATTTCTGATGATTTAGATATTTTAGTTGCTTTTGACCAAGAGACAATCGACGTTAACGTTCATGAATTACGTGAGGGCGGAATTGTTATTGCTGATGCAAAGTTTAACCCGACTTTACCTGAGGGAGAAAACGCATCACTATACGCAGTGCCGTTTACAGAAATTGCTAACGAACTAGGAACTTCATTAATGAAAAACATGGTAGCAGTTGGAGCATCAAGTGCTATTTTAGGCTTGCCTGTAGAAGCTTACCGTGAAGTTGTAGAGGAAATCTTCAAACGCAAAGGGATGTCTGTTGTTGAAAAGAACATGGAAGCCATCCAAGCGGGTGCTGAGTTCTTTAAAAAAGAAGCTGGCAATAACACTGGTGATTTCCAATTAGGAGAAGCAGATGGTAAGAAAAGAATGTTCTTAATCGGTAATGACGCTATCGCAATGGGTGCAGTTGCTGCTGGTTGTCGCTTTATGCCAGCTTACCCTATTACTCCTGCTTCTGAGATTATGGAATATTTAATTAAGAAACTTCCAGAGTATGGTGGAACGGTTATTCAAACCGAAGATGAAATTTCAGCTTGTACAATGGCAATTGGAGCAAACTATGCAGGTGTACGTTCATTAACTGCATCAGCAGGTCCTGGGTTATCTCTAATGGCTGAAGCTCTTGGTTTGTCTGGAATTACTGAAACACCTCTTGTTGTTGTAAATACCCAACGTGGTGGTCCAAGTACAGGACTTCCAACAAAACAAGAACAATCAGATTTAATGGCCATGTTATATAGTACACATGGTGATATTCCGAAAGTTGTCATTTGCCCAAGTACAGTAGAGGAAGCATTCTACGATACAGTGGAAGCATTTAATATTGCTGAAGAATACCAATGTCCTGTTATTTTAGTAACAGACCTTGCACTTTCACTTGGAAAACAAACGGTTGAACCGTTAGATTATAATAAAGTAGAAATTCGTCGTGGTAAGCTTGACCCTAAAGCAGAATTACCTGAACGCGTTGACGGAGAATATTACAAACGCTATGAAGTAACAGAAGATGGAATTTCACCACGTGTGATTCCGGGCATGAAAAACGGTATCCATCACGTTACTGGTGTTGAACATGACCAAACTGGTAAGCCGTCTGAGAGTCCTGAAAACCGAATTGCCCAAATGGACAAGCGACTTCGTAAATTAAATAATTTACACTCAACATTTGACACTCCTGTGTATACAAATGCTGCACATGAAGAAGCTGACCTATTAATTATTGGGGTAAACTCAACACGCGGAACAATTAATGAGGCAATGCCTCGTTTAGAGTCAGATGGAATTAAAGTAAATCATGCACAAGTACGACTTCTTCACCCATTCCCAACGGATGAGTTAAGACCATTGATGGAAAAGGCAAAGAAAGTGGTAGTTGTTGAAAACAATGCAACAGCACAGTTAGCAAACATCATTCGTATGAATGTTGGCGGAATTAATGTGGAAAGCCTACTTAAATACGACGGAAACCCATTCCTACCTTCTGACATTCATAATCATTGCAAGGAGTTGGTCTAAATGGCAACTTTTAAAGATTTTAGAAATAAAGTAAAGCCAAACTGGTGCCCAGGTTGTGGAGATTTCTCGGTTCAAGCTGCGATTCAACGTGCTGCTGCGAATGTCGGAATTGAGCCAGATGATTTAGCAGTTATTTCAGGGATTGGTTGTTCGGGTCGTATTTCTGGGTATATTAACTCATACGGATTCCACGGTATTCATGGTCGTGCATTACCAATTGCTCAAGGAGTTAAGATGGCAAACCGTGATTTAACGGTTATCGCTTCTGGTGGAGATGGTGATGGCTTTGCGATTGGTATGGGTCACACGGTACATTCGATTCGTCGTAATATCGATGTAACGTACATCGTTATGGATAACCAAATTTACGGTTTAACAAAAGGTCAAACGTCACCACGTAGTGAAATGGGCTTTAAAACAAAAAGTACACCTGGTGGATCAATTGAGTCTGCATTAAATGTAATGGAAACAGCGTTAACAGCTGGAGCTACATTTGTTGCACAAAGTTTCTCAAGTGATTTAAAAGAACTTACTTCTTTAATTGAACAAGGAATTAACCATAAAGGTTTCTCTTTAATCAATGTATTCAGTCCATGTGTTACGTTTAACAAAGTAAACACATATGACTGGTTCAAAGAGAACTTAGTAAAGCTTGCTGATGTTGAAGGGTATGACCCACACAATCGTATGACAGCAATGCAAACTCTAATGGAAAATAACGGATTAGTAACTGGACTAATCTATCAAGATACGGAGAAGAAATCGTATCAAGATTTAGTTATCGGTTATGACGAAAATCCATTATCAGCTCAAGACTTATCGATTGATGAAGAAAAATTCAATCAGTTAATGGCTGAATTTATGTAATTACATGCAAAAACCATGCTCTCTGAGTATGGTTTTTTCTTTGGAAAGAAAAGGTACAATAGATGTTCACTAATTCGTAGATTCTAATACTTGGCATTCTGATAGAATATATTGTCGTTTTTCTTTTTGGGGTTTATAATGAGTAGATGTGTGTTGATAATAGAATAGTTGTTCAGAAAGGGGTTTTACCGATGAATGAAGATCAACGTTTAGGAAAAGTCGGAAATACAAATGAAGAGACAACAGACTTAAAATCTGAGATGTCTCAGAAAAAAGACTATAGTAAGTATTTTGACTTTTCAAAAGCGAAAATTGAGACAACTGAAGACGGAAACTCAAAAATGCGCATCAACGGGCGAGATATATTAATTCTTGACCAGCCGGATTTTAAAGAAGGCAAACGTCGAGGAAAAGAAGAAATAAAAGTGGTCCGTTATGAAGTTCCAGAAGAAATGAAAAAGATCGGGGTTGGAAAGAAATTTCTCGTTCGAACATATGGCTGTCAAATGAACTATCATGATACAGAAAATATGGCAGGAATCCTATTGGAAATGGGGTTTTCTGAAACGGAAGAAACAACAGACGCCGATGTCATTCTTTTAAATACATGTGCGATTCGTGAAAATGCGGAAAATAAAGTGTTTGGTGAAATCGGACATTTAAAAACACTCAAGCGTGAAAAACCAGAATTGATTGTTGGCGTATGTGGCTGTATGTCACAGGAAGAAGCTGTTGTTCATCGAATTATGCAAAAGCACCAACACATTGACCTGATTTTTGGTACTCACAACATTCACCGTTTACCTAATTTATTGCAAGAAGCCATCTTCGGGAAAGAAATGGTGATTGAAGTTTGGTCAAAAGAAGGAGATATTGTAGAAAATCTTCCAAGAGCTCGTCAAGGCAATACCCTAGCATGGGTCAACATTATGTACGGCTGTGACAAGTTCTGTACGTACTGTATCGTTCCATATACACGTGGGAAGGAACGTAGCCGTTTACCAGAGGATATCATTGCTGAAGTTAGGGACATTGCCCGTCAAGGCTATAAAGAAATTACACTTTTAGGGCAAAACGTTAATGCCTATGGTAAAGACTTAGAAATGAATTACGGTTTGGGAGACTTGATGGATGAGTTGCGTGCTATTGACATTCCACGAATTCGTTTTACTACAAGTCACCCTCGAGATTTTGATGACCGTTTAATAGAAGTGCTAGCAAAGGGCGGGAACATGGTCGAGCACATCCACCTTCCTGTTCAGCATGGGAATACGGATATCTTAAAATTAATGGCGAGAAAGTATACGAGAGAACAATATGTTGAATTGGCGACGAAAATTAAAAAAGCGATACCAAATGCTTCGTTTACAACAGATTTAATTGTAGGCTTTCCGAATGAAACGGAAGAACAGTTTGAGGATACGCTTTCGCTTGTACGAGAAATTGAATTTGATAGTGCATTTACGTATATCTACTCTCCACGAGAAGGAACTCCAGCTGCGAAGATGGAAGACAATGTCCCTATGGAAGTGAAGAAGAACCGTCTAGCACGATTAAATGCATTAGTGAATGAGATTTCGGCCAAGAAAAACAATGAGTATCAAGATAAAGTAGTTGAAGTCCTTGTTGAAGGGGAAAGCAAGAAAAACCCTGAAGTTTTATCAGGGAGAACTAGAACAAACCGTCTTGTAAACTTTAAAGGTCCGAAATCCGTCATAGGTCAAATCGTTTATGTACAAGTAAAAGAAGTAAAAACATGGTCGTTAAACGGCAAAATCGTGGAAATGGCAGAGGTGAAATAAATGGGGAATCTATATACTAAAGATGAAATTATTGCAAAGGCGAGAGAACTAGCAAGCATGATTGCCGAAACAGAAGAAGTAGAATTCTTTAAAAAAGCAGAAAAGCAAATCAATGAAAATCTTAAAGTTCAAGAAATCATCGCAAAAATTAAAAAAGAACAAAAAGAAGCTGTCAATTTACAACATTATGGAAAGTCAGAAGCTCTTGAGAAAGTGGAACAACGAATAGACCAATTACAAGATGAAATTGATGACATTCCTCTAGTGCAAGAGTTTAAACAAAGCCAAATGGATGTTAACTATTTACTGCAACTCGTATCTAGCACAATCTCTGATTCTGTTACAAAAGAAATTATCGAATCTATGGGTGGAGACCATTTAAAGGGAACCACTACAAAGAGTCCTTTTGATAATGACTGCTGCGGTCATTAAATCAAAGAAAACCATCTATGAAATAGTCATAGATGGTTTTTTCTTATCATATCTATAAGAGAGATCCGTCAGAATTATGGAGGATAGGATGATGTTATAAAAGGTTGACTTTATTTGGGCAAGTTTTTTTAAAAAAGTGCTCATAAAGTAAACAGATCATACATATCGTTGTATAGATTACTCGTAATTATCACCTTGATTATAACGAAGGTCATCCTTTCAAGATTTTTTTAGCACAATGGTCATTTGCCCTGCATAGGATGGAAGTGAAGAAAATTGGCGGACCAATTTGTGTACGAAATCTGTTCAACACGAACTTCGGATTTTATTTGGTCATAGGACTATCGTACTTTTGACCATGGGATCTAGGCCATCGCCCTTGCAAATAGGCGGAAGTCAAGATTTCTTTATGATATGAATGAGGAGGGTTTAATCATGTCAGAGACAGACAAGGATTTAAATTTTCGAGAAATTATTACGAAAGCGGTCTGTGGTAAGGGAAGAAAGTTCTCTCAAGCAAGTCATACAATCAGCCCTTCACAAAGGCCGACGAGTATCCTCGGCTGCTGGATTATTAATCATAAATATGAGGCAGCTAAAAAAGGTGATGCGGTGGAGGTTCTCGGAAGCTACGACATTAACGTATGGTACTCACACCATAACAACACAAAGACGGAAGTAGCGACCGAAACAGTTACTTACACTGATGTTGTACCACTCGCGGTCCGTGACCAAAACATTCTCTCTGAGGATGTAGAAGTGATTGCTCGTGCTGTTCAACAGCCGAACACGCTAGAAGCGACGGTTTCTCCAAACGGCTCTACAGTTGTCGTCCAAGTGGAACGCGAATTTTTAGTAGAGGTCATTGGTGAAACAAAAATCAATGTAGCCGTTTCACCGGACGGAACGATTGAAGAGCTTCAACCGGAAGACTGGGCAGAACAAGTCGATGATGAAGAGTTTGAAGACCTTGACCCGAATTTCTTAATGGGTGACCTAGAAGAATAATGAAGGGAACTAGGAAGAGAAATCTTCCTAGTTTTTTTTATTTACCACCTAATACGAAAGTTGTTGGTTAGTCTTAAGGTTGTTAGGAGTGGTTTTCTCCTAACAAGCGTGCAACGAGCGAAGCCTTTCCATCCGTGAAAAATCATTAAAAGTCTTGTGAGGAGATTCTAAGAAGGATTTATATGCTTCTCAGGAAGAGCGATGGCTTTGCTCACTGCAAGTACTTTAATAAGAAGTACACTTATTAAAGCACTTTTACAAAGAGGGCAGTGGCTTCGCGCATCGCATTTAAGAAAAGGCGACTGGTGTCGCTTTTCTTAATCTACTCTCTTTTTTCTATGTTATAATAACGGTAGATTATAAGATAGATGGAGGAAAACGATGGCTGAGCATACTCCGATGATAAAGCAATATTTAGAAATAAAGGCTCAACACCAAGATGCCTTTTTATTTTTTCGTTTAGGTGACTTTTATGAGCTGTTTTTTGATGATGCCGTAAAAGCAGCCCATGAATTAGAAATTACATTAACAGCTCGAGGGGGAGACAAAGAAAAGATTCCAATGTGTGGTGTCCCTTATCATGCAGCTGATAATTATATAACTCAATTAATTGAAAAAGGATTTAAGATTGCTGTTGCAGAACAAGTAGAAGATCCGAAGCTCGCAAAAGGTGTGGTAAAGCGAGAAGTTGTTCGAATGATTACACCAGGTACGGTCATGGAAGGCCGGACGATACAGGAAAAAGAAAACAATTACATTGTTGCGATTTCAGATTTCCAGGATGGCAGTTATGGATTAGCACGGACGGATTTAACAACGGGCGAAAGCTTTGTCACATTACTTGTTGGTGATTTTGATGAAGTTGTTCAAGAAGTTGCTACCATTCAAGCGAAAGAAGTCGTGGTAGCTAGTGAATTAGAAAAGCAAAAACAAGCTCGTTTTCAAGAATTCTTAACCGTTACTGTCTCTTTTGAAGACAATGAAACATTACCAGAAGCCTTTGTTTCTTTATGTGAGAACCTCACACAAGAAAAATTAGAAAAGACCTTTGCAAGGCTAGTGAATTACTTAGAAAATACACAAAAGCGCTCATTGCACCATTTGCAACCTGTCCATTACTATACGACAACTGATTTTATGAAGATTGACTATCATTCTAAGCGAAATCTAGAACTCGTTGAAACGCTTCGTGAAAAAAAGAAACAAGGATCTCTGTTGTCTGTTGTAGATGCGACTGTAACAGCTATGGGAGGTCGTTTACTTAAAAAATGGGTTGAACGACCATTACTTGATAAAAAACGCATAGAAGAGAGATTAGGTGCAGTAGAAGTGATGCTTGACCACTTCTTTATTAGGGAAGAGCTTCGAGAGCGGTTAAGAGAAGTATATGACTTAGAACGTCTAGCTGGAAGAGTAGCATACGGAAATGTAAATGCCCGTGATTTAGTGCAACTTCGAAAATCACTACAGCAACTACCAGCCATTATTGACAACGGAGAACAGTTGCAAAACTCTTATATTACTAAAATGACAACTTCGATTGATTGCTGTGAAGAGTTATTAGATTTGTTAGAACAAAGCTTAGTAGACGACCCTCCTTTATCTGTAAAAGACGGGGGAATGATCCGAGCAGGATATCATCAAGAACTTGATACTTACCGTGATGCTTCGATTAACGGAAAATCCTGGATTGCAGAGCTCGAACAAAAAGAAAGAATTGAAACAGGAATAAAGTCTCTGAAAGTAGGCTTTAATAAAGTATTTGGTTATTATATCGAAGTAACAAGAGCGAATCTTCATTTGCTACCTGAAGGGCGATATGAACGTAAGCAAACATTAACGAACGCAGAACGTTATATCACGCCGGAGTTAAAGGAAAAGGAAGCGTTAATTCTAGAAGCAGAGGAAAAAATTGAAGATTTAGAGTATCACATCTTTTTAGAGATTAGAGAAGAAGTGAAAACATATATCTCTCAACTGCAATACATCGCTTTATGTGTCAGTACAATTGATGTGTTACAAAGTTTTGCTACTGTTTCAGAAAAACAACATTTTGTAAAACCGACATTTACAAGTGACCGCACAGTGTCTATTATCGATGGGCGTCATCCTGTTGTTGAAAAAGTAATCGGCAATGGAGCATATGTTGCCAATGATGTCATGATGAATGAAGATAGAGAAATGCTTCTCATTACCGGACCAAATATGGCAGGGAAAAGTACGTATATGCGTCAGCTTGCTTTAATATCAATTATGGCTCAAATTGGTTCATATGTACCTGCTACTGAAGCGAAGTTACCTATATTTGACCAAATCTTTACTAGAATTGGTGCAGCCGATGATTTAGCTCGTGGGCAAAGTACATTTATGGTCGAGATGCTAGAAACGAAATATGCATTAACGAAAGCCACACAAGATAGCCTTGTGTTATTAGATGAAATTGGTAGGGGAACTTCAACTTATGATGGGATGGCATTGGCGCAAGCGATTATTGAATATATTCATGAAAACATCGGGGCCAAAACGTTATTTTCGACTCATTACCATGAACTGACCGTACTTGACCAACAATTAACGAAAGTAAAGAATGTACATGTATCAGCGATGGAGGAAGAAGGTAAAATTGTCTTTCTTCATAAAGTCGTAGATGGACAAGCTGATCGAAGCTATGGAATTTATGTCGCAGAGTTAGCAGATATTCCCGCTCCGGTAATTGCAAGAGCAACACAGTTGTTAACTGAGCTAGAAGCGGGTGCTAAAGAAACAAGTCCTTCTTCTGTAATGGTAGAGGAGAAGCAGCTCACATTGTTTGAGGATGAACCTGTCCTTGATAAGAAAAAGACAAGAGCAGTTAGTTCAAATGAAAGACAAATCATAGAAACGATAAGTCAAATTGATATATTAAATATGACACCGATTGAAGCTCTCTCAGCGCTTAATGAACTACAAAAGAAAGTCAGAAATAAAGGATGAGACGATGGGGAAAATCGTTAAGTTAGATGAGCAATTATCAAATAAAATAGCAGCGGGTGAAGTGGTTGAAAGACCAGCTTCTATCGTAAAAGAGTTAGTAGAAAACTCGATTGATGCGAACAGTACACACATTATTGTCGAAGTCGATGAAGCTGGTCTGGAAAGAATAAGAATCCTTGATAATGGTGACGGCATTGAAGCGGACGATGTGGAAACAGCATTTTTCCGACATGCGACAAGTAAGATTAAAACCGATCAAGATCTTTTTTCGATTTTAACATTAGGATTTCGAGGTGAAGCCCTCCCAAGTATTGCCTCTGTATCCCATTTAGAGCTTTCAACATGTACAGGAAATGATGCTGGAACACAGATAAAGCTTGAAGGTGGCCTGATTAAGGAAACCAAACGGACAAAAAGTCGCAAGGGTACGGAAATTATTGTGACTCAATTGTTTTACAATACGCCTGCACGACTAAAATATATGAAGACGATTCATACCGAACTTGGCAATGTCAGTGATGTCATGAACCGTTTGGCACTTGCTCATCCAGAAGTTTCTTTTGAACTATATCATAATGAAAAAGAGCTCCTTCGAACGAGCGGAAATGGAGATGTCCTTCAAGTTATAGCATCAATTTATGGGATTTCAGCAGCGAAGCAAATGGTAAAGCTGGAGTCAGAATCACTAGACTTTAAGCTCAGAGGTTATGTTGCCAAACCAGAAGTCACTAGAGCATCAAGGCAATACATGTCAACGTTTATTAACGGCAGATACATTAAAAACTTTACTGTCGCCAAAGCCATACAAGAAGGCTATCATACGTTGCTTCCGATAGGGAGATACCCTTTGGTTGTGTTAAATATAGAAATGGACCCGAAGCTAGTCGATGTCAACGTTCATCCAGCAAAACTTGAAGTAAGGTTAAGTAAGGAAGAAGAGTTGTTTACATTAGTAAAAGAATCCATTCAAAAGGTTTTTAAGAAAATTCAACTCATTCCAGAGTTAGGTATAGTCAAGCGTGAAAAACAACAATCCGAACAAATGAGTTTTCAGTTTCCTTCTCAAGCAAAAGCGCGAGAAACAGCAAAACACTATGACTCTTCTTATCAAAAAAGTTCATCCACCAATACTGCCAGTCCGTATCAAGTTGACGAAAGGAATGTTGGGACAGGCTTTCTAGAAAAAAAAGAACAGCCTTCAACAATCGAGGTAGTACAAGCCGTGGAAGAAACAAATACTGAAGAGTTTGCGGATACGAAAGAATCCGTACAAAATGCTCATGAATACAATCAAAATGACCGAGTTCCTACTCTATATCCGATTGGTCAAATGCACGGGACATATATATTAGCGCAAAATGATAACGGTCTATATATCATTGACCAACATGCAGCTCAAGAGCGAATAAAATATGAATACTATAGAGAAAATGTCGGCAAGGTGTCTCCAGAATTACAAGAGTTATTAGTTCCATATACTTTGGAATTTACGAACTCAGAAATCCCGATTCTAGCAGACCACCAGGATGAATTACAAAAAGTAGGAGTTTTCCTAGAACCATTTGGTAGAACGAGCTTTATTGTTCGCTCCCATCCGACATGGTTTCCAAAAGGAGAAGAACAAGAAACCATTGAAGAGATAATCAACCAAGTACTCACAACGAAAAAAGTAGACATCAAAAAATTAAGAGAAGATGCAGCGATAATTATGTCGTGTAAAGGCTCAATCAAAGCCAATCGCCATCTACGACAAGACGAAATGTTTGCACTATTAGAATCGCTACGAACATGCGAAGACCCATTCACATGTCCACACGGCAGACCCATCCTAATCCACATCACAACCTACGAAATGGAAAAAATGTTCAAACGAATAATGTAATAGAAGATACCACCAAGGCGGTCTTTGCCTTGGTGGTTTCTTCGTAAGGGCCGAAAGCCCCTGCAAAGAAAGAGCGTGGGAGGAGTGATTTTCTCCTACCAGGCGAGCAGGGAAGCGAAGGCCCCCACCAAGGCGGTCTTTGCCTTGGTGGTTTCTTCGTAAGGGCCGAAAGCCCCTGCAAAGAAAGAGCGTGGGAGGAGTGATTTTCTCCTACCAGGCGAGCAGAGAAGCGAAGGCCCCCACCAAGGCGGTCTTTGCCTTGGTGGTTTCTTCGTAAGGGCCGAAAGCCCCTGCAAAGAAAGAGCGTGGGAGGAGTGGTGTTCTCCTACCAGGCGAGCAGGGAAGCGAAGGCCAGCACCAAGGCGGGCTTTGCCGTGGTGGTCTCGTTGGAAGGGGCGAAAGCCCCTGCAAAGAAAGAGCGTGGGAGGAGTGGTGTTCTCCTACCAGGCGAGCAGGGAAGCGAAGGCCAGCACCAAGGCGGGCTTTGCCGTGGTGGTCTCGTTGGAAGGGGCGAAAGCCCCTGCAAAGAAAGAGCGTGGGAGGAGTGGTGTTCTCCTACCAGGCGAGCAGGGAAGCGAAGGCCAGCACCAAGGCGGGCTTTGCCGTGGTGGTCTCGTTGGAAGGGGCGAAAGCCCCTGCAAAGAAAGAGCGTGGGAGGAGTGATTTTCTCCTACCAGGCGAGCAGGGAAGCGGAGGCCCCCACCAAGGCGGTCTTTGCCTTGGTGGTTTCTTCGTAAGGGCCGAAAGCCCCTGCAAAGAAAGAGCGTGGGAGGAGTGATTTTCTCCTACCAGGCGAGCAGAGAAGCGAAGGCCCCCACCAAGGCGGTCTTTGCCTTGGTGGTTTCTTTGTAAGGGCCGAAAGCCCCTGCAAAGAAAGAGCGTGGGAGGAGTGGTGTTCTCCTACCAGGCGAGCAGGGAAGCGAAGGCCCGCCCCAAGGCGGTCTTTGCCTTGGTGGTTTCTTTAATACGGACAGGCCGAGCAGAAAAAGGGTGGGCCGAGTCCGAAAAGAGAACCAATACGGACAGGCCGAGCAGAAAAAGGGTGGGCCGAGTCCGAAAAGAGAACCAATACGGACAGGCCGAGCAGAAAAAGGGTGGACCGAGTCCGAAAAGAGAACCAATACGGACAGGCCGAGCAGAAAAAGGGTGGGCCGAGTCCGAAAAGAGAGTCAATACGGACAGGCCGAGCAGAAAAAGGGTGGGCCGAGTCCGAAAAGAGAACCAATACGGACAGGCCGAGCAGAAAAAGCATTGACCGAGTCCGAAAAAGGAAACAATGCTTTAAATATCAGTGGCTTTGGTTCCACTCGTTGCTCACCTACATTGTCGCTTTATTATGACCCTAATGAGCGATGTTGTTGATCAAAGCATTCATCCAGCCTCTGCTGAATATCTTGTTGGTCAAGTTCTTCACCAATAAATAAAAACTCAGACATGACAGAGGAAGACCAAGTGGGCATGTCAAAGGTATCTACTTGAATCGACGAGCCCACTTGGGAAATCACATATAGCTCATGATTCATAGGATTGTAACATTGCCCTTTCATTCGAAACACTTCAGGCGGAAACTGATGAAAAAAATACTCTAACCTTGAAAGTGAAATTGATTTTGGACTTTTATATACATATGTACCTATTCCATACTGTCCTACTACCTTCAAGTGTTTCCTTGATTCAGCTATGTTCAATTGATGTGTATACAGCGAAGAAGCGGAATGGAGTTCATACATTCTATTGTCATCCGCTTGAAAAAACTCTTCGAATGTCACAACCATTGCTTTTGGTTGCAAGCTCATAACAAAAGAATATAATTCTCCGAGTCGCTCATGTGATAAATGATTGGTATGACAAAAGACAATTGTATCAGCGAATTCTAATTGGTTAGTTAGCATTTCACCTACCGTATAATCCCTCCGTTCAAGGGAATCTTCAGCATCTACTAAGATTTCATGTTCTGAAAAATAGGAAAACCAAAATTCCCTAGCATCAATAAGATGGATGTGTGATTTAAAAGTGATATTCATCTCTTTACAAAAAGCTAGTAATGCGTCTATCGGGGGCTCAACCGTCGGAAACATATCTAATATAATCCCATCAAAATCTTCGGTCAAATCCATTCTTTTAACAACTGTATGTAGTTGATTGATCGAATCAATGACTGCATTATGAACAGTTTTTCCTATCAATGTCACGTTAAAAGGATCTTCTGCCTTTACCTTCAATTTGCTTTTTTCTTGTTGAAATAGAATCTTCAATACTCTTTGTTGTTTCTCGTCTTGGAAGCGTTCCATAAATATACATTTATCCCTTAAGGGGAAACCAGATAAAACGATAAGAGGGAGCACTTTTTCCATTTTTCACACCCCTTTTACAGTAAGTCGTTACCAGCTTGATTTTTTAACACCTGGCACTTGCCCTTTATGAGCTAATTCCCTGAAAGCAATTCTTGATAGTTTAAATTTACGAAGTACCCCACGAGGCCTTCCAGTCATCTCACATCTTCTTGTTAAGCGTGTTGGAGAAGAATCTCTTGGAAGTTTTCTTAATGCTTCATAGTCTCCTTTTTCCTTTAACTCTCTTCGCAACTCGGCATAGCGAGCCACTAACTGTTGACGCTTCATTTCTTTTGCTACTTTGGATTTTTTTGCCATTGTAATCACCTTTCATCATTTAAATAGTAATCATTACGATTTGTTACCATGATATATGAAAAATATCCCGAAGTAAAGTTTACAAAAAATGTTTTTTAAGTTGAACTTCTTTTGTAATCTCTGACAGTGCCTTAGACTGATTTGATGGGAATGTGTATAGTATATATTATAAAACGTAATGATTTTGATTTAAAAGGGGGATATAAGTTATGCTAGACCAATTGTACAGACAATTAGTAATTGAGCATTCAAGAAACCGACGAAATCATAGGAAGCTAGAAGGGTCGAAGGTGCAACAGAAACATTATAAGAATCCAACTTGTGGTGATGTAATGACCTTGTTCATGGAGGTATCCACTGACAAAAGAATTAATGATATCTCGTTTGTTGGTGAAGGATGTAGCATAAGTATGGCATCTGCATCTATGATGACAGAATTAATAAAAGGAGTTTCCGTAGAAGAAGCATCACAATTAAGAGAAGCAATGGAACAAATGATTCGAAAAGGTGAGGTCTCAGAAGACATTGATTTAGGAGATGCGCTAGCATTAGAAGGTGTTCATAAGTTAAGAGCACGTCATAATTGTGCCTTGATGGCTTGGCAAGCACTTGACCGAATCTTAGGAGATTATCCAGAGTATAGATTAAAGTAAAAGAAGCGGGATTACTTTTGTTGTGAGGGTGGACAAAAGGTAAAAAACCTTTTGTCCTAATAAGTTGAGTTTTGTGAAATTATCATTAGTAAACCTTATCTATTTCCAATTCCAGGTGAACTTGTGGGGATTATTTTTTCTTGATTCAAATATTATTTGTGTGCCATATAAAATAATGGCTTCGATAATAAATAACAATAAGAGTTGATATTTTTTTAACCTAATAAGAGACCAATATCCTATACGTTTAAAGCGATCCATTAATACATATACAAAAAATAAATGAACACATAGATTTAAAATGGAATATCTAAGAATGTTACCAAATCCAAATCGTAACATCCACATTGAACCAACAATATATGGTCCCATTATTAAAGGTGCTTCACCCATAATGTTAGGGTGGGGTTTTTTATAAATCGACCACCACATTTTTTTACGAGCCAAAAGACTTTCGCCAATTAATAAAAGTCCCATCAGGATTGAAGTTGGGAAAAACCTCTTTATTGAGTGCTTATCCATAAAGACCAAAGAAATCCAAGGAATAATTGCTACCCCTAATAAATACCATTTCGTTTTCATATCTAGTAACCCCTCTTGTTTTTATTAAGTTACCCTGCTGGAAGCTAAATATAACTTTTTCATACTCCTATTTCTACAACAATCCCCAAAAAATCTAGTTTGAATCCCAACTTAATGTTATTGTACAAATAAAAATTTGAGGAGAAACAAAAAGTTGTTCACCAATTGTCTCTCCCTCTTTCTTTGTGTCCCAGCCTCTTATTTATTTGGTATAGGACAATTTTGCAATGGCATCATGCATATGAATCGATTCTTCGTTTCGGCATGCAACAGTAAACGATTTGATATCTTTATTTTCATATAAATCGGCAGCCACTAAGCGAACCATATCCTCGACAAAACGAGGGTTTTCAAAAGCGCGTTCTGTCACCGACTTTTCATCTGGCCTTTTTAAAATAGGGTAAAGCATTGAACTGGCATTTGATTCGGCTGCTTCAAGTAATATAACTTTCCAGTCCTTACTCAATTCTAGCAAATCAAAGAATTCGACTTTGATAGTGACATACCCCCGCTGATTATGAGCACTATATTCGCTGATTTCTTTTGAACATGGACATAACGTTGTAACAGCCACAGTGAGCTCAAATTCATGGGTAAATCCATTAGCTTTGTCGTAGCTGACGTACATCTGAACATCTGCATGGGCTAATCCGGTTTTGTTTAGAACTGGGCTAGTTCTTTCAAAAAACCAAGGAAAACGAATGCTCATTTGGGCACCATCTTGTTCCATTCGTTCCGCTAAATCTTTAGTGAACGAATAAAGTTGTTCTCTACTCGCTTTAAACCCGTTATGGTGATATTCTTGAAGCACCTCAGTTAAACGGCTCATATTAATCCCTTTATTCATTTGTGCTAAACTCGTTGTTAAAGAAATGGTTGCAACAGTTGTTTGTTCTTTTGGTTCATAATCAGATTCTATCTGAATAGGGTGTGTAACATTTGAAATTCCGACTGATTCAATAGGGAAAAGAAAATCATTCGGCATGTTTTGTAAGTCTGTCATCTCTTCTTTATGTAAAGGTTTTGTTCCTATGACAGGGGGAACCGATCCAAATCTTTTATGTCGTTCTTTTTTACTAGGAATGATTTTTGTTTGCATTGTATTCTCCTTTTTAAATAGTAATTATTACGATTTATATAGTATAATACCAAATGGGTAAATTGAAAATAATATGCTTTTTTATTTTCGAGAGAAGTATGTGAACAGAACAGAGTTTAAATCGTAATGTTTACGATTATAATCAAAGAATAATAACAATAACATTATTAGGAGATGAGTACTTTGAAAGAAGATAATAGGATTCCAGTCACGGTGTTAACTGGTTTTTTAGGAGCTGGAAAAACAACATTACTCAATTATATTCTAACTGAAAATCATGGACAAAAACTTGCGGTTATTGTAAATGAATTTGGTGAAGTAGGAATCGATAATCAGCTTGTGGTCGGCGCAGATGAAGAGATATTTGAGATGAATAACGGTTGCATTTGCTGCTCAGTTCGTGGAGATTTAATCCGAATTCTTAGTGAATTAAAAGAAAAAAATAAATCAACCCTCGAATTTGAACGGGTCATTATTGAAACCACGGGTTTAGCGGACCCGGGTCCAGTGGCACAAACGTTTTTTGTCGACCCGCAATTGTCTGAGTTCTATCATCTAGATTCAATTGTTACCGTTGTAGACACATTTCACGTCCATCAGCAGCTTGACCGTTCTCGTGAAGCCCAGGAGCAAATAGCATTTGCCGATGTAGTTCTTTTAAACAAAATAGATTTAGTAGATGAAGAGCATATTCATTCCGTATCAGAGAGAATCAGGGGAATGAATCCTTCTGCTAGAGTCGTTCGGACAAAACATAGTCAAATTGATTTGGATGAGATATTGAACGTCTACTCTTTTGACCTCACAAAAAAGCAAGAAATCACACCAAACTTTTTAAAAGAAGGTCATCACCACCACAATGATCATGTGAGGGCGATAGTGTTACGAACTGAGAAACCATTGAATTTATCAAAAATAGAGAAATGGATGAATTCAATCTTAGTCGAGCTTGGCCCACAGATGTACCGTTATAAAGGATTATTACATATTGAAAATCTTGATAAACGAGTGGTTTTTCAAGGAGTTCATATGCTATTTGCAGGAACAGCCGACCGAGAGTGGGAAAAAGGTGAAAAGAGAGTAAGTGAAATGGTTGTAATCGGAACTGATCTTGATGAAAAATGGTTTCAAAAAAACTTTGAAATGTGTATTTCATAACAGACTACCTGAGAAAGAGCTAATACTTCTTTTTGGAAGATTGCACTTCAAATGGAAAAAGCTTATAATACAAACAATACATATGCAATGGGGAGTTTTTGTGTTAGTAACCACAGCCTTAAAGACAGCTTCACAGCTTCAACAACAAGCAATGAAGGTAGCCGATGACTTGCGTGGGCAGTTTATTGTACGTGAAAACCGCTCGGTCGAACAGCTCATTACTGACTTTGGACAGGACCTTATTGTTGTTGGTAAAGATAAACTACAATACTACTTGAAATCAAATCAGCCTTTTTTCTTTCACCCAAATTCAGCTTCGTTTCGAATCAAGAGAGTACGAAGAGGAGAACATGACCCTTTTGTTGTTGCTACGGGCCTTTCTTCTGGAAAGACAATTCTCGATTGTACTCTAGGGATGGGTTCAGATAGTATCGTTGCAAGCTATGTAGTTGGAGAAACTGGGCAAGTAACTGCAATCGAAGGAAATAGGGTCATTGCGTATTTAGTAAAAGAGGGCTTACTTCAATGGAAAAGCGAAGATGAAGATTTGTATAAGGCGATGCATAGAATTGAAGTACACCATATGAATTACATTGAAAAACTTGCAGCACTGCCTTCGAGTAGTTTTGATATCGTCTATTTTGATCCAATGTTCGAAACTAAAATTGAAACCTCTGATGGAATTCGTCCTCTTCACGATATAGCCATCCAAGACAAGCTCACGAAAGAGACGATTACAGAAGCAATAAGAGTAGCAAGAGATAGAGTCGTTGTGAAAACCCATTGGAAAAGTGATTGGTTTGAGGAGTTTAATTTTACCGTTCTCAAACGGCCCACTTCAACATTCCATTTTGGATACATCCAATTATAAATAAGGGAGTATGGCAAAACAGAAATGAAAGAAAAATTAGTAGTAATCGTTGGTCCTACAGCGGTAGGTAAAACAAAAACAAGTATTGAGTTAGCTAAAGCCTTTGATGGAGAAATCATTAGTGGAGACTCGATGCAAATCTATCGTGACATGGATATAGGCACAGCTAAGGTGACTTCAGATGAAATGGAAGGAATCCCACATCATTTGATTGACATAAAAGACCCTACAGAATCATTTACTGTAGCAGAGTTTCAAAATCTGGTTCAACCATTAATAACAGATTTGAATCAAAAAGGGAAACTCCCGTTTTTAGTTGGTGGGACTGGGTTATATGTCAAAGCAATAACTCATAATTATCAGTTTGCTGAAGGTCCTTCAGATGAAGACTATCGAAATGCATTAGAAACATTTGTAGAGAAACATGGGGTTGTCTCCTTACACGAAAAATTGAAAGAAATTGACCCTATAAGCTATAAGAATCTTCATCCTAACAATTACAGAAGAGTCATACGGGCTTTAGAAGTTTTTAAGGTGACAGGACAGCCTATGTCAGATATGCAGCATGATGAAGAAAAACCATCACCCTATGACCTGGTCATGATAGGCTTGACAATGGACCGTGATGTACTGTACTCCAGAATCAACGAACGAGTTGATAAAATGATGGAAGCAGGACTTCTTGAAGAAGCAAAACTTCTCTATGAAAAAGGTGTAAAAGATTTCCAATCGGTCCAAGCTATAGGGTACAAGGAGATTTATGATTATCTTGAAGGTCGAGTCACATTAGAAGAAGCTGTTTCGAACTTAAAGCAAAACTCAAGAAGATATGCCAAAAGACAATTAACGTGGTTCCGAAATAAAGCAGATGTGACATGGTTTGACATGGGGCAAAATGGTTTTAATGAAAATATTGTAAAAATGCACACATTTATAGAAGGAAAGCTTTATAACAACAGCGAAATAAGTAAAGAGCTAAAAAGAGGGGGACACTTGCAATGAAGCAATCAGTTAATATTCAAGACCAATTTTTAAATCAGTTACGAAAAGAAAACATTTCTGTTACCGTTTTTTTATTAAACGGCTTTCAACTTAGAGGACACATCAAAGGATTCGATAACTTTACGATTATTCTAGAGAGTGAGGGAAAACAGCAGTTAGTTTATAAGCATGCGATCTCTACATTCGCTCCTCAACGAAATATTCAAATTAGTGTTGAATCTGATCAAGCATAATAAAAGCTTATTACAAAGATAATTAGTCCAAGAGCGGGCTAATTATCTTTTTATTTACGAGGGGTGGGATAAAATTGATTTTATCTTTTGTCGCACCTCTATATTCAGTTATCTCATATAATTTCCTTTAAGGTTTCAACAAGCGAAAGGTATCGCTGCACGCCAAATTCAGATTTCAATCCAAGGTGTTCTTGAACGGTGACAGCACTTTCTCCTCGAATTAATGCGTTTACTGCAAAGGTATGTCTTAGATGCATCGCACAAATCCCTTTTCGTAATCCAGCCCGTTTTACTTCGTGTCGTAGCATTTTTTGAATGGCGATTTCAGTTAACTCTTTCGGTCGGTCTTTTTCATAGGACCAGCGATATGTATTTCGTTGAAAATCAAACGCTACAAAAAAAGGGTCATCACTATGATATTTTGGTCGTACTGGAAGTGGAATGTGTTGATAATAACGATAAAGCAATTTTTTATCTGATTCTTTGAGAGTGATTGACCGACTAGAACTAGAATGATTGTGAACATCGATGACATTGGATTCAAAGTGGACATCATCTAAGGTGAGAGAGGTTACGTCACGTAAGCATAAACCATATTCCATTAATAGGACAATAATGCTTTCATTTCGGTCAATAAGAAGTGGTCGGGCTTTTAATTGGTTTTCTGTTAAATCTTTAGAAGAACGTATAATCGAACGAAGCTTCTGTTGTTCTTCTATGGAAAGAATATCTTCAATACATAACGTATGGTCAATTTCGCCAGCAATGACAACGCCAATAAATGGATTACTCTTTATTTTCCTGCATTCATATAGATACTTGTAAAACTGTTTTATAACTGTACCCATTCTTTTTCTAGTTTTGATATCATAATTTCTTTCATTTTGTAAGAAATCAAAAAACTGTTGTAACATTTCAGTTGTCATTGTAGTAACGGATTGTTGGTGTGGTAACGCTGCTTCTACCCAGCGGAAATAATCATGTAGGTCATAATGATATCTTTTTATCGTGGATGGTCGTCTTCCTTTTTTAGTTAAAGATAATAGAAATAATGTTGCGTCTTCAGGCAATTGTTTTTGAAGCGATTCCATTTGTTTCACCACCTTCCCTTTTCAGGTTTGCGTGATGTGAAATCGTGGTGGGGTATATTTCCATTTTAACGGGTGTGCAGCAGAAATACTAGCAATTCACCCTTCTGATTTCTTGTTTGACCCTTTTTCATGAAAAAGTTATAGGCAGTTGTCACAAAAATTGGGCACTTGCGTATAGTGGAGGTAAGGGGATAGCGATAGGAGGGTGAAAGATGAGAAACCCAGCAAAGACTAGAACTAGAAGTCAAATCAATATTGTTCTTAACCAAAACAATGATAAATCAAAGGATACAGAGCAGTTTACCTTTTTAAATGAGGAAGAACGAGATAAACACTATGTCCTAGAGCGAATAGAAAATGAATTAAAACAGTTAGTTGGTTTGCAAGATGTAAAGGCATTCTTAAAAGAAGTATATGCGTGGCTTTATATAAATAACTGTCGAAAAGACGAAGGGTTAAAGACGTCAAAGCAAGCGCTTCATATGATTTTTAAAGGGAATCCTGGGACAGGAAAGACGACAGTTGCTCGAATGATCGCTAAGTTCTTCCATGAAATGAATGTTCTTTCAAAAGGACATTTAATAGAAGCGGAGCGAGCAGATTTAGTTGGAGAATACATTGGTCATACCGCATTAAAAACGCGTGAACTAATAAAAAAAGCAATGGGTGGCATCTTATTTATTGATGAAGCGTATTCATTGTCAAGAGGTGGAGAAAAGGATTTCGGGAAAGAGGCCATCGATACACTGGTGAAAGCCATGGAAGACCAGCAGCATGATTTTATTTTGATTTTAGCTGGTTATTCAAAAGAGATGGACTACTTTATGTCCCTCAATCCAGGCCTTCCTTCAAGATTTCCATTAACGATTGATTTTCCAGATTACTCGACTGAGGAACTAATGGACATAACAAAGGGAATGCTTTCTGAACGAGAGTATATCCTCACTAGGCAGGCAGAGCATAAAATCAAAGAACTAGTAAGACGTGGGAAAACAGACTCCTCTCAGGCTTTTAGTAATGGACGTTTTGTTCGAAACATATTAGAGCAAGCGATTCGAAAGCAAGCGGTTAGATTATTACAAGAGCCCAATCGTGACCGTCAAACGCTCGCTACACTTGAAGCCTGTGATTTTGAATTTGAAAAATCAACAGTTCACCCATTTTCGTAATAATGGGTGAACTGTTGTTTCATGCTAAATTAAGCTATAATTAGCCAAGTGAATAATTATGGAAGGCAGTGATGATTCATTGATAGAGATTAACGAACAAAAAAAAGAGCGTGTCATCTTAGTTGGGTGTCATACATTAAAGCGCGATGAGGAAACATTTGACTACTCAATGGAAGAGTTAGCGTCACTGACGGAAACGGCCGAGGGTCAAGTTGTCGGTACCATTACTCAAAAAAGGGACAAGCTTGATTCAGCGACATATATAGGAAAAGGGAAAGTCGAAGAAGTCGTCAACTTAGTGGAGGAGACAGAAGCTGATATTGTCATATTTAATGATGAACTTACTGCTAGTCAAGTACGCAATTTAAGCGAATATATAGATGCAAGGATTATTGACCGAACTCAACTTATATTAGATATCTTCTCGATGAGAGCAAACTCGAAGGAAGGAAAATTACAGGTAGAATTAGCCCAACTCAATTATTTATTACCTCGTCTCATGGGTCGAGGTGTAGCCCTTTCTCGTTTAGGTGGGGGAATCGGTACAAGAGGTCCAGGGGAAACGCAGCTTGAAACAGATCGCCGTCACATCCGTAGAAGAATGGATGAAATTAAACAACAATTAGAGGCAGTTACGACACACAGGGCCCGTTACCGAGAGCGTCGAAAGCTTAATCAAGTGCTTCAAGTGACATTAGTTGGATATACAAACGCCGGAAAATCAACGATACTTAATCGACTTACTGAAGCGGATACCTTTGAAGAAAATTTGCTGTTTGCAACACTGGACCCAACAACTAAAAAATTAAAACTTCCATCTGGATTAACAGTGTTACTCTCAGATACGGTTGGATTCATTCAAGACTTACCAACCGCCTTAATCGCTGCTTTTCGTTCGACGTTAGAAGAAGTCGTAGAAGGGGATTTACTTTTGCATGTAGTTGACGGGTCAAACCCACAATTCCAGGACCATGAGAAAACTGTAATACGCTTATTAGAAGAGTTAAAAGCAAGTCATATTCCAATGCTAACCGTTTATAACAAAGCTGACCAAATGATAGAACAACCTCCTTATTCAAAAGAGAAGAATAGTATCGTGGTTTCAGCAATCAATGATGAAGATTTACGAAGACTTGAACTTGAAATTGAAGAGATGATTAAGGCTCAATTAGATTACTATCAAGTGTTTATTCCTTCAGATGATGGGAAATTGCTTGCACGGTGTAAGCGAGAATCAATTGTAAAACAACAAACATGGGATGAAGATAAAGAAGGATATGATGTTCGAGGCTATGTTCACCCAAATTTATCATTATATACAGAATTGAAAAACGGGTAAAAAGGAGTAACAGGATGTACGAGAAATTTCACCATGGGGAACAATTAAAACGCTTGGTAACAAGTGCAGAGGAAAAAATTAAAGATTATCATAAAAGTATTGACCAAGTTGTAGAAGAAAATCAGCTTCGAATATTAGAAGCCTATCAAGCACATCAAGTGTCTGATTTTCATTTTACCCCATCAACAGGATACGGTTATGATGATGTCGGTAGAGATACATTAGAGCAATTGTATGCGGATGTGTTTGGAGCAGAAGCGGGTTTAGTACGCCCTCAAATCATCTCAGGAACGCATGCGATTGCTACAGTATTATTCGGATTATTACGACCTGGCGATGAGTTACTTTATATAACAGGTACCCCCTATGATACATTAGAAGAAATTGTAGGTGTCCGTGGCAGTAATAACGGCTCATTAAAGGAATTTGGAATCTCATATCAAGCGATTCCTTTAACAAATGAAGGTAAAGTGGATTATTCACAAGTAAAAGAAAGCATTACTGAAAAAACAAAAGTCATTGGCATCCAACGTTCAAAAGGTTATGCGAATCGTCCGTCGTTTTTTATTGAAGAAATCAAAGAGATGGTCGAGTTTGTTAAATCAATAAAAAATGATGTGATTGTATTCGTCGATAATTGCTATGGGGAATTTGTTGAGACCATGGAACCGCCTCATGTAGGTGCAGATATCATTGCAGGGTCATTGATAAAAAATCCAGGTGGAGGAATTGTCAAAACAGGGGGCTATATCGTTGGAAAGAAGAAGCTAGTAGAACTGGCATCATATCGTCTAGCTGCTCCTGGAATCGGGGCAGAGGGTGGTGCATCCTTATATAGTTTATTAGAAATGTATCAGGGATTCTTTCTAGCACCCCATGTCGTTGGTCAAGCTTTAAAAGGGGCCCTTTTTACAGCTGCTTGTCTGGAGGAAATTGGGCTCCAAACAAATCCCAAGTGGAATGAAAAACGAACCGATTTAATACAATCGGTCCAATTTAATGACAGAGAGAGGATGGTTTCTTTCTGCCAAGCGATTCAAGCAGCTTCACCTATTAATTCTCATGTCACTCCTCATCCTAGTCCGATGCCCGGATATGAGGATGATGTCATTATGGCAGCGGGTACGTTTATCCAAGGAGCTAGTATTGAACTTTCGGCAGATGGTCCATTACGAGAGCCATTTGTCGCCTATGTTCAAGGTGGTCTTACCTACTCCCATGTTAAAATTGCCGTTTTAAAGGCAGTCGATCAGTTACTAAAGGACGAACTTATCGGTCCAAAAACTAACAGTGTCATATAATTTACGTGAATCGAAGCTAAAACGTTTCTCGTCACAAAACTGACATGTTAGATTACCTTACATCTATTGACAGTGATGCTCACATCTATTATGCTAGTATTATCGAAGCCTAGGAGGGGTAGATTATGAATGATCAAATGCGTCGTAGTATGCCATTATTTCCGATAAGTATTGTAAAACAACTTACCGAACTGTCTGCTCGACAAATTCGTTATTATGAAGAACATAATCTCATTTACCCTGCCCGTACGAATGGAAATCAGCGGTTGTTTTCGTTTAACGATGTAGAGCGTTTACTCGAAATTAAGTCCTTCATTGAGCAAGGAATTAACATCTCAGGAGTTAAACAAATACTTGAAATGAAACAACAGCAACAGCAAATTGAGGTTTCACAAGAGGCGAAACAGGATATAACCGATAAAGAGCTTCGAAAACATCTGAAAAACGAATTGTTGATGGCAGGTAGAAATGGTCGTGCTTCGATTATTCAAGGTCAGCTATCACGGTTCTTTCATTAAAAAAGGGAAAAGGAAGGGGATTACATAATGGCTAAGTATACTAAGGATGACATTTTACGTATTGCCCAAGAAGAAGGCGTTCGTTACATTCGTCTTCAATTTACAGATTTACTAGGAATTATCAAAAATGTTGAAATTCCAACAAACCAGTTGAAAAAAGCATTATCAAATCAAATGATGTTTGACGGTTCTTCCATTGAGGGATTTGTTCGCATTGAGGAGTCTGATATGTATTTATATCCAGACCTTGATACGTGGGTTATTTTCCCTTGGACAGCTGACAAAGGAAAGGTTGCTCGTTTAATTTGTGACGTGTACCAACCAGGTAGACCAGGAGAAGAGCCAACACCATTTGCAGGGGATCCTCGTGGAATTCTTAAGCGTGTGCTTAAAGAAGCAGAAGAGTTAGGATTCACTTCATTTAACATTGGACCAGAGCCAGAATTCTTCTTATTTAAAAATGACGAGAAGGGTGAACCCACTCTTGAGTTAAACGATAAAGGTGGTTACTTTGATCTTGCTCCAACGGATTTAGGAGAAAACTGCCGTCGTGATATCGTACTTGAGCTTGAAGACATGGGATTCGAAATCGAAGCATCTCACCATGAAGTGGCTCCAGGACAACATGAAATTGACTTTAAATATGCGAATGCAATCAAAGCTTGTGATGACATTCAAACGTTTAAACTAGTTGTAAAAACGATCGCAAGAAAGCATGGTCTTCATGCAACATTCATGCCTAAACCATTATTTGGTGTCAATGGTTCGGGAATGCATTGCAACATGTCTTTATTCCGTGGAAAAGAAAACTCGTTCTATGATCCTAATACTGAAACTCAATTAAGTGAAACAGCAATGCAATTTTTAGCGGGTATTCTAGATCACGCTGAAGCGTTCACTGCCATTACTAACCCAGTAGTAAACTCATATAAGCGTCTAGTTCCTGGCTATGAGGCACCAGTTTATGTGGCATGGTCATTACGTAACCGTAGTCCATTAGTTCGTATTCCAAACTCCCGTAAGCTAAGTACTCGTATCGAAGTACGTAGCCCAGACCCAGCAGCTAACCCTTACCTTGCAATGGCAGCAATGCTTGCAGCAGGTCTTGATGGAATTAAGCGTAAGCTTACTCCTCCGAGTGCAACTGACCGTAATATTTACATCATGAACAAAGAAGAGCGTGAAGAAGCTGGAATCAATGACCTTCCTGCAACATTAAAAGAAGCAATTGACAAGCTAATTAGCGACGAAGTCATGATAAATGCTTTAGGTGAGCATGCAATTGAGCACTTTGTTGAAGCAAAAGAGATCGAATGGGATATGTTCCGCACTCAAGTACATCCTTGGGAACGCGAACAGTACATGACGATTTATTAATAGGAGAACCCCTTAATGCTACTGGTATTAAGGGGTTTTTTTATACACTATTATAAAAATAAATTTAGGTAAAGCATAGAATGAATGTGTTATGAGCACGATAAGGATTGAGAAAACTATGAAAAAATATTGGAGGCAATATCATGGTACAAGAAGATCCGCACTATTTATTAGAAGAAGTTGCACATTCAGTTCAAGAAGCACAACAAATAGCACAACAAGCGTCAGCATTGACAACGTACCAACAAATGCAGCAAGCTCAACAGTCGATGCAAATCGTCCAGCAACGGCTAAGTAACATCCAAACATCAAACGAACTAGAACAGCAACAATTGCTACAAGCTCAACAAGAAGTTCAAAAAGCGTTTGATAAGCTGCAACTAGAAACACAACAGTTATTCCAAGCGCAACAAATGGTCCAAACCGAAACGCAACAATTACATCAAGCTCAACAACAAGTAAAACAAGAGCAACAAGATGTCCTTCAAGCTCAGCAAGAACTACAACAAGCACAAGCAAATGCCATGGAAATTCAAAATCGCCAACAGTAATAGGAAAAGAGCTAACAAAGCGTTGGCTCTTTTTAAATGACTGGCATTTGAGTAACTAAAGTCTTATCGAACAGAAGCGTACCGGAAAGCCGGAGCGGAGTCCGAAAAAAGGCAGATATCGGACAGGAGCCGAAAGGAAAAGTCGAGGCAGTGTCCGATAAAAATGATGTATCGGACAAAAGCCTCCCACAAAACACGTAGAATAAAATCATAACTTCAAAAGAACATACAAAGCACCAGTTCCCGATATACGATCACATTAATCTACACGTCTAAAACAAAAAGACGCTGGGACAAAACTAATTAATTCATTCTGAATGGCTTCACTCGCCACAAAACCCGTTGTGAGAAAAACCACTCACAACGGGTTTTAAAAGATGGTGGCGGTTTCGCTCATTGCTAAGAGGGTGAGACAAAAGGTAAAAAAAACAACATTTTGTCTCACCCTCTTATATTAATGAATGGTTCTGAAGACACCGATGACTTTACCTAAAACAGAGACGTTTCTAAGAATGATAGGCTCCATTGACGAATTTTCAGGTTGGAGTCTGAAGTAATCTTTTTCTTTGAAAAACCGTTTTACAGTCGCTTCATTTTCTTCAGTCATCGCAACTATAATATCTCCGTTATTGGCGGTTGCTTGTTGACGAACGTAAACCATATCTCCATCATAAATACCAGCCTCTATCATACTATCACCTTGAATTACTAGAACAAACACATTCTCGCTTGTCCCAAGATGTTCAGGAAGAGGAATGTATTCTTCTACATTCTCGATAGCTGTAATAGGGTTACCTGCTGTTACTTTACCAATTACAGGTGCATATGAAGTACGTCCTTCAGCAATAATGGGGTGAGTAGGTGTAGTATCCTCATTATCCATGATTTCAATGGCCCTTGGTTTAGTAGGGTCTCTACGAATATATCCTTTTTCTTCTAAACGTGATAGATGTCCATGAACAGTGGAACTTGAGGCAAGGCCTACAGCTTCACCAATTTCTCGAACAGAGGGCGGATATCCTTTTGCTCGAACTTCAGATTTAATATAATTTAAGATTTCCTGTTGCCGTTTTGATATTTTTGTCATCGGAATCACCTCAAAGGTTCTATATATTATCCAAAGTATACCATGGCAATATCAAATATGCAAACATAGGTTCTAATTTTACAGTTGACTAGAATGTGTGTTCGTGTTTTAATGAAAGTACGAACAAACATTCTATGAGGTGAATATATATGAAAACTTTATCAAAACAAGAAATTGGAATTGTAACAGCTTTTATTTTATCTATTTTATTTGTATGTGTCATGAACTATTCAGCAACTGACCGTTTTGTAACAAACGAAACAGATAGTGTTGAAGAGGAAATGACTATCCATATTGAACATGAAATGCAATACGCAAGTAGATGAATGTAGTTATTTATTGCCGTGTAAGTACAGAGAAACAAGAACAAAGCTCATCTTTATCACGGCAAAAGGATGAATTGCTAGAGTTAGCTAGAAATTACAATTATCGAGTTGTAGAGATTATTGAAGAACGAAAAAGTGGCTATGATTTTAATCGAGATGGGATGATCCAAGTCCTTGAATTACTTTCAAGTCATCAAGCAGATGCTGTTCTTGTTCAAGATGACACGAGATTAGGTAGAGGGAACACGAAGATAGCACTCCTACATCAAATTTTGAAAATGGATAAAAAGGTAATCACATCAATGACGGGTAATGTATTAGTACCTTCTGAGATTGATGCAATGCTTCTAGAAATCGTAACAATTGTTGAAGAACACCAGAGAAAACTTCATAATATGAAAATAAAAAAAGGAATGGATAAAGCCATAAGAGCAGGCTATCGTCCTCAGAAAAATTTAAAACATAGCCAAGCTGGCGGAAGAAAGAAAACAGAACTTCCAATAGAGGAAATTGTTAGACTTCGCCAGAAAAAGCTGACCTTTCATGAAATTGCAACTGTATTAGCGGGTTTAGGGTATAAAGCATCAAAGGCTACAGTTAATCGAAGGTATTTAGAGTATATTGAAGATGAAAAACAGAACGGTTGAAATGACTACATAGTTCGTGTACATTTAGGGAAACATGTCAAGGAGTGAAATCATGTTATCCAAAGAAAAAATAAAAAGAATAAACGAATTATCAAAGAAATCAAAAGAAACCGGATTATCATCAGAAGAAGCTAATGAACAAAAGGCATTAAGGCTGGAGTATATTCAGTCTTTTCGTAGTTCCTTTAATAATCAACTACATTCGATTAAAGTTGTTGATGAAAAAGGAGAAGACGTTACACCGGAAAAGTTAAAAGTGAGTAAAGCAAGTAAAGGACGTCTAAAGCACTAAATTTACTTTTACATTGGGAGAACTTGCCTTTATAGGCTTGTACAAACAATAAAGAAAGTATATGATTGAAAATGAGGTATTTTTTATACGTAGAAAGGGTGACAAGCGTTGACAACACAAGAACAACAATTAGCAATTAATACGATTCGAACGCTAGCAATCGATAGTATTGAAAAAGCAAATTCAGGACATCCAGGGATGCCGATGGGTGCGGCTCCAATGGCTTTTGCATTATGGACAAAGTTTATGAATCACAACCCAAAAAATCCAGAATGGTTTAATCGTGACCGTTTTATCTTATCTGCAGGTCATGGTTCAATGCTATTATATAGCTTACTTCATCTAACTGGTTATGACTTATCATTGGAGGATTTACAAAACTTCCGTCAATGGGGAAGTAAAACTCCTGGACATCCAGAGTTTGGTCATACTCCAGGGGTAGAAGCTACGACAGGTCCACTTGGACAAGGTATCGCAATGGCTGTTGGTTTTGCTATGGCTGAAAGACACTTAGCTAGTACTTATAATAAAGACAACTTCCCAATCGTTGATCATTATACATACAGCATTTGTGGTGATGGTGACCTAATGGAAGGTGTTTCTCATGAAGCGGCATCTCTAGCAGGGCATTTGAAACTAGGAAGATTAGTCGTTCTATATGATTCAAATGATATTTCTTTAGATGGAGACCTTGATTTATCATTTTCAGAAAATGTAGAACAACGATATAAAGCGTATGGATGGCAAGTAATCCGTGTTGAGCAAGGAAATGACGTTGAAGAGATTTCAAAAGCTCTTGAAGCAGCTAAAGCGGATGACCGTCCAACATTAATTGAAATTAAAACAACAATTGGATATGGTTCTCCTAACAAATCAGGAAAATCAGCTTCACATGGTTCTCCACTAGGTTCTGATGAAGTAAAATTAACAAAAGAAGCGTATGCATGGTCTTATGAGAATGAATTCCATATTCCTGAAGAAGCTTCTAAGTTGTTTGCTGAAGTCCAACAAAATGGACAACAACAAGAAAATGAGTGGAATGAACTTTTTGCTAAGTATGAACAAGAGTACCCAGAATTAGCAAAACAATTTGCAACGGCTGTTAAAGGAGAACTTCCTGAAGGTTGGGATAAAGACGCTCCTGTGTATGAAACAGGAAAAGGCGTAGCAACTCGATCAGCTTCTGGAGATGCGATTAACGCATTTGCTCCACATATTCCTCAACTAATTGGGGGGTCAGCTGACCTTGCTGGATCCAATAAAACGTTAATGAATAACGAATCTAACTACAATCGTGATGATTATAGTGGCCGTAACTTATGGTTTGGGGTTCGTGAGTTTGCAATGGGTGCTGCCGTTAATGGTATGGCATTACATGGTGGATTAAAAGTATTCGGAGCAACATTCTTTGTATTCTCTGATTACTTACGCCCAGCTGTTCGTTTGTCTGCACTTATGAACTTACCAGTTATTTTTGTCTTTACACATGACAGTATTGCTGTTGGTGAAGATGGACCAACTCATGAGCCAGTTGAGCAATTGGCATCATTCCGTGCAATGCCAGGTCTTTCTGTTATCCGACCTGGGGATGGCAATGAAACAATTGCTGCTTGGAAGGTAGCACTTGAAAGTAAGGATACGCCAACTTTACTAGTGTTAACACGTCAAGATTTAAAAACAATTGCGGGAACAGCTGAAAATGCATATGAAGGCGTTCAAAAAGGTGCCTATGTTGTTTCTAAAGCAAATGGTAAAGTAGATGCTCTTCTGTTAGCTTCGGGTTCTGAAGTTCCTCTAGCTGTGGAAGCTCAACAAGTACTTGAAAAAGACGGAATCCATGCTCAAGTTGTTTCTATGCCTAGCTGGGACCGTTTTGAGAAGCAATCTGCAGAATATAAGGAAAGCGTGATTCCAAGCCATGTTAAAGCTCGTCTTGGTATTGAAATGGGATCTTCTCTTGGTTGGAGCAAGTATATAGGTGACCATGGTGATGTCATTGCGATTGACACATTTGGTGCATCCGCTCCTGGAGAGAAAATCATGGATGAGTATGGCTTCAGCGTAGAAAATGTAGTAGCCAAACTTAAAGTTCTATTAGAGAAGTAAAGTAAGGCATATAGTGCTAAACAAAAACCCTGTAAACATTAGTTTACAGGGTTTTGTTGTAGACTCGTAATAATAGCAAAAGAAAATTCGACAAAACTAGTGTATCCTTTCTCCACTAACAGACAGTCATTTCTCGTAGATTATATTATACTTGATAAAAATATGGTCATGGGGGATGTTACATGAGACAATATGACATCTATTTGATGGAGGAAGAGATTGCACGTCAGTATTTTGGTCAAGAATCAAAGCTATTTCATCTGTTTTTAGAACAAAAAAATGGACGAGCCCAAAATGTCGAAGTTATTAACAAACAAATTGACTTTATCACACAACCCATATCAACATTACAGTTACAACAAATATTAACGTCAACCTTTAGACATAACACATATCATCGCGAGTTTCAGAACAGCCACTACTTAAGCATAAAACATCCTTATAGTGAAGCTGAGCTAACGTTGAATCCAAACCATCTGAAGCTTGTAAGTACTGGTGAGTACGAAGCGGAAACGTTGTTTTTTGAAGCGCTACGAAAGTATGACCCATACTTTTATGCGATTGAAAGCACGCAGTTTCGGTACGGCTGGTTAAATCCAATTAAACAATTTAAACTGATTTAACCAAGTTTACCTAAAAAAACATAATTAGACTTTTAATAAAGTAATGGTTACGATATAATAAATTGGATTGTATGTCGCAACTTTTATAGTATTGAAGGAGGAAATTAAACGCATGTGGACACCTTGGACGTTTTTATGGGTATTCTTAGCTTTGCTTGCTGGTGTGGCTCTTGGATTCTTTATTGCTCGAAAAACAATGATGAACTACTTAAAGAAAAACCCACCTATTAATGAGCAAATGCTTCGTATGATGATGATGCAAATGGGACAAAACCCGTCTCAAAAGAAAATCAATCAGATGATGAAAGCAATGCAAAAACAACAAAAATAAATCTAATAAGATGGACAAGCACCTCTAATAGTAGAGGTGTTTTTTGATCGTTTTATTAATGTACTATAATAAAAATAAAAAAGTACGACATTCCTTTTTTATCATAAAAGGCTATCGTACTTTGGCTTTGTCCTTTTTATTCTTTTGAAAGTTGGCATAAAGGTTTAAAAGCTTGTCCAGTTCTTGACTACGTTGTAGTGATACTTCGGAACTTAACCCATGTTGTAGACCATACTCAATTAGTTCTATTCTCTTTTCTTCAATTGCCGCTAGCAACTCTTTTTCCACTTTAATTTGCTCCCTTTATTTCATACTAGCATCTATTTAAAATTATACAAAAAAATGGATATATCTACAAGGATGTTTTTTAGAATAATTTTAAAAAATGTTTAAAAAAGTAAATATTTATTGCATTAAATACCCTATAGGGGTATTATAAAAGAAAGGAAGGTGTTGCCTTGATGGAAAAGTTACCTATTGATTTAACTCCAGTTGGGAGTAGTATTGGAAAATCAAAAGAGGAAAAAGCACAAATTCTTAATCGGTTGAAACGAATTGAAGGTCAGGTTCGTGGTATTCAAAAAATGGTAGATGACGAAAGGTATTGCGTTGATGTCCTGATTCAGTTGTCAGCTGTTAATGCAGCGCTTAAAAAAGTAGGGTTTTCTTTATTAGAAAATCATACGAAAGGCTGTGTCGTTCAAGCCATTCAATCCAACGATGGTGATGCGGCAATTGAGGAATTAATGAAAGTGATCCATCAATTTACTAAATCCTAGGGGGGATAAACATGAAAAAAGTTCAAGTCCCTATTAAAGGCATGACATGTGCAGCTTGCTCTACAAGAATTGAGAAAGTACTTAATAAACTTGAAGGTGTTGAGGCATCTGTTAATTTACCGCTAGAGAAGGCTTCCATTCAAGTGAACGAACAAATAAGTTTGAATGGAATCGTTGAAAAGATAACAGATACTGGCTATGCTGTACCGATAGAAGAAGCACAACTAGATATAAAGGGAATGACATGTGCAGCGTGTTCGTCACGAATAGAAAAAGTGGTGAGTCGGCTAGATGGAGTCCGTTCTATCGATGTGAACCTACCACTTGAGAAAGGGAAAGTCACCTTCTATGAAGGAATAACAGATATTGATACCGTAATACAAAAAATAAACGACGCTGGTTTTCAGGCAACTGTCATTGTAGATGATAAGGTAATTGAACATAAATCAGAAGATAATTTTAAACAACGACTTCGATTTTTAGTAGCGCTTGTCTTATCCGTCCCATTGCTAATCACGATGATTGACCATTTCGTAACTGCTAGAATGATACTTCCGCATTGGCTGATGAATGGGTACCTGCAATGGGCCTTAGCAACACCTATTCAATTTTATGCGGGCTGGACTTTTTATAAGGGTGCTTACCATGCGTTAAAAAATAAAGGTGCGAACATGGATGTATTGGTTGCAATGGGTACATCAGCTGCTTACTTTTATTCCGTATGGCTTGTGCTCCAAGGAGAAGTGTATTTATTTTTTGAGACAAGTGCAATTATCATTACGCTAGTATTGCTTGGGAAATTGCTTGAGGCTAGAGCTAAAGGGAAGACATCTGAAGCGATCCGAACGTTAATTGGTCTTCAAGCCAAAAAGGCAACAGCGATAATTGACGGTCAGGAAGTAGAACTAGAGATTGAAGAAGTCCAAACAGGAGATACGCTTATCGTAAAGCCTGGAGAGAAAATACCTGTAGATGGCGAGATTTTAACAGGGTATTCCAGTGTTGACGAATCAATGGTTACAGGAGAAAGCATACCAGTTGACCGAGGTGTAGGTGACAGTGTGATAGGGTCAACACTGAATAAGCATGGTTCATTCACGATGACGGCAACTCGAGTAGGGAAAAATTCAACATTATCACAAATTATAAAAATTGTTGAAGAAGCACAAACTCAAAAAGCGCCGATTCAAAGGCTTGTTGATAAAATATCTGGTGTATTCGTTCCAACTTCTGTCGCAATAGCTACATTATCTTTTGTTGTTTGGTACTTTTTATTAGGTGCTAGTTTTCAGGAAGCCCTTATTAATTTTACAGCTGTATTAGTCATCGCTTGTCCATGTGCACTTGGATTAGCTACTCCAACATCCATTATGGTAGGTACAGGAAGAGGGGCTAGTCAAGGAATTCTTTTTAAAGGTGGAGAACAATTAGAAATTGCACATCGGGCAAATACGATATTATTTGATAAAACAGGGACATTAACAAAAGGGGAGCCGGCTCTTACAGATGTCATTGAATTGGATTCTGTCAATCAAGAAGAGATTTTACTCCTCGCCGCTTCACTTGAAAAACAGTCAGAACATCCGCTTGGTCAAGCAATTGTTACAGCGGCAAGGGGAAAAGAACTTATTCAACCGGAACAATTTGAAGCGATACCTGGAAGGGGTATAAAAGGGACGCTTAATTCAGAAATGGTACTTGTAGGAACGAGGCGATTACTGCAAGAACATAATATTGATATCGCTCCTTTTGAAGACACGCTTCAACAGCTTGAGGAACATGGAAAAACCGCGATGTATGTGGCACTTGAAAACACTGCCATTGGTATTATAGCTGTCTCTGACCAAATTAAAGATACGGCCAAAGAAACGGTTAACATGCTTCGAGAGCAAGGCTTTGAAATTATTCTCATAACAGGAGATAATAAACGTACGGCTGAAGCCATTGCAAAGCAGGTTGGGATATCAACTGTGTTTTATGAAGTACTGCCAGAAGATAAAGCAAATCATGTCCAACGCCTTAAAGACAGTGGCAAAAAAGTAATAATGGTGGGAGATGGCATTAATGACGCTCCGGCTCTTGCTCTTGCCGATGTTGGAATTGCAATAGGGTCAGGTACAGATGTAGCGATTGAAGCAGCTGATATTACGTTACTTAACGATGATTTACGGTCAGTAGCTCAAGCCATTCACTTAAGTAAACTAACGATGAGAAATATAAAACAAAATTTATTTTGGGCTTTTATCTATAACTCAATTGGTTTACCAATTGCTGCAGTTGGCTTATTAGCACCTTGGATTGCAGGTGCTGCTATGGCATTTAGTTCGGTGTCAGTTGTCGGAAATGCGCTACGATTAAAAAGAATGAAATAGGAGGAAAGTAACATGAAAACAGAGGTAATTAAAGTAGAAGGTATGAATTGTGATCATTGCGTCCGTGCGGTAGAAGGAGGACTAACAAAGATAAAAGGAGTAGACCGTGCACTTGTTAGCTTAGCAGACAAACAAGTATCAGTTGAATTTGATGAAGCTAAAGTTACAGTTCAACAATTAGAAAGTAAAATTGAAGACTTAGGCTATGACGTGTTGAAATAACATATATCTGGCTTACTTTCAAAGTAACAGGGACAAAAGGGAGGTATACCTTTTGTCCCTGTTTCGGTAACGGGTTAGATTAACTTTAGTTCTTCTTATTCTTAGCGAATCATTGCCTAGCTTGTCTATTAGTGGTATCGTATGAATAGGAATGGTGAAAGGAGTGAACAACAACAAGATGTCAGAATCATTCATTCTATTGGGTACAACCGTAGCCGCCGCATGCATGGCCACATTGGCTATCATTATTCGTCTAAGAGCAATCAAAAAACCGGCGACTGTCAAAAAAATCATTATTCCTCCGATTGCGATGTCTACTGGTTTCTTAATGTTTTTATATGAGCCAGCAAGGCCAGCACCACTTCAAGTGATTGAAGCCGTGTCGGTAGGACTACTTTTCTCAATCCTTTTAATTAAAACATCCACTTTTGAAATAAAGGAAAACCAAATCTATTTAAAACGCTCAAAAGCTTTTGTGTTTATTCTCGTAGGGCTTTTACTAGCAAGGATTCTCTTTAAACTAATCATTGGTGATTCGATTAATATAGAAGAGCTGAGTGGAATGTTCTTTTTGCTTGCCTATGGCATGATTATTCCATGGAGAATCATGATGTACCGAGAATTTAAAAAGGTGGAGCAACAACTCAAACAAACTCAAACCAAACCAATAATTCCAGCAGAAACATAAAAAAGGATTGTCCCATCAGGTTATTAACCTTGGAGGACAATCCTTTTTGTTCTAGGTTATTCTAGGTAGAGAACTGGCTTCACACATACAAATCCAACATAGAACCCCACTTGGGCTTTATGAGATGCTAGTGGCTTCGCTCAGTAATATAAATAAGGGACCAGCTAGTGGGTCTATTTAAACAAATATTGATAGGGTGTGACGTCTATTTGTTTTTCTTTTAGTTTTTTTAATAAGAATTTATGGTCTCGTTTAGGCGTTGCGACAATATATCCGCGAATGAGTAATTCTTCCGTAATGGTTTCTGCCCCTTCTTCCATAGCAATTTCACCAATTTTACCTGCGATTTTTTCACGGGCAACATCTCGAAATAGACTCGGTACTGGTTCGACAAGCTCCTCTAACAATGCTTTTTTTTCATTAGACCACAAATGTATTGTTTTTTGGATGTAATGATCTTGCCAATCTAAAATCGACTTCCCATCTTCTTTTGGTAGTCGCTTTAAGAATTTACGAAACATGAAATACCCACCAATAAACATGACGGTAATTAAAAATATAGACCAAAGTACAATAAACCACATAAACCATGTAGACATACTAGCCACCTCAACATCCACTTAAAAACTAACTTTTATCTTATCATAGTCGAGCTAATTGGAAAAGTATTTAACCAAGCTTTATAATTTGGTATAGTAAGAAACAGTGAGTGAGGTGATAAAGATGTTAACCTATATAATTAGTTATGGTGTTCATTTGTTAGCGGCGGTGTTATTCTTTTTGTTGTTGCCACTACCGATGTTAATTAGAGGGACAGAGCCAGAAGGACCAGAGAAGGTAGCGAAATTACTTTCAATTTATAAAATCATTATATTTCTAGCCCATGGTGCGTTAATTATAGCGCTCATCACAGGACTATTGATGAATTTTAACCTACTGTCATTTTGGATGGTTGGAGTGATTCTCGTTTGGGTTGGAATTGGAGCCTATCTCGGACTGACTGCCAAGTACATACGAATTACGTTAGAAGCGATTGCGAACAAAGTGTCTTATGAGGAATCTTTGCAAAAAGTAAAAACATTTAGCTTTTTCTTAATGCTAGGTGTAGTTGCGATGTTCATGTTGAAATACATTCCGATATTTATCGGATAATAAAGAGGCCGGAACCAAAGGGGAAAACCTTTGTTCCGGCTTCTTTTATCATTATAGAACGTATGCTGAACCTACGATAACAAGTAGGATAAACAACACCACGATTAACGCAAAACCGCTACCGAAACCACCTGTTGTTGGTGTGCCACAGAAACTCATATTGGAAACCTCCTTTTGAGTTGCTTTCATATTCCATGATAAGCCTTTTAACAAGGTAAGGAATAAATCCTTACCTTATATCTTGCATTCTATTATCGAACATATGCTGAACCGATAATAACTAGCAAGATGAACAACACTAGAATTAGTGGAAATCCACCGATGCCTGGTGCGTAGTGACCCATAATGGAAAACCTCCTTTTTGAGTTGCTACACTATAATACTATGTATAACCTTCAAAAGTGGTTGGGCGGTTATCCTTGTTTTGCAAAAAAAGTTATCAGCCTAGACCTCTTTTCTTTTTCCATTGCGGATTCTGCGGATACAGTAAGCAATGTTTGCAATCATTAAGATGCCGACAAAGGCAGAAATCGTTGGACTAGCTAAATCAGCAACTCGAAGATAAACAGTTAGAAGTAATACAAAGATGCTAATGATAATAATAATTTTATTCATGGTTCGTCACCTCGCAATTTATAATGCTTTAAGTATACCATTTAAGGCCATGTATAGAGCCTATCGTGGCAATTTGTATATAAACAGTATAAACAGCCCGTACTTTTGTTGTATAATATAAGGTAGCTAAATAGAGTGTAACTTCTTAAAAAGGTGAAAGAGAGTGAGAACATATGGGCCGTAAATGGAACAATATTAAAGAAAAAAAGGCATCAAAGGATGCGAATACAAGTCGAATTTATGCTAAGTTTGGGCGAAAGATTTATGTCGCTGCCAAACAAGGTGAACCCAACCCAGAATCAAATATTGCGTTACGCGACGTTCTCGAACGAGCAAAAACATACAGTGTACCTAAAGCAATTATTGAACGCGCCATTGATAAAGCAAAAGGCGGTTCAGATGAAGTGTTTGATGAACTTCGTTATGAGGGGTTTGGACCGAATGGTTCTATGGTGATTGTTGATGCCTTAACGAATAATGTAAACCGCACAGCTGCTGAAGTTCGTGCTGCATTTAGTAAAAATGGTGGGAACATGGGTGTCAGTGGCTCGGTTGCTTATATGTTTGATGCAACGGCTGTCATTGGAGTGGAAGGGAAAACAGCAGAAGATGTTCTTGAATTATTAATGGAAGCAGACCTTGATGTCCGCGATATTATTGAAGAGGGTGACTCTGTTATCGTCTACGCAGAGCCAGAACAATTTCATGCCGTGCAAGAAGCGTTTAGACAAGCGGGGATAAGTGACTTTACAGTGGCTGAGTTATCAATGCTAGCCCAAAGTGACGTAACACTGCCTGAAGATGCACAAGCAAAGTTTGAAAAAATGATTGATGCCATTGAAGATTTAGAAGACGTACAACAAGTGTTTCACAACGTAGACTTAGGAGAGTAACTTAACAAGGGGCCTGGACAAAAGTTTCTTACTTTTTTGTTCTGGCCCCATTTTTATTTTACTTTAGCCGACCGGATTCATTATTGAATCCATTTAAACAATCCAATACCCAGCATCTTCAACCGCTTTTCGCATATGAGAAACATCGGTCTCTGATTCCTGGTAGACAACATCTACTGTGTTGTGTGCTAAATCTCCTTTCGCTTGCATAACTCCTTGTACACCTTCCAATGCTCTTTCAACCGTATTTATACAATGCCCACAACTCATTCGTTCCACTTGTAATGTAATGTTCTTCAAATGAATCACCTCGGTGTCGTTTGCATTAGTTTTGGACCACGTCGATTTATTATTCTAGTTGGTTTCAATATTTTATGGAAAAAATTAAATCTTTTGGGCAACATATAAAAAGGTTTCTAATTTATTGTAACGGTAAGATTTAGGAGGATAACATGAGAAGGATAATATCAGGCTCAATTGTCTCTTATAGCCAATATGGACATTTGAAAATCCCAAAAGAAGTAAAAACAAAATGTCCAATGTGCACTAAAAATGGTCGTTTCACACTTAAAGTGAATTACCAGGCAAACCGTGTTGGATTATTTTCTGAAGGGATTTGCTCAGAATGTAAAGAATTGTCCTCATTTGTTATTATGTTTACGGACTATTTAGGAAATACAAGTGAGCAAGCTGAATTATATATATATGACCAGCGCCACCCTTTGCAGCAAATTGAAAATGATACAGTAATTCCAGACGATTTAATAAGAGCATATCGGTCCGCAATAAACGTACAGCAATCCAAAGACAATTCAGCTACAGCTGTAATGTCTAAACGAGTGCTTGAAGGTGTGATTAAACACTTTCAGAGTGAACCAAAGCAGGGAAATCATTTAGCCGAACAGCTAGAACAGCTTCCAAAACATGTGGACTTTACAAAACCAATCGTAACACTTAGTCAAATGGTAAAGCCAGGGAGTCATTTAAACAAAATATTAGAACTTGAGCATGAGCTAGATGAGGACATGGCAGAATTATTAGTGGATTTACTTGGTGGGTTGATGGAATATCTATACATCCTTCCTTCCAAGATGGAAACGATTCATCAACAAATGAACCAACGTTTTTAAATGGTGTCATTACATGTAAAACAACTATTTTCCTTGGTCTCTCGGCGTATTGCCTCACCGGCCGGTATGATTTTGCTTATACTATAGAAACCGGAGACAATAAGGTGGGAGTTGGATGGCAACCGAAAGTGAAAGACTGTTAGTTGGCGCGTGGCTTGATGCTGTAGGGACCTCACTTTCAGCTATCGCGGAAACTCGTGAGTTGGTCGGATTAAACGAGTTGAATAATCGGTTAGTAGCAATAGGGGAAGGCTTGCAGGCAGTCGGAACATTACTTATCGGAACGGTTACTACCGATGACGCGCTTAATTTCACCGGGAATTGGATAGATGGAGCGGGAGCCGCAGCTTCTTCACTTGGGTCCTATTTACAAGACCAAGATGAAGAAAATGGCGAAAGAAACATTCGTCTTGAAATGTTTGGTGATTTCCTACAATCGATGGGGGCATCAATAAGTGCAGTAGCTGATTATCAGGCTGGAGAAATAGAGTATGCAAAAGGAAATGCACTTCAAGGAGTAGGCGCAGCTTTAGAAGTAATTGGTACCGAGCTAGACTTAAAAGAAAGAGTGGAAGGTCAACCACTTATTACGATCGGAGCGATTCTTCAAGCGATTGGTTCAAATACCAATGCACTTGTTGCTACAAGAGAATATCAGGAAGAAGCCGGTACCTGAAACTCTATCTAACACAATTGTTAGGTAGGGTTTTATTTATTCATATAATTATTGGAAAGATATGTTCATTAATCTTTGTATATGGTACAATTATTCAGTTAATGTAAACGTTTACTTATAAAACTAGGAATCTATTATTTTGACTAACAATAATGGTATACACATGAGAGGAAGTGTAGATATGGAAAAAAATACGATGCCTTTATACTTATCTGGTGCGGATGGAATTCGTGCTCTTGCTTGTTTAGCTGTTATTTTCCATCACTTAACGCAAAACTTAGCAATGCAATTTCAGACTCCATTTATCCAAGAATCCCAAGCCTTTTTCCTACTTGGAAATGCAGGGGTAAGTGTGTTTTTTGTTTTAAGTGGCTTTTTATTAGCCTTGCCATTTTGGAAAAACTATTTTGGTGGAGGACAGTTTCCAAATATGAAGCAATATGTGTTTAGGCGTGCAGCACGTATTGTTCCTGGGTTTTATGTGGCGTTTTTAGTGTCCATTCTGCTTGCCTATCTATGGCAGGTTCATACCGAATATCAACTTTTACGAATCATAACAGGTTTGACGTTTACGTCAGGGTTCCACTACACAACTCTTTTTCCTTCAGAATTAAATGGTCCATTATGGTCCATTAGCTTTGAAGTATTTAGTTACTTGTTAATGCCTTTATTTATGTTAGGTCTATTCTTTTTTGGGAAAACGCGTTCTTTCTCAAAAGCAATATCCTATTGGTTAGGTGTGATGGTAGTTATCATCTTACTTAATCAAGGTGTTCATTATCTTTTCACACCCGATGAGTTTCAGCGCGGTTGGCAATACGGATTACTAGGTGGGGCAAAATACTGGATGCCGAATTATAACCCAATTGGCTTTTTCGGACAATTTGCGATAGGGATTATTGCCTCGGCGGTCACAGTTAAGTTGTTCTCAGGGTCACCCCGTGTAGAGAAGTTTAAACAAAAGGGTGGATTTGATGCAATTAGTGTACTAAGTTTGGCTTGTACATTTTTCTTTATTTTTCAAATGCGCCATATGATGGAGTTTGGATTTAGCCTTCAAAACCAACCTTATTATTTTCCGATCTTTCCTTTATTAGTTGCGATTGCCTTAAGTACAGCGACTCATTCACTGTGGTTTGGCAAACTTCTTGACAATGTCGTATTTCGTTTCACCGCTAAAGTATCATTTGGTCTATATATTTGGCACTATCTAGTCATTATGGCTGTTGAAAGATATTGGGCCCAAGACTTTGTTTACATGGGTGTCACTGAATTTAATACTTGGGTAATGATTTCATTCGTTGTACTACTCGTATCCTACATGATAGCAACTCTATCGTTTTACTTTGTTGAAAAGCCGGTTCTTGATTGGGCATATAAGAAAGGAAACCAAAGTAAAAGTGAACCAGTGGTCCCAAAAAAGGCGGGATAATAAAATACAAAATCAAGAGGCTTGGACAAAAGGCACAACAACCTTTTATCCAAGCCTTTCTTACATTTGGGTTTTTACTTTGACGTGTCATTCCTATGAAACCAAAGCGGTTCTTTGTCATCAACGTCACCGTTATAGTTGATGAAAATCTCATCTCCAGCCTTAATATCGGTATACGCAAAAAAATCAAAAGTATGTTTTTCAAAGCTAATTTCATAAGTAGCATTCGGTTCATACGAATGGTTAAACAGCATTCCGTATCCAAGGAGGATAGCTCCGTGGTTAATGCCGTATTCATAGACGTAATCAGCAAGGACGGTATGTTCAATTAATTGATGTTGCTCGTTCGGATATGGAAGCACCGGAGCTTCATGGATTAGTTGGCCTTTTGCTATATCACAAGTTGCAAAGACGCCCCTATTAAATTCCCCATCACTAATGGGAGACGTTTTAATCTCAATCATGTTTTCACCATTTTTCTTTTTGTTTTATTATATCTTAGGAATTAGCAGAAGTCATGTGGAGAGGTTGTACTAGCAATTTACAAAACACACTAGGAAATGAAATGTGAACATCTGAGGGCATTTTTTATTGAAGCCTGTAGTACCCCTTTTTTCATCTTTTCTACACATTTATTTGATACATTTATTTCATTAAGTAAAACAGCAGTAAGGAGGTGACAGAGTGAAAATTAAAGGCGTGATTGGAGTACTTTTCGTTTTGTTAGTAGTGACAGCTCTATTCTTTACAATCAAAGAAAATCAGGTTGTTGAAGACAACCAAGGCAAGGATATCAAGGAGTTAGTGAATGCTTTTAGTGCAGGTCATATTACAGATAGGGAAGCCTCAATACAACCAAATGAATTGATTGTAACCCATAATACCCAACAACAAGTATATGATTTATCTGAAGAGGATTTTTTTGTATCGATCGCCCCATTCATTAATGAAACACATCCTTGAACTTATCATAACTTGACAGGTTGTCAAGGTGAATTAGTAGAGGAATATTTTGACGTATATATAGAAGAACAGGATGGGAACGTCGTAGTGGACGAAACCATGCAATCTTTACGAAACGGCTTTTTAGATTTTTGGTTAAAACGGGACCAAACATACAACATTACAATTTCAATAGATGGAAAAATGGTAGAGGGAAAGCTTTCAACATTTAAAACAGACCCAACTTGCATTACGACAATGCAGTTGGTAGAGGAATCCTCCTATCATAAATAAAAGATGTAGTAAAATTAGTACCTATTATATAAAAAAGAAGAAAGTTTGAAGAAAGTAGGACAAAGTATTGAATAGATAAATTGAAAAATTTCAATATGTGATTGAAGTCATACTATTGAGAAGGTACCTCCAACTAAACTAAAAGTATATTATATAAGGGAGGTACACCATGGTAAAAAAAACGTATCTAATTCTATTAAAAGTAGTATTCCTTTTCATCTTAGCTGGGTGTGGAGCAGAGGAAGCTATCACTGAGTCGAATGGAACTGGAAACGAAAGAGAAAAACAAGAAACTAGAAAAATGTTAGAAGATTCGACTGAAGAAGTTACAGAACTAGTGAATGAAGAGTATGTTGTTGTAGTAGCAAATGAAGAAGAACAATCAATGTCAGTTATTTATTATCCAGAAAAACGCCAACAAATCATTCAGTTAGATGGAAAAGCCCATAACTTAGAGGTAAACAAAGAATCAAATGTAGTATGGGTAACAATTAGTCACCCCCATAATGAAGAAGAGCATGCAGAACATGGACATGATGATAAAATGGCAGTGAACGAACCGTCTATTGTTGCTTATGATTTAGATAGCCTTGAAAAAGTTGAAGTTTACACAGTAGGAGATCATCCAGCCCATGTATCGATTACGCAAGATGGAAATATCGTGGTAGTATCTAATTCCGGTGATAATACGGTGTCGATTATCGACCGTTCTACTGGGGAGAACACCGTTGTTGAAGTGGGTGATTATCCACATGGACTTCGAATTTCACCAAATCAAAAATATGCATACATAGCCAATATGCATAGTGGTGATGTAAGCATCATTGATATTGAAACGAGAGAAGAAGTCAATCGGATAAAAGTTGGAGAAGGCGCTGTACAAACAGGCTTTTCGCATGATGGAGAATTTGCCTTTGTAGGATTACATCTAGAAAATAAATTGGCGATTATTGATACTGCAACACAAAAAGTAATGGATAAAGTAGAGGTGGGAGAAGGTCCTGTTCAAATGTACGCAAGCTATGATAACAACTATGTCATTGTAGCAAACCAAGGCAGCAAGGAGGCTCCTTCTAATACGATTTCTGTAATTAGCCTAGAAACTTTTGAAGTAGTAAAGGAAGTGACATTAGGTTTAGGAGCGCATGGCATTGTTATCTCAACCGATAGTCGTTATGCTTTTGTCACCAACATGTTTGAAGAAACGATTTCCGTCGTAGATCTTGAATTGTTAGAGGAAGTAGAAAAAATTGAAGTAGGTTTATTTCCAAATGGTATATCAATAAGATGATAACATTATAGCGCTGACAGCGGAAAATATGAGGGTGTGATAAAAGGTGTTTTTACCTTTTTTCTCACCCTCTATTCATGTCCCAACACCCACCATTGTCCCCACCCTATTGTTATCGCAAATAGATACCCCATAGCTCTCAATGGTTTGCTCGAGTTGTAGAGCACGCTCCCATAAACCGCCCGGAGAAACAAAAAAATGAAGGCTTATAGGTCTATGGACAAGAAAATTCTACATAAGTTAAAAAGGATAAAAAATACCTAAAGTAGGGAAGGGGAATTCATGGATAAGTCATCTCAAAACAACCACTCAAAGGCTGGTGACAAGAAGGATAAACAACTTGAAAAGTACCGTATCCAAAATGGGGGGAATCCAATAACGACAAATGAAGGCCTGAAGGTAGCAAATAATGAAAATACGTTAAAAGCTGGTGACAGGGGTCCGATTCTGATGGAGGACTTTCATTTTTTTCAAAAACAACTCCATTTTGACACCGAAAGAATCCCAGAAAGAGTTGTCCATGCGAGAGGTTTTGGAGCACATGGTGAATTTGAAGCCTACCAATCGATGAGACCTTACACGAAAGCGGCTTTTCTTAAAGAGAAAGGGACGACAACGTCGGTATTCGTTCGTTTTTCAACAGTACAAGGAGGAAAAGGTTCTATGGACACGGCCCGCGATGTTCGGGGGTTTGCTGTTAAGTTTTATACAGAGGAAGGGAATTACGATATGTTAGGCCTCCCATTCCCCGTGTTTGTTGTTCATGACCCTTTTAAATTTGTTGATTCACAACATGCCCTTAAACCTCAGCCGCATAATGATATGCCAACGGCCTCAGCAGCACACGATAACTTTTGGGACTTCGTAGCGAATAATCAGGAGTCTGCTCATTTTGTAATGTGGGCCATGTCAGATCGAGCTGTACCTAGAAGTTGGAGAATGATGGAAGGCTTCGCAGTTAACACATTCCGTTTTGAAAATGAAGAAGGAAAAGCAACGTTTGTCAAATTCCATTGGAAGCCGCTTTTAGGTGTCCATTCTTTTTTAAACGAGGAGTCATTAATGGTCGGTGGGTTAGACCCGGATTATCATCGTAGAGATTTAAGAGATGCGATAGAATGTGGGGCCTATCCTATCTTTGAACTAGCTGTGCAAATGGTTGCTGAAGAAGATGAGCATAAGTTTGACTTTGATATTCTAGACCCAACGAAGTTATGGCCAGAGGAAATCATTCCTGCTCAAAAAATTGGAAAACTGACGTTGAATCGTAATGTCGATAACCATTTTGCTGAAACAGAACAAGTTGCTTTTGATGTAACGAATTTAGTTCCAGGCATTAACTTTACCAATGACCCGATTTTACAAGGAAGAACATTCACATATAAAATCACGCAGCTTCACCGCCTTGGCGGGTCTAATTATCCAGAGCTCCCGATAAACCGCTCACTATGTCCGTTTCATAATAACCAGAGAGATGGGTTCAGTAGACACCGGATTGATGTGGACCAAACAAATTATTTTAAGAATTCAATATCAAATAATACCCCAGGACCAACGAACCCAGAAGAAGGTGGTTTTTTACATTATCCTGACAGAGTAGAAGGCTTTAAGGTAAAAGCGAGTAGTGACTCCTTTAAAGATTTCTTTTCCCAAGCCAGAATGTTTTGGAATAGTATGTCTTCTGTAGAAAAACAACATATCATTGATGCCTTTAGCTTTGAACTAGCTCAGGTGAAGAGGGTGTCGGTACGCGAGCAAGTGGTCAATATGTTCGTCAATGTCGATAAAGGAATGGCCACGACCATCGCAGACAATGTCGGAATAAAACCTCCGACAGGACAGCATGTACCAGTGGAGACGTCATCACCTGCACTTAGCCAAGCCAACACACCCCATTATGCTTTCTCTTTAACTGTCGGTGTGATCATAGGTGATGGTTTTTATGGTCTAGAAGTAAGAAAAATGCTTGAGTCGTTCCAACAAGCGGGAGTTTTTGTTGAAGTTATAAGCGAAAAGCTTGGTACAGTGACCGGGACTGATGGAACAAAGATCGAGGTTACGAAAACATTTCTAACAACCCACGAGGTTCTATTAGACGCCTTGTATGTTGTCGGTGGAACCACAAAAAATCAAAGTGTATTTGATAGTTATACAACTGATTGGACTCATGCGGCATACAAACACTATAAGCCTATAGCAATCGCAACAACAGGTAAACAATTTTTACAAGCGGGAGCTAACAACAACCCCTTAGGAGTTATTTATTACGGTTCAAATTCAAATTCCGAACAAGAGTTTATCCATGCGATCGCAAAAAGACGTTTTTGGGAAAGGACTTGAGAGTAAGAAAAAATATGCAAAACAGAACAATCCTTGCTAGTGAAGATGTCACGTAATAATAATTTTATCTAAGTCATTTTGTCGATTTGGTCTCTATCTACTATTTTTCCGCTCGCATGGGTTGTTTTAAATTTTTTTAAACCATCACGGGAAATCATTAACGAGACATTTACAATCCCTACAAATCCGATTTTAGATAACTATATTAATACTTTTTCAACCATTGATATCGGGCGAAGCTATATCAATAGCTTAATCATTTCAGGTTCGGTCGTATTTTTTGTTTTGTTTTTCGGAGGACTTGCTGCCTTTGCGATGGCTAGATTTCATTATAAGCTGAGAGGCTTTTTACAAACGATCTTAATAATTAGCTTATTGATTCCAGCCTTCGCGACCATTGTTCCTGTGTATCGAATGATGATTGGCCTAGAGCTCGTCAATACTTACTGGGGATTAATTACTCCACAAACAGCAGGGAACCTCCCTTTTGCGATAATGGTCATTACGGGTTACATGGCTACGATACCAAGGGAACTAGAAGAGGCTGCCGTTATGGACGGCTGTAACCTCTTGAAAATGTTTCATAAAATATTCTTACCAATCTCTTTACCTGCGTTTGGGACAGTTGGCACCTTTGTCTTCCTGTGGTCTTATAATGATTTGTTCTCTTCCTTAGTATTTGTTAAACATGCTCATGTTCGACCACTTGTCGTTCTACTTGTGCAAGTAAGCTCTCAATATGGAACGGACTACGGTCTAATGACAGCTGCAATAACGATGGTTGTGATTCCAGTCATTCTCTTCTACCTTTTTGCACAGAAGACGTTTGAAAAGGGAGCGACATCAGGATCTGTCAAAGGGTAGGGTGACAGACAAAGCCGAGACTGGGACAAAAGGTTTTTTTGAGAGGGCACTGTAAAAGTTAAAAACCGATTTTTTTAGCGCCCTCTAGTTTTCACTTTTTTACGGTCTCTTTAATAGTCAATATCGTACTTTTTCAGTGCTCTCTTTTTTGAACCTTTTGTCCTAGTCTCTTTTTAGCTTTCGATTTGTCACTTGGAGTATTTTTTTCTTTGGGGGTTTCTTGCAGATAATGCTTGTACCTTTCCTTGAAAACGCTCAATGATCTTTTGATTATATGTTTCTGAATGATCGACATTTCCGCTCATGAAAATAGGAGTGTTAATTCCTGCATCAGCCAAACATTTAATGGTTTCAGCAAACATAGCATTTGTTATCGTAAGTGAGTGAATAGAAGAAACAGGAATAAAAGGGACCTCTACAGATTTATGAGACAAAACAGCATCTCCTATGTCTACATGATTATTGATGGCAATATCCGCAACATCAGATAAATGCTTTCCACTAAGATGACGTGAAGATAGATTACGATAGAAGAAGGAAGTAATTACGATGACAGCGCATCCTTTTTCCTTTGCCGTAAGGGCAACATCAATTGGTACAGGATTTCTTCCAGAAGTAGACACGACAATAATCGTATCAATCGGAGAAATCTCGTGTTTGGCTAAGATTTCTTTTCCGAATAAAGGGTCCCTTTCTAGTTTGGATGCATAAACTGCATCTTCATGAAGCATCAACGACTCCTCAAAAATTGGATTAATGGGGACTAATCCTCCAGCCCGATAAAATGATTCTTCTGCAATCATATGTGAATGACCACATCCGAAAATATGGATGATCCCGTCATTTTTTATCGTGTTAGTTAGTAGACTAGCAGCAGCCTCAATGTGGGTACTCTCTTGTTTTAAAATCGTTGTCAGTCCTTGTTGTACCTTTAAAAAATATTCTTCTATCATGACATACCTCCTTATACCAAATAAAAAATAATAGATTTTTATCCATCTTCAAAGCCGTAAGTCATAATACTCCAAATACAATTCATGTTAATTTTGGTAAATTATTTATACCTATTTTCTCACAGAAAGAAGCCCATTGTAAATAAGCATATCAGGGCAGGATGCAAGGCAGAATGGCATGTTACTTTATAAGGGAAACTAGGTTTAGATGTTACAGTGAAACAAGGATAAGAGGCAGCGCGACAAACCATTATTAATGCACTAGTGGTAATGAAAGACTATTTAGGCGATTTAAACAGAGTCGAAAAAATTGTGAAATTACTAGGCTTTGTAATCAGACCAACCATATATCATGAATGGAGCATCAGATTTGTTAATGGAGATCTTTGGAGAAAGAGGTAGACATGCAAGATTTGCGATTGGTACAAGTGACCTTCCCTTTCATACGCCAGTGGAGATCGAACTAATTGTTGAAATCAAGAGTAACGAGTAAGAGAGAAGTTGGAACAAAAGGTTGTATAACAGGTTCAGTATTAGGAGAGAAAATACCAAATAGCATTAAAAATAGCGTACTAAATCATATTTGATTTAGTACGCTTAATTTTTATTGCTTTTGAACGTTGGAGAAAAGCCGTATGTTTCCCTTCCATTTTATATGCTACAAGTTGTTCTAATTACTTGTTAATTGAAGAGCGCAATAATTTTTGTGGAAAATATGGGACTAAATGCTAAAATGAAGAATGAGGAAATACTTCATAAAATTAAAGTAGTTTAGTAGAAGAAGAAATACTGAAATGAAAATTTTCTATAAGGAGCAATTGAAAAGATGGAAAATAATAAGATGATAAAATATATAGGTGGGTGGGAAATCTACTTTGATAGCAAGGAATCTGCAATAGATATTTTGCTTACCCATGGTGTTGATGTATCAGGATTTAACTTTTTCAAAAATGTTCAATCAGCTCTTGAATTTGAGATGGAAGGTAATAAATTGATAAAGGGATATCAACACAATAAGGATAAAAAAGTACTAACTTATGAAAATATTGATTTGCCAATTAGTGAATGGAATGAACATACAGTTTTCCTAATGGAAAAAGACCCAGAAGGCACACATCATATTGGTGGAAAAATCCCAGATAATTTGACGATACCTAAACACCCAGAACAAACTACTCCTTTTCAATACATAGGAACGTTAAATGGTAGAGATCCTTACTTTCAATGGTTAGGTTTAGACTATCTCCATATCGTCTTTCCTTTAGAAGAGCTAAATGAAGGGGTTTTTCTTGACTATAGTAATCCAGAAGAGCCCATTGTTATTGAACCAATAATAGTTCATGCAGATGCATTTGAAAATTACAGCTATAATTTGGAATTATCACAAGTGAAATATAAAACAACCAATTTACTTAGTGTACACAAATTTAATGCAGGTGAGGCATTGTTAGGTGGGGTACCATTGTGGTACCAATTCCCACGAATTCCTAAATGTCCAATTACTACAGAACCAATGAAATTTGTGTGTTCCATTAAGAGTGATAACACTATAAATGTTGTAAAAAAGCAAAATAATGTTGTAGTAGAAAACAATAGTTTATCTTTAGGTGATGGCTCTCATTTAATGTTGTTTTTTAATCCAGACAAGAAAATTTTGTTTGCACATATTGAACCGTAATTTTCTTGAACTTAAGGAGAGCATTAGTGCAGTTCCTTCATTAATTTAACGAACAGAGGAAGAATAAGAATTATTAATAAATCAGTCAAGGAGTATTGATATATGGATACAAGCTCATTAAGGGTGGCATTGGAAAACGAAAACGTTGAAGAAGCTGAAACTAGGTTAGAGGAAATTGGCAGAAGCAAAACACTGAGAGAATATCTCTCCTAATACTTAAAAGAATGTATAATAACAATTGGCTGAATTCGTACTGGTAAGAGTCAATGAAAGCATGGGGGTACTTCCATGAACACTAAAGCTATTATTTCTCTTATTTTAGGTAGTGTTTCATTAATTCTCACTTTCATAACACCATTTTGTTTTATAGTACCTATTGTCGGTTTCATTATAGGTTTTTTAAGTTTGAAAGCGATACGTACGAAGAGCAACAAGGACGTGGGATAGCCATTGCAGGCTTAAGATGTAATACATTAGCAATAACTATTCCTCTAATTGTGACTATCATTATTCTTATCTTTTTTACTCCAGTAGAATTCAGATTCTCGTTTATTAATTTTGGATAACGGTTTCACTAAATATTAGTTTAACCTAAAGATAGGGGAAATTACGTTGCGATTTCCTAAGATACTTAATATAGTGATACTTTTTTCTATACTATCAATTATTATTTGGACAGTTGTAAATAATTCGGATAGAACAATGATTAATATTGGGGACATTGCACCTAATTTTAAAATTGAAACACTTAATTCAGATAATATGTTTCATTTGGAGGAAACCAATGGAACTATAAGGATTGTTAACTTTTGGGCATCTTGGTGTTCGCCTTGTGTAGAAGAGCTACCAGTATTACAAAATATGCAAGAAGAATATAAAGACCAAAATATAAAGGTTCTTCTCGTAAATTTAAATGAAACAGAAAAAGCCATTAATCTATTTCTGGATACAAACTCAATCGATTTGCCTATATACCTTGATAAGGGAGAGGTGGCTGATATGTATAATGTTACCCAATACCCAACATCTTTTTTAATAAGTGAAGAAGGAGAAATACTTGGGAAATTTGTAGGAGAGTTGACTAAAGACTATATAGTTGAATGGATTGAACCTCATTTGTAATTTTTCTAAGAAAGCAAAATGTTCTTCAACTAACTCCCCGATACAATAAGAAGCTGCTCCAACAAAACTTATATTTCTATGAGGAGAAATATAACTAATTTGAAAGTAGGGAATATGATATGTATAAAGAAATGAGCCTACATGAATGTATTTTAGATGCGTTATCTGATGATGATGAGAGCATTATTCAAATAGAGGGGTACTTTAAACATACTACGTACAAGAGTAATCGCAACGATATTAAAACGATATTAATTGACCTATTAAAAAATGATTTGATTAATATCTCTTATCCAGCTGAGAAATCAAAAGAAGATTTTATTAAAAGTAATAGTCATACAATTGAGGATTTCTGGTTTGGTCGAACTGAAAAAGGAACGGAAGTATGGAATAAAATTGAGTTTTAGACAGTAAAGAAAATAGGTAGAATTTGGGGAAGTTGAGTGAAGAATATTAATAAAAGTAACGTGGTGCGATAGCGGAACATGGCTGGCGCTTTTTTAACGAATGGGCTGAATACTTGAATAAGGGATAAGCAAAATAGCCTTCAAATGAGGTGGTTTCTTGGTTAATTTCGATTTAAATAAGACGTTAAATGATTTAGAAGGTAATACGCTTATCTAGATAGACTATAAATCAAGTCTTGTGCGGAAATGTCTGGAGTTAAGAAATAAGAAATTAAGTGATTTGAATGCTGAAGATTTAAGGATAATGATTGGTCAGAATATTAGCTTGAATTACCTTATACCAATAGCACTCGAAGTTCTAGCAAACAACCCTTTTGCAGAAGCAAATTTATATATTGGAGATTTACTTGAACAAGTATTGAGGGTTGAGACAGACCCTTTACGAATATCCAGGATTTGGTTTTCTAAATAAAGCGCCTTATTAAAGTAACGGGAGCTTTATCGGAACAAGAAATCACAACCCAGGTGTCGTTAACGGGGAGTTGGATAGAAGGAGGACTTATATGTGGATTTTCTTATTACTTATTGTAATAGGCGTTGGTACGATTGTAGGGTATCTAAAAGAACAATCAAATCAGAATAAAAGGATTATAGAACTTCTTGAAGAGATAAACAAAAAAGATAAATGATATTTCACTAACGGGTGCGAATGCTTATCAAGGGTTTTCGCCTTTTCTTGTTGAGGTAGAGAGCAGAAGAGTTGAAGAGGAACAAGTAATGAAAATATAAATTATTGAAAGAAATAAGGAGTAAAAATGCCTGATAAAAAAATACGAGGTTTGAAACGTAAAACAAAAAATATGGTTAATAGGATTGTACAAGAAACAATTGAATTCCCTACTGATTTTTACAACGGCTACTGGCACTTGCACTTACCTGTAGCCCAAGACTTTATTACATCAAGCAAAACACCAATTGGAGTGAAAAAAATTTGTATTGAAACTCTTATATCAAGGGCAGAACACTTAATTAAAATCAAACCAATGACTTCTGAAAGAATACGTGTATTAGTCACAATTGATTTACCAGGGTTATGGAGCTCCCAAATAATCATTTTTTCAGGTAATTCTCACTTTGAAAATTTCTTTGAGAGGCATAACAAATATCAGAAGTGGCTTCCTATTTCAAAAGAAAGAAACCTTGAAAAGGAATGGAGAATCCATGTTCCAAAAGATTTAATTGTTAAAGGATTTAAAGAGATAATTACTGATGAAGATGGAGAAATATATAGTGGGGAAATTTGGTTTATTGGTGAAATATAAAAACTCTTCAACAATGGATGCGATGAATCATATTTAGTGGAGGATGATGAGTTAGGAAAACCACTATTCACAGATGAGATAAACTGGATAGATGGCTTATCCCTTAAAGAACTTTTAGAAGCTAATAGATATTATCTCATTTTTGTGGACTTAAAAGCCTACTCAAAAGGAAAAAATTCATCAGTAATTGAGACGTATTTGGATTTTTTAAATAGCGATTGTGAACTCGTATTATTAGTTGTTGATTCTGTTTATGTAACAATTTATTGTAAGGACAGTGAAAAACTTGAAAGATTGTATGATAATGCACAGATAAAAGGGTTTGAAAATCTCCAATACATTACAGATAAAAATGATACAAGAACAAGGCTATCTGTTTGGTAACAGTTGATTTATTACTTTACCATCTTGTTCAACTATCGGTGAGTGATAGCTACCATAAAGGTTATCGCCTCTCTTTGATTGAAGTACGAAGCAGGGTATTTTAAGATGGAAGTGTATTACTTAGGGTAGATTTAGTAAAAAAATGTTTGAGATTGATTAGAGGGAGTGGTTATATGCAAGACATATTGCAATCATTTTTAGAAATTGAGATTTCTGATCAAGAATATTATGATGGCATCATTCGTTTTATTTATTCTGGCAATATCAGATGTGGAGAATATGAATGTAACGAATTTGTAGTTAAAAAAATAGACTTCTTAAACTTTATCGTTTTTGATGAATATGAGATAAATAAAAAGAAGAAAACTACTATTTCCTTTTCTATATCTAAGGATGAATTAATTAAATCGATTAATGATTTTGCAGAAAAACAAGGATTTCTAATAAGAGATTCCCATTGGAACTAAAGGGATGCGAATGCTTAACAAGGGTATTCTCCTTTTCTTGTTAAGGTAAAGAACAATTTAGTGGAATAAGAATGAAATGCTGCTCTTAATAGAAGAAAACAAAACGAGGTGTATTGAATTTTGGACATAGAAAAAGCAACAGACGTTGAAATACTAACCATAAATAACAAATTCGGGCGTTTAGATGTAGAAGATGACGAATTTCCAGGCAATACATTTAATCATATTGGAATATTAGATGTTTTCAGCTATTGCCTATCAGAACATGAAGCTGTTGAATTTTTATCGTCATTTAAGGACCATAATTTAAAATATGAAGATAAATTCAAATCCTTCTTCAAAGAAATCTTCCTTTGGATACAGGAAAAGGCTGTTTATATTCATGTTGGAACTTCCTTTAATAAGGAGTTCAAGAACATGAAGCCATCTGATTTTAAGGATTTTAGAAATCGGTTAAGTAAAGAAGAATATAATCTTTTATTACAGTTAGTAGAATATAAAACAAATACCTTTAAAGTGGATAGTATAGAAGGATTACTATTTTTTGTAACTCTTTCTACAAGAGAAATTAGTTTCAGCAACTTCTTTATACCTGAACTTGAGACCGTAGTAATTGGTAATTACGAATTAAGTTTCCCGATATATTCTAAACAACAAAATGCTTTTAATCAGTGCGAAAAGTATGCAAAAGATGTTGGTTTATTTATAAGAAGATAGCTTTTCTCTTATTCCATTACTGTCAAGGATGTAGTGAAGAAGGTATATTATTCTATGTGAAAAAACTATATTCTAAAATAATTTAAGGTGGTGTTAACTTGGAATGGAACTCGTTTTTTATAAAAGACGTTAATGAATATTTGGATTTAAAAGCAATTCTTGAAGAAATTATTGATATAAACAAAGAGATTCCTAACCAAGTGTTTCAAAAAGAGTATAGGGGTTATCTTTTTCAACAGTTCGATAATATAATGAGTGAAGAATTTTTTTCAACAATTAGAGGATTAGCTGAAAAGTCAAATGATGATTATATAGTAATAGCAGTGTTAAACCCACACCCAATGGACTATTATTACAAGGAGTTCGGTTACTTTAATTGGGCAAAGTTGCCCCTAAGTCTCAGTAATGGCTACTATTGGAGTATTTTAAATGAGGGTCCACCAAACTGGGAAGCAGATGCGATTGTGCATAATTCATTTATTATAGCGTTCTTCTCACCATCTAGAAAATGGGGAATATGGGCAGATAGAAATTATGAAATCAGTGTGATTGCTTTTAATGAAAAAGATGAAAAAAACCATCTGATTCTTGAATCTTGGCTTCCTGTTGAAAATGAAGAAGTTGTTAATTGGATGAAATATTCTTTTAGACCAGATTATAATGTTCCGCAGTCTTTTACAGATATGTTGAAACGGAATTACCAAAAGTGGTAATGAAAAGGTTGAATAAATGGAGTAGTTATTCAGCTAATGGAAGCGTTAGTTGAACAAGGAGAAATATGAGCGAAAACGCACAAATTCTAAAATCTGTGCGTTTTTGTATACCAATTATAGTGTTAATTAGAATGGAATCAGAATGCTAAATGCATTTGTTATTTAACTTGTGTATTCACTTTTCCCTACTAAAACTGAACCTGTTAAATTTTTTCAGTGCCCTCTTTTTTTACATCATGTCCCATTCTTTTAACCTACTTATGTAGTCATTCATTGTAAGGGATTTACGATTGAATAATGAAGGTGATTAGGAAAAAGTGGTTTTAGTAAAGAATAGTTCGTTTTGCACTTTACCTAGTTTTTCTAGCGTATCCTCTTTTACTTCACTTAGAGCATCTTTATCCGCAACAACGATTAAATCAGGGTGTTTTTGTAGTATTGTTGCAGGACACTTCTCAGTTATTTGTCCTTCCAATAGTTCTTTTATCGCGGTAGCTTTGCTTTTTCCGGAAGCTAATAGAAGGATGCACTTACTTTTCATTATGGTTGAAATTCCCATGGTTATTGCTTGTTTGGGTACTTCGTCAATCGATGAAAAAAAGCGGGCATTTGCTTTTATAGTAGAAGGAGTTAAGTTGACGATGTGTGTATTTGTAAGAAAAGAAGTTCCAGGCTCATTAAAACCGATATGTCCGTTTTTTCCAATTCCTAAAAGCTGCAAGTCTATACCTCCATGCGACGCGATTAACTCTTCATAGCGTTGACATTCTATATGTAGGTCTGTTGTAGCTCCGTTCGGTAGGTGCGTTTGGTTTGTTGGAATTGAGATATGCTGAAATAAATGTTCTTCCATAAACCGATGATAACTATGCCTGCAATCAGATTGTAAACCGACATATTCATCTAAATTTATGGTATGAACATGAGTCAGGCTTTGTTTGGAAGCCTTAATGCTTTCTACCAACAGATCATACGTTGTAATGGGTGTTCCCCCGGTAGCTAATCCGAGTACCACTTTTTTATTTGTTACGATTGCATGAAATAATATATCGGAAGCTTTTTTACTCATTTCGTTGTAGTCTTCTGCTATTAAAACCTTCACGATGTACCCTCCATTTTTTCACGGTCATAGACTTTATTGCCCATCACGTACGTTTGGTGTACTGAAAAGTGTTCATCGATAATCGTAAAATCTCCGTCTTTACCTATGGCTAACGATCCTTTTCTATCGCAAATCCCTAATTGTTTTGCAGGATTATAGGTTGCCATTTGAACTGCTTCTTCAAAGGCACAACCGGTAAATGAAATCATATTTTTTATCGCATCGTTCATTTTTAATATACTACCGGCAAGAGTTCCATTTTTTAACGTCGCTTGACCATCTTTTACAAAAACGTCTTGGCCTCCCAGTTTATATGTCCCATCCTTTAACCCCTTTGCCCGCATCGAATCTGTAATAAGGATAATCCCATCAGCCTGTTTATGTTGATAAGCAAATTTGACCATAGGAGAGGAGATGTGAATCCCATCTACAATCATTTCGACAGTAATTTCATTCTCCAACAATGCTCCACCAGCAACCCCAGGATCACGGTGATGAATCCCTCGCATTCCATTAAATAAATGTGTTGCATGACAAACTCCGTCTTGAATGCCTTGTAACAGCTCATTATAGGTTGCATCGGAATGTCCGACGGAGGGGATAACCCCAGTTTCTCTCAGATAGGTTACTAGCCCATCGTAATCTTTTTCCGGGGCAAGACTAACGATTCGAATGTGGTGTCCCGATGCCTCTTGAAACTGTTGAAAAAGAGGAATGTTTGGTTGGCAAATATAGTCACGTGGCTGGGCGCCTGCCCGTCTTTTGTTTATAAATGGTCCTTCTAAGTGTATGCCAATCACCTGAGCTCCAACGAGAGTATTACTCTCTTGATTAATAAATGACTTTGTTGCCCTAAGCGCTTGAAGAAAATCCTTTTTTGGTTGGGTCAGGGTTGTTGCTAAAAAGGAGGTTGTTCCTTCTTTTGGAAGTGCTTTACTCAATGTTTCCATTGCCTCCGGCGTTCCATCCATCATATCCGCATTCTCAGCTCCATGAATATGAACATCAATAAAGCCCGGTATAATCCGAACATGATTCTTAAAAGAAATGTGTTCAGCTATCGTGTTCGTAGACATGAGAGGGTCTGCTTCGCCAAGATTAGTAATTTTCCCTTCGTTGATCTCGATGAAGGGGTTCTCAATTTTGCTCTCATGGCTATATAAGGTTGCATTATGAAAAACATACGTTTTTTTCATCTAGGAATACCTCGATTTCCTCTGTGACTGGTTTCATAATCAAAAATACAGGTCCCTCTTAGTAAATAAATAATCTATGCCCTTATCTATCTTTTCATCTCTGTAATAAACTTATAACGGTCACCGCGATAAATAGACTTAACAAACTCAAATGGTCTTCCATCCTCTAAATAACTGACTCGTTTTAAAAGAAGTACAGGAGAGCCCTTTTGAATTTGAAGTAATTCACTTTCTAGGTTATAAGCCAACGAGGGTTCTAGGGTTTGTTTGGCACCATCAATCGTATAGCCTAAACCTTCTACATAATCGTAAAAGGACAGATTAATAGTTTCTTTTGTTAGTCCTTCAAAAATTGATTTAGGCAACGTTAGCACTTCATAAGCCATAGGAGAATGGTCAGCTAAACGTAATCTGCTGACTCGATAACCAATAGAATGAGGTTCTATTTTCAATTCTCGCGTTTCAGCTAATGTCAATTCTCCTTCAGTAAAATCAATTATTTTTGTTTCTGGAACAAGTCCTCTCATTTTCATATCTTCTGAAAAGCTTGTAAGCTTTAGTAAAGGTTGCTCAATTTTTTTACTGGCAACGAACGTTCCTCGTCCTTTTTCCCTTACTAATAAACCCTCATTCACGAGGTTGGTAATCGCCTGCCTAATGGTCATACGGCTAATAGCATAATCTTCGGAAAGGGTGCGTTCTGAAGGAATGACATCACCTTCCTTCAATTGACCTGAATCTATTTTGTTTCGAAGTAATTCCTCGAGCTGATAATAAATAGGAATTGGAGAATTTTTATTTATCAATTGGATCATCTCCTTGCATGTTGAAGTCTATGGACCTCTTAATTGTAGTATAACATATCCGTAAAAATTTGTATAGACCACTATACTAGCTGTAACGTGATTTATATTTGTATAAGTATGACCCATTTTAAAAATATAGATGCTTGAGTTTTTACATTCGGATGTGTGAAGTCATTAACCAAAGTTGGGCGAATAGGCAAGCTACCAAAAGTAACCATAGGCAATAAATTACAAGTATAAGCAGAAGGGAGTGAGAAAATGGGAAGGCGAATAAATCATAATGAAAATGACGTAGATTTGTTAGCGAGGCTCATGCTAGCGGAGGCAGTCGGTGAGGGAGCCGAAGGGATGGAGTTTGTTGGAACGGTTGTGGCCAATCGGGTAGAGGCTGACTGCGAACCGGATTTTAGAAATCTTCGAAATATTAGACATGCTATTTATCAAACAATACCTGGAACTGGAATTCCTCACTTCGAGCCTGTTTTGAACGGAGCATTGTATACACAACGTCCTACAGAAGAGGACCTTCAAAGGGCAAGGAATTTGTTACATGGTCATAGGGACCCTCGAGCTAGAATGAGTCTGTGGTTTTTTAATCCAAGTCCAGGGCAAGCATATCGCGATCCATGTACCCCTACGATGCCAAGATCGCCTATGACACAGTTTGAATTTGCACACAAAAATCATTGTTTCTATGTCGGCGTACCGAATTACTGTCCAGAATTTTATAGATAAAAATTAATAAGGAGATGAACTTTTCATGACTTGTGGAAACTCTAGTTATTATCCAATGAATCCCTTCGCTAGTCCTTATCCAGGTTCCGGGATGTGGACCAGCCCCACACAACAACCAAGCAGCTTCCCGATGGGTATGCCCTCAGGGCCGGCGTATTCTACCCCTGTGGTTCCAATGGGAACGGGGCAAGGTCTACTAACAGGCGTGGTGGAAGAATCGTTTATTGAAAACATCCTTCGCTTCAACAAAGGCAAGGTAGGTACATTCTATTTTACGTACCAAGGAAACAACAGATGGAATGCGATGGTCTATCAAGGACGTGTTGAAACAGCGGGCCGTGACCATATCATCATCAGTGATCCAGCTAGCGGGAAACGATACCTGTTGCTGATGGCTAATCTCGATTGGGTAGAGTTCGATGAGCGAATTAATTACCCACACACCGAAATTAGCCCGGCTGTCCAAGCGTCTTTGGAAACATCAGATTAAAGTTGTATAGTACAAATATTTGTTGACAATTTTTTTGACTTGATATAAATTAATAAATAATTTAATCTTCAGTAGAATAGTGGGCGCATCTTTTATTACCAGTCAGTTATTAGATTTTTTCACTCGAATTTTCATAAAGGTAGTTCTTAAAAAAACTTCGCTGGAGTTAGTTTAAGTAAAACCGACAATTTTCAAAAATTCATTGATTATTTATCATCATGAATTTTGAATTTGTCGGTTTTTTATTTGAATAAATACATTTTAAAAAAAGGAGGACACACACTATAGAGGGCACTGAAAAAGTTCGGTTTTTAACTTTTACAGTGCCCTCGAAGCAAAGTGTGTAACCGTTGCATACTTTAAAAGCTTGCTACGAATGGGTTTCTCGTAGCAGGCGGGCAACGAGTGGAGCCATTGCAACCATAATCAATAGCACTGAAAAAGTTCGGTTTTTAACTTTTACAGTGCCCTCTATACTATAATATGTTTTTTTGAAAAGATATTTCACTCTAACAAATATAGAAGCTTTACAAAAAGGAGTTGGGAAGATGGAGTTCTTATTAGATTTATTAAAAAGTATTATCGTGCAGTTTCAATCCCCTACACTTGGGTTTCTTATCGGCGGTATGATCATTGCTGCCCTTGGTAGCAATCTGAAAATACCGAACGCAATTTACCAATTTATTGTGTTCATGCTTTTGATGAAAATCGGCCTGAGAGGCGGTATCGAAATTCGTGAGGCTGATTTGAGTGCGATGTTCCTACCCGCCGTTTCAACCGTAATTATTGGTTTAACGATTGTATTGGTAGGAAGTTTTGTCTTTTCTCTCTTGCCAGGGATTAAACGAGAAGACGGAATTGCGACTGCTGGAATATTTGGAGCCGTGAGTGCCTCGACATTGGCTGCTGCTATGGTCATACTCGAAGAACAAGCTATTTTTTATGAAGCGTGGGTTGCTGCACTTTATCCGTTTATGGACATTCCAGCTCTTATTTTAGCGATTGTACTTGCCAACATTCATCTGAAAAAACAAAATGGAGGTAAAGACAGTAAAGTTGATGTTTGGGGAATTGTTAAAGAAAGTCTACGTGGTTCGGCTTTATCTGCCCTTCTTCTTGGACTGGCCCTTGGTTTACTTACGAATTCTGAAAGTGTGCTGGAAGGCTTTTATGAGCCACTGTTCCGCGGGTTTTTGTCCATACTGTTACTAGTCATGGGAATGGAAGCCTATGCCCGTATCAACGAGCTACGAAGAGTTGCACACATATATGCGGTCTATGCTGTGATCGCGCCGATTATCCATGGATTGTTGGCTTTCGGTCTAGGGTATATTGCTCATATTACTGTTGGTTTTAGTCCAGGTGGGGTAATCCTCCTATCTATCATTGCAGCTTCAAGCTCTGATATTTCAGGTCCTCCAACATTAAGAGCGGCCGTTCCTTCTGCAAATCCATCGGCTTATATTGGGGCCTCTACCAGTGTGGGGACACCAATTGCAATAGCCGTTTGTATTCCACTCTTTATCGCGCTGGCGAAAGTGGTTTTTAATCTATAGGAAAGGAGAATAAAAGAATGACTCTTCATAAAGCAGAAAAAGTCGTAATCATCACCGAGAAATTAATTTTAAAAGGCGTAATCGGAATTATCGAGTCTTACGGAGCAAGGGGCTATACCATTGTCGCAGCAGGAGGGAAAGGAAGCCGTAATGTCCGTTCCACCTCAGACCGAGCCTCGGTCATTGAAGATTTTGCGAACGTTAAAATTGAAGTTATTGTTAAAGAAAAAACAATGGCTGAAACCATTATGAATCAAGTAGCAGCAAAATACTTCGAGAACTATTCAGGCATAACCTACGTCGAGGAAGTCGAAATTCTCAGGCCGAAGAAGTTTAATAATGAATAGGCAATTGCTCACAATGTTATGAGGTGACATTAACAGCATCATTTCGGAACTAAAAGATTATCACGTTAGGTTAAGTCTACTCCTTATAACCTTTTTAAGGGTTTCCTGACATATGAATGTAATGTTGATAAGTAGTAATTAAATGAATAGGAGAGTACATTGATGTATGAACCAAAAACGAAAGAAACCGACAATAGTGTTACTGAATTTATTGAACATGTGGAAAATGAGAAAAAGAAGGAAGATGCTTATCAGTTAGTAGAAATCTTTGAAGAGGTTACTGGTTACGTAGCGAAAATGTGGGGGCCTAGTATTATAGGCTTTGGTAGCTATCACTATAAGTATGCATCAGGACATGAAGGGGATGCGCCGTTAGTCGGTTTTTCACCAAGAAAGGCGAAAATTAGTCTTTATTTATCCTATGAAAGTGATGAAAGAGACACACTATTAGAAAACTTCGGGAAACATACGAAGGGTAAGTCTTGTATTTATGTAAATAAATTAGCGGATATCGATATCAATGTGCTAAAGAAATTAATTTTACATACAGTTGAAACATATCAGAATCTGTATCCGAATGAATAAGTTCTGAATGAACCAATTAAATACTTAGAATGCAATTCATACCTAGGGCTGACACTGAAATGAAATAAAAGTGTCAGCCTTTTTTTATAAAATGGTTTGCAATATTCGATATAGATGTTATAGTGTGTATATAGATATAAACACCATAACACTTGGAGGGGGTTTCAGATGAATATATTGAATACTTTATGGGCGTATGTTCTCGTTTTAATACTGGCTGCGGTACCTTTTTTTGAAGCGTATAGCGTCATTCCGTTAGCGATGATTGCGGGGTTATCTACAGTTCCTGCTATCATTCTTGCCCTAATTGGAAATATCGTCACGGTTTTAATTGTCATTGTTTTTGTTGATAAAATTAAAGCATGGAGACAAAAACGTAAAAAAGAAGAAGAAAAGGAACCAGGTAAACGAGCTGTAAGAGCAAAAAATTTATGGAATAAGTATGGCTTACCAGGGCTTGCCCTCATTGGTCCTTTAATTGTAGGAAGTCACCTAACTGCCTTTATGAGTTTGACGTTCGGGGGAGCAAAGAGGAAAACGGCGTATTGGATGACAATAAGTATCAGCTTTTGGAGTTTGTTATTTGCGATATTGTTTTATTTCGGTATTGACTTCCTAGGCCTTGGAGAGCGTCCAAATCTTTTTGAATAGGAGGAATTAACTTGTTACAACAGGCATTTTGGTTAGCTAAAAAGGAGTTTAAATCACAATCGGTCTCCATTATTTCAACTGTAGGAGCAACGATTCTTATAGCTATTTTTACTAGTATCCTTCTTGAACAGTCTGTAAGTTATTTATTTGGTGGGGGGCAGATATTTGATAGAATTGCAATAATGGATATTATCTTTCTCGTGCTGACGCCATCGTTTGGAGCGATTTTTATGTCGCGACCTTATTTAAGCTTTCAAACGATAAAAGATGATCCATTTAGTAAGAGAATGGCCTTATTTCGGTCATTACCAATTCCTGTATCAGTGCTCTCGTTAAGTCGAATGCTGCTTATGTTTGTTATCCTTTTTATCATGTCTCTCGCTTTCTATGTAACGATAACGGTTGCACTGCCATCCCATTTCTTTGAATACATGTCGATGAGTGAGTATCTAATCTTTATCCTTTTTTGGTTTGGGTATTCATTAGCTATTGCAGGAATTAATCCATTTATTGAGTTTGGGACAAACGGAAAAGTCTTGCATATTGTTCCGTGGATTTTTATTTTTGTTTTTATCGTCATGTTTATATTGACCTATAACCTACTTGAAAGAGGAATTGTTGAGACGGTTCTCATCTTAGTAAAAAATCATGGATGGCCATTGGCCCTCGTATCGATCATTGTCGGTCTATGTGCCACCTTCATTTGGAACAAACTACTCACCATTAGACTTCAAAGAAGAGATTACTTGTAAATGAAAGGAGAGGAAGCGATGAAATTACCAATTCGAGTATCTGAAGAAAGCAGAGAACCGATTTATCATCAAATTGAAACACAAGTAAAAGCACTCATCGTAGGTGGGCATCTTCCACCAGGCACGCCGCTTCCTTCCATTCGAGTGATGGCAAGTGATTTAGCATGTAGTGTCATAACAACGAGGCGAGCGTATCAAAATTTAGAAACCAGTGGCTATATCAAAACGGTTCAAGGAAAAGGAACATTCGTACGAGAAATTGAGGATGTCCAAAAGGAAGAAGCGAAACAAAAGGTTGTGTATGACGCATTCGTTAAAGCGATCGAGCAAGGAAAGCAAGTCGGATGCACAAGAGATGATTTATTGATGATTTTCAGTGACGTGTTAGAAAGATACTTTGATAATAAATAATGGGGGATGAAGATGAATACCTCAATGATTGATATTCAAGGAATGACAAAGCAGTATAAAAAATTTACGTTTGGTCCAATAGATTTTAAGGTTGAAGCTGGAACTGCCGTAGCCATAATAGGTGCCAATGGTTCAGGGAAAACAACTTTTTTTCGAATGATGATGAACTTACTTCAAACAGACGTGGGATCAATTCGCTTTTTTGGGAAGAAGTTGAGCGAAGAAGAGACAGAAATAAAAAAACAAATTGGCTATGCCGGTGAACTACTAGAACCATTTCATTATTTAACAATCAAAGACCTTTCATCATTAATTTCTTATTGGTATTCAAACTGGGACCATCAGCAGTATAAATATTTGCTGGAACGGTACAACATTGATGAAAGTCAAAAATATGGAAAATGCTCGAAAGGAACGAAGAAAAAAGTAGAGTTTGTATTTTCTCTTTGTCATGAAGCAAAGCTCCTATTATTAGATGAGCCATCAGCCGGTGTCGACATGATATCCCAGCAGAAAATGAAAGAAGATTTGATGAACTACATGGAGGATGGTGAACGAAGCATTGTATTAGCCACCCATAATATTGATGAAGTAAAACAACTGTGCGATTTTATCACGATTATAGATAATGGAAAATTGATCTCGACAATGAATAAAGATGATATCCATGATAAGTGGGCGAGGTTGTGGGTTTCTCATCTTCTAGATGAAGAGCATCCCCATATATTAAAGGTAGAAGAAACCCCGCCTCAAATCATTACAGACCATCTACCGCTCATTGAGAAAGAGTTAGAAGAACGAGGAATTTCCATTAGTCACAGTAATCGTTTATCACTTGAAGAAGTAGTCGAGCATCTGATTAGTCGTGGTCAACAGGGATAAAACCATAATTAATTAAAATTGAATCAAACGATGGATAACAGGATAAGAATTAGAGGCGGAAGAAAGTTGACTTCCGTTTCTTTTTAATTCTAAAACTACTCTTGAATAGCAATCCTTTTGTTATACCTCTCTCCCCAATCTCTCATTAGCATAATAATGGGTTCTAATGTCTGGCCGAACTCAGTTAACGAATATTCTACCTTTGGTGGTACCTCTTTATAAACTTCCCTGTGTACTTAAAAAATGATACTATACAACAAAAATGTGCATACTTACAAAAAATATCCATTTAATCTATTGTAACAAGTATAAAGGAATTAAAGAAATGAATTAAAAAGACTTTGAAAGGATGAATTGAACTATGGAAACTATGAAGGCTGTAGGATTGTATCGTTATCTGCCCATTGATAATCGAGAAAGCTTGTTGGATCGTGTAAAAGCTATTGTAGTTAATCCAGGAATAGTGAATTCCATCTTGTTGACGAGAGGATTGTAGGTAAAAAACCAAAATCTTTAAGCTTTGCACAAGCTGCTGCTTTACCTTTAACAACGATTACTTCGTATGAGGCACTATTTGACCGTTCGGATATTAGTTGTAATGCAAACGAGAATAAAGATAAAACGCTTCTTATTATTGGGGCAGCAGGGGGAGTTGGATCGATAGCAATACAGTTAGCTAAATGGGCGGGCCTAACAGTGATTGGTACTGCGTCTAGACCTGAGTCTATTGCTTGGGCAAAAAAACAAGGGGCTGATTATACGATAAATCACTTTGAAGAATTCGTTCCACAATTAATGCAGTTTGGATTTAGAACGGTTGATTACATTCTATGTCTTAACTCAACAGATAAACATTGGGTGAACATGGCAAATGCGATTGCTCCTCAGGGGAAAATTTGTTCAATCGTCGAAACAGATGGACCTCTTGATTTAACATTGTTAAAAAACAAAAGTTCAACGTTGGTTTGGGAACTCATGTTTACAAGAGCTATGTTCCAAACGGAAGATATGATTGAACAACATAAGCTCTTGAACGAAGTAGCCGATTTAGTTGATAAGAAGATACTAAAGTCGACCGTAACCGAACAATTCTCGCCAATTAATACAGAAACGTTGCGAAGAGCGCATGCATTACTAGAGACAGGTAAATCCATTGGGAAAATTGTCATAGAAAAATTTTAATAGTAGTAGCTGAAAAAAATGCTGTTACTTGTAGGATTTTGAGAAGACGAACGATTGTTATGTCTTTGTCATGATAAAAGTCCAATTTCTTAATTTTAGTGTTAAGAAATTGGACTTTTATAGCTATTTAGAGTGTAAAGAACTCTTAGGATAAATGAATAACTTATATGTAACAAAAGAAGGTAATTTTGGTTAATAGTAGAATTATTTTGTAGTTGCTTTTTATTATGCAAAGTTATAAGTCATTGTAATTGAAGGTTGTTTACAAGAACTTGAAAGGAGGCGATTGATAATTACTCATTTATTTACAATTGATTGTAGGTGATAAATGGCTTAAGCTTGGGATATTTTTGAAAGAGAATGATCAATTGATCGGTTTCTGTAATACCGGTATTAAAGAGGAACTTAGTCTACCAAATCGAGAAGTAGCTTTTGCTATATCTAAGCATTATAGGAACAAGGGTTATACAACTCAAGCAGTGAAAGGCTTAATGAAATACTTATTTGAAAAGACTAATGTTGAACAACTAAATGCAGTCGTTCTACCTCAAAATATAGCTTCGAATAAAGTAATAGTAAAATGTGGCTTTCACCATAGCAGGGATGTTGAAATAGATAACCAAGAATTCTACCATTATAAAATCTTTAAAGAAGAATTTGAATGAATGTAATTTACTGTTTCTACTGAAACGGCAAGTGATAAAATATTATGCTAATAAAAAGGAGAGTGTAAGATATGCCGAACCAAAAAATGAATGATGGGGATGTTATCGGTTACTGTTGCATGAGGTTTCCAGTCTCTGATTTGAGAAAGTCGGTCGATTTTTATTGTGATGTGTTAGGCTATGATTTGATTTCAGCAGATTTTGAGTTTGGTGAGGCTCATGTTGGATTAAAAAATGGAAATGGTCCTGGTATTTTTTTAATGGAAACCAAGCCTGAGGAAATCACACAATTAAAGTTTGTGTTTCCTCATTCTTTTTTTATCACAAACAATGCGGGCTATGTGACGATGATGGAGTTAATGACGAATAATTTGCTCGCTTTGCACGAACGGATTAAACAATCTGGTGTGCAAATTGAGAAAGAACCAGTACTAAATAATGATTTTGGCTACTTTACTTTTTATGATCCAGATGGGCACTTCATTCGAGCAGTAGAAGAACGAGGTATGGAAAACGGGGCCTGATTGACGATGTGAATCAATCGCATTTCGATATTGAACAAAAACCTTAGTGAAGAGAGGAATTAATTGTGCTCAAAGGATATTCTGTTATATTTGTACCATCCCGAAATATTGAAGAGTCCAAAGCCTGGTATCAGCAGCATTTAAAGCTAGAATGGGACCAATGGATTATGAAAGTCCCAAATAGTGCCCCCATCTTTTTCGTAGAATCAAAGGATACGTGGAATTATAAAGATATCAATGGCAATGAATATGCGGTCCTATCATTCATCGTTGAAGATGCAGAGAAATTACATAGAGAATTAAATGAGGCTAACGTACATACGGAAGAGACTGTAAGATTCATTGATGGGATTGGCAAAGAATTCTGGTTCTATGATCCAAGTGGAAATCGGTTGCTTGTGACGGAGCAGATGTAGCATCAAAAACCGATATTGTTCAAAAAAATTAGTCTAAGACTTTTTTATAGTTTAATTGTTTGTATGTAATAGTGAGGACAGTAGTGCAGAGGAGTATATACTCTTAGGGTAGGAGGACGAATGTATGTATGAACCAAAGACGAAAGAAACCGACAATAGCGTCATTGAATTTATTGAAAGTGTGGAAAATGAGAAGAAGAAAGCGGATGCTTATCAGTTAGTAGAAATCTTTGAAGAGGTTACTGGTTACGAAGCGAAAATGTGGGGCCCTAGTATTATAGGCTTTGGTAGCTATCACTATAAGTATGCATCAGGACATGAAGGGGATGCGCCCTTAGTCGGTTTTTCACCAAGGAAGGCGAAAATTAGTCTTTATTTATCCTATGAGAGTGAGGAAAGAGAAAAATTATTAGTAAACTTTGGAAAACATACGAAGGGCAAGGCTTGTATTTATGTAAATAAATTAGCGGATATCGATATCAATGTCCTAAAGAAATTAATTATACATACCGTTGAAACATATCAGAATCTGTACCCGAATGAATAAAGTTTCGTGGACAAGGCAGCCCAATTGACATAGAGCATAAAAGCAAATGTAACAAGGTGTCCGATTAAATGAAAATAATAAAAAAGTGAGACAGTGTAACGTAAAAATACAAGAGGAGGCAAATTTTAATGTTTAGTAGAAAGAATGAAACTAAAGATAATACTAGAGCTGAGATTATGCTGGCTGGTCAATCACTTTCATTCCATCTTAGCGAAAGTGAAACAAGTAAACTATTGGAAAACTTAGAGCAAGCATCATACGATTTCAAGAAAATGGAAACTATAAAATTATTTCATCCCGACGGTAGATTAAAGTCAGTTATTAACCCTTTACAAATATCGAGAATCTGGTTTTCTAAATAAGGAATGTTTCAACTATGTGGTTACCCTGTAGCAATGGGGAATGCAATAGAAGAACTCAAATACATCGCAAACAATGTTACAGATACTAATGATAATGCTGGTGTAGCTAAAACATTAGAAGCGTTCAAATTACAATTGACCATGTGGAATAAACAATTTCACTATAGGTTGGAAATAGCTTAATAGCTATCATCTTTTTCTGCTAACAGGTCAGAAGGAATATTGTGTAAAGATGAAAAAGATAAAGAATTGCGATTAGTAAAAGCGGATATCAGAGAGTAGGATCAGGAATTACATAACGAGTACTCAAGAGTAGTTATGGAGTTCCCCCGTATATGGATATTCAACTAGCTATCTGATGAGGAGAGGAACTTTTGAATAACTATATTTGGTCAGGTAAAAAGGTTAGATTACGTCCTATTTTAGCTTCCGACTGGGAGAAGTTCCATCAAAATGACTTCGATTCTCAGGGTGCAAGGCTGTGTGATGTAATTTACTTTCCCAGATCTGAGGAAGGAACCAAGTCGTGGGCGTCAAACCGAGAGTCTGAATACGTGAATGGAGATAATGTTATTCTTGCCATTGAAACTTTTGATAGTGAGCTGGTTGGAAGCATCAACACCAATAGTTGTGATGCACGACATGGAACATTTAAGTACGGAGTCGCAATATTCCGAGAACACTGGCGTAAAGGATATGCTTCGGATGCTGTGAGGATAATATTACGTTATTATTTCGAAGAACTCCGCTATCAAAAAAGTAATGCGTATGTATACTCATTCAATACAAATTCAATTGCTCTCCAAGAGCATCTCGGTTTTACCCAAGAAGGAAAGCTAAGAAATATGATATTCACGAACGGACAACACTACGATGAATACGTGTATGGCTTAACTAAAAGTGAGTACGAACACCTCAAAACGTAACATGAAGGCTGCTTACTAGCAGCCTATTAGCATTGTTCAAATTACGGGCAGTTATAGAAATAAAGAATTCAGTTTTCCATATTAATACAAACGAACGTACATTCGTGTTATAATTCATTTATAACGTTATTGAGGGGGAAAACATGCAAATAAAAAACATTAACATTGGAGAACGAATGGAACATTATAATGTAAACGGTATGAGTATTGCATTGATTGAAAACGGTCAAATCAGTGGAACAGTAAATTACGGTATACTCGAAGCAAAAAGCAATAGAAAAGTAAATGGGAATTCGGTTTTCAGTGCTTGCTCTATTAGCAAGTTTTTAACAGGGATATTGGCGATAAAGCTAGTTGAAGAAGGGCTTCTTAATTTTGATGAAAATGTAAATGAAAGACTTGTAACGTGGAAAGTACCTGAAGATATATTTACAAGTCATAAAAAAGTAACGTTACGAAACTTGCTTTGCCATCAATCTGGAATCAAGGATCCTGAGGGGAGTTTTTCTGAATTAAGTCCCGGTGATATCAATCCTTCAATGGTTGAATTGTTAGAAGGTATAACGCCTTATTGTAAAGTTCCTATTAAAGTACAGTGCGAGCCAGAACGTGAATTCCATTATTCAGATGCTGGTTTTTGTGTGATTCAACAGCTAATTGAAGATGTAACGAAAAAACCATTTTGTCAGGTAGTGAATGAATTTATATTTAACCCATTAGAGATGGGAAATAGCCATTTAAACACAACGATGATAGAGATGAATGAAAGAAACTTTTGTTGTGGTCATAATAAAAACGGTGAATTAGTAGATGGGAAGTATCCTATATACCCTTATCCAGCAGCCTCTGGATTATGGTCAACTTCATTAGATTTAGCAGCACTAGTTCTTGAAGTAATGAATGCCTTAAAAGGAAAAAGTAAACTCGGAATTTCAGAAGGTTTAGCAAAAGAAATGATTACCCCACAAAGAGGTAAAAGTTGGACAGGATTAGGCGTGTTTCTTAAAGGTTCGGAAAAAGAACTGGAAATCACATCACTCGGTTGGGGAGTAGGATTTCAGTGTATGATGATGGCGTATCCACATTTAGAAAAAGGTGCAGTAATGATGACGAATGCAGAATTAGGCGTTCATCAATTAGATGGAATAATTGGAGAAATATATAAATCTCTTATTTCTTAAAAGTGTTAAAGTAAGGGGCGGAGAAGAGTGCAAATAGCTTTAGCAAACCCAACTCATATATCAGAAGTAGTGACCTTCTTTAACGAAAATCTAGACCGCAATAACAATGCAGTTTATTCTGAAGAATTTCTTTGTCCTCTTGGGATTAAAGCAGCCATATTAAGAAAGCAATTGGTAGTAGCAACAGTAGAAGGTCAAGTAGTGGGAGCGTTTCGATTTTACCGAAAAAAAACACAAAATAGTATTTCTTTATATCAATATGCGATAAGCGAAATGTACCGTGGAAAAGGATTATTACCTAAGATGTTATTAACGATAAATGAATGGCCTATTGTTGCATTATGTCCGATTAACTCCAATTTTAATGAATATTATTTTAAATCAGGTTGGAAATTACAAGGACAAAATGACGAGTTTAAAACCTGGATTTTTAATAACAACTAATTCACTTTTAGTTTCAATGAGTGATTAATAAAGCGTATTCGCTTTTTCTTGTTGAAGGTTACTTCAAAAGTGGAACCAAGTAGGGGGGATAAAAATGAAGATAGTCAAGAAAGAGATTGTTGGAATCATGCATTATGTGAAAAACCTAGAATATGCAAGTCAATGGTATTGTGAGAACCTTGGGTTTTCTGTAGGAAATTATGATTTTAATGATTTTGTAGAACTTACAGTATATGGACAATACGTTATGCATCTATTTAAATCAGTAGATTCACCGCCTGCCGAAAAAGCATATTTTGTTTTGAGCACGGAAAACATTGAAAGTACATACCGTATGTTGAGTGAGAAAAATGTGGACCTTCAGCCCCTCCAACAATATGACGACCATGCTGAATTCACCTTCAAAGATTGTGATGGTAATGTATTAATGATATGCCAATATTATAAGTGAAATACGTATATGAATCGCATCTTTTTACAATAGAACATGGCATGAGCTAGAGAACCAAAAAAGATTTCCCCATGCAAATAGTTTTTTTGTAATGGCATTACAGGTGTAACAAGGAAATTGTTGCACTTTTTTTATTTGGTTCAAATCTACATGACAAATAATCCGAGACACTCCCTCTGTTAGTTGTTTTCATAAGGTAAAAGTAGATGTTTTTATTTTGTGATGGCATTATGAGAGAATGTACATATGGGCTCAAGCTAGATTTAATAATTTTAATAGAATTCTATTATAAAATACGTGAAAGGTAGAGGTGATTACGATGAAAAAAATGATAGGCGTATCTATATGTCTACTATTTATGATTGCAGGATGTGCTACTACTATTGACGACCCAAATACGGAGCCTGACCAGGAAGTGACATTAGGAGAGGGAGAAACGGAAGACAAACAAGACCAAATAAAGCTAGATGACAGTCCAGAAGTCATTGCGGAGAACCTTACTATTCCTTGGTCGATAGAATTATTCGAAGATACATTTTATGTAACAGAGAGACAAGGAGCCATTATAAAAATAGAAAATGGAGAAATGGAAAGGCAAGATGTAGTATTAGATAAAGAACTTGCTTCAGTGCCAGAAGCAGGCTTATTAGGGTTCGTACTGGACCCAGAATTTTCACAATCGAATAGAGCGTACGCCTATTATACTTATGCTGATAGCTCTGGGCCATTAAACCGTATTGTTACATTACGGTTAGAAGACAACGTTTGGCGAGAAAAGAGTGTACTACTTGACGAAATCCCAAGTGGTACAGTTCATCATGGAGGTAGGCTTAAAATAGGTGACGACGGAAAGCTTTATGCAACAACCGGTGATGCGGCTGTACCTACTATTGCACAAGATCTCAATTCGTTAGGTGGGAAAATAGTAAGAATGAATCTTGATGGCTCGATTCCGAGTGATAATCCGTTTTCGAATTCCTACGTGTATAGTTATGGACACCGAAATCCTCAAGGATTGACTTGGTCGTCTAGCGGTACACTTTTTTCAAGTGAACACGGCAATAGTGCAAACGATGAAATTAACGTAATAGAAGCAGGTCAAAATTACGGCTGGCCGGTCATTGAAGGTCATGAGGAACAAGAAGGGATGATTTCACCCCTGTTTACTTCTGGAAATACAAATACGTGGGCTCCTTCTGGTATGGACTATGATAATGGAAAATTATATGTGGCAGCATTAAGAGGATCTGCTGTGTTAGAATTTAACATTGAAACAGGTGAACAACGAGAAGTCATATCTGGACTTGGAAGAATTCGCGATATACGAATAGAAGGTCAATCCCTCTATTTCATTACTAATAACACCGATGGACGTGGGAATCCTGATGAAAATGACGATAAGCTATACCGAGTCTTCCTTTCAGATTTAAACTAATCCTATAATTAAATCTACTAAGTTGGGTAGTTACTGAAAAATGTAAGGATTAAGAACATTAATAAAGATCTAATAGGTGAAAGTCAAGTACAACAATGAATATCTACACTGGAGGAATAGGCGTTGGTATGCTATTGGATGCTGATAACCTAGAAACAATTAAAGGATTAAATATAGCAGGATTTTGGTTTGATTATTAAGTTGGGTATATTTGCAGAAGTTTATTACTAGAACAGGGGGATTGAATGGCTATTCTTAAAGATTGGACACGTTTTGAAAAAGGGTGGTTATTAATTTTTACATTGATTAATATTTATCTGTTTTTTGTATGGTCGGATTCTCTCCTAGGATTAATAGCTTCTATTAGTGGAATGTTTTGTGTCGTGTTAGTTGCAAAGGGTAAAATATCAAACTATTACTTCGGGATTGTTCAGACAGCCACATATGCCTACATTGCATATGGCTATGGCCTATATGGTGAAACGATGTTAAATGCTCTATTTTATTTTCCAGTTCAATTTATAGGAATTTATCTTTGGAGTCAAAACAAAACCGTACATAATGTACAAGGAGAAGATGTTCGAATTCAACGTCTATCAAAATCAGGCTGGTTCTACACAATCATATGCGTTTTAGTACTGACAGTTGTCTATGGATATTTCTTGAAATATTTAGGTGGTAACAATGTTTGGAATGACTCAGCAACAAATGTATTGTCCGTAACAGCACAAATTCTTATGCTAAAGCGATTTGCCGAACAATGGCTTCTGTGGATATCGGTAAATATTCTATCTATTTTACTCTGGGTAAGTGCTCTGATATCTCAAGGTGGAAATGATATTTCAATGATTATCATGTGGTCAGCATTCCTCGTAAATAGTATATATGGCTATGTTAACTGGCGAAAAATGCACATGAAACAAAATCAGGAGGTGCTATAAATGACAGTCGGTTTTATTGGGGGAAAATTCCTTCCGCTTCACCTGGGGCATGTATATGCAATTATCTATGCTTCTTCTATTGTAGATGAGCTATATGTCATTTTATCTCATAGTTCTAAACGTGATAAAGAACTATGTGAAGGTACCAAAATGAAAGAGATCGACCCTCAAATTCGATTGCGCTGGCTATCTAAATTAACAAAAGATATGCCGAATGTCAAAGTCATCGCCATAGAAGATGATTACGGCAATGATGACTATAATTGGAAGGAAGGGAGTCAATTAATAAAAAAGAAAATTGCTAAACCAATTGATTATGTGTTTAGTTCTGAGCCTTCATATAAAGATACGTTTAGTGAGTTATATCCAAATACAAAACATGTATTAATTGACCCTAACCGAAAACACATGCCTATTTCAGCTACTAAAATTCGTGAAGATGGAGTTTTTCATCATTGGGATTATATCCCTGATTTCATTAAATCGTACTTTGTTAAGAAAGTTGTCGTTGTTGGAACAGAAAGCTGTGGGAAATCAACATTAGTTAGAAATCTTGCGAAAATCTACAACACAACATATGTAGCTGAGTATGGAAGAACAGTGTGTGATGAACTAGGAGGCTGTGATGGAATCATAATAGAAGAGGACTATCAACAAATTGCCTATGGTCACAAAATGGAAGAGGTAAAAGCGATAGAAAGAGCAAACAAGCTTTTGTTTTTGGATACTGAAACAATTGTGACACAGTTTTATTCGAATCTATACAATAATAAGCATCAAAAAGTGCTTGATGAAATAGCAAAAGTACAGGATTATGATCTCTGGATTTATCTTGAACCAGATGTAAAATGGGTTGATGATGGTTTAAGAATTCATGGCAAAGAAGAAGAAAGATTAAAGAATAACAATTATTTAAAAAAATTATTAGACAATCAAAATATCCAGTATAAAGTCTTAAAAGGTAATTATGAAGACCGTTTAAAGGGTGCTATTGACCTTATTGAAGAATTAATGGAGAACTAAAAGTGCTATGGAAAATTTAGAATAAGCTTTGCGCTTATTGGAAGAGATTTGGTGGCTATTACTAGAAATATATAGTTGGATCAATACTGCCCAGCAATGTTGGAAAATACCTTTTCCTTTGGAGATACGAATGAAGAAAAAATCGATTATTATTTTTTCTGATATATCTAAAGTTAGCAGTACAAAATAATACTAAGGTTTTTCAGTAAAATGTGAATAAGGTATATTATATTTGTTGAATAGAATCTCTTTAAAAATAAGAAAAGTAGGTGAGAAAAAGTGGGGAAATATCAATTGGATACCAAAGGAAAGGCTGCTGTGACAAAGTATCATGAAAAACAGAAGCCTGCTAAAACTGATAAAAAGCAGAAACTTGAAAAACTACGTGCGGAGTATTTGAAAAAGAAGCAAAAATAAAAAGATAAATAATAAAAAAACATAAGAAGACTAAAATCTCCTTATGTTTTTTTACGTGGTGAGTTACCAAAAGATATAATGTTTTTCATAATGATAAATGTTTATTAGCTGTATGTTCTCATGAAGAATATTTTTTAGTGGAAGAAACGTTTTGGGATAATTATCATTGAACGAAAGCGTTAATCATACAGGAAATATGTTGATTTTTCTAAACATATGAGAAGAAGACCACTTTTAGTAAGCAGCATTCTTAACTGGAAACATTATTCACCCTATGAATTTCCAACCACTCACCAAACATCTAAAATGTTTTAGATATCTTTATACTTGCAGAGAGGCAAGGGACCACTCCCCATGTCTCTGCTTCTAAAAGAATTCGTCTCTCAGAAACATGCACGGATTTCTAACCGTCGGTGCGACTGGGATAGCCTAATCCATAACTGGTGGGTAGTTCAATAAAAGATCAACTGAACGGGGAAACAAGTGAAAATAGAGGAGGACAAATGAAAAAGATTATTATTGTTTTCATTTTTATCTTAGTTCTTGTTAGTTCCAGCTTTTTTATTAAGATTGAAACTTTTACAATTAAGGATATTGAATATGGGCAAGATGAGTATCCTATTATGCTTACTGTAAAAAGCAACAAAACATTAAATCCAACTGAAAATTTGGTGAATGTATTAGTAGATAGTGAGACGATGATATTTGATACTGATAATACATTGATAGAACTTACTGATCTAGAGATTGGAAAAAAGATAAAGATTCAGTTCAAGGAACAACTAATCAAAGTATTACCTGGAATACCTTTAAAAAGCGCAGAAACGATTGAGCAAATAAATTAACGAACTTTGATGAAGCAAGATGCTCCGGTTTGAAACTAAAGGAGCTATCTTCACAAGAGGTTGTCTAATGTAAAAATTAAATTTCACTTCTCTATGTTTCAACTACAAATTTTAAAAAAGGAGGAAACAAAGACATGTTAGAAAGGTTACAGAAAAATGGCGTTTATAAAGCAATTTTTGAAAGGAGAGACGTTAGAGAATTTAATAGCAAACCATTGCCGGAAGAGAAGTTGAAAAGTATTTTACTAGCAGGTCACCATGCTCCTTCTGTTGGGTTTATGCAGCCTTGGGACTTTATACTTATCGAATCACAAGAAGTCAAAGATAGCCTTGCAAAGGCCTGCCAAAAAGAAATTCTAGCTTTAGCTATTCACTATGAGGATGAAAAAAAGACTAAATTCTTATCCTTAAAACTTGAGGGGTTAAAGGAAGCTCCAGTAACCATTTGTGTCACCTGTGACCCTACTAGGGGAGGAGGGCACGTACTTGGACGAAATTCGATTCCAGAAACAGATATTCTCTCGGTTGCTTGTTGCATTCAAAATATGTGGTTAGCTGCTTATGCTGAGGGCGTTGCTATGGGATGGGTTAGTTTCTATAAAAAAACGGATGTCCGTGAGATCCTTCATATACCGCCTCATATTGAACCCGTCGCGTTAATATCTCTTGGTTTTACGGATAATTATCCCCAAGCGCCTATTTTAGAAAAAGAGAATTGGGAAAAAAGAGTTCAAATTAACAACCTCATTCATTATGATAACTGGAATTCTAGTAAACATAACTTATTCAAGTAAACTGGGGATATCTCTTCTTCCTAACATTGTGAAAGAATGTACGTAAAGTAACGAAAGCAATATTTTAACAAGGCATTACTTGTCCTGTTGAGGTAACGAGCAGCATAGTACAATATACAAGAAAATTTTGAGGTGTTGGATGACAAAAAATAATGCCAAATCAATATTATTGGATAAATTTAATGTTTCTAAATCAGATTTCTTAGGATCGGGAATGGAGGCCGAAGTTTATGTTTATGACAAAAATAAAGTATTGAAATTGTATAATGATATGTCCGATTCTAATAAGCAAAAAATCCTAAAGAAGTTTTATTCTAAGATTAATTCAATTTCTTTGAGCTATGAGCTTCCTTATATTTATGATACCTTTGAGGAAAACGGCATTTTAGTAACTATTGAAAAACGAATTGAGGGTAGTAATTTGCAAAGTATGATCTCAGAGATGAATTATAAAGAACAAAATAAAATGATGGAAAATTATATTAATGCAAATCTTGAATTGAAGTCTGTAAAAGTAAAATCTAGTCTCGAAGGTTTTACTCTATTTAACGATAATCAAATTTCTTTACTAAAAATAAATTGTTGGTTTGACTTATTGAAAGAAATTATATTTAGTAAACAGAAGGAACTAGAAGCTTATTTCAAAAGGGATGTCGTGAATTACTATTCGAAAGTTAATCAATTAGTAGAAATGTTGTCATTGGGTTATGAAGGTGAGTATTCTTTAATTCACGGAGATTTTTATCCTGGTAATTTACTAATTAATAAGAAAGGGATGGTTACAGGAGTAATTGATTTTGGATCGATGACAATGTACGGTGACAATTTATTTGATATTGCAATAAGTTGGGTATGTTTTGATATGTATAATGAGTTAAACGCAAATATAAATGAGAGATATTTAAACCTAATTATTTCAAAATTAGGTGAAGATGTTAGAAAAAGATTATATTTTTATGTTCTAATATATAGCTTTATATCTGCCAATTTTTATTCAGATAATTGCGAAGATGGACATTATCAATGGTGTGCTAAAAACCTAAATAATAAAGAATATTGGAGGATTTTTTAGAATTAAACTGGCTTCTTCAATTAAAGGATGCTTAAGTGGAATAAGAAGAGGAACTTTTTAAGCAGGATTAGTATCTCTCCTTGTTGAAGTAGTGAGTTGGTTAGTCGAATATAAATTTTGAAATGGATTAATTAAAAGTGAGAAGTAGGTATCTATAAATAATAAATTTAAAATAGAGGTTACTTAAGAATAGTGAAAGGTTGTGAAATGCTTGTTTTGGTTTTTTATTCAATTAGGAATAGCTACTGTTATTCTTATTTTTTCTACTTTTGCTAGTTGGTATGAAGGAAGTGCTATATTAGATAACCCATGGGAATGGGAATATTCAACATCATTTTCTCAATTGACAAATGGGGAAGTACAAAATGTTAAGCAAATTTCACAACTTGACCATTTTGTATACGCAGCGAAATTTCAACCAACTTTTCCGCTTATTATGGTATGCAGTGGATTGTATTTGTTACTTTTAATTGGATACCAGTTATATAAGAGCCAAATAAAACTATTTATTTATTTTCTGTCATTGTTAGCTGGTAGCTTGTTTGTACTTAGTTATTCAGTTTTTAATTCTCCAACATTAGGTGGTCAAATCTTCTTTTACTTCGGTTTAGTAAGCGGTATTTTATGTATCACAATAGCCGTATTTTTTTACTTTATGTTTTTTAAACGTAAAGCAAAAGTAGTAATAGGTTAGTATTTTGCATTAACTAAATTTCGAGAGAGACAGCGAGAGTAGTGGTACACCAGCTATTCCACTACCGGTAAGCTATAGGTGATAAAGATTATCGGTGTTTTCTTGTTGATTATGGGTGCTGGTTAATTCAAAAAACGACACTCCTTTTGAATGGATGAAGATTAATGAAAAAAGAAGACAGAAAGAAGAAATTAGAATTACTAATTGCAAAACAAAAAGCAAAAATTAAGGAAGACTATGGAGCTTTATTTTATGAATGTTTAGAGGCTTTAGGTGATGGCGTAACAATATTTTCCGATTATAAGAGTGAAGAACTATATGGCCTATTTGAAGAACATGTTCCATTTACTGAATGGGGAAGATTAGATTGGGAAAAGTTTAGTAACCCAATGAACATAAGCAATTTAGTTGAGTTAACAGAATTACTAAGTTCAGAAGAAGAAATTGAAATTTATTGGAGCCATGATAAATTCCCCGTACTAAAAGCTAAATTCGGAATTATTCAAAATGCTTTAGATGATGTTATAGCAGTATCAGCAGATACGTTCCTATACGTGAGAGGTAAATATGTAGTTGAGATTAATCACGAAGGAGAAATAGCTCTGGGTTATTTATAATGACTTCTTGAACCGGAAGAAATCGTGCAAGAAGCTGTTGCTCCGTTGAGGTCTAACTAAGCAAGCTAATAAAAAACGGCATAGGGTAAAAAAGAATATAGAGTCTAAATTTCTGTGTTTAAGGGGTCAACTGTGAGAGAAGAAATAAAAGCACAATTAGGGAAATTAGTGGGTTTAAAATTTCAGTATGCAGGAAGGGCATCTAATCTTTTTTGGCTTGGTTTTGGGGATATAGTTCAAATAATCCGAAGAGGTAGAACCGAGGAAACGGCAGAATACGCGTTACATATCCAATGTTCATGGAGAATTATTTTAGGAAACAAAATTGTTGTGGCCTCAAGAGATTTCTATTCTCCAAACTCGCAGTGGGATGGTAAGAATGATAATTTCGATTGGGATATACAAGGTAACAACAGATTTGATGAACGCATAAAAATTTTTACAGAGAACAATGGACAAATGAAAGTATTACACATAGATTCCGATGAAGTCGGTGGTTTTAGTATCACTTTAACAAGAGGTTACAAGTTAGAAGTATTTCCTGATAGTTCAGAAGACGATGAACAAAGTGAACACTGGAGATTCTTTAATAGAAAAGATAATAGTCCTCATTTTGTAGTTACTGGAAGGGGACTTGAAAAAGACTGAACTTCAACTAACGGGAACAATAGGTTGACAAACTTTTAACAATGTTATGGTGCTAACGAGGCTGTTTAGTTGAAAAGTGAACAACTAGAACAAACAGACTAGGACGGTGAACTAGTTGGATTATTTAAAATCGCTAGCGAGTATATATTATATAGGAATTGGTTGTGGATTATGTAGTAAAGAGGAGGTAATTGAATGGGCTGACATGGTAATTGAAGCTGTAGATAACCCTCCAATCGAGTTGCTAGATATATCAATGATGTCAAAATCAAAGATTGATGATGTAGAGAGAAAGCTATTTGAGTTATGTTTGATACAAGATGAAGAAAACTTTGTAAAGCTGGTTTTATCACTTATTTTGGAGAAGATAAAACAAGAACAGCTGCCTATTGGGAAAGCAATAAGAATAACAACCAGACTTTTAGTATATACAGGATTATCGTGGGAAAGCGAGTATTATGATTTATATTCTTTTGATGACAGTTACGATTTAGCAATTGGTGGTGTAGTACAAAATCTACCTGCTGAAGTTGAGCAGGAGTTCGTTGAAGAACTGGGAGCTTTTCAAAAGTACTTTAACGAATTTAAAGAAATGTATTATATAGTATTAAGACAAGAAACGATTAAATAGTTTATTCTGCTTCTTAAGCTAAGGGATGCGATAGCTGAAAAAGGTTATCACCTTTTTTCTTATTGAAGTAAAGAGCAGGAGAGTTTAATAAGGGATTATGTTAGGTGTTAGACTAATTCTATGACAACCTGGAGTGGGAGTGTTCAATATGAAAAATTATTTTTTTCGTTATATTCTTACTATACTGATCGTCATAGGACTCATTTTTATATTTGTAGAATTAAATAAGGGAGAGACTTTTACAATTGTAGGAAAGGAAGTAGAAACATCAGTCTGGATTGAAAGCAATAAGTTATTAAATCCAAGCTATAAACGAGCAACGTTAGATTTGAAAAATGTACATATAGTAAACACATCAGGTAATGAAATAGATTCTAGTGAGTTAGTAATAGGAGATAAAATTAAAGTTGATTTTGAACCAATAGCATTGCTTTCGGACCCTCCTGTTTTAAGTACAGGGAAAGTAATTTTACTGGACTAATAGTGAGTAACAAGCCAATACTATCCTTGTGTCGATAATGAGCATTAATGGTTAAAAAGAAGTAAATAGAGAATTACTTCCCATATAAGGAGGGTAAGGGAAAATGATGTGGAGTAATTATATAAGTAATACTCCAGTAGAGTGTCAGTTTAAAGCAACCGCAGCTGAGAGTTACTTAACAAGGGTATTGCCACTTTTTTTTTTGATATAGAGAAGCGGTTTATAGGATAATTCACTAGACATTTTAGGATACTAAAATGAGGTGATGATTTTGAAGAAGCAATTAGTCCTACTTCTAGTTGTTACGATAATGGTGATTGTTAATACCACGGCATATGCCCAAACGATTAATGAAGCTGATACAGAATTATGTGGTACGTTTAAATATGCACTGATAAGTAGCCTTAGAGAACCCATAGATAAAGCGATTGTTCAGATTTATAAAGATGACAAAGATGCACCAGAAGGGCTTACATGGGCATCTTATGATACAGAAATACTTAAAATTGAACAGGTGTATGGTGTAGGTGGATTATACGAGCTAACTCTAAAAGTCTATCCTTATTATGATGCTCATAACAGCTATGGAGTAGATGAAGTCATTATTAATACAGAAGGGGAATTATTAGGTTTTAAACACTTAAAGACTTTTCCTTTTACATAAAGGTAAATATCCAGATCTATATGAATGGTTAGAGTACCTAATAAATATAACTAAAAGTGCATTCGTTCAACACGGAATGCACTTTTTTATGCTTGTAATAAGGAAATTAATGTTAAAATATAATTAGAATTGGAAAAATTATTGTATTCATTCTTTAAAAGGGGTGACACATGAGTAGAAAAGTACTGATTACGGGTGCAAGTAGAGGATTAGGCTATGAATTGGTAAAAGTCTATCATTCAAATAATTATGATGTTTTTCCTCTAGTACGAAATGAAGAATCGGCATATAAACTTTCAATTGAGTTTCCTCAAAAGTGTTTCCCGATTATTGCTGATATAGGACAAGATAATTGTAAGGATATTATTAAGACGTCACTAGAATTACACACCAAAGAGATAGACATCATCATTAATAACGCTGGTGTGTCTGGGAAGGAATATCAAATTGAAAAAGTAACTTCCGAAGAGATGCTAGAACTGTTTAATATACATTGTCTTGGAGTAATCAGGACAGTCCAAGGTTCGTTGGATAGTTTATGCAATTCATCAAATCCTAGAATAATTAATGTCTCATCAAGACTAGGTTCATTAACTAAAATGAGTTCAGATGAATTTAAAGATAGGTATTTTTCGTACTCCTACCGAATCGCAAAAGCTTCACAGAATATGCTTACAGTGAGTCTTTATCAAGAGCTAAGAAAAAAAGGAATTCACGTTAGTTCAATTCATCCAGGGAAATTAACAACAGGAACTGCTTCAGCTGATGCAGATATGGAAGCATCTGAAGCAGCACGTTACATATTTGAATGGGTAGATTCCTTATCAATGAGACAATCTGGGAAATTTGTAGAACCGAATGTCGGTGATATGCCTTGGTAAGTGAGTAGAAAGGGTATAAAGCGAGAAAGGTTGGATGAAAGAGTAGGATAGTATTGGAGTGGTACACAATGTCAATCTCAGGAATTAATCACTTATTATTTTCAGTCTCTAATTTAAATGTTTCTATTAAATTTTATAATGATATATTTGATGCCAAGTTGTTGGTGAAAGGGAGTAAGACTGCATACTTTGATTTAAATGGAATTTGGCTCGCTCTAAATGAGGAGAAAGAGATCCCGCGTAATGAAATCAACGAATCATATACACACATAGCATTCTCAATCGAAGATGATAAATTTGATGAAATGTACGAGAAACTTAGGAGTTTGAATGTGAACATTTTATCGGGGCGTCCAAGAGGTGAAAGAGATAAAAAGTCAATTTACTTTACAGACCCAGATGGCCATAAATTTGAATTCCACACAGGTACACTACAAGATAGATTGGATTACTACAAACAAGAAAAACCACATATGGAGTTCTTCGATTAATAATTTTTTATACAAACAAGCGGGTCGAACTATTAATTACATATTAAAAAATGATAAGTGATGGTGAATCTATGAAAATACAGATTGCTTTAGCACAATTTGAACCATCTTTTAATGTGAATAAAAATCTTAATAAAATGACTAATTTATTGTCCCACTCAGTAAAGGGAGATATAGTGGTTTTCCCAGAAGGGTGTTTGTCGGGTTACTCTCATAATCTTGACTTTCTTCAATTTGAGATTATTAATGATATAAAACAGGCTATTAAAGAATTACAAAAAATAGCAAGAGATAAAGAGATTCATTTGATTTTTGGTTCATGTATTTTAGAGGACGAGGATTGGTACAATGCGGGTATTTACGTATCACCTAAAGGAATGTCACATACATATAAAAAAGTTAATTTAGCTTTTCATGAAAGAGGATTTTTAAAAGCTGGAAATTCATTACCTTGTTTTTATATTGAATTAAATGATAGACGAATAAAATGTGCTATTCAATTATGCAGAGAGGTCCGATTTCCTGAACAATGGAAATATATTTGTTTGCAAGGATCTGAGATTATATTCTTTTTAACTAATACACTTGGTTCCGAAAACCTCCCTGTGTGGAATTCTCACTTAATAAGCAGAGCAGCAGAAAATCAACGTTATGTAGTCTCCTCAAACATTAGTAGCAAGGAACAAGGATGTTCTACTATGGTCGTTTCTCCTAAGGGAAATATAGTTGAGAAATTAGTTTCGGAAAAAGAAACAATAGAAAGAATTTGCATTAATTTAGAAGATAACTCTGACTGGTATTTAAGCCAAAGTAGAACAGACTTAATCAATATCATTAAATTATAGGAAGCAGGATAAATATGTTAATACAATCTGCAACATCTGCTCAAGCACCAGTTATTCATGAATTAATGATAAAAGCGTTTATGGAGTATAAAAATGAAACCCCTCCCTCAAGTGCTTTAGAAGAAACTGTTCAGTCAGTTTTAGAGGCTATGGAAAAAGGTGAAAAAGCTTTGATTGCTATTGAAGAAAATAGTCCAGTTGGTATGGTGCGCTATCAATTAAAAGCTGAGGGTTTGTATTTTTATCGTTTGTCAGTTATTCCGGAAAAACAAGGTTGGGGTATTGCAAAAAAGTTATTAAAATCTTTAGAGGAATATGCAAAATAAAGAGGATGTAACTACAATATTATGCAAAGTCCGTATGACAGTACCTAAGAATATACTGTTGTATAGTTCCATCGGTTATGATGTTTATAATGAAGAAGTTATGCAAAAGCCAAATGGTATGTCGATTAGAGTTGTTTCGATGAAAAAGGAACTATAAAACTGGAATGACAAATTCTATTATTGATTTAAAACACTGATAGTCTTTTAGAAGGAATGGAGATCACTAACAAAAAAATACTAAGGAGAAATCTTATGGAAGACAGGAGAATAGCCTTACTTATCGTTGATGTACAAAAAGCGTTCGATGATAAGAAATGGGGAGAAAGAAACAACGAAAATGCAGAAGAGAACATTAGAAGGATACTACATCTTTGGAGAGAAAAAGGATGGTTAGTAATACATATACAGCATATTTCTGATAATCCTGACTCTGTATTCCATCCTAATAATGAGGGGTTTGCTATAAAAACAATCGTTGAACCTATTGATAAAGAGGTAATCATAACTAAAAAAGTTAACAGTAGTTTTATAGGTACAAATTTAGAAGCGATTTTAAAAGCAAATGATATTACAACGGTTGTCATTACTGGCTTAACTACACCTCATTGTGTATCAACAACTACAAGGATGAGTGGTAACTTAGGTTTTGATACATACCTGATTTCAGACGCAACAGCTGCCTTCGGTATGAAGGATCAAGATAATACCTATTATGATGCAGCAACCATACATAGTATATCTCTAGCTACTCTGCACGAAGAGTTTGCCACAATACGTACAACAGATGAATTGATAAACGAAATCCTTTAAAGTTTATGTCATGAAATGGTGATTGATAAAGGTATTCATCAGTCAATTAGGAAAAGAAACAAAAAAAGGCTGAGCAATGGTCAACTTTTGCTCAGCCTAAGTAGAATGTGAGTAGTATCACTCTACTTTAATTTAAACGTATTAATACTATCCTTGATTTCCGTAATACTTCTCATTAATTCTTCAACTACCTCAAGGTTTTCAACCAAGTTTTCGGCTAATTGATCCGTAACTTCTGTTGTATACATGGTTTTATCTTGAATTTCCTGAGAATCAGTACTAATTATATCAATTGCTTTTACAATTTCTTCAGTGCTTTCCATCTGTTCTGTTATTTTTGACATAAGATTAGTAACATATTGCGTGCTATACTCTGTAGATTCTTTCATATTGTCCACAATATCTGTGAATTGATCGGCAATCCGAGTTGTATTCTCTACGTGTGATGTAACCTCTTCATTTGATGATTGTACCTGCGATATTTTATTGTTAATATTGCTGATAATTTTACCAATCTTTTGTGTTTCTAAACTTGTAGCATTAGATAACTTTTTAACCTCGTTTGCAACAACAGCAAATCCTTTACCATCTTCACCTGCTCTACTCGCTTCAATGGTGGCATTTAGTGATAGTAAGTTAGTTTGACTTGCGAAATTTTCAATCGTCAATAATACATCCTCAATTGATTTTGCAAATTCGATTAGTTCACGAATTTCATTACTAGAACGAACGACACTCGTTGAAATCCCTTTAATGGTTTCATTTAATGTATCCTTTATAATGACACCGTCTCTAACACTTGCTAGCGATTTCTCAGAAATCTCTTTCGTACTACTAATTTCCCTTGCTGAATCCTTACTCGCCTCAAGAATATGATGAAGACTTGCTAGTGATTCTTCTGTATTTGCACTTTGATTTGTAACTCTATTTTCAATTAACTTAAAATTCTCCTGGATTTGAAGGATACCGTCTCTATCTTCTTTTCCTTTTACAACAGCTTGAATCACGTCGTAGACTACTTTATTCTTCTCGTTTACTTCTAACGTTAAACGCTGGATGGTTTGCAATGTTTCACTTATTTGATTAATAAATTCATTAAGGTACCTTGAAAACATCGAGAATTCATCTTTTGACGTAATCTCTGCACGTACACTTAAATTCCCTTTTCCCATTTCATGAAGAACATTTTTAAATTGATTTAAATTCTTTTGAACACTACGGGTAATAATAACTAGAATACCTACAATTGCTGCAATAGCTGTCAAACTAAGAATGATAATCGTCACTCTTAATTTATTCTCTGCTGTGGCCATATCCTCAGAAATGCCAACGTGCATACTTTCAATAATACCGCGTGCTTGCGCTACCAATTCAGTGTTCTCATTGTTTAATTGAACAAGTGATTGATCAATTTCATGTATTTCCTTCAAAATCGCCAATCTATCTTCCATAATAGATATAGCCTCTGTTGGTGTATCATTTGTACTATAATACTGTGCAAGATTCACTCTTACTTCATTAATAATAGAAGTAATTTGTTCATGATAATCTGTAACTTCAGGCCCTTTCCCTTCAATGACAGCCTTGTTGTAGTCACTGAACAAATGGCTCAGTTGATTAGAGGCATAATTAAAGTCATAACGCTGGTCTATCGCTGCGCCTAAAGATAAGTTTTGTGGAGCACTTCCTTCTACATAAATATCGAAAGTGATTTGGTCATAAGTAGTTACATCAAGATCTGAAACATTTATTTCAACTGCAACCTCTTCCCAAGTTGCGTTTTCTGCACTAAAATTAGTATCTATTATTAGGGCAGGTTTATCTTGAAAAGTTTCAAACGTAAGCCCGCCCAGCGCTGCCCCATAACTGTTCTGTAGTGCAAATTCAGAAACGGTTTCAATGTCAATCGATGTTGAGGTGGAATCATTTACAAATTCAATATTAGTTAAGTAGACTGTTTCGTTATAATCTACAGAATCGCCGCCAATACGAGCAGATAATTTTTTTCGATCCCCTACATCGGGAATATCATTTACATAACGATATATACTATATGTTTTACCGTCAACTTCTTCAGTTTCAACAAGTAAATTGCCAGTATTCCGCATCGGTATATCAACCCAACTCTGTATATCACTTAATGCATGTAACTGTTCTTGATATGCCCCTTCATTTTCAATTAATTTCTGATAAATACCTGTTGTTGGTTCAAAACCACGTTGTTTGGTAAGTTCAGTGATTTCACTCATGTTTGAATTGTTTAGGTCTAATATATTCTCTAGTTCCTTCCAATCTTTCCTATATTTCAGAGTAGGATTCTTCGAGCGAATAATCTTATATGCACTGTTAACATTTTGACTGATCCCCTCTAGGTGTTGCATTTCCATGGAAGACAGATACAATACATTCAATGTTTCATTCTGCTCTGTTAAGCGGTTAACTTGGTTCATGTCACTTGTAATTTTATAGTTATCATTATTATTACTTAACATAACTAGTGAAGTGCCACCAATTAATAATAATATGACTAGACAAACGACACCTAGTAACACGAGCTTTGCTTTTAGTGAGTAGAGTAATTCCGCTTTAAACAGCATCTTGCTTTTCATTACGATGTTCTTACCTGTACTTTTTATCATGTTGATTCTCCTTTAGTATTAATGCGCTATTAGTATGTCCTTATTAGCTTAGTAGAATAGAACTAGTTCATTTTACTCTATTATTCTGAAAACGACAATAGGTCCCACAAGTTCTATAAATTGCTAATTGTGAAAAGTGAGAAGGAGAGTATCTGGAACAATCAGGACGCTCAAAAGCACTTTTTTCTTTCGGGCCATAGCTGTATCAGTAATAGCTTTGATATTTCATACAGCATAAAAAATAGAAACTACTTTCCCAATTTTTATATTCTATTAGAAATGGGTTTGTGGTAAATTATAGGTTAAATTATAATTTACGGAAATGAGGTTGTGTTTTTGGAGCAATTGTGGAGAGCTTTTAGCCAAGTAATACCATTATTTTTGATTTGCATACCCTTTGTAATTTTTGTAGGGTGGTTTCTGTATTATAGAAAGATAAAAATAGGAGAAGAGAAAAAGACAGCATTTCTTTATTCAATAATTAACATGTTTTTGCTTCTCTCAATTTTAGGGATTCTAATGGTAACTATGCTTCCTGGTTCTTTATCAGGAATTCAATTAGTTCCACTTGTGAGTAGTATAGACGTGCTTTTTAATTCTGTGCACTATACAGTACCAATAAGAGTTTTAGGATTTAATGTTGTTTTATTTATTCCATTCGGAGTTTTTATGGCGATAAGAATGTTTTCAAAAAGCCAAGTGATATTGTTGACAACATTAATAGGAATGTTGCTATCTATAATTATTGAAGTCCTACAATATGCATTAGCCATTGGAAGAATTTCAAATATAGATGATGTAATCCTTAACTCATTTGGTACATTTTTAGGAGCAATTATAGGATATATCTTAGGAAAAAGGATTTAGTAATGAATCGTACTTAAAGGAACGGGGAGAGTGCGTAATAAAAGCTATCGCTGTTCTACTAACGGAAGAGAAGAGTTTAAAAGAAAGTTGTTCTAGAATTGGGCCATATTTTAGAGGAATATTAGTGAGTCAAAGTAGACTCATACAGCACAGCAAAGTTCTTTATATAGAAGGATTCAGAAAAACGAGGGTAAAGCTGTGTTAAAAATCTAATACTAATATTGAATAAAAATACATAAAGTTATATAATTATTCAAAAGTTCCGTATTAGGGGTGACAAAAGTGAAATATAAAATATTTGTAGATGGTCAGGAGGGTACAACAGGTTTAAAAATACATGAGTACTTATCGAAGAATCCTAACCTAGAGGTATACAAGATTGAGTCGGAAAAGCGGAAGGACTTAGAGGCCCGTAGGACTTTAATCAATGAAGCTGATATCGTATTCCTCTGTCTTCCTGATTCTGCTTCAAGAGAATCAGTATCGATGATTAGTAATAATAAGACCAAAGTAATCGATGCGAGTACGGCTTTTAGGACCCATCAGGAATGGACGTACGGCTTACCAGAATTACATAAAAATCAAAGGAATAGTATTCAAAATTCTTTTAGGGTTTCTGTCCCAGGATGTCACGCAACAGGATTTATTTTGGCTATACACCCTTTAGTAGCTGAAGGAATTATACCAAGAGATTACCCAACAACTTGTTATGCGCTTACTGGTTATAGTGGTGGGGGTAAGGACCTTATTTCTAAATATCAAAACTCCAATAGAGAGCATCTTTTTGCACCAAGACAATATGCACTTAACCTTAATCATAAGCATCTTCCAGAAATGCAACTACACTCTGGTTTAAGTACCGCACCACTTTTTACACCAATAGTCGGTAACTATTATCAGGGTGACGCGGTTACTATTCCTCTCTTGCCTAGATTGTTTACAAAGAGAGTAACTGCAAGAGATATTCATGAACTGCTTGCCACTTATTATAAAGATGAACGTTTTATTCGCGTTATGCCATACGACTCTAAGGCCTATCTTGAAGACGGTTTCTTTAATCTTATGAGTTGCAACAACACAAACTATTTGGATATATTTGTTTTCGGTCATGACAATCAAATAATACTCGTTACTAGATTTGATAATTTAGGAAAAGGAGCCTCTGGGGCAGCGATTCAAAATATGAACATCATGCTTGGTTTTGACGAAGTTAGTGGACTAGAGTAGTAGAAAAGCAAGACTTATGCGAAAACATAAAAGGGAGAAAAGAATGAATACACTTTTAATTGAAGAGAAATTCCAGCTTCAAATTAAAGAAAAAGTTAGTATCCGTCCAAGTGTGTCTGTATTCCAAGGAATATATAAAGACAATTACGTTGCTATTAAAATATATGATGAACATAGTACCTTCATCCGTGAGACCGATAGTATATCGAGGCTATATGATAAAGGGGTTGAAGTTCCCCAAATTATAAATGAGGGAAATATCAATGATAGTACATATATAATGATACAGGAATGGTGGAATGGGATTCCACTAAAAGAAAGAGTAAAAGACCTGGATAGACATACCTATAAAAAGATACTCTTTGATGTAGGTAAACTATTGGCTAAAGTTCATTTCTCCTTACCTTATGATGAGTTAAAAGAGGCCGTATTTTGGCGTAGGTTGGAGTTTAATAAATTTGAAGATTTCACATGGAATACATATCTAAATTCACTTGTTGATAAATGGGTAGCAAATATTCGATTAAACGATAAAGATAAATCAATAAAGCTACAAGAATACTTACAATTCATACATCAACATTTATATTTTGGATAATATTTTGTAATCCCACGTGAAACGCAACTATAGTACAATAACCTATACTTTTTCAGGGTAACTCTATAATTAGTTAAATTACGTTTATATACTTTAATGGTATTATATAGTAATTAAAATAGTATTATACTATTTTTGATATTCTGTCACTATATGTCAGATTTTGAAAAACCACTGAGTTAATACTAGTTGAGTAGTATGGAATAAAGTTATTCCTGTGAGGTTTTTCTTTATGAAGGGAGAAAATATAATGAAATATATAGTAATTATGTTAACGATAATATCCTTATTGATTATCACAGCATGTGAAAATAAGGTAGACCAGGCTGAGATGGAAAAGGGTGAACCAGCTATAAAGGTAGACTTAGCAACCTATATAGAAAACATTGAATTTCCAACAAATTTATCATTAGGATTTGAAAGTCAAGATGTAAAGGAATTCGAGAAGGCAAAAGAATATCAAGCTTCTTTTTATAAATTTGATACGGACAGAGTAATAGAAGAATTGTTACATGGCGATGTAGTCTCGGTGGAGGATTGGGCTACAGGGAGATATTATGAAGCTGTTAGTACCTCTATGAAGGAATTTTTACAGATCTATGGAGAGGGAGAAAAACTAGTGGATGACTTCGTTAATGTTGGAGGATTGCGCTATATGGTTTTTGAAAAAGAAGGCGTTAATAGAGAGAAGATCTGGGATGTTGTCAGTAATGAACCTGGGCCTGGTGAGATGTATACATTCCAAACGAAAAGTAATTATTCCTCGTATGAAGATTTAGCTTTTCTGCCTTTCCAAGACGCGTTATCCGAAGTGGAAAACACGTTAGCTACTCTTGGCTTTCCTGACATGGAGGTTTCGGAGGCGTATTCACTAGATGTTGAAAATATGCAGAAACACTATGATTGGAATGCTGAGCATTTGAGAACCAATGATATAGAACCAATCGAATTTACTTTTTCCAAAGAAGATGAAGCGTATCTATTTTTCTTTCGACAAGTCATCGATGAAATTCCTGTCATTGATGTAATTTGGCAAGAAGGGACTCGCGGAGCAGGAGAGGTAACAGAAACACCTACTTCTGCTATTTTTTCGAAGGAAGGATTAATTGAGTTGGATTCTATTGGTCTTTACAATCTAGAAGGAAGTAGTGACCTTTACGAATTACTGGGTGCTAGTGCTGCATTAGATATCCTTCTTGCTGACTATTCTCGTAAAATAATGTTGCAGGAGACGATAATAGATTCAATGGAACTTTGTTATGTGGGAGTAGTGGAACACCCAAATTACAAGTTAATCCCTGCATGGGTCTTTGTCATACAGGAAGCGCGTGAAGTGGAAGAAGAGTTTGCTGCTATTAGTCTACCGCACTCCTATTCCTATTATGTTATAAACGCAATCACTGGGGAACGAATTATGAAGGCAGGTACTAATTAATGAAATTATTTCTTTCACTCTTGGTTGTAGACTGTCAGAGAGCTTTTATGTCTGTTAGATTTGTTGTTTGTATTCTAGCTGTGGCGACCGTTTTGTTCATGAGTACATGGGGACATATAAATAATGCACCGGATGCCATCTATATGTTGAATATTGCTTATGGTGGCAATATTGTCATCTTTATACAGGCGGGCATACTTGCCTTAATCCCATTCTCAACAGCCTTTTCTATAGAATGGGAACAAAGGGTTACTCGCTTTTGGCTTATTAGAACTGGTACAGCTTACTACGCAATCTCAAAGATCATTGTTACTGCGCTATCAGGATTTTTGACTACTGCAATCGGTATTTTACTCTATGTTGGAGTTATGCATGTAAAACTCCCACTCTATGAAATGAATACTACCGGTGGGGGCTACGCGCCTTTATTAGATGCAAATATGCCTACAGCCTATTTACTGGCTGTAACTATACACATTTCTTTAACGGCAACGCTTTTTGCTGTTACAGCATTTTGGGTTTCCACCTTAATTCCTAATCAATTTGTCACGATTTCTGCTCCATTGGTCATCTATCTTGTGTTACACCGATTCACTTCGGGTTCAGGCATTGTCCCTGAGTATTTAAGACCTGTGGTGATTGTAGAGTGGTTATATGATGCAGGTACACCCTTGTCTTCTCTTTTGTTGAAACTGGCAATCGTAGGAATTCTATGTCTACTTTTAGGATTGGCAGCTTGGTTCCAGTTGAGAAGGAGGTTTCAAAATGAATAATACTAAGATGATTTTTTTGTGTAGTTTTGTGAACTTTAAAAAGTGGATAATCAACCCACGTATTTATGCAATCTTTGCTATTATTGTTTCTTTTTTAGCTTATCATTTATATGGACTATCTCAATTTGCTGCAGAACATAATATGTTCGTATCACCCTGGCTATTTACCCATATTTTTTCACATCCTCTTCTGATTGTTGTCTTTTCTTGTTTTATTATGCTTTTATACTGTGATGCCCCTTTTGTTGATCGGCACACACCTTTTCTTGCGATTCGAACGGGTAGGAGAAACTGGGTCATGGGCCAGCTGCTTTACATCATTATATCGGCTTTTGTATTTACAATGTTTATCTATGTTGTTTCAAATGTTGTGTTATTTCCTAACATAAGGTGGACGTTGGAATGGGGAACAGTTCTTCAAACATTGGTCCACAATCCAGAAGCAGCTGGATTCTCGGTATTCATAGATGAACAGATTCTTTCTTCGTTTTCACCAATAGGAGCTACAATGTTAGCTATTTTCTTTTTTTGGCTAGTAGCTATTTTCATAGGAGTATTGATTTTTTGTTTTAATCTTACAATTGGAAAGATGAGTGGGTTAGTAGCAACAGCGTTGTTCATCTGTCTTTCTTACTTTACCAATTATTTGGGCTATGTCACTTTTGGACAAGCAATCTTATATTTTTCTCCGCTTAATTGGATGAGTATATCCTATTTAGATTGGGATTACACGGGAAATATCCCGTCACCGACATATGCAAGTCTCGTTTTACTAGGGTTAATCGCTTTGTTGAGTATGATTTCAGTTATAGTAGCTTGTAAAAAAGATATGAATATTATGGAATGGGGGAACTAACGTGTCTGAGTATATGATTGAAGTCATTGATGCGGTAAAACAGTTCAAAGAAACAAAAGCATTGCAGAATGTTTCTGTTCAGCTACAACATGGAAAAATCCATGGAGTGATCGGGCGAAATGGATCTGGAAAAACCGTTCTATTCAAATCAATTTGTGGGTTTATAAGACTGGATTCAGGTCAAATTCTGATAGAAGGAAAACCAGTGAAACCAGCTATTGCACAGGATATTGGAATTATTATAGAAGAGCCGGGTTTCATTGAAGCATTAAGTGGATTTAAAAATTTAAAACTACTGGCATCAGTTCGTCGCCGAATTACAGACGAGGATATCCGTGAAACGTTAAAACTAGTAGGACTTGACCCACAAAGCAAAAAAAGAGTGAGAAACTATTCCTTAGGGATGCGCCATCGTCTTGGAATAGCTCAGGCAATTATGGAGAGACCGAGCTTACTGATACTTGATGAACCAATGAATGGCTTGGATAAAAGTGGTGTTTTGGAAATGCGTCAAGTGTTTAAGGAGTTAAAACAAAAAGGTGTCACGATACTTTTGTCTTCACACTTTGCAGAAGACATAGAGGTATTATGTGATACAGTCTTTGAAATGGATAATGGTGTGTTAACGAAAGTACGGGAATAGCGAGCTGGCAGGTTAATTTGCAGCAACTGCCCAACAGTAATCAAAATATATATCGTAATCTATCAAATCATAGTTGAGAAACTAAACGTTTAGTTTTCTTATAGACGATCACTTTTTAGGTGGTCGTCTTTTAGTAGCTTTGCTATGATACCAATAACAGAATCAATGCTAATAGTAATACTCATTATGGGTAGGACAGTACATAGGATAAATTATAATGGGAACTAAGGAAAGATGTAGGGCGAAAATATATCATTAAATGTTTCACTCCTCTTGAAGAGCCAATTTCTATAATCATTACTACCAGTCTATCGATATTCAACAATATTAAGATATTATGTTGCTAATAGTCTCAAATTATCTTTTGTATAATCATATGTAGGGAGGACGTTATCATTGTCTAGTTTTACTAATAAGAACAATGCAAAAAATACATATCTTATTGGTACGATTTTCTTACTAGGTTCAGCAGTTTTAACTTCTATAACTCAAGTTCTTAATGCTAATAAAGTTCAAGCGTTCAGCCCTTTTGCTTTTACTTTTATTAGTTTTTTATTTACGGCTCTATTTTTTATTATTGTTTCGATAAAGAAGAAAGGGAATACAAGAAAATTAGACAGTGCGAGTAAGAAGGATTATTTATATTTAAATCTATATACTGCCCTAGCTTTTATGTGTTTTTTCTATGCTCTGAAATATGTTGAACCAGCTATAGTAAGTGCTATTGAAATTGGCATTGGTCCAGTATTTGCTTTGCTGTTAGCCAAGGCAGCAGCACCAGGAATGAAAACTCTCAAATCGGACTCCACTGTAGCTTGGGGAACACTTGCCAGTAGTCTTTTGCTTGTTTGGGCTACTCTAACCGGACGTTCAGGGTTACACTTCGTACTTTCAGGAGAATTTATCCTTGGATTATCCGCTTCTTTATTATGTGGTGTTGGAGCAGTACTCGCTGCTCAGTATTCAAAAAAACTTAGTATGAAGGGGTGGGAGTCTTCACATATCCTTGCCCATCGATTTTATTTTATTATCATAGCTTCCTTATGTTTGGCTATCCTTGAAGGTCATTTAATTTCTCAATTGTCAACACACTTTCTTTGGATTGTTCTATTAAGTTTCTTAGGTGTACTTTTACCGCTTTACATGCTACAGGTCGGGATAAAATACTGCGACACTTTTTTTGTGATGGTTACAATTGCCTTTGTACCCATTTTCACTTTCATATTTCAATTGTTAGATCCTCGGATTGGATGGTCCACTACTACACTTATCGGGATATTGAATTTAACACTATTTGCTTTACTGGGAGTGTACTTAAAGAATCGAAGGTTAATGGATACTAGTAACATCACATGATTGAACGAATAATGCAAACAAGAGGTGAAACGTGTTGGAGTTATTGAATGGAACTCGTTTTGCAGTATTCTTTAGTTAGTTGGAAAATTTTTTCTAATACCCTTGAAATTTCAAAAAATATAATATAGACTAATAACATACCTAGTTTATCTATGTATTTAATACTTGTATTTACTTATAGTTGTTTTATTTTACCTACATACATAGAATATCTATGTATGTAGGCGGTTGATTATGGTAGAACTAAAGAAAAAAATATGGGATGTACCAAGTGGGAGGTATATGTTGAAGGACATTAATAGAGCTTGTCTATTACTTTTAACTGTATTTATATGTTTTTATGTTTCTGGTTGTACTAATTATATCACTCGTGAAGAAGCTATGAATGAGGTGAAATCAACTGATTTATCAAACGAGAATATTGATGGAATTATGTTAGGAATGGACATAACCGACGTTGAAATTATCGAAGAACATGGGGAATTTGTGGTTCACCCTGATAATGAGGATATTGCACCAAAAGCATCTAAAATGAGTTATGACTTGTATTGGAATGAAGAACATATTATTAGAGTCGATAGAGCAACAAGAGAAATTGTAATGATTGCGCATTTAGAAAATAATACGAATGCATCGACAATGTATGGGGTAACAAGAGGAACGCCCCTTGAAGATGTCATTGACTTATATGGAGAGGATTACTATATATACAAGGATAGTAGTCAAACATTAAATGAGATTGGTTATGTTGACCACAATAACAATATAAGAATAGCATTTATACATTTTGATGAAAAGGTTGCTCATATTAGTTTAGGATATATTGTTGACTAAATACACGGAAGCATTCTTATAAGTAAATAGACATTAAGAGTTTCGAATTTGGTAAACATTTACAGAAAACCGTTCTTAAGAAATTTGACAGCTAAATTAAACTATAAATTGCTCAGAGTAAGCTCGGTTGACAAAAGGTATTCAGTTTTTCTCTTATCAAAATGTTGAATTTTATAGTATGGGGGAAGATTAAGAGGTGAATGACAATGGATAAAACCAAGAGATTACGGATAAGAAATGGCACAATGATATTCTTTATTCTCGTTTTAGTTTTTGATTTGGTTGTTTTTATAATGTCTAAAAATAATTATTATTTTTCCTTTGTGAAATCCACGAATAATAAGTTGCTCATCCTACTTACTTTAGTTTCATTTTATGCTTTTGCAATTACTCACAAGTTACACCGAGTGCTAATTATTATCGTTACCTTTACAGCATTCCTTTATTTAGGATGGTTTGGGCTAACTAACAACTCCTATCATACCATTGACTCTCCATCTGGTAACGTAAAGGTAATGATAGGACATAGAGATGTTACATTTGGAGAAACCAATCACTTTTATGAGTTTTACCTTTATACATCAATTCCTGGTCTGATGAAAAAAGTGGAAAAACATAAAATTCTAACTAGGAGGGTTTACGCTGGCAATTTAGAAGTGTTGGGAGTAGACGATGCTGAATGGATTGATGACAATAAAATAATTTTCCACTCTCAATATGCAGAAGACACACAAGTTGACTTAAAACAGTAGGGAAAATAGTGAATGTATAGATATTAATAAATGTAATAGTATTTTTGAGTAAAACTCATAGATATAGAAAGTAAGATGGATGTTGAATGCCTTATACAAGAGGATGCCTGTTTGTCCCTGTCTTTTTGGGTACTATTTTTACCATTTATTAAGTTTATATTTATGGTCCAATGTTACCTTTTTTTTGATAATGTTTATTGCTAAACTTATTACTTGACATATTTTCATGGAGGGTATTATGAGCAATCAAAAACTATTAGTTTTAGTTATATCAATTATTATATTTGGAGGATTACTATACAGTATAGAATTATATTATAAATATGATAATGTAGATGTTGAAAATATATTGGCTGAAAATCAAAAAATGAAAGAGACCATCACCTCAATGGAATACGAAAAAAAAATGCTATCTAATGATACTAAAAGTATTTCAAAGGCAATTAATACAACTCATAGATTTATAAATAGTGGTAGCTATTCCCTGGGGAAACAATATCTAATTGATGATTCTGATTATATCGAGACTACTTTGCACTTGGGATATCATGGTGTAACGTGGTCCTGGAATAATTCTGAACTTGAGATTATAGATTTCTCTTACGAAGAAAAAGATAAAGTAATAGTTACCTGTTCTTTTACAACTACATTTGAAGATGGTACAGCCTATAATGATAACTGGTCATTTGAACTTACAAAGTTTGACGATTGGAAAATTAGTGGAATTGACTTACTTGAATAAAAATATAACAAAAGGCGATTTAACCTGCTTTTTTTCGAATTCAGGTATGGAATCAAGGATATCTTCTGAAGAATATATTTGCACATTCTCCAGACAAAACGGCAAGTTATAAGTAGCCTGCAAGTCCATCGTTATCACATGATTTTTGAGAAAGAAACAGACCATCTTATGAAGGGTTTAGTAGACTTAAAGAGAATATCTTAGATTATAATAATTCTTTAGAATTATTGTATAGAGGTTTTGGAGGTGTACTATGAAAAGAAAAGTTGTCATTTTAATAACTTTAATCTTGCTAATGCTTTCCGCTTGTAGTGACGTTGAAACGAAGAAAGAAATAGCTGTCGATGATGTCAACACAGAGATAGAAGAAAATCTGGGTTATGACATTGAGAAGGCATTAGGAAAAATAATTGGAACTCCATCAGCATCTTCTAATCCTTCTGATTACATTAAAGATAATCAAGAAGAATTCGATTATATTGTAGGTCAGGGTACCAAAGCATTGAATTATATGATGAATAAGTTTAGCACATCAAATAGTGATGGATTAATAGAATATGTGATGGCACTGGCTTGTATTGAAATATTAGGGGACATAGACCCAGTAAAAGAATGGGATACAGGCAGGGATTGGTATAACAGTTATAGAAATTTATAATTCTCATGTAAAAAAATCTTAAAAGTTCTATAAAAAATTATAGATAGCGTATTAAATCCAGAAGATTTAGTACGCTTTTTTTTGTTTCAGCACTGTCGTAATTATTAAATCATAGTAGTATTTAGTATAGCTATTTCTAATAATTTTAAAAAATGTTTTTCTCTTAATATTGTACTTGTTAGGAAAAAATAGTTAAAAGTGCGACTTTTAGTTTTGGCATACGTCTATATAAATAAAGAATGGGGAAGAGGTGTTTTTTTGTCTTGTACAGGGGAAGAAGTTGCAGAATGGTATTCATGCTATAGCATTGATATATTTAAATACATTTACCTTTTAATAAATGACTACCAACAAGCAGAGGATTTAACGCAAGAAACGTTTGTTAGGGCATATAAAAACTATGATTCTTTTGAAGGGAGATCCAATCCGAAGACATGGTTATTTAGTATTGCTCGTAATATAACCTTTGATTATTTAAGGAAGAAAAAAACGATAAACGTAATAAAAGAACTTTTGAAACGGAAAAGTGTTACAAGTCCACTACCGGAAGAGACATTGCAGGTAAAAGAGGAGTCCGATTATTTAGTAACAGCTATTAATAAGCTAAAAAAATCTCATAGGGATGTAATTATTTTAAGAAAAATAAAAGGATTTTCTATAAGAGAGACATCGGAAGTATTAAATTGGACTGAAAGCAAGGTAAAGTCTACGTTACCAAGAGCCCTATTGTCTTTGGAGAAGGAGATTCAAAAAGGAGGGTATTTCTGTGAGCAATCAGTTTAGTGGCGATAGCGAACTTGATAAACAATTAAAGAGATTGAACGACAATATTGTATGGGAAGAATCTAGAAACAAGTTAGTAGGAAAAAATATAGAAGCAATAATTAAAAAAACGGAGAGAAAGCGGACCATCTTTAGTAGGTCTATGTACGCATTAAGTGTAGTTGTTCCGTTACTCTTTATCATGATAACCATTAATTTTCTAACAAATAATGATGGTACATCCTCTCCACCAGTAGAGGAAGATGAAAATGTTTCAACTATTGGGGAAGAGACGAAACCTGATAATAAGGCAGAGAGTGAAAAAAAAGAAAGTGACGACATCGAACAATTAATTAATTATGAGATTTTGTTTGGTCATTCTACTATGAATGGGTATGTCATGTATGGTTGGGACCATGATAATTTTAACCTTGAAAATTTTAAAGCGTCTATGGAATATAGAATACCAGATATATTAGAAGTAATAGCAGTGACTGAAAACCCCCATTTAAAGAAAGACTTTGAAGATATTTATGATATCTTACTTGAACTAGAATTAAAAATGGATAATGAAGAAGAAAGAAAACGACTAGTTCACGAACTTCAAAAAATTTACCGTGATCTCGATTACTACGTACGTGGAAATACCATGCATGGGTCAACCGATGTGACGCACTATTCTAGAAGTGTAAATAATAAAGGAGAAGTGAGTGACGAGGAGCAGCCTAATAAAAATGAAGAAGAGGGAATTATTACAACAAACAGAAATGTTTTACTACCAAATAAAAATGATTTGCCAACCGGTATGAATGCAAATTCACACACTACAACAAATCAAATCAACAGTGTGACTGAATATTCAACAGTAGCGAAGGTATTTCAAGGGATGATTTATATAAAGTATCAAAATCAATCATTGAACAACAGTAGTTTTATTGCATTTGCTAACTTCCTGTACAATAAAGATATCTGTCTAAGAAAGTATAACTTTAACTATGGGGTGATTAAGATATGAATCTAGTCATATTGGACGAATTATATTCTGTTATAAAATTATCAACAACAGATGATGTACCATCATGGGCAGGCAAAGGGGAATTCGTTTCTATTACACATACTAACGAAGAACTTTCTATAGTTTGTCCTACTGTCAATGTTCCTGATGATAATCTTATCGAGATGGAACCTGATTGGAAATGTATCAAAATAGAGGGACCTTTGGATTTTAGTTTAACAGGAGTATTGTCTTCTTTAGCTACGCCGTTAGCGGAAAATAATATAAGTATTTTTGCTATTTCCACTTTTAATACTGACTATTTGTTGATAAAGCTGCATTCCGTAGAAAAAGCAAAAGTAGTCTTAGAGAATGCGGGTCATGTATTTATCAAATGTTAGGAATAAATGGTATAGAGGCTAACATTTTTGTCATGGGAGATGAACAAAGAAACACTTATTGTAAATCAGTCATCTCAAAAAAAGGTCACTACGATTGAAGTAGGAGGATTATTTTGAAGAAAACTAAAACTGTGATTATTGGACTAGTTGCAAATATTGTGTTTGGGTATATCCTGACAAAAATCGTTCTCAACGTGTACCTATTGTTTTTTCTTATGTTTATCATTAGTCTCATAGTCACAGCATTTTATTTTGTACCGCTTATTTTGTTAAATATCAAAGTCTACCGTAACATTAGAGTTACCAAAGCGAAATACATCCATGGGGGTTGTCTTACTGATAATTGTGGGTGGAATACTAGGTATTGACTTCGATAAATATAACTAAGGAGGATAGGTGTATGAATAACTAAAGAAATATATAGTTTTCACAATGAAATACTTCATTCTAACGCCTTCAAGTATTTCAATAACAACGTATTTATCTGAAGGACACTAATTAACATTTTGTAAGCAGTACAACCATATCTGGTAGTAGAGAACTTAAACTAAAGAGCTGATTGATGTAATAATAGTAATCATCTATTATATGTGATTTCATTCTCAGCCAAAAAGTTGTAATAACGAAGGCACTGAAAAAGCACAAATCAACTAAGAGTAACCGATAGCTAAGAAGCTGGAAGACTGAAATGCTTTTACGTAGGCAAACATACAATTTTTAAAAACTTAATAGGGGAGAATTAGAATTGTTATATTATGTAATTGATGCTTTTACAGATACAAAGTTTGGTGGTAATCCTGCTGGTGTAGTGATCCACGATGATTTAGATGAAAAGTTTATGCAGAAATTTGCTGCAGAAGTTCGCTTTTCGGAAACCGCATTTATAAAAAAATTTAACAATAAAATGTTTGAGATAAAGTTTTTCACACCTACTTCTCAGGTTGAACTTTGTGGACATGCGACCATTGCATCCTTTAAAGCTTTATTGGACAGTCGCGATGTTGAAAATAACAATACATATTATATAAAAACACTCGCTGGTACACTATCAGTAACATTGGACCAATCAATTATAATGATGGAGCAAGCTGAACCTAAGTTAGGTAAAGTATTTGATGATTTCGAATGTTTGTCCGACCTATTTAATATCGATAAAAGCCAAATTGAGAGTGAAAATTACAATTTAGTACCTCAAGCTGCAAGCACTGGTCTTTGGGATATAATGCTTCCAATTAAAACAAAGGATGCTTTGTATGCTCTTAATCCAGATTTTAAAGCACTTGCTGAATTTTCAAAGAGCAATAATGTAGGGGGAGTCCATGCATTTACTCTCGATACAAAAGAAGGTATAGCAGAGAGTAGAAATTTTTGTCCACTCTATGGGATTGATGAGGAAGCAGCAACAGGTACTTCAAATGGGGCCTTAACTTATTATCTTTTTAGCAACCATGTATTATGGAATTTTAATAAAGAGTACACTTTCCTTCAAGGGTATAGTATGGGCAGACCTTCTACTATCATTACAAAATTAGTTAATAAAGAGAATCCAAGAGTTATGGTAGGCGGGAATGCAATAATAGTAACAAAAGGGATACTATACTAGACTTCTTCATATGCCAACTATAACTTATTAAAGAAATTGACCAAATTTCAAAGTTTTTATTAATTCTGTGTCAATTTCATTTATATTGTATTCTTTGAAAGAAGTCTATTATTAATTTAAGCGCTTTTTGTGCTGACACCTCATTGTACTTTGAGCAGTACGGATCACTGAAACCATGTTGTCCGATAAATTTATAAACCTTGCTATTCTTCTTATTCAAAGTTGAAATTAACTCATCGACATTAAAGGAGTTTTCCTGTTCTGGAAAGAATAGCATTGTTGGAGTTTTGGGTATTATGGAAACATAGTCCCTAATACGTGAACCATAGTAGCCCACCACAGCATCGGCAGACTCGTCCTCACTACATAACCAAGCGATTGTGGCACCAACACTAAATCCGACGACAAATACTTTTTTGTATTCATTTCTAAGTGCTGACAAGAGAGTGTTTATTTTATGTAATGCATTTTCAAAACCAACGCCCTCCATAAAATGCTGATATGCAATTTCTTCTTCTGAATAATCAAAGGAAGTTTCATGTTCATATAAATTTGGACAAATAACATCAAATCTCTGGTCTGATAAAAACTCACAAATATACTTCATATGCTGATTAATCCCATAAATTTCGTGAATTACAATGATAACAAAGTCGTTTTTACTATGAGTTAATTTAATCATTTACTCCTCCCGTAGACCTAAGAATCTTTAAATACATTTTATAACATATTATAGCTTTTATTATTCATTTATCATCCTTCTTATCTACAGCTTGTTTTTTCATCCAATATAGAGATTAGAAAAATTTTATTTTATCCTACGTGGAAACATAATCAAAGGAACTACATTAAGTGAAAGGGTGGGTATGATAGACTTAGATGCCTATATCTTTTAATCTATCAATTATATCAAAACTTTTTGTAACGCATTATTAATTGTAAAGATAGTTTATATACAATTCGATACCTAAATGGTAAAATAATGGAATTGTTATATTTTTTATTACGAATTATATAGGAGAAAAGATATGAAAAAATACTTAGTTTTGGTTATTCTCGGTTTTGTAATTATTCCAATAATAGGTAGTTTTAAAGAATCTAATGAGCAATCTATTGAAACGGCGGCTGGCATAGAAGAAAATATGAATAATGAAGAAAGTGAAGAAGTAATTAATATAGAATATGAAGAAGTTATTGATGAGTTAAAATGGGAAAATAAGAAATTATCATATAAAATAATACGTTTAGAAGATGAAATTACAGCCTTAATGTCAACAATTTGGGATGTTGATTTGGCTATTATTGAGGATGCAACACATGAAATTGAGTTATATTCATTATGTCAAACCTTAGATGAAGCCAAGCTTTTCTTTTCTGAGAATATATCTGCACCTGGTGATGATTATGGTGATACTATTTTTTTTGCGAATAGTATGGGATCGGAATCCATGATGACATGGATACCAATGGGAATTGAGCATTTTAGAAGTTTTTCAAAAGAAGAAGGTAAAATTATACTAAATTATATTATGATTGATGAAAGTAATGAATACAGCAGTGAATATAGTTTTGTAATGATTAACGAAGATGGTTGGAAAATCGATGAGATACGGTGATATTAAGTCATTTTCGAGTAAGCTTTTATTATAAAATAAGCTCTGTTAAATATAATTATTGAGTATATAAGGAAACCCTTTTTTTGGTTGGTTTAGGAGTAAATATTTCTCTATATCTTCTAATATAAACTCTTTTATGAGAGAAGCAGAGGGTTTAAATGAAAAGTTGAATCCTAAGTCAATGCAATGGAGATAAAGGAAGAAACAGTTCACAATTAGGTATAGAGTGGATATTAATAATGCTTAACTGAGGAGGTAACTATGCTTAAGTGGATTACAGAATTCGATGAACCATCATTTGAATGTAATAACGATCATGGTGAACTAATTATTGAGAGCATAGAAACAACAAATGAATTAAAGGAAATGGGTCCAGTTTTCCAGTTTTTTGCCTCGTTTGATTTTATTTTTGAAACGGATTCTCTACTATCGTTGCCAACCCCAAACCAAAATGTAGTAAAAACGATAATGAATGAAGTAGTTCCTCATTATGTTGATATAAAGCAAATATTCATTGATGGAGAGCTAAAAGAAATAAATGTTATGGATCTTAAAGAGGAGTCGAAAAGATTAGTAAAGGACTCACTTTCAAATGGTATATATCCTGTAATTCCAGATTTATATCGGACAAATAATCTCAATTTACCAACAGGTCCAAGGGAGTTGAAACATTTTTTGGTTAATCAAGAAATGATTACTCCCCTTCATATTGATGAGACAGAGGAGATACGTGATTTTCTTATAAATTCATTTTTTACTGACAGAGGTTCAATTTCACTTCAACCAACCGGATGGAAGTTAGAAGATAATTTGAAAGAGTCAGTGACAATTCGCACTTTCAGTACATTTGCAAAACAAATTGTTTTAATTGTCGATGATAAAAACATGAATGTAGTTGGCCTTGATATATACGGGTAGAAGCAACTTGAAAAACTACGTGCGGAGTACTTGAACAAGAAGTAAAAACAAACAGATAATTAATATAGAAGCAGGACATAACTAGTTAAAATGTGAATTTTTGATAAAGTGTATTACTTCCATTAATTTTAGATTCTGTGAAAAAATTAGTTATAAGATATTCATTTCCAACTAAAAAAATAGGGGTGGGGCGTATCTGCAGATGGCAAGGTACGCTTTTTGACTTTATGAATGTTCTAACCAAATTCTTCTTTTAGTTTTTACCTAATTATATAAATTAAATCCCCTTTTTTCAGTTAACTTATGGACAAATTTATAGGTCAAACAACAGAATATTTTCAATACAGTTAGGTCATCATAATTATTGTATCATCTAAAAAATCTTCCTAGGAGGTCTTTTCAATGGGATTTTTTGACTTGTTTAACGAAAATGAAGAAACTCGAGAGAAAAGACAAAAAGAGATAAGAGAAGCAGAGGGAGTAAGAGATACGGAATTCGCTGCGGAACAAGCACATCTTGATCTTCGTCAAGAAGAATTAGATATTCACAAAGATCGTGTGCAAACAGGTGACGTAGTTCTCCATAAAGATATCGTCGAAGAAGAACAAACTGTCAATGTTCCTGTTGCCCATGATCAAGTAATTATCGAAAGTCGAGAGGTTGCCCACGAGCTTACGGATGAACCAATCACTGAGGAAGAGACGATTCATATACCAGTTACTGCTGAGAAAATCGATGTGGATAAGCATACAGTCGTAACTGGGGAAATTTCTGCTCATAAGCGTTCTGTGGAAGAGGTTGAACAAGTACGCGATGTACTCCACAAAGAAGTCGCTGAAGTGGAAGAACATGGTGATACGGATATTATTAGGAAAGACTAACTTGAAGTTCAGAAAAGTGCTTTAAGAAATATTTGTTACTTTAGCCTGTTATGAGAAATTCTTTCATAGCAGGCTTTCTTTGAGTTCATTTCTCAATAATTTTTATAGCATGGGGAACAATAATAAAAATCAATTAGGAGGGTCCCTATGGGTAAATATATTATTATCGGAGCAATTATGGGCGGCGTCGTTGGATGGGTATTAAATGTTAACCTTTTTATAGCTCTTATTTTAGGGGCTATTGTTGCTGGAGTTAGCTATATGCTTTTTTCGAATCGAAATGAAGAGAGAATAGAGGAAACAACTGAGCCTGATGATGGAAAAATGCTTCTGCGTGAGGAACAATTAGATATCACGAAAGAGCGTGTTCAAATTGGAGAGGTCAAGGTTCATAAAGAAGTGGTAGAAGAACAAAAAACAATTACTGTTCCTCTTAGACGAGAGGAGATGGTCATTGAAGCAGGGGATGAAGAAGTGTACCGGATCCCTATAAAAGAAGAGGAAGTACAAATAACTAAAAATCCTGTCAAAGTGAATGAAGTTTCTATTACCAAGCGTGAAGTGGAAGGAATAGAACAAGTAAACGAAATGGTAAAAAAAGAAACGGCGGATATTGAGATTAAAGGAAATGCAGATGTAAAAGAGAAAAGTTAGCAACACTAATTGTACCTTTGTTTAATAAATCCCATTGGTGCACTACTCTTCTAATTTGTTTAAATATCTAACGTGTAAAAGGGTTGCGATTTAACTTTAAATATATGTGTTCTAATACTAAGATGTGTTTGGTGTATAGCATTGCAGAACGACAAAAAAGGCTCAGTCTCGCCTTTCCAAATAAGAAAAGAAAAAGACCGAACCCCTTAATATGTATAGTTTGGCGGGACTGTGTGGGAATCGAACCCACCGGAGACGGCACGCGCCTCCCGAGAGGTTTTGAAGTTCTATTGAGGTTGTTATACCTAGTACCTTATAGTACCAAAACATGCTCTACATTAGGGTTTCGATGCTAGCTTATATTTTGTAGTACCATGAAATTTTTAAAAACGGGCACCAAACTCGGCACCACTAAAATAGTTGAACAACCAAAATAAAATCAAATGGCATTGTTCTTCTCTATAATATAATGATCCTACTTAGTCCATGACATTTTCATTAACGTCTTTATCTGCAATCTTTAAAATACGCAGTGGTTGTAGATAGTTAATTAAAATAACATTTATATCAGATTAAATTTCCGAAACTTTTATTTTTTTCTGACTATTTGTTTATTAACTAATATTTTTGTGAAAAATAGGGATTAGGTACATTTACTGACACTTGTTCTTTGTAACAACAGGAATGGCACTATAAATTTTATGTAAGGTTTAATACGCGCATATCCAACCGTTTATTTATAATAATCTTCTTCATGGAATTACAGGGAAGCAAAAATTTTAATAAAAAGAGAAACGAGAAGGAAATTCAGAAGGAAATTATTAAGGGATATTTTCCGGAAAACTATTATAGAGGATTTTCAAAATCGATAAAGGAAGTGACCAAAATGAATAAACAAAGGAGACGGACTATATTATGGAGTACTGAAGAGATGGGGCAGTTTCTAGAAGTGGCGAAGCAGGAAGGAGAGGAATTAATATTTGAATTCGCACTTTTTACGGGGGTTCGACAAGGAGAACTATTATCTCTTACTTGGAGTGATATTAACTTTGAAAGTGGAACATGTACTGTCGGAAGTGTTATTTCTGCTGGACAAGTACAAAATGAAATTTTAGAACGAAAGCCTAGTTTCCGAACAGTAACCCTATCGCGAAACCTTCTTGTTAAACTGCAAAAACACAAGGAAAATCAGCAGTTGGTTAAAGAGCAATATGGTGAGCATTATCATACTTTAGAGCTTGTTTTCCCAAATAATGAGGGTTCAACCCAGTCCTATTACAAATTTATTAGGAAATTTAACCGCCTAATTGAAAAAGCAAATGTACGGAAAATTACTTTCCGTGATTTAGGAAGAATATCTATTAATAGCCCATATGAAATGCCTATTCCTCTTGAATCCTTGATATCTTATCGAGGAGTTGAATCGAATACCATCAAATATTATTTAGCGGATAAAATTGACGAACAAGAAACCAGAAGTAAACTCCAAAACGAAAATTAGGAAATAATTCTTTTAAACAAAGGCTCTGTTAGTGGTTGTTGTTGATTTATGATAAAAAGAAAGGGCTTCCAAAACCAGGAAGTCCTTAAAAGTAGTTTCTCCTTATTGCACTACCAATTAGTGTATTTATTCACAATTCATTGCAATCAATATGTTAGGGTTTATACAGAAAACGCATACTTCCCAAAAAGAATCCTACTAACACTAATCCTAAACCAATAAAATGTCCAAACATTCCATGCTGGTCAATGTAGTAAAAAACAAACCCAGTAAAGACCATGAGAATTGAAAAAGCAATTATTTCTGTTCCCGATTTCTCCACATTATAAATCATAAATAAGAAAAAACTAATAACCAGGGATAGGATTATTAAGATTAATATATAAATACCCATTTGATTAAACAAACCTCCCTTATAATTTCAATCTGTCTTTTTAACCTATTTACTTTTTGTTGTAACGCATTCGGAACAAGGAAAGCTACAAATTCTTTCTCGAAACTCCCCGTTTGTAATATTACGGAAAAATCAAACAATTAACCTACTAATATAACCTTAACATACTTTTCCAATAAAATGGATTATAGAGTTTTATTCTTATTTTGGGATTAAGGGCGCTCTAATTGAATAAGAAACAAAACTTATATCTCGATATGCGATGTTTTAAGTGTATAATACGTTTCCATATTCGGGATTACATTCCCTTTAATAATCTACTTCTCTGGACCACCAGCATATTGAGTTTTGCCATCCAAAAATCATTTAGGTGATTCCACCATTTTAATGATTCTTGTTTTAAATATCGATTAAAAACATTCGTATTTATTTCATTACTTAGTAATCTATTTTGCAATTCTTCCAATAATCCAACAGACGCAGCCTCTTTTACAAAGTCGTCGCCATTTGTATGCAACAATTCAATTACCTTAAACACTGCTGGAAACTCACTTAGCTCATTTTGTTTATACAAATCCACAAAATAAGTAGCAAAATCAGCTAAATCTATATATAGTAACTGTTCGTCTCCACTTTCATAATTATTCTGAAAATATTCATCCCAATGTTTTATATAGGCTGTTTTCGTAAGGATTGTGCTATTGAAAGGTAAAAGGGATTAATTTACTATTTTACGGTATAATTAACTGGAGAATTGTTATTCAACGGAGCAGTTTACTGAAAGAAGCAACAGTAAATTATATTGTATAAATAATTGGTGGTTAAGGAGAATTATCCCGTGAAAAGTGAAGATAGAAGAAGGCGATTAGAGCAGTTAATTCAAGAAAGGAATAAACAGGAAGAAAAAATGCAAAAAAAAAACCAAATTGCAGAGTTGTTAGAACTGTTTCCTAAAGAAAGTAATGTGGAAATCTTAGATGAGGTCGAAAGTGACAAGATTGAAAGCAATATGACAGATTGTTTTCCAATTGCATCTTGGGGAAGAATTGATTGGGAGGAAGTAGACAATAAAATTATTTTTACTACAAAAGATATATTGAATATCCCTACTGTTTTATCGAATAAATCTTTTGATATAACAGTTCCCGTTTACCTTATTGTTGGCAAATATAAATACCCAGTTGTAAAGACCAATTTACTTACAATATTAGACTGTATTGAGGATGTTATTTACATGGGTCCAGACCAATGGTTTTTTTGTCCTTCACTAAGATATGTAGTTGAAATTGACCATGATGACATCGTTAGCATAGGTTGGAAATGATATGTTAATTCACTAACGGATTAGTTTAAGAGCTGTTGTAGTTACAGTTCCTACAGTTGTTGAAGTAAGGGGCAGAAGAGAGTTGAATAAGAAATATATAATAGCTTTACTAAATAGGAGTGACTGCATTGGAAGAATACACTTGTCCCTGTTGTGGCTATAAAACCCTTGATAAATAAGCATCTGGAACGTATGATATTTGTAAACTCTGTTTTTGGGAAGACGATAATGTGATGAATGAAAATCCAGATTATTGGGGTGGTGCTAACGGAGTCTGCTTTGTGGAGGGACGAAACTACAAGGACAATCGGTGGGGAATGTGCATTATCCAATGAAAAGAGAAGATAGAAAAAGGAGATTACAAAATATAATCGAAGCAAGAAAGAAACAGGAAGAAAAGATGCTAAGAAAGAAAAAAATTAATGAGATACTAGAACTGTTCCCTGAAAGTGTGGAAATCTTAGGTGAGGTTGAAAGTGAAAAGATTGAAAATAATATGACAGCTTGTTTTCAAATAGAAAGGGTGTGATACAAGTGCATCAATATAATGAATTGGATGTTGTTGAAATAGTGAAGGATTGTCCAAAAGGTCAATTTAAAAAGGGGGATTTAGGAGCAATTTTAGTCGTTTTTGATGAGAATCATTTTGATATTGAGTGTTGTGACGAAGATGGTGTAACTACGTTTTGGGGAACACTGTCAAGAGATTGGTTTAAACCCTATAAGTCTTTTTCGGAGATGGGTGAAAATAGCAAAGATTAGGAGATTTTTTGGAATAATCCTCAGTTAAATCACTTGGTCTTTTGTGAAAAAGTTGAATCTTCAAGAGTCGAATCAGGATGAATCAATCTTTATTCAGCTGAATTGAAGTTTAAAATGGGTGGTGTATATGAATATCCGTAGTGCATTTGTTCAATCAAATAAAATACTAGAACCTATATTTGAATTGGAAATAATAAATAACCAGAAAATACTACAGTGTCTTGTAAAGTCTTGGAACTGTATTGAGAAATTTAGCAAAAATATAGATAGTAAATCAACTCGTTATTTTGAAAATCAACTCGAAATATTAAATGTTGAAGATTTACCTATAACAAATGAGATGCTTTTAGAAGCTAGTACTATTTTTAATCATATGAAAGAAGAAGCTAATAATGATGTAAAGATTTATTTAGATTCTTACTTTAAGTTATTAAAAACGTTACTAATTTTCAACAAACCTTTCTCAGAATGTTGTAAGACTTGCCATTATAATATGTATTACTATTTTGATGAAAATACGCATCATATAATTAAGGAATGTGATTTTTGTGGTGCATTGTTTTTAGCAGCTACTGATGAAAACGTTACACCTGAATTTATCAGTAGGTTACGTCCGGCTAAGAAAAATGAATTATTGTCATACCTGTAGTAACGGAGTGGTTCAAAAGTTGTTATTCACATAGTTTGACGGACTGTGTGGGAATCGAAGAGTTGTTGCTAACACCGTTTGCATTTGAAATGACAAATACTTATGATAGGTTACGTTTGTCAAAATTTAATATATAGTCCTTGGTTGTTTGTCAGATTTGCAGAGATGAATTTTATGAGGTGTCGGAATGAATTTAAAAGAATTTATGAAAGAAGCATTCCCCAATTTAGAGCTAAGACCACCTTTGTTTTATAGTTGGGATATTGGTATAAGGTTTGAACTTGGTGTAGATTGGAAAAGGGGGTACGATTATCCCAACAACCCATATGTGTTGGGGTGTTATAGAAGAGCGAATACTTTATTTGAAGCAATACACTCTCCTACAGATGATATATTTGTTGTGATAGATGTAAATGATTTTGATAAAGGTAAAAATATCAACCGTAAATTAAAGAACTTTTCACCTTATATTGAGAAATCGCATTTGTATAGGTTAAAACATCAAATGATGCCCTATATTTTCCCAGAAGATGACGATAAAGGAACATATAGAACACATAGATTTACTTTAAAGTGCAAAACCACTGAATTTAAATTCAAACCTTTGTTAAAAGCATTATGCAATCAGGATTTAGGTTTAACACCAAGTATTTATCATCGGGTTTATTTCATAAATATTAACAAAAAAACTATATTTCACGTTTACGATGACAGGGGTTGTGATTTATTGGCAACTTCACCTGAAACAATAAGAGATATATATGAAATATTTCATGAGTGGATTTTGGATTATGACAAACCTGAAATTGATAAGGTTTTTAATTGAATTAGGACGAAGGGGAAATACCATTTCTGGCGTTAGTCTCTAGTATATCAAAAATCAATACTAAAGTTTAAGAGAGCTAATTTTTACTCGGCACCATTTAGGAGTCAACAAAATAGTTACTTAGAAGAATGGAATCTATGGGAGTTTACAACGAAATGTTATTTGGTATTCACCAAATAATCTCGAGGAATTAGTTATCATTATCGAAAAAGACCCATACACCTTTGTTTGCTATGTTATCCCCAAAAATCATAATGGCCACTTAGATAAGTATATATACTTTATACATGTAGTTGAACACTTAGAGGATGAAGAAAAGAACAGTGAGAAGTTAGGGGTATGTTTATTGAAGAAAGTGTTGATGGTATCTTTAAAAAAGCTATTTTCCCAAAATTGAAAGGGCAATTTAATATTAAGACTGAACTATTCAACTAAAGGGTGCGAATGCTTAACAAGGGTATTCGCCTTTTCGTGTTATAGTAAAGGGTATCTCCACATGGGGAGTTATTATAACCTAATAGAGATACCCATTTTCAATATACAATTATTGTTTAAAGTCTATGGTGAGTTCAAATTCCTTTAAAAATATAGGAGCCTTTTGTTTAAATGTTATAAAATATAACTCATCTATGCTTGGTGTTGAAGAGAAAACAGCTTGATATTGATTCGTTGTACCGTCCAAACGATTTGGCGGTCGATTGTCAGATTCGTATCTGTTTCCGGACGAGTCTTCTACTAGAAGAGCATGTGATTGTTCGTATAAATTTTCCCCTTCTACCTCATAGATTACTGTGATTGTTTCCTTTTCTTCAACGACATTTAGTATGGTAATCGTTCCTATTTCTCCTTGTGATAGAGTGAGTTTTTTTCCTTCCCATTTCCCGCGAACAACGGGAGGTGCCTCTGTCGTTATATGTTTTAAATATGGTTTGATAGTAATGAAATCAGGTACCAACTCAAGTGGCTCAAAGTTATACTTATACGATTTTACAAATTTGTTTTCTTGTGGCGAACCGCCACCGCCACCTCCAAATGGTTGAAGAACACGCCCTTCATTATCCACGACCATAAAGGACAAATGCATATAAGGGTCTTCATCGTCAATTGTCGGTATATCTGTGATTTGACGAAAGGCGATTTCCGTTGATGTATTAAAAAAAGTAATCTTATCATAATGGATTGTCAGATCTTCTGTTTCCATAGTTTCGTTGACGAGAAAGAATTTGTTATCACCTTGCAACTCCACAGGAAGTTCCACCTTCCAACTATTCCCGTGCCGTGGACTGATTCCAAGTAAAAAATGATCTGGTATTTCGTCTCTGAAACTAATATTGATTGTTCCAGCATAGTTCCCGTTATCTAATAGCTCGCCACGTCCACCCATTCCATAGTTTCCTTCCCATCGACCATTAATGGTCAAATCAATATCTGAAGGGAATGGATAATGAGCAATTGGAACTGCTGGATCAAGCGATTCAATAATATAGCCAATATGAATTTCCGCACCGTCATATAAGCTTTCCGTAAAGGTGATTCTGTGTCCTTCTGTTTCCACATGTTCCCCTAATAAGATGGTCAACCCTTGATCATTTCCGCGCTGAACACCAATATTCCCGACAGTATCAAAAACAGAACCGATAATAGGGACTGATCTCATCGTATCAGCAACGGCAGGAGAGAAAAAGGAAACTGCTAATGTAAAGAGAAATGCTAAAGAAGCGGCAACCGTGGAATAATAAAGTTTAGAATAAGGATGTCTTCTTTTAGGAAGCTGTTGTAATGTATGGTTTATGCGTTTCGAAATTTCATCTGGAGGATGTTGATTTACTTGGTTTTTTACTTTATCTTCCCATTTTTCCATTTTGAATTATCCTCCTTAATTAAAATTTCTTTTACTCTTTCACGTGCTCTACGCAATCTGGTTTTGATCGTATTTTCTGGCACTTCATAAAGACTTGCTAGATCATGTATCGAAATATCTTCAATATGAAAAAGCTGTAATAAATCGCGTTGCTCCACGGGCAAGGCATGAAGCAGTTCTGTCACCTCTATTTTTTGGAAATTATCGTCAAGGGAGCGGGGTTCTTCCCATTCCTCAATGGTAATGACCTTTTTTCTTTGTTTTAAAATTTGATAGCTTTCGTTCATTAATATCCGAATGAGCCAAGTTTTAAAATATTTCGGTTCCCTTAATGTAGTGATGTTTTCATAAGCTTTTAAAATCGTTTCCTGAATCGCATCAGCACAATCCTCATCACGGGAGAGAATTGTTTTTGCGACTCGATACATTACTACTTGATGGGATACAATTAGTTTTTCAAATGATGTACTATTCCCTTTTATTGCCCTTTTCACCTCTTTTTGTATGTCCAATGCCTTAACTCTCCTTTCGGTCGCCCTGTTAATTAGATACAAAAGTGGTGAGCTAGGTTTCATTTATTTTAAAAATAACAAAAAATTTCAAAACCTAAATTTAATTCTATATAAAAGCTTAATTTATGAGTACACTTTGTAAAAAGCATTATATCCTATGAAAAACTTAAAACTATTGGGTTTTGATAGTGAAAGAATCTTTCACTGCCCTCGGGTCCTAACGAATGCGATAGCTGAATAAAGGGTATTGCTTTTCTTTTGTTGAATAAAAGGGCGGGATAGTAAAAAATCAAAAGGAGTAAATATAAAAGTAGTTATCTTTATCATAACATGTATTTTAGTTCTTATTATTTCCCTCTTTTTTATCCAAACGAAACTTTTACAAAAAAGGAAGTTCAATATGGGCAAGATGACTATTCTATTATGCTTATCTGTTTAAAGCAACAAAATATTAAATCCTACACCATTTGGTAATGTCTTTGTAGATAAAGAGACAAAGTTAATGGTTACTGACAATAAGGTGTTAGAATTAAATAACTTAGAGGTTGGGAAAAAGTTGAAGATTGAATTTGAGGAACAATTAATTAAAGTATTACCTGGAATACCAAAAGAAAGTGCTGAAACAATTGTGTTACTGAACTAACGGATGCTTTTCTTCAAGAGGAGATGTTCTCGAGACTTATTAAAGTAGGTGGAAAGATGAGAAAGTACGTAGTCCTACCTAAAACAATGGCTAATGTCCAAAAGTTGATGATTTATGGAACAACTGATGGTGTTTTTGTGTTTTTATATGACACTGTAAAAGATGCCCCGTGCTTTGCTGATATATTTTTTGAAACGTTAGAAGAAGCAGAGGAATATTGCCAAGAGTATGGAGTTAAAAAGGAAGATTGGACTTTTGTTCCGAACCCATTAGATGGTTGTTTTCATGATTTAATTGAAAGCCATTAAGTTATTACGAACAGGTCAGTGGAATAACAAAAACTAGCCAGATGCGAATTTATAGAATCAGGAGAGAAGCCCTTGTCTTATAAAGTAAAATTAAAGCAAGTAACCATTGGGAAAAAAGAGTACGAAGTTATACATTTAAACCAATCTATCCTTGGAATTGAGACATGGGTATATCCAGATACACAAATCAACGTGTACGGAAACGATGCTGCAATCAATATATTAGCTTGTTTATATGACGTTGTTTCTACTAACAAGGTACTTGCGTATTTGGAGCGCCACAGTCCTGAAGGTGCGGATTTGGTTATTTTTCATGGACAAAGTACACCTATAAATTTTAGACTTACTCACCTAATCAGGAAAGCATTGAAGAAAAGTCGCATAGGAAGAGATATTGTTCTTGATTTACGACCCGAATGCAAGGATGACAAAATGACTGATGATTGGAAATTTGAGGAGTCATTATCTATTCGGGTTGAAGACCATTGTGTGTTGATAAATGGCTCTACTCTAGGATTGCGTTTGTCAGCATTAGAGTGTCTTTATCTGACCAAAAGTGATTTAGGACATCAGCACTTTGATTGGTGGTCAACTAAAAAAAGCATCGAACTTATCATTAGGAATAAAGACAGGGACGATTAATTTTCGTATTCTTATTACGCTAACGGAGCGAATGCTTAACTAGGGTATTCGCCTCTTCTTGTTGAAAAAGGAATATATGTTTTTCTAGAAAATAATAATAAAATCCTATATCTATAAGCTTTACTCCAAGTAGGAAGTAAAGCTCTTTTATATTCAATACGATATTTTGTATACATAATGACATTTAATTCGTTTTAGTAGTTGTGAAAGGAGATGAAGAAATGAGTAAGCCCTCAAATGAAGAAATAGCTAGATTGACTAATGATATATATCAAAAACTTTGTTCGATGGGGGCTAATCCAGAAGATGCAAAAGAAATTGTTCAAGAAACCCTATATCGTGGATTTTTAAATATTGATGGTATTAATTCTAATGCATTTAAATCTTGGCTTTACAAGGTTTCGATCAATCAATATTACGATTTGTGTAGAAAAAGTAATCGTCATCGAATAATTGAGCTTGAGGATTATCTACTGATATCGGAAGAAAATCAGGTAGAAGATACCCTAATTAAACAAGAAACAAAAGAAGAGTATGAACGGGTATTACACAAGTTAAAACCACTTGACCGGGAACTAATAAAAATGAAATATGAAGATGAATTTTCGTATAAAGAAATTTCTGAGTATCTTAATTTGAAAGAAAGTAATGTTAAGACCTATTTATATCGTGCTAGGAAGAAACTTTCACAACTTATTAGGAGGGATAATAATGAAAAATAAGCCATTCGAGTCTAATGATATTGAAGAAATTGTTAATAAAGCAAAAAGAAAAAGTGTTCTTCGAAATATAATCATTTCTACTATTTCACTAGTCTTTGTGGGATTGCTATTTATTTTTGTTAATGGTCAGATTATAAATAATGCTCATTCCAAAGCAGCAGATTCAAACAGATTATTATATAAAATTTCACAACCAAATATACAAATCGGAGGAGAAAAGGTTGATTACGGGATTCTATCGGGGTCCTACACCTACAATAAATACAAATTAATTGAAGATAAGGTAATCCCTTGGGGTCAAGATATACGGACGTTTAATGCGTTAGGACATAATGCTAAATATTCAGCATTATCGGTATACGATGAGGTAAGAGTAGGTGAATCCAAAGAAGAGTACCGACATTATAACACTACAAACGGACAGAGAACGATGCATTTTTATCATCCTTGGTTTGAATATACGGCTATTCATAATGATATGGACTTAATACAAAATGCTCCCGATGACGCAGTAATGGAAATAGCCATCTCTTTTGACCAATCTTATTCAGTTAGTGAAATACAAGAATTTATTAAACTAAATAAGAAAATTACATGGTATTGGGTTAATGATTATAAACAAAGTGCGAAAGAACAGTTGAAAGGACTTCATGAATCGGGAACTACTGCATCGTATGTGTATGGTTTTAATGTTACTACACTTAAAGGAGAAGGAGACATTGTAGCACAGAATGAAAAGGATTTTCTTGCTATATTAGAAGAACTAAAAAAAACAGGAAATTATGACTTTATTATAGACAATCTTCTAGAAAGTACGAAAGAAAACATGAAAGAAGGCATAATCCTTGGTGCTGTAGTAACTGGAACCAAAGAAGAGCTATTAAAACTAAAAGAAGAAAAACATATTAGGGCAATATCTTTAGGTGCTGTTGCAAGAGAATATTAATATTTATATAAGAATAAACGGAAGCTTAAGTGTACCTATAGCAACAAATATAACAACTATTTACTGCAAAGTACAACAATACCATTCAAAAGAATGTGATAGTTTACAATTTGGTGCAATAGTTGAAAGGTCCTGATGAGCATTTGGTGCACAGTTCAACAACTATGGAAACAAAAGCATGAGGAGAGACGATACACTTTTTAGTAATCGTCTTTCTTATTATTAATTGGAACAATATCACCATTAGGAAACTCCTTAACAAGTTTTCCCTCTTTCTCATATACGATATATGTGTTGTAAACTTTTGCATCAATTTTAGCCCGTTCACCGGTCATTTTGGCCCATTTACTTACCCACTCATATTTTCTTTTAGGTTTATTGTTTTGTTCTGACATTAGGAACACCACCTTTACTGTAAATTATATCAGATGGATAATAACAATTATAAGTGATTTAAGAGGCTTGGTACAAAGTATTTGTGAACAGTTACTAAGAGCAAATCAGAACTTAAGGTGAAAAAAGTCAACTAATAAAATCTTATGTTGCAGTACAACGATACTATACATTGAAACGACATCTAATTATGCTAACTTGTGATAAAATAAACTTAAAGAAAATACCTTAACTAGTGGGGGTAACTGTAATGAAATTTATATATTTTAACGATACAGGAAGAAGGGTGAGTATACATCCAGCAACTTTTTCACATGGTTGTAAAGGGTCAATTGAAGCTATAAAACCATTAGAACAAAGAGTGTTTGAATTACCAGAAGGTACATTTCCATGGGTTAAAATGTGGGATTACGGTGAAGTTGGATTAAGTATATTGGTTTCACCAATGAAAGAGGTTGAATAAAACCTGGTACTATAAATATTACCTTAAAGGCTTTAAAATATAAAAGTGTAAAAAAAGATTGTGAAAATTGATTGGAACTTTGCAAAGATGGATATATAGCAAAAAGATATTTGCTGAAAAAAATGCTGATGGTTCAATGATGTGAATTAAAACATTATTCATAATATTGAATTGTTTCGAGGATTATTATTAGAAAAAACAGGATGTACAGCCAGCTCATGGAAAGTTAAATACATAGGTGTATATATGCTAGGTAAAAAAAGAAGGGTGATAAAATGAATGGAGAAGAGATAGGCGAATTAAGAAGGGCATACGAATTATTAAAGAGAGTATATGATAATCAGTTTATTGTAACAGAGCATCTTAAGCTTGAGATTACAGAAATAATGACACCTAAATGGATGGATGAACTTGATGATGAATAACCAATGTATTAATTTATAAATTGTTAAGTTTTGCTAGGCCTTATGTAATTAATACTTCTAAAACCATTTGTCTGCATTACAACTGTCCTTGGTAATAGAATAATATAATTTAAGAGATGATGAAGTACTAGTATGAATTAAAATTCTCTCTAATAATCCTACGTTACAGGAACTAAGATAAATGATCCTTTATGGCTTGATAGAAGAAATATATATTTGTAACGGTCAAAAAGAACAAACAAGTAAATTTGATAAATGATGTTAAGCCTTTACTAATATGTACCGTTATCGCTCACGAATGTACGGTCTTTATTTTGAGATAAAAAAGGCACTCATTTTGAGCGCCCATTTTACTCTGCACGCAACCGAAGTATCGCCAATAGTCTTTGAAATAGAAGAACTGAGCGACTTGTTTCGTTTGCGTGTTTTATCATGTCTATTAATTTGTTCCGGTCCAAAAGCTTTACTCCGTTCGCTTTTGCTAACTTAACCGCAGCTGGAGTGAAATATTGATTAGTTATGACAATCGCGTTAGTAGCCTTATACATCGGCTTAGCTGCGACGATTTCTTGGACGGCTGATACTCCAATATTCGAACTATAACGTTTAGCTTGGACAACTGTAACTTGACCCTTAACGTTCCGTAATACTAAGTCAGCTCCGAAATCACCTGAACCACGAGTTACCTTAACAGAGTAACCTTTTTTGCGGAAGAGTGGAGCTAAAAAATGTTCGAAGTCATGTCCGTTTAATTTATCGACATTATGAATTTCTAAGCGATGCCTTCCACTCAGATTAAATATGCCTAAACGAGGTAAACCAAATTTATAAATGATAAAAGCGATAGGAGACAAAAATAATAAAACTATAATTGTAATTGATAATGGTTCATCGGGATACGTGGTTATAAAGAGTAAAATACCGAACGCAATAGTTGCAACATTACTATAATCATTCTTCTTTTTTCTATTTCTCCGTCGTTTTCTTGGCACTTTATCATCAACCTTCCATAAATATATGGAATAGCTTGTCCTATTTTTTTGAATTTTATGTAAATGTACTAATTTGTTTGTTCTGAAAGTTATTTTTCTATTTTTAATAGGCCAATACTATAATTCTAGATGAAATCAAGTGTGTAGAAATGATCAAAATGCCACCTGTATGAACTTCGATGTAGATTAGAGAAATATGGTTAGCCTTCAGCTTAGAGAGGAGGTTAACTATATGGGCACAATTGAGATAACTATACTTTTGTTTATAGCTGGTTCATTCATGGGCATGTCCTTGAAATTAGTAATAAAGCTAATAGAAATGAAAACACAAGAAAAGTAATCCGCAACGACTACCAATTATCCGAGTTACTTTCCTGAAAGAGCTGACCATATTGGACAAGCAATTTGTTATTTAGAGCCGAGTTGCTTGAACATTTTGGTTGTTTATTTACTTTATAAACCTATCTTAATTTTATAAAAAAGGTCACGTACCTTATACCAGAAAAAGGCGGTGTTAACTTGGAAGGGAACTCGTTTTTTATAAAAGACGTTAATGAATATTTGGATTTAAAGTCAATTATTGAAGAAATCTTTGATTTAAACAAAGAGATTCCTAACCAAGTTTTTCAAAAAGAGTATAGGGGTTATCTTTTTGGACAGTTCGATAATATAATGAGTGAAGAATTTTTCACTACAATTAGAGGATTAGCTGAAAAGTCAAATGATGATTATATAGTAATAGCGGTGTTAAACCCACACCCAATGGACTATTATTACAAGGAGTTCGGTTACTTTAATTGGGCAAAGTTGCATCTAAGTCTAAGTAATGGCTACTATTGGAGTATTTTAAATGAGGGTCCACCAAACTGGGAAGCAGATGCGATTGTGCATAATGCATTTATTATAGCGTTCTTCTCACCATCTAGAAAATGGGGAATATGGGCTGATAGAAATTTTGAAATCAGTGTTATCGCTTTTAATGAAAAAAATGAAAATAACCAACTGATTCTTGATTCTTGGCTTCCGGTTGAAAATGAAGAAGTTGTTAATTGGATGAAATATTCTTTTAGACCAGATTATAAAGTTCCGCAGTCTTTTACAGATATGTTAAGGCGGAATTACCAAAAAAGGGAATGAAAAGGTTGAATAAATCGAGTAGTTATTCAGCTAAAGGATGCGTTAATTGAAGAAGAAAAATAGGACCGTACATCTAAATGTATACGGTCCTTTTATTAATTTTCAATTTCGTATCTCCGAAAGCTCCCTTATAATGTTAGATAATTCAAATAGCCCTTTTTCCATATGTGAAAGACTAGCATATGAATATGATATCCGAATATATTGGTCAGATTTATTATCATATATATTCCCTGGATTAATCAATAACTGCTTCTGAAGTGCTGTATCAAAAAGTTCTTTAATAGAAATTTCTTGTAGTAAACGTAACCAAATATAAAATCCCCCACCGGGCGTTTCCCATTCTGCTATATCTGAAAAATAAGAGTTCAAAATATTTAGCGTAAAATCCCTTCTCTCTTTTAGTTGCTTTCGAATATTTTGCAAATGTAATTGATATAAACCACTTGAAAACCATTCCACAGCTAACCATTGCGATAAGGAACTAGAACCGTAGTCTGTTTGCATTTTTATATCGGCTAATCTGTCAATAACCTGCTCAGGTCCAATAACCCAACCAATCCTTATACCAGGACTGAGCGTTTTGGATAAACTACCTAAATAAAGTACCATCCCGTTATCATCCATTGACTTTAATGGCAGTGGTGGTTTTCTATCAATCCATAGTTCTCGATAAACATCATCTTCGATTAATGGTAATTGTTCTTTTGAACATAAAGTCAATAATTGTTTTCTTCTATTAGAAGTCATTATATTCCCTGTTGGATTTTGAAAGGTGGGATTAGTGTACAATAATGCAGCATTGTGCTGTTTTCTATAGAGTGCAACAAGGCTTGGGTCAATTCCCTCGGCATCCAACGGAACTCCTGTTAATTGCATCCCTGCTGATTGAAAGGTATTTATTGAATGTAAATAAGATGGTTTTTCAGTAAGTACAGTAGACCCACTATGCAACAAGCCCATACTAATAAGTTGTATAGCTTGTAAAGCACCAGAAACAATCAATATCGAGGATGGTGAAGCATCAATCCCAAGTGTTTTTACATAATGACTAATTTGTTTTCTAAGAGCCAATAAACCTTTAGGTTCTTCGTAACCAAGAGAAATTTCTTTTTTGGGTAGACATTTGAGAACTTGGAGCATTAAATCATTATTCACTAAGTCGGGAGCTAATTCTCCAGTTCCAAGTCTAATAACTTCAGGAACAAATTCAGCTCGATTGATATCTTGAATTGTTGGTAAATTAGGAAAATAAGTACCGGATTTCACGTAGGAGTTCCAATCTGGTGGTGGAGTAGCAGACAGTAGACTCCATGTATTATTAATAACCTTTGTACCACTTCCACTTTTCCCCTCAATAAGCCCCTCGGCTGTTAACTCATCTAATGCAGTAACAAGAGTGCTTCGGTTTACTCCAATACTTTTAGCAAATAACCTTTGAGGTGGTAATTTATATCCGACAGTCCACTCCCCACGAGCTATTTTTTCTTTAATAAAATTAGTAATTTGTTTATGCAAGGGAATAGAAGAAAATTTATTTGGCTTCCAGTTAATTGGTTTCATAAACATCTCCACTTTTTTATTCTGTTATAAATTATATATCTTGGTTGGGTTAAATACCAACCAATTGGTTGGAGACATTTTCATTAATTCAAATTATGATATTTTAAGTGAATTATTCTATTCCGAAGGAGAGGAGAATTTTATTTGTTAGAACCTATAATTCATGGTCTCATCTTAGCTTTAGGACTAATTTTACCGCCAGGTGTCCAAAATATTTTTCTATTTAATCAAGGGATAATCCAACCTAAAATTCGAAAGGCTTTACCAGCTTATTTAACAGCTTCTTTGTGTGACACTATATTAATCTTGCTAGCCGTATTAGGTACATCGCTAGTTATACATGGCTCTTTATGGATAAAAGAAATTCTTATTTGGGGAGGAGTAGTGTTTTTGACATACATGGGTTGGAGTACATGGAAAAGTGAACCTAGTAATGGTGGGGATATTACAAATAAGCGGTTCACAATTAAAAAACAAATTCTTTTTGCGGCATCTGTGTCACTTCTTAATCCTCACGCAATAATAGATACAGTAGGTGTTATTGGACCTAGTTCATTAAGTTATAATGGTGAAGAAAAAATATTGTTTGCTGTTGCTTGTATTATCGTATCCTGGGCGTTTTTTTTATTCCTCATTTTACTTGGGCGTATTAGTAGGAAAATGGATAAAACCGGAGGATATATGTTGGTTTTAAATAAAATATCCGCACTTTTTATGTGGGGAGCAGCAATATATCTAGGAATCTCTAACTTTCTTTAAGATTTTAGGAAGAGTTTAGTAACTTCAAAAAGGTGAAAAATGGTTTTGTGATATCCCAATGTTGAATATAGGAAGGAGAACTCGTGAATGAATGTACTTATACTAACGGCTCTTATGTTGAATAAGAAATCCGAAAAAAAACAGATCCATTTGTTGCACAGTACAACCATACTGGACACGATATATATGTTTCAATGCAATCACTTTTAAAGTGATCGTTTCTTATTTGACGAGATACTGTGCAGTAGAAGATATTATAATTTAATCGTTAGTTGTAACTCGAGGTTTGTTTACTTATGCAGGAACATAAAATTAATCTAACTGCAACAGAGTTTGGTTCCATTTGGACAATTTTTATTACAGTAAGTTGGACCATACCTGTATTGATATTTTTTTAAATGGTGGAGGATTTAGAAGTGAAATCTCTGATTCAATCCGCCCTAAATTACTTTGAAGAACATTTAATTGAATTAAGGAATATCTTTAACAATGAATATTATCCTGTTCCTAATGGTTTTACCAAATCGGATGTTAATCTTGAGGATCCACGTCTCTTTTCTAATATATACTCTTTACTTTATTAGAAACATGGGTAAGGCAGGTATCGCTGCTAATGGTGCTTTTCAGCAGCAAGAGAAGATATAAGAAAATTGTATAGTAAATACCTAAACGACTACGTTAAAATGTGGATGAAGCTAAGCGAGTTCTTTTATCTAAGGGTTTATTTGTTCGTCCACCACATTTACTAATCCCGAAAAATACGGAGTTTGTACAAAGTGAAAAGTTCCTTAGAGGCTAGCTCGGTGCTTTGGAAATAACGCACATCTATATGAATTTCACTAATAAACTTTACAGTAATTCACTACTAACCGGATTTAAGCAGGTGGCTCAGAATGAATAAAGTAAAGAAGCACTTTATTAGAGGTGTGGAATTAGGAAAGCAGATAATGCTAAACGCATTGTTAATTCCCTTTTCCCCTCCCAAAACAGAATCCGTTATATTTTGCATAGGTTGCTTTTATTAAATATTAGATTTTATATGTAATACTTTTCTATAGCCGCCTTTGGTAACTAACTCCTTTATGCTCTACACAACAAATACATGACTCATTTTACTCCCCATAATGGTGTTTGAAAAACAATTCCCATCCCTTTACCATAATCAGTAAGAACTTTATTATGACGGAGCAGTTCTTGCATGATTGTAAAAAGGGTAATTATAGTCACACGTTTATTATTAGGATGCAACAACAACTATTGTACATATTGAACCAATGACATTTCTAGAAATAAAGGAAATAGAAAATAACGAGAGTGTCATAATTTTGGGGAATGAAGATATTGAGTCTCTAGTTAATGTATAAAACTAATTATCTATTAATGTCTCTTCTGTTGTTGGGTAGAAAAATCAAAGAGCTTCACATATACAATGTTACGATAATGAAACTTTAGGAGGATGAAATGAAGAAATTCCTAATTGGTATTGCAACAACCGCCATCCTGTTGTGCTTATTTCTAATATATAATCACAACCAACTCCCAACTGAAGAAGACGTGTTTGACATTACAAATAATTGGTCTACTCAAACTGAGGAAGTTTATTTGGTTAAGAAAATAGACGAGGATTGGGTAACTGTTTTTAGAAGTGAGCATTTCATATTCGTCGGGCAGTTAGAGCAAAATCGATTGGGATATTGGAAGTTTAAAGAAGAGGGAGGTGGAAGTTCATTAGCATCCACATATTATCCTCCTGAACAAGATGTTGATTTAACATGGGCAGCTTCAGCTATAGATGAAGAAATGTCACAGTACTTTGGGCAAATTATCAATCCTAATATACAAGAAATCAAAGTGAAAACAGAGAAGGACACCTTTAACAATGCTTTAATAATTGATACAAATGGAAAACGTTTTTTCTACAAAAAATCAGATGCACCAATGGAATTGCCTATTAACATTAGGGGTAATTCTGAATCTGAAGATGTTATATATTCTACATTAATAGAGGAATAACAGAGATGTTTTAGTAAAGGCAGTAAAAGTTTATCAACGTTATTGTTTTTCCTTCTACCTAAACAGCCTATATAAAGAGTCTTGTTAAACTTGAGATAAGTACCGATTATGTTATTAATTTGATTGGGGGATTATCTGGATGAAACATCTATTTAGAGGTTCATTATTTATTCTGAGTATGCTACTTATTGGCTGTTCAAACGAAGAAATGACTAACTATGAATACACGTTTATAGGAGAAGGGGAGTATTGGAAAGCTGAGTATCTTTATGAAGGAACGGAAATATGGGGAGAGGAAGAGGGAGGAATCACATATTCTAATGAAGATAGTTATGTATTAAAAATAACGTACAAGGGCTCAAAAGAAGAAATTCAATCAATGGAAAACCTAACATTTTCTTATGATGCAAGAGTTAATGAAGGTAGTAGAGTTATGGAGTTTACCGAACCGCACAATGATATTACATTTGAAATAAGTGGTGGCGGTACTGGGGCAAAAGTACAAGAGGCTGATATTATAAAAGTTAATGTAAACTGGGATGCTTTTGAAGAGACATTTGAATTGATAAAACAAGAGAGATACTAAAGTTTTTTTTGAACATTTCGATAAAAAAATAAATGGCGTATTGATTCATTTAACAAAAGTAACAGTTGAAGTTCAAGTTTTCCTTTGTGCAACTATTCTTATTATGGCTAAACAGTAAAAGAATGTATTTCTTTTTTGAATTATTTATTGTAAAGTAAAAATGAACTGGAAAATTGTAGCTAGGGTTCCGCTATCTAACTAGGTCAGTGACCAAGGGCTACATCTTTTACCATAATGTAAAAGGCACCTATTGACATAAAAGGTCCGAGGGGAAAGGTTCAGCGTATTTGCTATGCGTTGAAATCCTATTCCCTTCGGACCTTTTTTTGTATTTTTTGGGAGGTTTATTAAATGAAAAGAATTGATGAATTAAAAGCGGCAGTGGCAGTTATTATTTTAAATGAGAAAAATGAAGTTTTGTTACAGAAAAGAGCCGATGTTGGCCTATGGGGTATTCCGTCAGGACATATTGAACTTGGAGAAACAGTTTCTCAGGCAGCTATCAGGGAAGTAAAAGAGGAAACTAATGTAGATATAAGAATTAGAAAGCTTATTGGTGTCTACTCTGAACCTAGTTCACAGGTGTTTGCTTATCCAAATGGTAAAGTAGTACATTTTATAACAACTTGTTTTCTTGCTGACATTACAGGTGGAGAACTTAGATGTAATTCTGATGAATCGCTTGAAATAAAATTTTTTGGAGCAGAAAACCTACCGCAAGCCTTAATAAAAATGCACCCCCGATGGTTAAAGGATGCACTTGCTGATATTGATTTGGCGTATATACGTTAATAACATCATATTGAGCTAAAGAGTAGCTTTGAATTAGCAAAATGAAATAATAATAATACTATTGGTAAATGACTCGAACTTATCGAGTCATTTTTTGTTTTGTGTCAAGGCTCTCTTTATTTTTGTTACTCCTTCTGACATCTCAACTTCATCTAAATTCCCAAATCCTAAAATGATATGATTTGAATATAATCCTTTATCAATTGTATGCATCTCAACAGGGTAAACTTTTACTCCTAGTTTATATATATTTGATAAGACCTTATCCGTAAAATGAATTTCTTTAAATTCCACTACAAAATGTAATCCAGTAGAATCACCTTTAATACTAATTTGGTCACCAAATTCCTTATATAGTGTTTCTTTTAAAAAATCTCTTCTTTTTCGGTAAATTTTTTTCATTCGGAAAATATGTTTTTCGAGATAACCCTCTTTAATAAATAAAGAAAGTATAAGTTGGTCTAGAGAGGGTGTATGTAGGTCGCTAAAAAATTTTAACATTCGCCCACGCTCGATTAAATCCGGAGGGAGAATTAAATATCCTAATCGTAATGCAGGAGAAAGTATTTTACTGAAAGTTCCTATATAAATAGTACGTTCAGGGTCTAGCCCTTGTAATGAACTTACTGAAGTGCCTTCGTATCGGAATTCACTATCATAATCATCTTCCACAATATAGCTGTTCATTTTCCTGGCAAATTCGATCAGTTGTATTCTCCTTTGAATTGGTAAAGTACCTCCTATTGGAAATTGATGTGAAGGTGTGATGAAAATAAATACCGGTTTTATTCCATTTGGAATTTGGCTTGTATCCATTCCATTTTTATCAACTCTTATATTAAAAAGGGAAGCCCCGTATGATTTAAAGATTGTTTGTATTTCATGTGTAATGGGGTCTTCAATGATTACTTCGTCATTTGCTGATATTAGTAATTTAGCTACTAACGTCAATGCTTGAGTAGCTCCACTAGTAATAACTAATTGGTCTGGATGACATTCCACACCCCTTGTTCTCAGTAAATAGTCTGATAATACACTCCTTAACTCTTTCCGACCTTCTGGTGAATCATATCCAAATAGAGAATGGTCCGTTTCAATGCTTACGCGTTTAGCTAGTTGCCCCCATTGTTTTCTTGGGAAAAGGTCTAATGCTGGGATTCCTGAACGAAAATCAATGATGTTATTATTTTTCTCCGAATTACTATTTTCTTTTATAAAATTATTATTCATAGCTTTCTTTTTTAAGTAAGCCCCTTCAGCCACAAACGTACCTGCTCCTTGTTGACCTTCTAAAAAACCTTCTGCCAGTAATTGGTCATAGGCTTCTAAAACAACATTTCTTGAAACTCCTAGTTTTTCAGCTAGATGTCGAGTAGAGGGAAGACGATAACCTGCTGAAAGCTCACCATTTAATATTTTTGTTCTTAACTGTTTATAGATTTGCCGTATCAACGGTATATTTAGTGAGCGATCTATCTTTAACCATGCCATTATCTATCTCCTTTAAAATTGGTACCATAAAACAACCATATAATTGGTCCTGTTTTATACCATTTTATCATGGTAATTTTTATATACAATATATTCCTAATCAAACTTTTTAAGGATGTGATTATTTAATGTTTACAGAGGAAAAGCGATTTTCCAACGCACTTAAATCTATTGCTAGGAATCAGGAAATTAAAGCTTATTTTAAGCAATCAGAAGAGATTTTCCCATTGATTATGAAGGGGGTAAATCGCTTTGTTGCAGGTGAAACAAGAGCTGATGGAATTAACCGTGTTAAGAATCTATCTAGCAAGGGGTATAAAGTTTCTTTAGAATTTATTGGTGAGAATACAACAACTGAAGAAGAATGTAGGTTAGCAACAAATGAATTCAAAACGTTAATTAAGGAACTTGGCGATAATCAAATAAATGCCACTGTTTCCTTCGACCTTTCACACATCGGCATGATGATTTCTGAATTACTAGCAATCTCGCATGTAGAGGAATTAGCGAAAGCAGCACAAGTGCATGGTGTTCAACTTATGATAAGCATGGAAGAGTCTCAAAAAACAGATAAAATACTATCAATCTATAAAAGAATATCAAAATACCAGAAAAATGTGGGTATAACATTGCAAGTTTACTTACATCGGTCATCTGAAGATTTAAGAGAGTTGTTACAAACATCAGGTAAAATACGTTTAGTAAAGGGGGCTTATCAAGAGCCAGAGGGTATCTATATACCAAGATCTAGAAAATTAAATGAACGCTATATTGAATTTGTCTCAAGGTGTATTGAAAGAAATCATCCCATTTCAATTGCTACTCATGATGAACAATTATTAATTCAACTGAAAGAAGAGGGATATCTATATAGTAAGAATGTTGAGGTCGAAATGTTAGATGGAGTTCAATGCGACTTACTCAAATCTTTAAAGGAAGAAAATATACAGTCCAAAGTCTATGTAACATATGGTACTGAGTGGTATTTATATATAGTTCATCGTATTTCTGAATACCCCCCTAATATTTTTACTATTATTTCAGATATAATTGAACAGAATACTGTTGAAATCAATTCATACTAAATAGTTTTGAACATTGATAATGGAAAACATTTGGTGGCATGTCCAAATGTAGAGGATTAGTCACGAACAAGCTAGGGTTCTTGTTGCTAGAAATCGTAATAAAGCTACTATATCAAATATAGCTTGTATCAGGTGTGTTGTGGAAACTAAGGTAGATTTTATGATTGTCTTGAAGCTGACACCTGGTAATGGTCTGGTTATACATGTTTAGAGAGAATTTTAAAACTGTATTAAGGTTCAAAGAATTTTTTGTAAGAACACTGGCAGAAGAAAGCGCTACATTCTTCAATAAACGAGAGCGATGCTTAACAAGGATATTCGCATTTTTTTGTTTATATAAAGAGATAGTTTATAGAATAAGTCACTATACATTTTAGAATACTAAAATGAGGTGATGATTTTGAAAAAGCAATTAGCTCTACTTTTATTTGTTATGACTATGGTGATTGCTAATACCACAGCATATGCCCAAACGATTAATGAAGCTGATACAGAATTATGTGATACGTTTAAATACGCACTGATAAGTAGCCTTAGAGAACCCGTAGATAAAGCCATTGTTCAAATATATAAAGATGACAAAGATGCACCAGAAGGACTCACGTGGGCATCTTATGATACAAAAATACTTAAAATTGAACAGGTGTATGGTGTAGGTGGACTATACGAGTTAACTCTAAAAGTCTATCCTTATTATGATGCCCATAACAACTATGGAGTAGATGAAGTCATTATTAATACAGAAGGGGAATTATTAGGTTTTAAACACTTAAAAAAAATCCCACTAAATTAAAGGATACAATAGCCGATTCATATGGTTATATCTCCTAGTGTGATAAGAATATATGAATTTGGATGAGTTCAAGGTTTAAGGTCAACATGGATTCATACAGCTCTAATACGAAAAAATGGAGGTTCCTAATAGATAGGAATCTCCATTTTTTATTAATACATCAACATTTATATTTTGGATAATAGTATGTAATCCCACGTTAAATGCAATTTACTAATTTTGATGTGAGAAAAATTTTAGTGTTTCGAGCCTACACTCGCTGTTGCTTTTTACGGGTTCAAGTAAAAAATTTATTTACTAATTCCGAAACTTGATGCGCGTATAAATGGTTTTTCTTCTAAGGTAGATAGTGCTTCTACTGTACCAGTGAGGACCACTCCAATTATTTCTATATTTTCTTTAGTTGGTTCATCTGCTCCATTTTTTAATTGGTCATAGATTCTACTCATCTCGCTCTGATAACGCCCCTTCATTTCTGCACCAGAACTAATTAAATTAATAAAGTTAATCTCTGGGTTATCAATTAATTGTCCCATAGAATCAATTCCATTAAAACCATATACTTGATTTGCGTTAAGTGGTTTTGCAGCTTCTGGTCCAAATTCTCCACCCTTTAATGAATTCAACATACCATCACTGATCGTATTTACCCAGTACCAAGATGGGGTCATATTGGTAGGTATCATATCATTTATTTCATTTAATGAATATCCTCTATCAAATGATATGCTCACTTCAAGTAAGGTATCATCTGGAAAGTTATTTAGCTTAAGAAGATCTTGCTCTAATTGTTCACTTGTATACTCGACTTGTGGGGGATAAAAATTCATCACCTTTTGTGCAAACTTATTATAATAACGAAATTTACCTTCATTTTCTTGCTTTACTTGGAACACATTACTATTGCTACTCCCGTACATCCGATTTGTTAATGGAAGTATGGAATAACTTCGACTTAAAACACCACTGAATACAGGTGAATCTCCTAATAGTTTATATGTTGAATATTCTAGTTCACCTACAAGAAATCCGTCATTTAATTGAGCATGTGTCATATAGGTATTTGGGCGAGCAATTTTGTAAAGAAGCTCTTCTTCCCATTGTATGTTCATCGCTTTATTATTAAGAAGTTTACTATTAGTTATAACGATACAAATAGTTAAAATAAAAAATAGAATTCCACTAATAAGTATATTTCTGACGATTACTTTACGTTTTGCTTTTTTAAATAATTCTATTGGTAAATCTTGATTAAAAAGGTCTTCTTCGAATTGTTCTTTATTTTTTTTCATATTGAACCTCCCATTTCCTTTTAAATTCTTTACGTGCGCGAAGCAGATAAGTTTTAATTGTGTTCTCGTTACTATTAAGTAATGATGCTATTTCTTTGTATGAATAATCTAAAACATACTTCAATATTAGAAGATCTTGAAATACAACTTTCATTTCACTAATGATTATTTTAATCATTTCTCTTTTTTCATAATTTAATAGCTCCTGTTCTCCATCCTTACCACCCAATAAAAATTGTTGGAGAAACGTTTCATCATCGATTGGTAAAACTATTTTTCTTTTTTGGATTCTACATAAATCATAATAACGGTTTGTCGCAACTCGAAATAACCAAGAACTTAACTTGTTTTTATCGATGACTTCGATGTATTCAATGAATTTTATAAATGTTTCCTGAACGATATCTTCTGCATCTTCCTTATTACAACCTCTCTTGCGTAAATAATAATAAATCCTTTTCATTTCGGATTTATATAGTGAATTAAAAACTTCATGTTTCATCATCCTCCTCCCTTCTAGAAGGTAGTTCTTAGTTGTATTTGTCTTTATAACGATTCAAATGATAAGATGTATACAAATTATTTTTACCATATGAATTTTAAACATCTTTGAATATTCACATTGAATAAAGGCATAGGGACTAGGTTTCCTATGCCTTTATCTTTATATTTGCGTATTTCTGTTTCAAGTAACGCATCCTTAGCTACAGTAAGTTTGCAATGATACGACATTACTTCGAGTCGTGGGTATGATATGCCGACTGATATGCCTACTTAAACAACCGATTCAGCCCTTCAATACTATCCTGGCCAAGAGCTTTAAGTTAAGTCTTACACACTCTTCACTGTACCGCTCTAGATAGTTGTAGAGGATTACATACTTTCTTCGCCTTCTTTCAAGATTTCAAAATTCATTCTTCCATCTCGATATTTTGCGAAAGGGTCATCTTTTTCAATAATCCACACTTTTCCATCCCAGAAATCTACTATCTCAGACCGCTCAAAACGTTCCCCATCTTGCTCAACGATTAGTGATATTTCGAGAAAAAAAGTATGGCCATCTTCATATCGAATTTTTTCAATTACAAAGTCTCTTATTTTATAATCTCGTTCCTTTAAATAGTCAATCTTCTGCAAATAAAATGCTTTCGCTTTTTCCTTGCTCAATGCTGTACCATCAGTAGGGTGACTATCTTCTGTGTAGTCATACAGATACAGTTGTTCAAAAGCCGCAACGTAGTCTTCTTTTATAAGAGCATTATAGTAATCTCTTGTAGCACTCTTTGCTCTGTTTTCCTCAATGAAGTTACATCCTATTAGGAGAAAACTTAATGCGTAAATTATTATTAAGGTTATTTTTTTCATATTTCTTAGCCCTCTCTTTAACTATTTCTAATATGTTTCGGTACTTTAATTGGTCCTTTTTACAAAGTTAATACACAGTTTACATTCATATATTAACATAAATATCCAGTAATCCTGTGATAATTTCAGAAAATAAAATGAAAAGGTGAGGTGATGCCAATTGTCCTGTGATTTTTGGGGTAATTTGTTGTAAATCTATTTGTTAATTGGCTTGGTAATTCGGTTTACTGTTAGATGATTTATTAGTTTTTGAAACAATATAAAAAATAATTGCCACACTCTACCGAGGATAATATCGCCTTAGTGCGAGAAATTCGAACCGCAACCGTAACTTATCATCGGGTCAGGAAACATCAAACTATCAATAGACAGTCTTATAATAATTAAGTCAGAAAATACGAGTCAATGGTAATAGTAAAATTCTTTTTTTAAAGAGTTTTACAAAGTATTAAATTAAATGGGAAATTTAGGGGCTGAAAATTTAGCTGTTAGTATAGAAGTGTTAACTTATTTATAGATATATAATTTATCAAGAAATATATATAGCGAAAAGGAGTGAGAGAAATATGAAATCTTTTTATATTCTTGGGACAATATTTATTATCTTTATTCTAGTAGTTCCTTCTCTAATCGTCGTTGGCTTTTCATCAGATAAGATCATGAGTATGAATGACAAAAAAGAATTGGTACATGATCAAGCCACTAATTCCGAAAAAACGGTTGCTGTTTACCGGAACGAAACAAATGATATAGAAGAAGTACCACTTGAGGAATACATAATTGGTGTGGTTGCTAGTGAGATGCCAGCAACGTTTGAGTTAGAGGCTCTCAAAGCACAAGCACTTGCTGCTAGAACATACTTTTTACATTCTTTTAGTTCAAATGATGTTCATTCTACTAAAGAATACGATATAACCGATTCTGTGAACCATCAGGTATATAAAAATAACGCTGAACTTAAGGAAAAATGGGGAGACGATTATATTCTTTACATGGAAAAGATTAAAGAAGCTGTAGCTCAAACTAGAGGTGAGATTATAACATACAACGGAAAACCTATACTCTCTCTATACTTTTCTAGTAGTAATGGATATACTGAAAATTCAGAGGATTACTATGAGAATGAATCTCCTTATCTAAGAAGCGTTGCAAGTCCTTGGGATAAGGATTCTCCTCATTATGAAGTTGAAACGGTAATATCTACTGAAGAATTCGAACAAGCCCTTGGTATAGCGCTCGATAATTATAGTGACTTTGGAATCAAGAGCCGTACAAAGGGGGGAAATGTTAGCAGTATTAGAATTGCAGATAAAGAGTTTACAGGACGGATGATTAGAGAGCTCTTACAATTAAAATCAAGCGACTTTACTATCACTCGGCTTGAAGATACAATTTCTATAAAAACTAGAGGCAATGGTCACGGAGTAGGGATGAGTCAATACGGAGCCAACGGAATGGCGAAAGAAGGTTTTTCCTATAAAGACATCATTCATCATTACTACCAGTCTATCGATATTCAACAATATTAAGAGTTTTAAAATGGAAATGAACTATAAACACTTAGCAAAATCTTTTGTATGGGCAGGGTTAACAAACCTTATGTCGAAATTTTAATTAGGTCAGCATCTGGTGGTGATAACATTTATGCACCGATGCTTGGCGTTCCTATAAAACATTTGCGACAGAAAAAGGAATGCAACACTATTAAATAAGTACAAAAAAAAACGGGAAGGTAAACCATTAAAGGTAGCTACCATATACAAACGTTAATAACTACCACTAGCGTTTGAAGAAATGGTTGGAACGCTTTAACAGCGTGCAAAAAAGTATCTTGATAACTACTTAGCATGGTTTAGATTTCTGGAAAGTCTTGGTTTTGAGGACACACTAAATAATTTGATAGAAATGCTGTTTACTTTATGCAAATTCCAAGTACATTGGTCATATAAGTCATTAAGGGTTAGTGAATTTAACATTTGAGGTGGTGTTTGAATGTTTGAGTATGCAAACGGAATGGATTTATTACTAATTATTAATCCAATGTTATTTTTATTACTAGGAGTTATTTCTGGTTTATTTGTTTCGAATTGGAAGAAAAATGTTGTCATCACACCAACTTTAATCGTGGGATTAACATTTCTAGTAACGCTGGTCTTCCAGAGCTTTACTTATGACCATTTCCTATTCGTATATGGAATCGCATATGCCTTAATTGGTTTGTTTGGTATTGGTTTTAGTACACTCTCAAAGAAATTAGTCACTAAAATATTTACGAAAAGTGCATAAATCCTCTAAAGCTTATACATAATTTTTTCTATATTATGTATAAGCTTTAATGATATCAACATAGTTTTCCAACACAGCCAATGTTATATGGTTACTTTTTGTAAGATATTAAAAGAATGAAAGAGGAAGATTAAATTGATAAAGAACGTAAAAAAGACATTTTACTTATTGGTAATACTGTTTCTGACAGCTTGTAGTTTCGAAAGTTCAGGTGAACAAAAAATTAACATAACCTCAGGAGAAAAAGAAATTAAAGTCATAACGTATGATGAAAATGGTAATCGAACATTAAAAGAATTCGAACAAATTCATAAAGATATAATGAACGATATTGGTTGGGAAGAATTACCCTACATAGCCATAAATGAAAATATTCTTTTAGAAGTTTCAAATTTGGACGGGAAAGAATTAGTGATTGAAGACTATATTCTTTCTAAGGATGGAGATTTTAAATATGAGGGAGTTGTAGATACATTTACAATACCATTTAATGATGGGAAAGCATCATTTGATTTGAAGACAAACGCCGCTGTTGGGTTAAGCTCTAATAGTGATGATTATTTACCTGGAAACGCATTAAGGTGCTTTGTTGTTTATTCTAATTCAAGTCCTATATTTTCATTTTTATTAAGGACGGATTCATATTAGTTATTTATAAGTATAATACTTATTTTTTTACAGACGGAGCTTAGGTTGAATATTAGTTCATTAAAAAAATCCAGTTAAATGGATTTTTTTATTTTAAATCAACATTAAACTTTAACAGGGCCACTGAAAATCCCCACTTAATAAAATTGATAATGAAGACGAAGAAAGGATGATTCACGAATTTCAAAAGATATACCGTGACCGTAATTACTACGTACGATTGTAAAGAGAGCTTATATACAATTTGATATTCAAATGGTAAAATGATGGAATTATGAATTATATTGGAGAAAAGATATGAAAAAATACTTAGTTTTGGTTATTCTCGGTTTTATAATTATACCAATACTAGGTAGCTTCAAAGAATCTGGTGAGCAATCTATTGAAACTGCTGCTGGTATAGAAGAAAATATTGACAATGAAGAAAGTGAAGAAGTAATTAATATAGAATATGAACAAATTATTGATGATTTAAAATGGGAAAATAAGAAACTATCAAATAAAATAATACGTCTAGAAGAAGAAATTACATCCTTAATGTCAACTATTGGGATTGTTGATTTAGCGATTATTGAGGAAGCAACAAATGAAATTGAGTTATATTCATTATGTCAAACCATAGAGGAAGCCAAACTTTTCTTCTCTGAGAATATATCTACACCTGGTGATGATTATGGTGATGGTATTTTTTTTCCGAATAGTATGGGACATGAAACCATGATAACTTGGAGACCAATGGGGATTGAGCATTTTAGAAGTTATTCAAAAGAAGAAGATAAAATTATTCTAAATTATATTATGATTGATTATATTGATAGTAAGGAATACAGCCATGAATATGGTTTTGTAATGATTAAATGTTTTTTTCTGTTATGATTTTGTTATGAATACTAAAGATAGAAATCCAACATTAACTAAAAAGAACAATTCAATTAGAAAATATCTTAAAAAGGAGAATGATATTGAGTAAAAAAATGAAATTACTTTTTAGTATTTCAATAGGTTTAAATATATTTCTCATTACCATTGTAGTAATGACAATGATAAAGACAAATTTCGTAAAGGAACAAATCTTTGTTACTGAAGTACAAAGTAATTTAGTACAGTTGGAAATTTTGATTGCTTACCAGATTGATAATGAATGGAGTGAACCAAACTTAGTTACATCAAAGATAGGAGATGTGTTAAACGGACTTAGACTTGGAATTACTACTGGAAATCAGTTGGGTACACTTTCAAAAAGTGACAACGATATTCTTGAAAGTTTGTATTCCAATTTATCTCGTTTTCCTACTAATGGGGTATATAACTTTGTCGAGTTAAACGATGAGGATATAAGCAATTTTGAGAACCTAAGAGAAACACTACGTAAAGTGGGATTAGGAGTAAATATTACTATATCTGCTAATATAAACTCTTTTATGAGACAAGCAGAGGGTTTAAATGAAAAGTTGAATCCTAAGTCAAGGGTAATGGAGATAGAGGATGAAACAGTTCATAAATAGGTGGTTGAAACTACGAGGCTAAGGAGGTTACTATGCTTAAGTGGATTACAGAAATCGATGAACCATCATCTGAATTTAATAACGATTATGGTGAATTAAATATTGAGATTATAGAAACAACAAATGACTTAAAGGAAATGAGTCCAGTTTGCCAGTTTTTTGCCTCGTTTGATGTTATTTTAGAAACGGATTCGCTACTAACGTTGCCAACCCCAAACCAAAATGTATTAAAAAAGATAATGGATGAAGTAGTGCCTCACTATAGAGATATAAAACAAATAATCATTGATGGTGAGCTCAAAGAAATAAATGTGTTGGGTCTTAAAGAGGAGTCAAAAAGAATAGTACAGTACTCACTTTCAAATGGCATATATCCGGTAATTTCAGATTTATATCGGACAAAAAATCTTAGTTTACCAACAGAACCAAGAGATTTGAAATATTATATGGTTAATCAAGAAATGATTACTCCTCTTCAAATTGATGGTACAGAGGAGATACGTGATTTTCTTAAAAATACTTTTTTTACTGACAGAGGCTCAATAGCACTTCAACCAACAGGATGGAAGTTAGAAGATGATTTGAAAGAGTCAGTGACGATTCGTACTTTTAGTACATTTGCAAAACAAATTGTTTTAGTTGTCGATGATAACAACATGAGTGTGGTTGGCCTTGATATATACGGGTAATCTTTTAGTGTATTTATTGAATCTAATTTGATAATTAATATATGGGATTTCCGAGTGGAGTATTATATTTTTGATATGGAGCAGATGTGGGATGGGACTGTACTTGCAACTCTGAAGCCTTTGTTTAAATAGAGGGACTTCTGGTGATGTATCTATCATTGTTCATTTGGAATACTATCAAAGTGAATTAAATGAACTTAAAGTCAGTCAATCAAAGACATCAATTAGTTTCTTAGATAACACAATGATTAAGATTGAAGGTGGATTGTCTGATTTATTGAAAGATGATGAATTATTAACGGGAACTATTAGAGATGTTCTAGAAATGAATATAAGAGATATCTGGGGAAATGATTCTAACCGCATTAAATTAGTCCAAGAATACTTGAATGGATTGAAAGTCATAACATCAAATGTTTATAAAAACCATAGTACTATATTAGGTACTTTAAGAAGTTGGATAACCAATAATTTTACAAGTAAGGAAGATTTGTTTGAGAAATTAGAGATAATTGATAATTGTCTTACAAGATATTATTCTCTTCTACCCAGTATATATTACCGCGAACAATACCCACAATTAGGATCCAGTTATAAATATGATGATATAAAAAGTATTCTTAAAGAACCAAACCATATCTTTTATAGATTCCTTGTAGCAGCAGGGATTACGGAACAAGAATAATTGCAAGCATTCGAAGACCCTATCGATGGTAATAGGAAAACTGTTCGAAATAGAATTGCAAGGAAAATTGAGAATAACATCGAGGCAGGATTTAATGAATTTTATAATCAAGAGAAAGTTGTATTTCAAGTAGAATTTGAAAATCGTGTTTTTAAAATATATATATTAACTGATGATAAGGCAATGAATTTAAGTGAAAGAAGTAATGGTTTACGTTGGTGCATAAGTATATTTGTTGATGTACTTTCACGTGAGTATAAAAATTCCTCTTTAGTTTATTTGCTAGATGAACCAGGTGTTTATTTACATGTTAATGCTCAAAAACAACTCCTAGAATTATTTTCAAGACTAGCAAATAGAGAAAACCAAGTAATATATACTACACATTCTCCATATATGATAGACAGTAAAGACATAACCAACGTTAGGGCCATTGAAAAAGTTGGGAAGGTAATACAAAAATATTTAAGAGTGCTTACGACCAAAATTTATCGAATGACTCAAAAATGGAAACTTTATCTCCTTTAGTACAAGCTATCGGAGCAGATTTAAAGTTTAATATAGGACCATCTAGTAAAAACAATTTAATCACAGAGGGCATTACCGATTATATGTATTTGAATGCCATGTTAAATTATTTGGAAATTGATAATGCACCAAATATTATACCTTCAGCAGGTGTTAGTAATATCAATAGAGTTGTTTCAATTCTAATTGGTTGGGGATGTGGATTTAAGATTTTATTAGACTATGATAGCGCTGGCTACAATGAATACGATGTTTTAGTCAATAACTGGATGAGAATCTAAAAGATAAAATTCTATTTGTAAGTTTAAAAGAAGAAGTAGTTAAGGAGAAAATGGTAAGCAACTCAAAGACAATTGAATCATTAATTTCTAGAGATGATTCTAAAAAATTGAGTACTCCATACGATGGTTCTAGTGCGTCCAAGAAATTAGCCGCAAAGGAATTTCACCATAAAGTAATAAACAGGGAAATCCAACTAGATAAGAGACAGTATCCAATTTCAAAAAATTGTTTGAAGCATTTAATATTCAAGACTATAATCTAGCAATAGTTAAAAGTTAATACAGAGGTTTGACACTTTAAATAAGCTTTGTATTTAATGATCTTATACAAGAATAAGTATGTCGCAGTTACGGGATCGAATCCCGTACTCCTCGACAAATCAATAAATATTACCTTAGTGAAACAAGCTGGGCTGCTGTTGTGGTGCTAACGGGGAGCAGTGCGGTATAAAGACAGGAATTCATGAAAACATTTTGAGAAAGGAAACCATATATGAAAAAAATCATTTTATGCTCTATTTTACTGATTATTTTATCTTTACACTCTACTAGTGTTTATGCTTATTCCTGCGCTTATACTGAATTACCAAGAGAAGAAATGAAACAAGCAGATGTAGTTTTTAAAGGGACATTAATCTCAAATATAAACCACAGGCTTAAATTTGAGATAGATAAAGTATGGGTAGGGGAAATAGAAGGTGTTGCTAGAATAAGGGACGCTAATTTTATAGAAGCCGTTATTGGTGAAGAATATATCATTTTTGCACAAACAAGAAGTGGTAATCTTGTTCCTTTGGGTTGTGGAAACTCAGGTTTCGCGACGCAAGAACTTGAGTCTATACTTAATCAAGAACCAATGAAAGAAACCACATTATTTCTTATTTATCTCGGTATAAGTGTGTTTGTCGTATTAATTGGTATATTGATTATTTGGCTACGAAGACAGATGAAAGAAGTAGAATAAAGGTAACTTGAGATTTATGTTTGTGAAGAAAACTTTTTGTAATAACGGGTGCTTATGTGGGATTATGGCGAGGGTGGATCAAGTATATTAGTTTCACCATTAGAAGAAATTGAATAAACAGATTCAATATTATTTCACTAACGCCGTACTTATGCGAAGAACTGCTCAAAAACTTTCAACGAAGTACAACAAGAACGGAATTTAATAAACATCGTAGAGGCGGTCACAATATTAGGTGGTCGTCTTTCATATTTGGTTTTTACTATTGAACAAAGTAGTTAACTAAGAACTTGAGAGTTGTTTATTGTTAAAGATTAGATGAAGAGGAGAAAATCAATGGTTAATGAAATTGTGCATACTGTTGGAGAATATGCTGATAAGGCTTTTGATGAAAAAGATACAGACACCTTACAAAGAATAGTTGAGGATTGTTTGAAATGGGTTGAATCTGGAGAGTACAACCTTCTTGAGAAAGGGATTCTTGCATATCATGGTGCGACATCATACAGCAACTATATACATCTAAAATTCAAGGGTGCTTTGCGTTATTCTCAAGATATGAATAACGAACAAGATTTTGAGATGTGTTTATTAATGTTTCGATTATCTATTGAAAAATTAACTGCCTATCAAGAGGAAGCAGATTTGAAAAATGGGTCAGAAGAAAGTCAGTATTTTACTACATATCTATTAATGGCATACACTAACTATGCTAACTTGTTACAAAAATGCGGTAGACTTATGAAGGCTCTTTCTTACTTGAAGATTGGTGTAGGAATGGACTTTCCGATTGCCATTGGGAATTTTGCTGGGTTCTTAATGGACTATGCTACATTTGATTATGACAAAGGGCATCAATCTGTTCTTGCTAATGAATCTTATCAATTATTAAAAGAAGTGTTGAAATTTGAAAAAGTAGAAGAGTATGCTTATAAACACTATGAGGGCCTAATTGCTAAATTAGAACAGTTATATCCAATCGTTTTTTTAGAGGAACCGTATGAATTTGAAGATTATTCATTGGGAGACTCAGAGGAAGAAGTAGGATATCGTAAGTGGTGTCTTGAAAATACCTTTTTTCTAAATACTTTAAATGATGCTTTCCCTTATTCCGTTTCGGCAACTGATATTCTTCATTTACCTAATATTGTTACTAAAATTGATGAAGGACCAAGGTTTCACGGTTTGTTTAACCAGATAAAACAGGAGTTTGTATCTGCTAGATATATGTTATATGATTCCTTGTCTTCTAAAGGAGCCCATTTTTCAGATAAAGATGTCCACCTTGTTAATACATTAGATTATCCAGCTTATGGTATATCAATAGAAAAAATGAAATATTCTTACAGAAGTTTATATTCCTTAATTGATCGGCTTGCATTTTTTGTGAATGAGTATTTTGAAATTGGGATTAAGGAAAGGGATGTTTCCTACCGTTCAATATGGCAGGATAAAATTAGAAAAGGAAAAAATTCTTATAACTTAAAAGTTAATTTAAAGTCGAGGATGACAGGTGAGGAAACGTTTAATCTTCCGTTAATCGGTCTTTACTGGCTATGTAAAGACATAGGGAAGCAAAAGATAGAACACCACTATATAGAACCAGCAATTGAACAAATATCGAAAATTCGGCACCATCTGGAGCATCGTTATTTAAAAATTCACGACAGTGTTTTGTATCCCATAACAAAAGAATCTTGCGAGAATAGAGATGACCCATTGGCTTATTCAATAACCGTTGATGAATTGAAAGATGCAACTATGAGTTTACTTGCTTATGTACGAGAAGGAATTATTTTGTTGTCTATGGCGGTTCATTTGGAGGAACGACGAAAGAGAAAAGATAATGCTTCTGACGAAATACTAATGTCGATGTTTATGGATCGTTACGATGATGATTGGAAACGACTTTTTTAATAGACTGTATAGTAAAGGGGGTAAATGATGCAAGCAACATTGAGGAGGAAATTTATAAGTTAATAAGCAAAAAGACAGAAGGTGATTATTGGGATTTTAAACAAGAGTGGCATAAGGACAGTGAAAGGCTACTACATGACATTCTTTGTTTTGCAAATACGGTGCACGACAGGGATTGTAATATAATTATAGGAGTTTCGGATGATGGTGAGATTATTGGACTAAATGATGAAAATCGAGTTAAGCAAGCAGGAATACTAGATTTACTTTCCAACACAGTTTTTGCAGGTGATAAGACTCCGGCAATAAAAGTTGAGACATGTAAAATTGAGGATATGGAAATTGATATTCTTACGGTATTTAATTCTTATAGTGTCCCTTTTTACTTAAAGAAAAAAAGCAAAAGGTATAGCAATATTAAAGAAGGGTACATATATACAAGAATTGGAGATAAGAATACCCCTATCAATCAAAATGCTAATATGCAGCAGATTGAAATGCTATGGAAGAAAAGACTTGGCCTAACACAACCACCATTGAGACAGATAGTAAATAGATTAAAGAACAAATCTGAATGGGTTAAGAACAACGGAACACACTTTAATATTTATAAACCAGAGTTTAAGCTTGTAGAAGAATATGAAGATGATGCATACGATAGAAGAACAGGGGAGTTTTATGTATACTCCCAGACAAACTCTAAATATTCTTACAAGTATTATTTGAAAGATAGCATAGCTTATGAACTGCAAGAGTTCTTCTTTGATGATGAGGATATGGAAGAAGTTTATGCCAAAAAAACCTTGATGAAGTTGTTCTATATCTTGAGAATCAGGAAGAAAAGGTATCATTTGAGTCTTATGTTGAATGTAACTTAATAACCTAAGAAAGCTATATTACTGATGCAGAACAAATCCACTTTACTATGGATACCGATTATAAAAGGGAAGTTAAGGTAAATATACATAGATTAAGAGTAGGATTAGCTCTTAATATGGTACTACAGGATTTAAAAAGCTCTAAAGATGAATTATTCTTAGTAGATTATAGAAGGAATTGTTGCCAATAGCTCATTTGCATTATTTGTTTTCAGTGTAAATGTTAATTATTAAATACTAAAAAGAGACAAGCAATCGGAAGCGAGCAGACACGTTGAGATTGTTGAATGCAATTCACTAAATTTTAGAATTAGACTTTCTGTTGGAAGAGCAAGTAGAGAAATAAACTTATTTTAAAGGGTTTGTGAAGATATGTATGGGGGCGTTTATGGCCAAGGATTAGAATATTACAAATCTAACCAATGACTATTGACTACCAATAACATTACTGCAACCGATACTATCTTAAACCGTAATATGTTATATTTGGGTAAGGAAGGGATAATATGGTATGAAAAAATTAAATAAACGATTTAATCGTTATGAAAGTACCCACGACAATGAGTACATTGAATTTTTAGGAGACAATGTATTTCAAAAGGAACAGGTGTTCAACGGGTTTATAAAGTGCAAGCTAATGCACGGTCTAATGGGTTCCGTAATTGTACCGGATTTTTTATTTTTTCAAGTAGATGAAGAGAAACGGTTTAAATGGATTCAACCTTTAGCTTTCCGAGCTAATATTCTTTTTTACGATGATGATGAGGGTTACGCAACCGTATGATAGATATATCGGCTCAAGCAACTTTAACTGTTCGTTTCAATAAAAGCGGTTTTGTCAGAAGCCAAAATGACTATTCTGAATTATATGTGTGCGAGATTTATGCTTCCTCTGATATTAGTGAACATTATACAGGTGAAGGCCATTCATTAAAGTCTATCATCATACAAGCAAGGTTGCCTATTCTAAGATTATAGAAACAGGCTACCTAAAAAACTCCAAATGGAACATCGGTGGAACAAAAGAGCTAAAAAATATTGGTTATGTTTATTTCACACCACTTGATAAAATAAAACACAACGCTGATTTAAGGCAAGTGGCTATGTCAGATACAGGATTTATCCATTTGATAACAAATTCCGGAGAAATCAGAAGAGTAAATATTTATAGGAGATTCGTAAAAGATTTTGATTCCACTTTAGGGTTTTGGCTCGATGCCCAATCAATTGCTCCATCTCATCTGTTTAGACGGTTAGATTCCAATGGTGGCGTGTTTTATCAGGTAGTTGCACCGTTTATTCATCGAGTAGGCATGCTACCAGAAAAACTATTACAATTTCAGAATGATGTCATTATAGATTTTAGTAAAAAAGCTGATTACATTATTGTCGGAGACTGTAATCATATGAATGGGCTCATTGCTCCTTACGATGAAGAGAATACCAACTATATCTTCAAAATTGAAATACAGGAAGGAAACAAAAATTTGTTTGATTTTTGGCGAGAAAATGCTAACACAGACCACTATTCAAATAAACAAGTAGAGTATAAACAGTTTGTTAAACCGAAATGAAAGACTAAGTTTATAAAACGGAACAGACCTGGGTAATGTTAATTTATCTCTTTAAGTATGAAAGGATATTGGCAGCAATCAATTCTTGAACTAGTATGGATTAATTTAATATCCTTGATATTATTATTCAAAAGTATTTTTCAAAGTAATTTTTGTATTACTTTCACTCAACTAAGCATAGATACGAGTAGTTTCAATCTGTTCTTCTCCAAGAAAATTTTGTATGACATTATAGAGATGCTAGGGGCAAAATCAGTATATATTACTAGGAGCCGAAGCAAAATAGTATTTAATATTTTTTACTTTGGATAATTACCCCTGCAAAACTGCATTTATCTTATCTTCTAATTTTTTGTAAACGTCTTGTTGTTCTTTAATAACAATACTCTTATTTCTTGTATAGTTTGGGGCTACGTAGCTTCTTGTAGAAGAAAGACAATCGTGTCCCAATAATTGTTGAACTATAAAAATATGGCTACCCGCATCCAACATATGAGTTGCGAACGAGTGGCGTATACTATGGATTCTGACATATGGTAATCCTGCCTTATTAAGGTATTTCCTCAAATTACTTCTTACTTGCCCTTTTGAAATTTTAGGTCCCAAAAGATAGTCAGACTCAGAGAAGCTATTAGTGGAACAATAAGAGCTTAATACATCACCAAAACCATCTCGGAGAGAAACCACCCTTGCTTTCCGAGTTTTTGTTTTTTCTAGGTATAGCATCTCTCTTTCAAAATCAATTTGATTAATTTTTAAATTTAATAGCTCAGAAATTCTCATACCGGTAGAGAAAAGTAAACTGAATAATAGTACTTCACATATTAGGTTTTCACTATGCGTTACAATACTGTTAAAAAGTTTCAAAATTTCATGTTTACTTAAAATACGAATAGGCTTCCTTTTATCCTTATATTTTTTTATTTCAAATTTCATATTACTTGTAACGTCAGGAAAATTCTCGTTTCTATATAAATATTTAAAAAAGCTCTTCATCCCACAGGACAGTGAAGCTAGTTTATGATAGCTTTCTCCTACGTTTGCGTTTTCATAAAGAAATTCATCTAATAAGGTGGATTTTATTGGTGTATAGATATCTCCACTCTTTAATTTTATAACATGAATTTTCCTTAAATCAATTTCTTCAACATTACAATTTAATTTTTGTGATAAGAATTCACAGAATAACATTAATCCTTTTACGTACTTTTTTTTTGTAGAGTCTGCTAATGGACTAATTCTGTTATATTCTTCGACCTTTAATTTAAGATTACACATATCTTATTCCTCAAATCCTATCATATGCTTTAACAACTTTTCAAAAGGAAACGGATACTTTCCGAAAACTTCATCTTTTAAATCATGTGGATGTAACTTGGTGTAAATTGTTGTAGTTTCAATATGCTCATGTCCTAATACTTGTTGGAGGATTTCTATTCTCATCCCTTGTTTTACTGACTGAACACCAAAGGAATGCCTAAAAGCATGTGGAGAGTATTGATTCTTAATCCCTATCGCTTCTTGCAAGTTTTCTAACATTATCTGGATTGACCTGGCAAGAACAGGTCTCCTGTTATCGTAAATTCTTTTTGAGAAAAGGTGGCGCTCATCGGAATAATTGATTTCATTTACTCCAGTTCTAGATAAGAAATCCATCACCACCTTTTTTACTTCAGGATACATTGGGATGTATCTTTCCTTATTTCCCTTACCTCGACGAATGAAAATTACATCTTCATCAACCCTAAAATCCCCAATTCTAACGTTAACTAATTCACTTAATCTACAGCCTGTCCCTGTTAGGAAGTAGATTACAGTGTAATTAAAGTAAGGAGAGGAAGTTTCTAACGATTTATTTAATAATTTTCGAATTACTTTTGTCGGAACATAGCGTGGCAACTTTTCGTACTTATACATTTCAAATCGGCTTCTTATATCTTCAGATATATACTTTTGGGTATATGCAAAATCAATCAACGCTTTGACAATTCCCTGATAGGTATTTTTAGTACCTGGAGAAATATTTCCTTTTCTAAGAATCGTCTCCTTGTAAAAGTCATCCATGGTGTTTTGATTTAAATCAAGTAGACTAAAGTTAGGATTTACTTTATTTAGGAAATTTTTAAATCTCTCTAAAAAATATTTGTAATAATATAGAGTGTCTTCCGTTTTCCTTCCATTTTTCAAATCCATTTCAAGCATTATTCTAAATTCATTTATTATTTCTACAGCATTTTTGGATGATTCAATTCTTCTATTGCCTTGTAATAAGTTTAAAAAGTCTTTTAACTCTATCCCATATTGCTCGCAAATAACTTCTGGCTCAATTTCTGGATGTCTCTCAATGTGCATTAATTTCATCTCCTATTACCAATTGATGTAATGGATTAAATGGCAAAGAATTCTGCAGCAACCTTTTCACACTTTTATGAACATAATACTCTGTTGATGTCCAATTTAGATGTCCCATTGATTTTGATACTTCATCAAAATCATTTAAATTATCAAGAGCATTAGTTGCATAAGTATGTCTTAAAGCTTTAGCATTAATCTTTGCTTTACCAAAGGCTTTTTTATTAAATCTCGTTATCATGCTGGAAACGCCAGAACTAGACAAAGGTTCTCCAAAGGTATTAATAAACACAAAATCATGATTTGGGCTGTATTCATTTCTTATATATAAATACTTTTTGAAAACTTTTGATAAATCTTTACTTATTTTCAATGTTCGTTGACCCGATTTCTCACAAAATAGGGTGATGAGGGATTCACTAGGTCTAAGATCATTTATAACAAGCCTAGTTACCTCAATTGGCCTACAACCTAATTCCATAATTAAAAGTAAAATGCAAAGATCACGAATCTTAAAATTACTATATTGTTCTGCTGTTCCAATTAATTTTATTATGTCTTGAGTTGAAGCGTAAGCATTGGTTCTCTTCCCTTGATGTTTCAAAGATGAGGGAACAGTATAATCAAAGAGAATTTTATTATTCTTTCTTAGAAAATCAACATATAATTGAATGACATATAAGTATTTATATAGAGTACTTAGCTGAATTTCCCCATTATTATGTCTGTAAATAAGGTAATCTTCATAAGTAATAATTTCTTTCATAGTAAAATCAGAAAAATTCTTCTCCAAACCACCATTCTCGTTCTGTGTGTTATCAGTTAAGTACTTTGTAAAACATTTAAGTTTTCGAATCTGACTTTCCCTGCTACTAAAGGTATATCTTCTTTCATCTTCTAGATATTTTAAGAATAAGCTCAATGTTAAATCTAGAGAATCTATCCAGGTCTTAGGTGCTTCGTGTCTTACTTTCCGTAAGACGGAAGATTTGCCTTTATCGATGATACTCTTTAATTTTATTTCTTCATCCACAACAGGTTCAGAATGGTATTTAGCTGATATATTCATAATTCCTCTCCTTATTTTGACAAAATTTTCAAAACGTTTCTTTTATAATGGTATTGCTAGAGAATTTATTACTTTATAAGACTGCTTCTCTTTGAAGGTAGCTATGGATAACATTATTTATAATACCTTTAGTTATTTATTGCGCTTTTAAAGAAGGCTAATAATATTTTTTCCACTTTTTTACTCTTTATTCGTATTATTTACTTAATACGAATTTTCCTTTATCGTAGTAAAGTGTTTTATGGTTGAAAAAAATAAAGGAGGTGTTGGAAATGTTAAATCAAAATCAAAGAAATAATCTATTACAATCGTTTGGAAATTCAGAAAAAAATCGGCATGGATATTCTTTGGTGTATTCAATCCAGCACAATTGCAATCATAAAACATCCCTTTTACTCGATAATAGGTACAACTTTTAAAAGTGGTACAGTGATGGGTGAATTTTGTTAAGGTATGTTAATTCTGGTGATATAAATGAAACAAATTCCGGAATTTGTACGACTTAACAAATATTCAGATATTAGTTTTGGTCTTAAAGAATTTTTGAAAGGGGTTATAAGCGAAGAAGAATATATTAATAAACGTAAAGATGATATTGGTAGAGTAAGATATCCTTGGCCAGAATTATTCTTTTTGAAAAGTGATATGAAAATATACGCAGAATACCTTTTGAAAATTTCATTATTTGGTCGTCGTTTATTATTACTACAAGAAGAATCAATTGGGTTTAAAAAAACAGAGTTATACGATCTCTATAACATATCTAGTGATACAATACGAAGATATCTTGGGAAATTAAAGAACAATAAGAGGAAAGAAGCATCTCCAATAATTCGAAATATGACCGTAAAACGACCAAAAGTTTCAAAAGAAGTTATTGCATTTTTTGCCCTATTATCAAGGGTTCCAGTTTCATGGCTTGTAGATGATGAACCAGAAATGGAATGGAGGGTGGATTACTTTGAGTATTTGCCACATGCTAAAACAATAAGTTTATCGCAGTTTAAACGTATATTAGAGAGTTCTTCTTTAGAGATTTTACATGATGTGACTGGAGTTATTATAAACGAAGGTGTAAAGTTTCCTCTTTATATCCGTTTGGAATCAGTTTGTAGTGGCTTTATTATTGAAGTATTTAACCTTAATTTTGGATTAAATGATATAGTGGCTCTAAGAGACTTATTAAAAGGATTTGATTATGTAGAAGAAGGCTATATGGATACAGTTATAGAAACACATAAAAATTATGTATTTATTATAAATAGTAGAGGGATGAAACCTATTTGTATACCAATGGAATTTCATAGGCATTCATACCCTACAACTTTATAAAGTTGTATCCTATAATAGATTGAATAACTGTTGAACCTCCTACTAGAAAGGGGGTTTTTTTTATGTTTGATAAAGAAGAAGATATTAAGTTAATAAAAGAAAGAGCACTAGAGGTGTTAAGGAAATGGACTGAAGAGTTAAATAAGGAGAAAGAGAATGATGAAAAAAATTTAGATAAGAAGGTACTAAGGAAGGAATAAAGACGAATTAGATGAATAAATTTGAAGATTTAAAAGACGTTTTAACGGTGAAAGATATCGCTGTATTTTTAGGTATCGGCCGTGGAAAGGCTTATGAATTAGTTCACTCTGGCAGTTTTCATGTAGTACGAGTAGGGAGCAGAATCCTAGTATCTAAAAAGTCTTTTCAACATTGGTTTGAAGGGTTTGAAGGTCAAGAGTAGTCAATACAAGATTTATAGGTGGTACTTAACTTATTTATCATTTATTGTTTAAAACATTCAAAAAAATTTTATACTGTAAATGGTGCGAGTTTGGTGCCTGGCTATTAGGAGGTTAAAAATAAATGGCTGGACATATCAAACAGGATAAAAAAACGAAGAAGTGGCTCTTTACTATTGAAGCGGGTAAAGACGCGAAAGGAAATAGAAAACGTAGAATTAGAAAAGGATTTAAAAATAAGACAGAAGCCAAAAATGCAATGGCAATAGCTATTGCCGAATTTCAAAAAGAAGAAGTCCATTCCGAAGATAAGCAAGAAACAATAACGGTTGGTGATTTTCTAGACTATTGGCTAAAGTCCTATGCTGAAACTAATACTGTTCACAACACTTTTAAAGCATATGAACGTATCATTCGAGTTCATTTAAAACCAGCACTTGGTAATATAAAGATAAATGAATTAAAGGTGAGAGATGTTCAGCAGTATTACTCAAAGAAAGTAAGAACCGAGAATACCGTAGAAAATAATGAAGGAGAAGGAAGGTTATCTAAGCAAACCGTCTTACACCATCATCGTGTGCTAAATAAAGCCTTAAATGATGCTCTTGATTGGGAGTTCGTAGATAAAAATGTGGCAAAAAGAGCTAAGCCACCTAGGCCTGATAAAGCAAAATTTACAACATATACTCCTGAGGAACTTAATTTACTTCTTAAAAGTGCAAGCGGAAGTGTATTATATTTTCCAATTATAACGGCTGCAGCTCATACAGGTGCTCGTGTTGGAGAATTAAGAGCATTGACATGGGGGGACATTGACTTTAACAACAGAAAAATATTCATTACCAAGTCAGCCTATGATAAAAAGGGTGAGGGGGTTAAAATAAAGAATGCTCCTAAAAATGGACAAAATAGAGCCATTTCAATGGGTAAGCGCCTTGTTGAATTATTTCAACGTCATAAGGATAATTATGAGAAAAAGAAAGCCTTATTAGGTCCAACCTTTAATCCAAATGATCTCGTTTTTTACAACACAAAAGGAAATTACTTGGATGTAAGAGATTTGGCAAGAGCCTATAAAAGAGCGGTAAAAGAAGTACACTTATCGGATAGTCGTTTTCATGATTTACGTCACAGCCACGCGACGATTTTGCTTCAACAAAATGTTCATCCAAAAGTGGTAAGTGAGCGTTTAGGACATACGAAAGTAAGTATTACACTTGATTTGTATAGTCATGTAAACCCATTACTGCAAGATAGTGCTGCTAAAGCATTCGATGATGCTTTTTAAAAGAATGGGCACCTCTTAGGCACCGCTCCCTTCAACGTTTAACTTTAGATAGGTTTTGCAGTCAACTAAGGAAATTTGCTAAGCCTTGCTATGTATAGTTTGGCGGGACTGTGTGGGAATCGAACCCACCGGAGACGGCACGCGCCTCCCGAGAGGTTTTGAAGACCTTGACGGACACCAGCACCGTAGCCAGCCCCATGCCTTTTACGAAACTCCTCTTATTATAATGATTTTTGACTATTGGTGCAATCGTAATGCATTTCCAAGTTTACACAAGTCTCAACAACGCTAATTAGCGTACAAGTAAGAAGAGATTGAGACAAAGGCAACAACCTTTTGTCCCAATCTCTTTTTTATGTTATTTTGATATAACTCTTTTTGCCCCGATGTAGCGGTCTTTCCAGTACTTAGATTGTAGGCCTTGTATAGAAACCCCTTTTGATACCGTTGCTGCATAGAACTTGCCATTGCCATTGTAAATACCGACAAATGTTGGTTCTTTTCCTGTTCTATTTGCGTTAAAGAAGACGAGGTCACCTTTTTTTAGATTCTTTTGTTTGACTGCTTTACCTGTGTTGAATTGTTCTTTGACCGAGCGTGGTATGTTTATTTTTGCTGAAGATTTTTCAAAAGCATACTTTGTAAAATCAGATGCATCAAAGCCTTCCTTCGTGTGTTTCCTCCCCACTTGTATTTAATGCCTACTACCGATTTTGCTACATCCGTTACAGATTGTTTGGTTGTGCTCGCTTCTACACTATGGGTGAAACTATCGAAAGTGAGTGAAAAGGCGACAGCGATAAGAGTTGCAGAGATGATGAAGAATTTTGAATGATGTACTACTGAATTCATGAATGATTTCTCCAATATTTGGTTAATTTTATGTTTTGCGATTCTTTAGACGCCTCTTTTTCAGATAGGTTACAAATCATTTTAAAATAATTTTTTAAAGCTTATTTCGTTAAATTTTCCAGTATCCTTGTGGGAATACATTTTTATCAAATGTAAACAATAATCCATGAGGTGAATGCCAGTGAATAAGAAAATTATGACGGCCATTATGTCTATAGGGATAGCGCAACTTTTAAAAGTACCTTTAAAAGCAAGGGAAACAGGAGTTGTCGATTGGGGAGCATTGTTTCAAACAGGTAGTATGCCAAGCTCTCATTCGGCAGGGGTTACATCTTTAGCGACGTATATCGCTTGGGATAAAGGCATGAAAAGTGTTGATTTTGCGCTGGCGACAATCTTTGGGATGATTGTCATGTATGATGCTCAAGGCATTCGAAGGCAAGCGGGGGAATTAACGATAAAAGTAAATCACTTGGATGAGCAGGTTGAAGAATTAGCCGGCCATCATCCTGGTCATGAATATGAAGAAAAAGAAAAAAAGCTTAAGGAAATGCTTGGCCATCAACCAGAAGAAGTACTCGGTGGTGCTATCCTAGGCGCATTAACAGGAACGCTATCCTATTTCGCAACAAAAAACTAGCCATCACTGGCTAGTTTTTTTCATTGGTTTGCTTAATTGGTAGAGATATTGATACGGTTGACCCTTGATTTATTTCGCTTTGAATCGATAGTGTTCCCTCGTGGGCTTCAATAATTTTTAAGGAGACCATCATACCGAGGCCAGTGCCATTTTCTTTCATCGTGAAAAAGGGATCGCCCAGCTTGCTGATATCTGCACGCTTCATACCGCACCCTTCATCTTCAATTGTAACGGTTACATTTTCTTTTGTAGCTGAAGTAGTAATGGTTACAGTTGAATCAGCATTTGACGCTTCAATTGCATTTTTTATAATGTTGATAAGCACTTGTTTTATCTGACATTCTCCACATGAAATCAGTGGAAGTTTTTCTTCTTTATGGATTTGAAGGGAAACACCTGCGATACTTGCTTCGGTTTCCATGAGTATTGTAACGCCATCAAGAAGTTTGTTAATGTCATTTTGTTTCATAGGAACTTTTTGAGGTCTTGCAATGACTAATAGTTCATCGACAATGTCATTTATTCTCTCAAGCTCGTTGTGCATAATTTTTAAATAAAGTTCCTTATCTCCTTCATTTTCTTTGCAAAGGTTTACAAAGCCTTTTAACGATGTGAGTGGGTTCCTTATTTCATGAGCGACCCCGGCAGCAAGCTGTCCAACAATCGATAGCTTTTCATTTTTAATGAGCAATTCCTCTGATTTTCTTAACTCCGTGATATCACGACCGATCGCATATAAACCTTTACGGCTTCCGTCTGGATGGAACATAGGTATTTTTAGTACGTCAAATAATCGTTCTTCTTCACCGACAATGAGTAACTCATCGACATGAATTGGTTTTCCATTTCCCCAAGCAATCTCATCCGTATCATAACAATACTTAAAATGCTCGAAATATTTGGGGAACAACTCAGCCATTTCCAGGTCCGTTCTTCCTAAGACATCTTCTTTCTCTAAATTATATAGTTTTTGTCCAAAATTATTGACTTCGCTCCAGCGACCTTTATCGTCTTTAAATACAATAAAATCTGAGATTGAATTAATAAGAATGGCTTGTTTGTCATGATTCTCAACAAGAAGTTTGGCTTGCTGTTGCTTTACGAGATAGCGATAGATTACAAAAGCAAATAAAAGAAAACCGATCCAGCTTTTTATTGAGGACCACAAGATGTAGGTGGGGGTGGAATTTCCTACTTGCCAAAAGACGAGGTCGATTACTAGAATTAGTAAAAATCCAATGATAGTATAAAATATTGGAATATCACTTTTTATTCGACTCATATTTATTGGTCTCCATTTGTTATATTTTTCTATAGTATACACGATATAACGAACAAAATGTTGAATTATTTGTCAAATAATGCAGAATTTCATAATATTTTCAGATAATTTGTAGTTGAAACGAGGGAAATGTATGTCAGTTCATTATACAGTCGGAATGGCAGGTCATATTGACCATGGGAAAACAAGCTTAACAAAAGCCTTAACAAACGTAGATACAGACCGTTTGAAGGAAGAAAAAGAAAGAAACATTTCAATTGAACCAGGGTATGCTCCGTTTCAAATTACAGACGAGATGACCGTTTCTATAATTGATGTCCCAGGCCATGAACGATTTATACGGCAAATGATTGCCGGTGTGGCAGGAATTGATATTGTCATGTTGGTCATTGCGGCAGATGAAGGCGTTATGCCACAAACAAGGGAGCATGTTGAAATTTTATCTTTGCTTCAAATTCAAAGAGGGATGATTGTCATTACAAAAGTCGACCGAGTCGACGAGGAGTTGCTTGAGCTTGTACAAGAAGATATTGAAGAACAGCTTAGAGGTACATTCCTAGAAGATAGTCCTACCGTCGTAGTCGATAGTTTATCGGGAAAAGGAATCGAGGACGTGCGCTTGCAACTTATTGAGTTACTTCCTAAAACACCTCACCGAAATGCAAATGGTGCGTTTCGGTTACCGATTGACCAAGTGTTTACGGTTCATGGACAAGGAACTGTTGTGAGAGGAACTGTTTATGAAGGTATGGTTCGTGAAGGAGAGACATTGCTTTTATTGCCTCAGCAGGAGCAAGTGAGAGCGCGGCAGATTCAGATTCACCAGCAACCAACATCCGTTGGTCGAGCGGGGCAGCGTGTAGCAATTAACATTGGAGGGATTTCTAAGGAACAGTGTCAACGTGGCGATGTGTTGGTATCGTCTGATAGCTATGTGACTACACAAACAGTCGATGTGGCTCTTCAAGTAGTGAAGTCACTTCAACATGAAGTGAAACAACGCGCACATATTAAGTTTCATATTGGAACAGCTGAGGTATATGGAAAAATTGTTTTCTTTGACCGCAATCAGATTGAAGGGAATGAGCAGGTTCTTTGTCAGGTTAGATTAGATGAACCCGTAGTGGCTAAACGAGGTGACCGGTTTATTGTAAGGCGACCAACCCCTGTTGAAACCATTGGTGGCGGAGAGATTATTGAGCCAAGGGGAGAGCGTTACCGGTTTGGACAAGCAACGATTGACTTATTAGAAAAGAAACTAGCAGGCACACCAGAAGACCGAATTTCAGACGTATTAATGGATAAAGGTCTATTGAATGTCAAGGAGATAAGTCAGTTTTCAGGAATGGAAGAGAGCGAAACGTTAGCAACGATTTCTATGATGACAGACTCGAATCAAGTCATCGAGTGGGGCGGATACTATACGTTAACTTTGGTTTATGAACAACTTTTAACGGGCATTGTTGAAGAGTTACATAGCTTTCATGAAAAATTCTCGATGCAACAAGGAAAGAAAAAAGCAGAAATCATTCAAACTCAGTCTCTTCAATATCCAGAAAAATTAATAGAGCGTGTACTTGAACAAGCAATCCTTGAAAACCAACTTAAAAAAGATGGGCCTTTCATCGCTCAACATGCATTTTTCCCTCATGTACCAAAATCATGGGAAAAACGAGTGGAAAATGTGCTCGAGCAATTGAAGAAACAATATATAGAAGTGAAGCCGATTGCAGAGTTGCTGCAAAAGGCTCAAATTCCCGAACCCCTTCATCAAGATATCATTCATTTTTTAAGCAGAGAAAATGTGATTTATCCGCTTGATGATGCTCTATATATCACACACTCTAGTTATGAGAGGGCACTTTTGGCTCTTCAGTCTAAGTATGACACATCTTTTTCATTACAGGAGGCAAAAGTAGTCCTACCTCTTTCACGGAAGTATTTAGTTCCTTTTTTAGAGTTGCTAGATAAAAAGGGAATGACGGAGCGAGTCGAAGCTGAACGAAAATGGAAGTAGGTGTTTCCGTTGGAACAGAACCGTGTCAAGCGAATAGCTTTTTTTACACCGTATTGGAAACAACAACGAGGAAATTCAACGACAGCCAAACGGATTGTAAACGGACTTCAGGAGAGGGGTATAGACGTTTTTTTGTTTGCGTATGACGAAGAAGAGTGGTCTGAGGAAATCAATAAGAGAGTGAATCAATGCGACATCATTCATATTCTTCATTTTCAGCGTTTCTTACAGTGGCAAATGTCTACCGGGTACAGGTTGCATACACCGTATATCATCACCTCAGGAGGCACAGATATTAACGAGGACTTTAAAGAGGAGACAAAACGAAAACGTGTCATTCCACTTCTTGAAAAAGCAGAATGGATAACTGTGTTTACTGAAGTTGCTAAAGTGGAGTTAGAAGATGCTGCGATTTCTACTCAGGTGGTTGTGATTCCTCAAGGGGTTTGGCTACCGAACGCTTCGGTTTTGCCTAAGGGGAAAAAGGACTACCCGGCGATCCTTCTTCCAGCTGGATTACGAAAGGTGAAGGATGTCCTTTATGCGCTTCCTGTAATAGAAAGAGCAAAAAGGGATTTTCGAGAGTTAACGTATACGATTATTGGTGAAGTTCTTGAAGCTGAAGTAGAAAAAAAAGTGAAATCTAAAACAAAAGAGTATGAGTGGTTTACGTATGAGCCCCCAGTTCCTTTTGAAACAATCGCTTCCGTTTACGCGAACTACGACATCGTTCTGAACTCGTCTATTTCAGAAGGGCAGACAGCCGTTTTATTAGAAGCGATGTCTTGTCGTATTCCTGTCATCGCTCGAAAAAATAGTGGCAATGAGAGTATTATTAGGGACGGGGAAAATGGTTTTCTTTTTGCGGATGAAGCGGAACTAGAACAGAAGCTCAGACAAGTGATTGACGATACATCTTTGCAACGTCTTTTTGTTGAAAACGGCTTAAAGACCTTGGAACAGCAACATAGTTTAGAAACAGAAATCCAATCATACATTCGTCTGTATGAACGAGCAAGGTAACTTTCTTTACAAGCCCCTTAACACGTGATAGCTTATTTTTATTGTATGAAGGAGGAAATAACAAATGAAAAAAATAGTTTGGTTATTATCATTATGTTTTGTATTCATTGCCGGATGTGGCGCTGCATCAGAGGAACCTTTTACCGTTGCCGTTATCCCAGCGCAAACGATTGGTGAAATGGAGGTCGGCCTTGAAAAGCTTGACGCTGAATTAACAGAAAAACTAAACCGAGACGTAGAAATTGAACTATACCCTAATTATAACGCAGTTGTAGAAGCGTTAAATTACAATCAAATCGATTTAGCGTTTTTAGGACCTGTCACTTATTTAATTGCGAAAGAACAAAGTGGGGCACAAGCGATTGTGACTCAACTCATTGATGGGGAGCCATTCTATTATTCATATATGATTACTCATGTAGATAATGAGTGGAACTCGTTAGAAGATATTATCGCAGACCAAGCGTCTATTGATTTTGCTTTCGGAAGCCCTGCTTCAACGTCGGGTCATTTGATTCCTGGAGTAGAACTATCTCGTCATGACGTGTACTTTTCTGAGGATGACCACAAATTTGAAAGCGTTAGATATACCGGTTCTCATGATATTACAGCTCAACAAGTACAAGATAACATGGTTGATGTTGGTGCAATTGATAGCGCGATATACCATGAACTTGTGGCAGAAGGTGTGATTGATGAAAGTCAAATCAAAATAATTTGGACGTCAGAACAATTGTACCAGTATCCTTGGACCGTCTCAGGAACTACAGATGAGGAAACGATTCAAGCGTTACAGGAAGCTTTTGTAGGAATAACCGACCAAGAAATTCTTAGTATTTTTGGTGGAGCCTCTGCATTTGTGGAAGCAGATGATAGCAACTATCAAAATGTATATGAAGCCGCAAAAGAGTTTGGGATGTTAGAATAGTTCGGTAAGGGGCGAGATGGATGATTTGGTTTAAGCGTCGTTACATTTTATATCTAATTGCTTTTCTTCTTTTCACATGGTGGTGTATGTCAATCACCGGCTTTGATGTGCGACGTTTTGCCCAATTTCCGAATGCAATTGACTTAGTCGTAAATCGATTTTTTCCGTTAGATTGGTCGTTGCTTCAACGATTACTGCGCGAAAGTCTTGTCACATTGGCGATTGCTTTTTTAGGTACGTTTTTTGCCTTAGTCGTTGCCCTACCACTCAGCTTTACGGCGGCTCGAAATACAAGTCGCCATCAAAGCTTTTTTTTCTTTACAAGGTGGAGTTTAAGTGGATTACGCTCGATTCCTGAAATTGTTTTTGGTCTTGTGCTTGTTGCAGCCTTAGGTCTAGGCCCATTTGCAGCTGTGATCGCGATTATTTTACATAACATTGGAGTCCTTGGAAAACTCATTTCTGAGTTGATAGAAGCCGCCGACTCTGGACCGCAGGAAGCGATGAAGGCGGTTGGTGCACCTCGTTGGGTTGCGATATTATTTTCGATATTGCCACAAATTTGGCCCAATGTCCTATCTCATTACTTTTACAGATTTGAAGTAGCAATACGAACGTCCTTAATCCTTGGTTTTATAGGAGGAGGGGGATTGGGGCAACTGCTCTTTAACCATTTCCAAAGTCTACAGTATCAGCGAGTTGCTACAGATATCATCATGATAATGATTTTAGTGATCTGTGTTGATTTTATTGGGGGGAAAGTCCGTGAGCGAGTCATCTAACCCGGTTGTAAAAATAGAGAACGTGACAGTTCAATATAAAGGCTCTAAGGATTATGCACTTGCTAAACTATCGCTCTCCTTTTATCCAGAGGAGTTTGTTTGTATTTTAGGAAAAAGTGGAGCTGGGAAATCTACGTTTATTCGAACAATTAACGGACTCCACCAACCAACCTCTGGTACCGTTACTGTGCATCAAAAGCAAGTAAGTTCGTTAGCTGAACATAAGCTAAAAGAAGTTCGCCAAGACATTGCGATGATCTTTCAACACTATAATCTAATTCCAAGGCTCTCTGTGTTAACAAATGTTCTATCTGGTTCGTTTGGTCGGCGCCCAGCGTGGAAGAGTTTACTTGGGATATACGATAATCAGGAAATTCTACAAGCAGAAGAAGCAATTTCTGCCGTTGAACTGGATCCTTTTATAAGGCAACGAGTTGAACGATTATCAGGTGGTCAAAAGCAACGCGTCGGAATTGCCAGGGCCCTATTGCAGCACCCTCGCATCTTTTTAGGAGATGAGCCTGTTGCTAGTCTTGACCCAAGTACTGCGAACAAAATCTTTTCTTTGTTGAAGAAAATACACCAAGAACGAAAACTACTTACGATAATTAACGTGCATGACGTCACACTTGCCAAACGTTATGCTACACGCATTATTGGCTTACATAAAGGGGAACTAGTATTTGATGGGACCCCAGAACAATTAACTCCGGATAAATATAAATTGATTTATGGGGACTTGGAAGGAGAACAAAATGAATAAAGAAGAAATCGTCAACCGAGCTATAAACTATGTCAAAGCAATTCATGACAATGAAAAAAGTGGCCATGACTGGTACCATGTCGAACGAGTTACGAAATTAGCTGAAACGATTGCTAGAGAAGAACAGGCGGATGAGTTTACTTGTAAGCTGGCGGCCCTATTTCATGATGTTCCTGATGAGAAGCTCGTTGATGATGTAGAAGCAAAAATCGAGGAGATCGATAACTGGCTAACACAACATGGAGTTGAGTCTGGTCCCATCCTTGATATTATTAAAAACATGTCTTTTAAAGGTGGACAGACCCATCATAAGCTATCGCTTGAGGGACAAGTAGTTCAAGATGCAGACCGGCTCGATGCCATAGGTGCGATAGGGATTGCGAGGACGTTTGTGTATGCTGGTCATAAAGGTGATTTGATGTATGACCCTGAGCTGCCTTTCCGTGAAGAGATGACAGCCAAAGAATACCGCGAAGGAAAAAGCACGGCCATTAATCATTTTTATGAGAAATTATTGAAACTTAAAGGATTAATGAATACAGACACAGGTAAAAACATGGCGGAGCAACGCCACTCGTATATGGTAGAATTTTTAAATCAGTTTACAAATGAATGGAACGGAATTCGATAATGAACAATAAAAAGATATTTTGGTGGATTATTGCAATAGGATGGTGTCTACTCATTGCATATGCAACAAGAACCCCCTTTTTTACAGGAGATTCCACGAAGGAATTACTGACAAACCCCTTTATAGATAATGCCTTTTTGAATTTTATTTTACGGAAAGCTGGCCATATGGTTGCTTTTGGTCTTTTGGCCCTATTTTGTTTCTTGGCGTTAAAAGGAAACACGTACCGTTATATTCTAGCATGGATGCTAGCAACGATTTATGGAGCAGTTGATGAATGGCATCAATCGTTTATTCCTGCGCGGGACGGTCAATTTACAGACGTACTCATTAATTCAACAGGAGCACTCCTGACGTTAGTAGTTATTTTTGTGATTAAGAGCTATACAAAAAAGAGATAGTCGCCCGATTTGGAGTCGCGCTGATTAAGTCCGTATAATTGTGTAAAAACAAAAAGAGTCATTTTATACCTTCTTGGCTACAATGTTTAACAACCACGAAAAACATGAGAAGAGGGAATATAAAATGACTCAAATACAGTTTAACCTAGATATTGATGTTTTAAAAGAATCTGTGATGAATTCGAATATTGATGCAGTTGTAAAATCTTCAATTGTATTAGTTCTTAATGAGTTTATGGAGAAAGAACGGGATGAGCATTTACAAGCATCTGCCTATGAGCGTTCTCCAGAACGCCGGGATTACCGTAATGGATATTATGAGCGTGAGCTACTGATTAGTATTGGAAAAATTAAATTACGTGTACCTCGTACAAGAGAAGGAGACTTTTCAACTTCTATATTTGAACGGTTTTCTCGCGTAGACCAAGCACTAACTCTTTCTATGTTAGAAATGGTGGTAAATGGGGTGTCAACACGAAAAGTAAAAAACATTGTAGAACAACTTTGCGGAGAAAGTGTATCCAAATCATTTGTTTCGTCCCTAACGGAGAAGCTTGATCCTGTTGTGAATAAATGGGCTAATCGACCACTTAATGTCCAGTATTTTCCTTACCTCTATGCAGATGCCATGTATATTAAGGTGCGTGAACATAATAAAGTTGTACCCAAAGCAGTCTATCTTATGACGGCAATGGATGAGGAAAAAAAGAGGCAAGTTATTGGATTAAAAATAGACCACGCTGAGAGTTTCGAGGCGTGGCAAGGGTTCTTCAGTGATTTAAAAGCGCGAGGACTCCAATCTCCTAAACTTATTGTCTCTGATGCCCATGCTGGATTAAAAAAGGCTATAGACCGAGAATTTATCGGAACTTCATGGCAAAGGTGTTCCGTTCACTTTAAACGAAACATTATTAATAAACTTCCCAAAAAAGGGTCTAGCCAGGTCATAGCAGATTTGAGAAGAATATACCAAACAATCTCTTGTGAAGAAGCAAGGAAATTTAAAGATGACCTTCTCATGAATCACCAAGATAATCCCAAGTTGAAGAAGGCAATTGAAATCCTTGAAGACGGATTTGAAGAATCCATTCAATATTTAAATGAACCAAAAATGTATCAACGACACCTATCAAGTACCAACTCGTTAGAGCGTCTAAATCAGGAAATAAGAAGACGAGAAAGAGTCATTCGTATTTTTCCAAATACACAATCAGCTTTTCGATTAATTGGGGCGCTATTAATGGAGAATGAAAACCTTCAGTTAAATAGGAGATATACTCTAAAGCCCTAAACCAGCGAGCCGCGCGAAGCGAGATTTTGGTTACTTGGAAGGGGGGACCCCCTTCCAAGTAACCAAAATCAAAAACTAACTATATACCATTATAGGTTGTAACATTGTAGCTAAGTAATTTACACATTATTCTGGACTTGACTGTCGCGCTCTGAAAAACGGTAAGGAAAAAGAAGATACCCGCCCGATTTGGGAGCAAGGGTTGAAAAACGGGAAGGAAAAAGAAGATACCTGCCCGATTTGGGAGCGAGGGTTGAAAAACGGGAAGGAAAAAGAAGATACCTGCCCGATTTGGGAGCGAGGGCTGAAAAACGGGAAGGAAAACGAAGATACCCGCCCGATTTGGGAGCGAGGGTTGAAAAACGGGAAGGGAAAAGAAGATACCTGCCCGATTTGGGAGCGAGTGCTGAAAAACGGGAAGGTAAAAAAAGATAGCCGCCCGATTTGTGGCCCAGAACCAAAAATCGGTCAGATAAAACTAAGAGAAGGGTTGATGAAATGTTATCATCAACCCTTCTTGCGATATCCTATTTTACGTATATCGGCTTTTCTTGTTTGGTTGTGACTTCACCAATGATGGTAGTTCTCGTAAATCCTGCTTCGTGCAGATCGGCAATGTACTGACTGGCTTCTTCACTCGAAAGACTAATGAGCAAGCCTCCAGATGTAATCGCATCACATAAAATACTTCGGTCTACAGCAGTTATCTCTTCACTATAGGAAACAACTTCTTCAAGCCAACGTTCATTAGCTTTTGAACCACCTGGGACAATGCCCTTTTCAGCTAATTCAATCGTTCCGGGAAGTAATGGGACTGAATCTTTACGAATTATAAAGCTTACTTCGCTGCCTTTTGCCATTTCATAGGAATGACCGAGAAGGCCGAAACCAGTAACATCAGTAACCGCGTTTGGATGATAGGAGGCTAATTTTTCAGCAGCAACTTTATTCAATGTCGCCATCGTTACGGTAACCTCTTGTTCTTGCTCAGGTGTGACTGCATCGCGTTTGATGCCTGTTGTTAAAATACCTACGCCTATTGGTTTGGTTAGAACTAACACATCACCAGGCTGTGCCCCGACATTTTTATAAATTTTATCAGGATGAGCAATTCCCGTACAAGCGAGACCGAATTTAGGCTCTTGGTCATCAATCGAATGTCCGCCTACGATAACAGCGCCAGCTTCTTTTACTTTATCAGCCGCTCCGCAAAGAATATCAGCAAGTACCTTTTGTGGCAGTTTTTTAATTGGAAATCCAACAATATTCATAACCGTTTTAGGAACAGCTCCCATAGCATATACGTCGCTTAAAGCATTGGCCGCAGCAATTTGACCAAACATATATGGATCATCAACAACCGGTGTAAAGTAGTCAACCGTTTGAACAAGAGCAATTTCATCCGTTAATTTATAAGCACCTGCATCATCAGATGTATCAAGGCCTACTAATACATTTGCATCATAATCTTGCTTCGGTAAATGGCACAAAACTTGCGCCAGGTCTTCAGGACCAATTTTGCAGCCTCAACCAGCTTTTGTGGACATTGCCGTTAAACGAATTTCTTCCCTTTTGTCCAAAGCAAACACCTCCCATAAATAAAAACACATCCTAAGTATAACTTGTCTTGCTAAAAATAATCATATCAGAAACCGAAAATAGATACATGCGAAATGCCTGAAGAGTTCACATGATTTGCAAACTAAGGAAATCCTATTTAAAATAAAAGTGTAACTAAAAAATAAGGAGTGTTTTCTATGTACAAAGTATCTGTTGAATTTTGTATGCAGTGAAACTACGCACCAAAAGCCGCAAGTTTTGCGGAACAACTATTTACACATTTCCGGGGCAATATCACGCAACTTGACTTAATTCCAGCATCTGGCGGAGTGTTTGAAGTCACCGTTAATGGTGAGAAACTGTATTCGAAAAAAGAAACAGGCGTTTTCCCTAATTCCGATGAAATGATAGCTAAAATTGAACAACTTCAAGTATAGCCAAAAGCACCTATGATGGGTGCTTTTTTTTTATGGCCTTTGTTGAAAACGATACATTCCTCGATTATAGTAAGATTACTAATAAATAGAGGTGACGAGAATGAAAACGGCTCTTCGTTTTATACCACCGATTCATGAAATACAGCGACATCCCACTTTTCAAAAGATAGGCAATGAAACGGGAACTAGTGAGGATAAGCTAACAGACTGGGCAAAAGAAAAGATTGGAAGTATTCGGACAGACATTCTAGAAGGCAGACGACTAGACGAAACTATTGATGTGTCAACTTTGGTAGCAGAGGTCTTTGCATACTTGCAACGTAAATCAGAGCAACAAAAAAAATATACGTTACGTCCAGTCATCAATGGGACAGGAACGATTTTACATACGAATCTTGGGCGTGCAAAACTGAGTGAGGATGCGTTACAACAAGTGCAATTAGCAGCAAAACACTATTCCAATCTTGAATATAACCTTGAAAGTGGAAAAAGAGGTTCAAGACACGATATCATCGAGGAAGTGATTAAAGAAATTACCGGAGCGGAAGCGGCAATGGTTGTCAATAACAATGCGGCTGCTGTTTATTTTATCTTGAAAACCTTCGCTAAAAATAAAGAGGTCATCGTGTCTCGCGGTCAACTAGTGGAAATTGGTGGGTCGTTTCGAGTGTCTTCAATTATGGAAGAAAGCGGTGCGGTGCTCAAAGAAGTGGGCACAACAAATAAAACCCATTTACGTGATTATCACCAAGCGATAACTTCTGAAACAGCCATGTTTTTAAAAGTTCACACGAGCAATTTCAAGACGATCGGGTTTACGAAATCGGTTGAAATAGAAGAATTGGTGCAACTAAAAGAAGAACATGAAGACATCATTTTATATGAAGACTTGGGCAGTGGAGCAATTTATGATTTTCGAAATCATCTTATAGGTGAAGAGCCAACGGTCAAAGAAACGTTGGACAAGGGTGTTGATATCGTATCATTTAGTGGGGACAAGCTTTTAGGTGGTCCGCAAGCAGGAATTATAGCGGGAAAAAAAGTGCTTATTGATAAATTGAAAAAACATCAATTGGCCAGAGTGCTTCGCGTCGATAAAATGACATTAGCCGCACTTGAAGCAACACTAAAAACCTATGCATTCGGAGAAGAACAAATCAAATCCATTCCAACAGTAAAAGCGATCCTTGAGCCTATTGTAGAAGTTGAGAATAAGGCTAGGGTCTTTTCAAATTCACTTGAAGACAGCTCATTCCTTTTTAGCTTTGAGGAGGGAACTTCGCAAATCGGTGGAGGTACGATGCCAGGTGTAGAAATTCCAACGATGTTACTCGCAGTCTCCCATCCAAAAATGACTGCACAACAACTGTTTGATACATTGAGACAACAAGAAATACCTGTAATCTGTAGAATTAAAGGAGAAAAATTACTCATTGATTTTAGGACGATTGAACAAGAGGAAATTGAGATCGTTAGTAAGCAGTTTTGGAATATTGAAGAAACAAGAGGACACTGAAAAAATGATTTTTTCAGTGTCCTTCGTTATTAACCTTCTCCGTTTGTTTGGCTCACTTGGTTGCGTTTTTTTACTTTTTTAGAACCACTTAATGGTTCAGGTTGGCCTGAAGTATGTTGCCCTTTTGGTGAGTTTCTACGTTGGTCTTTTGATGTATTTTTTTCAGCCATTTGAAAGCCCCCTATATCATTTTTGGTTTCAACTTAGTATTTGATTGATTTTTTTGATTTATTCGGTATAAAGCTAGGGTCCATTATGAAAAATAAGGTGAGTCTATTTAGGAGGGAAAATGAATGACATATCAAATGGATAAACAACTTGCATTCCAAACCGCGCAACAAGCGGTAGTTCAAGCGCAAGATGCTGTGGCTGAAATTACACCATCTGCACCGGATGCGGGTCATGATACAAAAATAGCGATGCAAGAAATCGAAGAAGCTGAGGTACAAATCCAAAAGGCACTTACAGTTTGTACCGAACATCAGAAAGTACAGCTTGGCCAATTTCAAGACCAGTTGGACCAGTTGAAATCACAAATTCATTAGAAAAATGAGAAGGACGACTCATGACTAATGAGGCGTCCTTCCTTTTTATTATTGTCTTTTTTTCGTCTTTTTGTTGAATTGACGTTGTTTTTCAGTCAATGGTTCATTAGCCATCTCCGTTCCAAACTTTGAATTATAGCCTACGCCTGGTCCTTGAGATTTTGCAGCATTGGCTCCTGGAATAATGTGGTTAGCTGGTTTTTTATTCAATATTTTCACCCCCTGTGGCTTTTTCATATCTATTTTTTGTTGTTTCTTTAACTTTTAGTTATAAAAATCATTTATTCTTTCAGAAAGTTTTGCTATTCTATAAAAGGAATGTTTTCGGGTAGGAAATGATGAGTTACCACCGAAGCTCTAATTTTTACAATTTTGTTAAACTATTATATGATTAGGAATGAAGGAGGGAGTACATATGACAAAAGATACGTTTAAATCTCGCTCAACCTTTGATGTGAACGGGAAAACCTATAATTTCTATCGCCTACAAGCGTTAGAAGATGCTGGCGTTGCAAAAGTATCCTCTTTACCTTACTCGGTAAAAGTACTTTTAGAATCAGTTTTACGTCAGGAAGATGGATTTGTCATTAAACAAGAACATGTAGAAAATTTAGCCAAGTGGGGGACTGCGGAGCAAAAAGATATAGATGTTCCATTTAAGCCTTCACGTGTTATCTTGCAAGACTTTACAGGGGTACCAGCTGTCGTTGACTTAGCGTCTTTGCGTAAAGCAATGGCTGACTTTGGTGGAGACCCACAAAAAATCAACCCTGAGATTCCAGTAGACCTTGTTATCGACCACTCAGTTCAGGTAGATAAAGCAGGAACTTCGGATTCTTTAGACTTTAATATGAATTTAGAATTCCAACGTAACGAAGAGCGTTATCAATTCCTTAGCTGGGCACAAAAAGCATTTGATAATTATCGTGCGGTTCCTCCAGCAACAGGTATCGTTCACCAAGTTAACCTTGAGTACTTAGCGAACGTTGTTCATGCAAATGAAGTAAATGGTGAAAACGTAGCATTCCCAGATACATTAGTTGGTACTGACTCTCATACAACTATGATTAACGGTATCGGTGTACTTGGATGGGGTGTAGGTGGTATTGAAGCGGAAGCAGGAATGCTTGGACAACCATCATATTTCCCAGTTCCTGAAGTAATTGGTGTAAAATTCACTGGAACTCTTCCAAGTGGAACGACAGCTACTGATGTTGCGTTAAAAGTAACACAAGTATTACGTGAGAAAAAAGTAGTTGGTAAATTCGTTGAGTTCTTCGGTCCTGGTTTAGCTGTAATGCCATTAGCTGACCGTGCAACGATTTCAAATATGGCTCCTGAATATGGTGCTACATGTGGATTCTTCCCAGTTGATGAAGAAGCTCTTAACTACCTTAGACTAACTGGTCGTTCAGAAGAGCAAATCAATCTGGTTGAAGCTTATTCTAAAGCAAATGATTTATTCTACGTGCCTGGGGAAACTCCAGACCCTACGTATACAAACATTGTTGAAATTGACCTTTCTGAAATTGAAGCTAACCTTTCAGGACCAAAACGTCCTCAAGATTTAGTTCCACTTTCACAAATGAAAGAGCAATTCCATAAAACAGTATCAGCTCCAGCTGGAACTCAAGGATTCGGTTTATCTGAAGATGAGTTCAATAAAGAAGTTACAGTTAAGCTTGCGGATGGTAAAGAAACGACAATGAAAACAGGAGCAATTGCAATTGCTTCAATTACGAGCTGTACAAACACTTCTAATCCGTATGTTCTTATTGGAGCAGGGTTAGTTGCGAAAAAAGCTGTAGAAAAAGGCTTGCAAGTACCTGAGTATGTGAAAACTTCATTAGCTCCTGGTTCAAAAGTAGTTACAGGATACCTTGAGGATTCTAAATTACTTCCTTACTTAGAGCAACTTGGATTTAACATCGTTGGTTACGGTTGTACAACATGTATCGGAAACTCTGGCCCATTAGCTGATGAAATCGAAGCTGCAATTGCAGAAAACGATTTAATGGCTACGTCAGTTTTATCTGGTAACCGTAACTTCGAAGGGCGTATTCATCCATTAGTGAAAGCAAACTATCTTGCTTCACCTCCACTAGTTGTTGCCTATGCATTAGCTGGTACGGTTGATATCGATTTAGGTAACGATGTTATCGGTGTGGATAAAGACGGAAATGATGTATTCTTTAACGATATCTGGCCAACAGCTGATGAAATCGCTGCTGTTGTAAAAGAAACAGTTACGCCTGAGCTATTCAAAAGAGAGTACGAAAACGTATTCCAAAGCAATCCACGTTGGAACGAAATTGAAACAACAGATGATGCATTATATAAATGGGATGATGAGTCTACGTACATTGCCAACCCACCATTCTTTGAGAACCTGTCGGCTGACCCTCAAGACATTGAGGCGTTATCTGGTCTTAAAGTTATCGGTAAGTTTGGTGATACAGTAACAACTGACCATATTTCTCCAGCTGGTGCATTTGGTAAAGATACACCTGCAGGTAAATATTTAATCTCTAAAGGTGTGGAGCAACGTGACTTCAACTCTTACGGTTCTCGTCGTGGTAACCATGAAGTAATGATGCGTGGAACGTTTGCAAACATCCGTATCAAAAACCAAGTAGCTCCTGGCACTGAAGGTGGATATACAACGTACTGGCCAACAGGCGAAGTAATGTCTATTTATGATGCAGCTATGAAATATAAAGAAGAAGGAACAGGCCTTGCTATCCTAGCTGGTAAAGATTACGGTATGGGAAGTTCTCGTGACTGGGCAGCAAAAGGAACAAACCTTCTTGGAATTAAAACAGTTATTGCTGAAAGCTATGAGCGTATTCACCGTTCTAACCTTGTACTTATGGGTGTTCTTCCACTTCAGTTTAAAGAAGGCGATTCAGCTGAATCTCTTGGATTAACTGGAAAAGAATCATTCGATGTACAAATCACAAACGATGTGAAACCACGCGACATGGTTAAAGTGGTAGCAACTACTGAAGAAGGCAAGCAAGTAGAATTCGACGTACTTGTCCGCTTCGACAGTGAAGTTGAAATTGAATACTACCGTCACGGTGGTATTCTACAAATGGTTCTTCGCGGTAAGTTTGAAGAAGCAAAAGCTTAATAAATGACGAATGACGACCAGATCGCTTATGAGCGGTTTGGTCGTTTTTTTGCATTCTGGAGAAATACGCGATGGCAACATGGTTGGTTTAGGCTAATACTATTGGCTTTCAGGGCGAGTGTAGTTGCAGCTGGGGGCGTGGCCCAAGGCCAAAGAGGAGGGCGGGCAGAAGGAAGAGTCCGAGGAGAGCGAGTTCAAGGCCAAGAGAGGAAGTTGACCAGGTAAAAAAGTCGTTCATAAAGGAATGAACGCCCAACCCAAGTGCCAGTAGTAAGAAAAAGTCGTTCATAAAGGAATGAACGTCCAACCCAAGTGCCAGAAGTAAGAAAAGGTCGTTCATAAAGGGAATGAACGCCCAACCCAAGTGCCAGAAGTAAGAAAAGGTCGTTCATAAAGGAAATGAAAGCCCACCCGAAGCGCCAGTAGTAAGAAAAGGTCGTTCATAAAGGGAATGAACGCCCAACCCAAGTGCCAGTAGTAAGAAAAGGTCGTTCATAAAGGAAATGAAAGCCCACCCGAAGCGCCCCACCCGAAGTGTCAACAGTAAGAAAAGGTCGTTCATAAAGCGAATGAACAACCTACCAAACCACCACCGGGTAAAAGAGTCACTCTTACATTAAATAAGCGATAAAAAACCGCTCAGAAGGAATATACCCAACTTGAGCGGTTCTTCAATTACTTATTTTTAATTACATATGTCGCACGGTCCGTCTTAATCGTTAAAAATTCCTTTGATGCCTCAAATGAAACAAGCTGTTTAATCGGGAGCTCGTAGCTTTGCAGTGGCAGGGGTTGAGTTCCGCCAGTATTTAAAACAGTTCCACGTCCCTTTAATTCAATCGTATAGGGGTCAACGTAATCATCTATATCATTTAATTGTTTTACGATTTCTACATCTTCTAGCTTCATTTGATTGTTATCAATGTCCTTTCTTTCCTGTTTTTGAATGGAAATGTTCGAGCCTTTCCAATCTTCTAACGTGTCAAGAATTGTTTCAATGCCTTCATTCGTTTTTTTGGTCATTGCAAATGCCCCCTCAAATTCTTTTCATAAATATTTTTATCAATATTAGCCAAACTATGACTGTTGTTTAAAAATAAATAAAAATGTTATTAGAGAGGGTGGCTAATAGTGGGAAAAACAAAGAAGGGCAATGCAAATGCTAACCGAAATAACAATGCTAAAAAACAGGGAAAGAAAAATAGCCCTGATACTGACTTTGCTAACTATGCCGAAGTCGAGGCAGAGAAAATGAATTCACACGACTAAAAATAATTAGTTCTAAAAAGTAAAAGCAGCACTATATAACCCAAGCGGTGTCTTGGGTTACTATTTTTTATAGAAGGGAATGTGGACTGTTGTTTGATTTTTGGACAGGTGCAGAAGACTTACCCGTGTATGGCTTTCTCATTCGAGCATTCATAGTATATATTTATATCTTTATTCTAATCAAATTACTAGGGCAACGCTCTATGGTAGCGATTAACCCGATTGATTTTATATTCGGTGTTATTATAGGTGATATTGTAGGGGAACCACTTTCTGGTGGGGACATGCCATTGGGTGGACCATTGGCGGCAGCTACCTTAATAGGTGGGTTGCACTTAGGTCTTTCCTATGTCGCCCTTAAAACCCCAAGGTTCCGTCGCGTCATTGAAGAAGAACCAATCATCATTATTGAAAAAGGTCAAATTCTTACTAAGCAACTTAGAAAAGCTATGATTACCGTAGAGTCTTTATTAATGGATCTTCGATTAAAGGATGCAGGAGATTTAACCGAAGTCGATTATGCGATTTTAGAACCCAATGGGCAAATTAGCGTAATTAAAAAGAGTAAATATGACCCGCTAACTCCTGATGATATGATGAAAGATCCACCTTCGAAAGGGTACCCATCTGTTCTTATTTTAGATGGACGAATTATACGAGCAAATGTAGAAAGGTTTGGAACGCTTCAATGGTTAGATGAGCAAATCCGTGAAAAGGGATTTCGGAATTACACTGATGTATTTTTATTAACGTGTGATGAGAATGGACAAATATACGCAAGTGGAAAAGAAGCTTGATATAAGATCTCACAAAATAGGTATATTTTCACTCCTAAGATGTTAGAATAGGTAAAAAATCTAGGAGTGGATTTACGTGAGAAAAATCAGAAAATTAACATTTGAGGAACTAATCGAACAAAATAAACAGCAGTTACTCAATGATAAAGATGCCCTTGATAAAATTGAACAACGGTGGGAAGAAAAAATCACTGAAAAATCAAGCTAATAACAATTTGTACCTCGAATGAATCCTCTTCCATGGGTTATTCTAATACTATGGAAGGGGGGAATACCAATGAAGAAGACAAATCAGAATCACGCAAGATTTCGTCCAGATCATTTAGGTACGCAGCCTCGTAAATCAAATTCAAACAATGGAAAGAAAATGAATACAAAAGGAAACGAGCATCCGGATTATGTACCTCCAAAGGGCTAAGAACAATATGTTCTTAGTTTTTTTCTTTGATAAAACTTGTATGATGGAGATACAAGAAGCATGGGGGGAGCATCTATGGACGAATTCCATTGTTGTGCTACATGTAAGCACTATTTAGTTACTAAAGAGCACGGGAAGATAAATACACTCTGTAAGAGATTAGGATATAACACAAAAGCGAAGCATCAATTCAACTGTTGGGACCCGAAGGAGAATGTGTTGAAATTGATGGAAAAACGTAAGAATTCCTCTAAAATTCAGGAAAAAAAACACTTGTCTAAATAGACGTTAGCCTTAATAATGGTAACTACATACGATTTTTATCACAAGGGCGTGTTTTCAATTAAATCAAACGTAAATGATCTTAAATTAAAAAGATTCGCAACTGTTATCTTCATTATTTATATATTATCTGTTTTATATGTAACCTTATTGGCTTGGAATTACGGGGCATCACTAGGTGCTGCTGGACCAGGCGGACGTAATTATAATCTTATTCCATTTCGAAGCATTTATAGAATTTCTGTGTTTAGTAAAGATATTATGGACCCGATTCGGATATTGATAGGAAACATTGTATTGTTTGTTCCATTTGGTTTACTTTTACCATTAGCCAGTAAAAAATTGAGTCAGTCCATAGTTAAAGTTTCATTATTAGCCATGGTCTTTTCAATAACTATAGAAGCTAGTCAGTTTTTATTTACATACCGAGTGTCTAATATTGATGATGTGATTTTGAATACGGTGGGTGCATGGATTGGGGCATTCTTTCTTGTGAAAGTCATGAAAAAACGCGTTTCTGTATCAATAAAATAAGAGGATAAAGGGCCTGATTTTAGGGAGGCCACTGAAAAAGTACAAACCAACTTTTTTTATGCCTTTGATTACGGTTGCAATGGCTCCACTCGTTGCCCACCTGCTACTAGAAACCCACTCGTAGCAGGCTTATAAAAAAAGCAACGGTTACGCACATTGCATCGAGGGCACTGTAAAAGTTAAAACCGAACTTTTTCAGTACCCTCGTTTTTATGGCCCTTCTCTAAATTTCATTTTATGCTTTTTCTTCAATTTGCTTTTTCCAAAGGTGGTACCCCAAAAGGACTACAAGTAAGAATATTAGATAGAAAAGCCCGAAGTATAGGATGTCTTGCCTATTGGTGACAAACGAATTTCCAACGACAGCAAAAAGGATCATAGCGGGTACCTTTCCTAAAGAGGAGGCAATTGCATAACTTACAAATGAAACTCGACTTAAGGCAGAATAGATGTTTACGATGATTGATGGAATGACAGGAATCAGTCTTGCAAAGAAAATGGTGATAAATGCATTTCTCTCAAACAAGGTAGTGATTTTGTCAATCGCCTCATATCTTTTAATGATTTTATTTCCCCAATCCTGGTACCCATAGCGAACAACAATAAACATGACAATCGAAGCAGCTGATGACCCAATCCATGTTAATAAAGCGCCGAGAACAGGACCAAAGGTTGCTCCAAGAATGCCGCCAATGAGCGGATATGGAATAATCGGAAATAGCGCAAATAAAGTAGCGATAATTGCCGTTAAGACAATATATTGGCTCGCATACAGCTGCATCCACAAGAGCAGTTGCTCTCCATACATATATATCGCTGCTATGATTAGAGCGGTTATCACTGGAATATAAATCTTTCTTTTCATGACACTTTCCTCCTATGCACATGTTTATTATACTCGTCCGCTCTTTTATATTAAAGCTATTTAATTTTTGTAATTTTCCGATAATACTTTGCCTCCTAGAGGTCTTTCTTGTTATCATTGCTAATATGGTTAAAAGAATACGATTATGGAGGTTTTCTATGTGAAAAAGAGTTGTTTTTTTGTGTTGCTGTTGCTGTTCCTGGTTCCTCAACAAGCATTTGGTCATTCCTACGTCGATTCATCCATTCCTGGAGACGGGGATGTGGTAGATGGTGGTGTCGGAGAAATTGAGTTGTTTTTTACCGGAGGGATTGAAGAACATACAACCATCGAAGTTAAGAGTGAGGATGGAGAGGTCATTGAATTGGACTCCGAAGAAGTAGATTCCCCACAATATATAGCTTCCTTCCTTGAACCATTAGGTAATGGGGAGTATGTGGTAACTTGGAAAGCGGTGGCCGTAGATGGGCATGTTACAGAAGGTGAATTTTCATTTGAAGTGACAGGGGTGGAGCCTCCACCAGAACCGGAAGAAGAACCTAGCGAAGAAGTAATGGTAGACGTCGATGAAACCGAAGAGGCTGCAGAAGAGATTGAAGTGACAGAAGAAATTGAAGAACAAACAGATGACCAAGAACAAAGTGAAGTTGTTGAAGAAGAAGAGGCTTCTACAAGCAGTTCTTTTATGCCGATCTTCTTTATGATAATAGTTGTCGTACTCATCGTCTTTTTGATTGTTCAATTTCAAAGGAGGAAAAAATGATTATAGTCAGTAATCTTATCCTTTTTCCGCTCGCTACCTTTGTACTCGGGTATTATATCGTAGAAACGGTCATGAAAAGAGAAGAACCGATTCATTCCATAAAAGCATCCTGGATTCGATGGGCGATTTTAACGATTATCGTTGTTACCTTTATTCCAGTACTGACTCACACTTTTTATATTGTAAATGATTTTAATGCTCCTTTTTGGAGTACGTATCAAACCGTTTTATTATCGTATCGGGTCGGCAACGTATGGTTAGCGGTTATTGCTCTTGGAGCGTTGTTAATCATTGCGAGCATTCGGAAAGTTCACCCTGGATTTTCATTGGCTCTCATGGTCGTGTTGTTTTTTGTAATTGGGCTAACGAGTCATAGTGCCGCTTTATCTCCTGTTGCAGGATATATGGCGAATATGCTTCATTTGTTGGCCATTGCATTTTGGATTGGTACATTGTTTGTAACGGTATTTGCGACGAAGCATTTTCCTTGGTCGTGGTTTATCTCGTGGTTTTCCCCATTAGCTATTATTTCAGTGGCTGTTCTAGTTGGCTCAGGTTTATTCATGATGAGGACTGTGACACCTGAATATGTCAATTCGTGGGTTTTGCCTTATGGTCAACTGTTACTATTAAAGCATTTAGTCTTTATTCCTCTATTGATGTTTGGTGTTGTTCATGGGTTCTTCTTAAAAAAGAGAGTTGAGCAGGGCAAATCACCTAAGAGGTCGTTTGCGATTGAGAGTGGGATTGCGCTAGTTATTTTGTTTATCACCTCAATTATGATTGAGCAAGTGCCACCCCATGTTGTGGAACATACGATAGAATCAAACGACCCGTCCTCTCTTTTCTTGCTAATAAAAGGAGTAGTGTCACTCCCATTAACATTGGCTTTTCAGCCTATAGGTCTTTTGTTTGGTAGTCTTGCGGTTACTACACTCGCGTATTTATTTGTTGTTATTCGTCTACAAAAAGGCTATTGGTTGTCGGTTTTCCTTACGTTATGTTTTGTCCTGTTTGGTTATATCGCCTTAATGGGGAGTGTAAATTGAGAGTTTTAAATACAAGAACTTTCGTGAAAAATGGTAAAATAAAAAAAAGAGAAGGTATCATGAAGAAATAGAGAGAAGGAACAAGAGTTGGAGAACAAGAAAAATTGGCTCATTTACATTATGGTCGGAGCAGCTACAACGACGTGGGGAAGTGCATTTCTTGCTGGAAAAATCGCTGTAGTTAGCTTCGAACCGACCACTGTTGCGTTTTTGCGTTTTTTTGGTGCCATGGTGTTGTTATTTCCAATTATGTGGGTAACCGAAAGAAATAGAATGAAACCGACAAAAAAAGAATGGTTGCTATTTGGGTTATTAGGTTTAACTGGGATTGCCATTTATAATATTTGTTTCTTTTTAGCGAGTAAGCATGCACCGGTGATAAAAAGTTCACTATTTATTGCTGCCAATCCCGTTCTAATTACCATTTTAGCAGGACTGTTTTTAAAAGAAAAAATTACAAAAAGTCATGTCATTGGCATGATTATCGCGTTACTAGGAGCAGTTATTATCATTTCTGAAGGTCATATTGTCGCGATGTTAAAACTAGGCTTTGCTCCCATTGATTTTATATTAGTAGGGGCTGTGATTAGTTGGGCGCTTTATAGTGTCCTAGGAAGAGTTGTTTTACGTCAGTATAGCTCACTTGTAGCCACTACCTATGCTGTCGCATTCGGAACGTTATTTTTGTTTCCTTTTGCTTTAGCGGAGACGTCTTGGAACGATGTACAACAAGCGACCATAGGAGCATGGGGTGCAATTGCTCATATGAGTATATTTGTAACGGTCATTTCGTTTATTATGTATTATCAAGGAATAAAAGTAATTGGCGCAGCAAAGGCATCAATCTTTATTAATTTGATGCCTGTCTCTGCTGTCATCATGGCTATTATATTTTTAGGAGAAACGTTTACGTTTGCCCACATCCTTGGAGCGATATTGGTATGTAGTGGCGTTACGATTGGAAGTTATTTTGGAAATGCGAAAAAGAAGAATTCTGATGGACCAAAAGGAATTGTAGGTGATGAACCACATGTTAGAGCAAACTGATTATGTAACTTACGTTAAAAGAAAAGTAGCAGCGTGGGAAAAAGAACCGAATTCGTTCAGAGATGATGCAGAAGCCCTACGTATGTTAGCAGAAATTGACATGAATACTCCTATTGAGGAAGAGGAGAAACAATTACTACAGTCTACGCTCTATAGTCTTCTTGCCTACTCCCGATTTCAAAGAGTAAGTATTGTAGACGATGTTACTGAGCGTTGGCTTTCCCTTGCTTCTAAAGAGGAGCAACAAAGTCCTCTTACGTATTGGGTCAAGCTTATGATCATTCTTGAACAATGCCGTACTAGTTATTTACCTGATGAATTCCCTCAAATTAGAGAAACAGACCATGGTTCTGCAAAAAGAAAGCTAGCACAAGATTATGTCAATCTAGCTGAACAGTTTTTTAAGAGAATTCCAACTTGTAGAGAGCAGTTAAAGCAGGCTGATGAATACGCTACTATACTAAAAGACGATTTATACAAGGACATTGTCAAGAGACTTCAAGACTTACTTCAGGAAATTGAAACAGAAATGCTTAAGGTAACGAAGTCAACGGAGGCCTATAAAGATTCAATGACGGGCATTTACTACTCGGCGACTCAGCTCCATGAAATTCGCTCTGTCATTCAAACGGTTGAACAGCTGAAGAGGAAATGGGAAGAGTTAGTAGCTACCGGAGATGAAACGCAACATCAGTCCTCTGCGTTAGAAGAGTTGTACAAGCTGATTGGACTCGATGATGTGAAAAAGCGGGTCGAGGCGCTATATAACTTTTTACAATATCAACAGATTCGTAAGGAAAAAGGATTTCACCTTCAAAATGGTGTCAATTTAAATATGATTATCACAGGAAATCCGGGGACAGGCAAAACGTTACTCGCTCGGACGTTGGCTAAAATCTATAAAGAGTTAGGAATGCTAGAAAAAGAAGAAGTTGTTGAGGTCAATCGATCTCATTTGGTAGGTGGATTTGTCGGTCAAACAGAAGAAAATACGATGAATTATATTGAAAGAGCACTTGGTGGAGTTCTCTTTATTGATGAAGCCTATGCATTAAAACGAGAAAATGCTGCAGGGAACGATTATGGACAAACAGCAATTGATACCCTTGTCGCAGCGATGACAAACAGTGAGTACGCTGGCAAATTTGCGGTTATCTTAGCTGGTTATCCTGAGGAAATGCGGCAGTTTATGATGTCTAATCCAGGTCTTCGAAGTCGGTTCCCGGAACAAAACATCATCGGCTTACCGAACTATACCTTATCTGAATTAACAGCAATCGCTGAAAAAATCGCAATAGAAAATGATTTCTTCTTTTCAAATTCAGGAAAGCAGGAATTAGTTAAACGGATAGAAAAAGAACAAGTGGATGAAACGTTTGGCAATGCAAGGACTGTGGAAAACATCGTTCAAGATGCGATTTTTCAAAAAGGGTCAAAGCTTGATTTAGCAGAACCATTGGACTATCAAGATGTTGCGATATTAACCGATGATGATGTGAAAAAGATAGAAGAGAAAAAGAGCGAACAGATGGCGTTAGATCGACTCGAACAACTCATCGGTCTAGAAGAGGTAAAAAAAGAAGTACAGCAATTAGCCGCTTTTGTAAAAGTTCAACAGCTTCGACTAGAAAAAGGATTACCAACCGTTCCGATTCAGCTGCATTCTGTGTTTACAGGAAATCCTGGTACTGGAAAAACGACAGTGGCCTCTCTTTTTGCTGAAATATTAAAAGAAATCGGTTTGTTAAAAAGGGGTCATCTGATTGTAACAGGTCGTTCCGATTTAGTCGCAGGCTATATTGGTCAAACCGCCATAAAAACAAAACAAAAAATAAGAGAAGCACTAGGTGGAGTTCTCTTTATAGATGAAGCTTATGCTTTGGCTAGTGGAGGAACAAAAGATTTTGGTCGTGAAGCGATTGATACTCTCGTTGAAGAAATGACAAAGCATGATGAGAACTTAGTTGTTGTTTTAGCAGGTTATCCTACTGAAATTGACTTTCTACTCTCTCAAAATCCTGGTCTGCAATCTCGTTTTAAAAAGCATTTCCTGTTTCCAGACTATCATGCAGAGCAGTTAGTAGACATCATGAAACAGCATGCTTCTCAGTATGGTTATGAACTAGATGCGGGCTTGACCAATAAGCTTAAACAGGTGTTAGAAGCGAAAAAGGTTCATGGAAATGGACGGTTTGCGATCGATGCGATAGACAATGCAATTCAAAATCATGCAAAACGAATCATTGAAAAACAACAGGAACTCACCAATACAGATTTGACAAGATTAACTGAAATGGACTTTATGTTGTTAAATGAATAAACCAGGGGGAGAACATGAAAACATCTAGCAAAAAAATTGAAGTAAGGTATGCAGAAACGGACCAAATGGGAATTGTTCATCACGGTAGTTACGTGATTTGGTGTGAATTAGGGAGAACACAATTCATCCGTGATATTGGATTCAACTATGCAGATTTAGAGGAAATGGGGATTTTATCACCTGTTACAGAAATTTCGTTACAGTATAAATACCCAGCTGTTTACGGAGAAGAGGTGACGATTACGACGTGGATTGAACACTATGATGGTCTGCGAATTGTATATGGCTATGAAATCGTCAACGAGCAAGGAAAGATTTGTGTCACAGGGACAAGCTCTCACGTCTGTGTGAAAAAGGAAAACTTTAAACCGATCTCAATTCGAAAGCAATTGCCTGATTGGCATGCCATTTATGAGCGAGAAAAGAAAACTTGCGAGTAAAAAAACGAATATATCTTATCATTCCCACAAATCGAGTAAAACGTTGCAGGATTTTTTAAATTTGTAAGGAAATCATACAGTAACACTGACAAACGCCGAAAAAAAAGGTATAAGAGAGGAGAGTCTATCTTGAAGACGGCAACGAAAACCATTGTTACTGATGAATTACAGCAGCGGAAAATAGCTCATATTGTTCGACAAATGAGCTCAGATAATCCATCAATACGTGCCCTTGCCCTGCAAACATTAGACGAGATGGTGATGAAAGAAGTTTTTCAAGAACGTGAAGGGAATTCCAGAAAAGGGAATGTTTTTTCACCATCAGGAAACAATCAAGGAGTAGAAGAGGTTAAAGAAAAAGACCAAGATTTATTGCAACGAATGAGACTACTTCAAACAGATAAAAAGCGAAAAAAGCGAAAGGTATGGCTCTCGCTTTGACGTAATGTTAGGAATGGAGGAATGAGTGTGTCTTCACTACAAAGAGAAATCATTGAAGCACTTCAAGTGGAACAAGAGATTGACCCCAAACAAGAAATTCGTAACCGAGTGGACTTCTTAAAAGACTATTTGAAACAGACAGGCGCAAAAGGATATGTCCTAGGCATTTCAGGTGGACAAGATTCTACACTGACAGGAAAGCTATGTCAATTAGCGATTACGGAGCTTAATCATGAGACAGACTCTTCATATACGTTTTATGCAGTAAGGCTTCCGTATGGTGAACAGCGTGATGAGGCGGATGCGCAGGATGCACTTGATTTTATACAACCAGACAAACGAATTACAGTAAATATTAAAGCTGCAGTTGATGCCTCTATTCAAGCTTTTGAACAGGCGACGGGTGAAACGTTATCTGACTTTAATAAAGGAAATACGAAGGCTCGCGAACGTATGAAGGCCCAATATGACTTAGGGGCTCATTATGGGTGCTTAGTTGTTGGAACAGACCATGCAGCAGAAGCCATCACAGGATTTTTTACAAAGCATGGAGATGGAGCCTGTGACATTGCTCCAATCTTTGGGCTCAATAAAGGGCAAGGTAAATTGCTATTGCAAGAACTTGGTTGCCCTCAACACTTATACACAAAGGCTCCAACTGCAGATTTAGAGGATAACCAACCAGGGCTTCCAGATGAGGTGGCATTAGGGTTAACATATCAGGAGTTAGATGCGTTTCTAGAGGGAAAAGATTTGCATGAGGAAAAGCGTGCGAAAATAGAAGAACGCTATACGCAAACAGAGCATAAACGACAGCCACCTGTTACATTGTATGACCATTGGTGGAAGAAGTAAGGAACAAAACATCTCATACAAGGCAGGGACAAAAGGAAAATCACAACCTTTTGTCTCTGTCTTTTTCTTTTTGTTTGAATTCAAAACTTTTTTTTCGACTTCGTTATTATCTTTTATAAAAATCGTGTTATAATTACCTATCTAAGAGCCGATTATACGAATGATTTCCTTATTCCATTCATATTCTTACTATGGTTATGAAACAATTAGAGTGAGGGAGAATAAAGAATGATACGTCAAAAGGTAATGATATTAGTTGTATTATTAATTGTTGTTGCAGGAATGGCTTATTACACAATTAATGGGGGAGTTTCTTTTAGCAAAGAAGGAAAAGAAGTAAATGACAAACCTGTTCAAGCTGAAGCAGAACCTGGAACAAGTTATACTATCGGGGATGAAGTGGTACTTAACCAGCTAGCACTGACAGTAAATGGTGTCCGTGTCGAGCAGGTTGAAGGAAGCAATGAATCTCAGTATGTAATAGTGGATATATCAATTGAAAATCAAAGGTCTAACATGCATGAATTTACCTTACATAAATTAACGTTAGCTGATGAGGAAGGCTATGCGTATGAACATACTCTTCAAATCGAAACAAAGGGAATTCTTGGTGGGCAAATTAGTTCAGGGAGAACGGTTCGAGGTGAGGTTGCCTTTTTAGTCCCGACCCAACAAAAATATGAACTAGTGTATACGGATCATCTGCGAACGGGTCAAGTGATATGGGATATTGAGGTCAATACAGGGGAATAGGAAATATGCAATCCTTGAATTAGGAAGAGGAGGAACGTAACGATGGTTGAAAAAAATGCAGATTTACATATGCATTCCACGGCTTCAGACGGAGGATATACTCCGTCTGAACTTATGAAAAAGTGTCATGATAATGGTCTAACCCATGTTTCGTTAACAGACCATGATACTGTAAATGGTGTGAAAGAGGCGATTCAAGCTGGACAAGCCTTAGGAATGACGGTTATTCCTGGAATTGAATTCTCTACAAAAGTATCGGGCAAAAGTGTTCATATATTAGGCTACGGGATTGACTGGCAGGACCAATCTTTATTAGACATGCTAGAATTGCAACGAGAACAACGGCGAAAGCGACTAGATGTCATTTTATCTAAATTAAAAAAAGTAGGAATTGAGTTAGAAGCTGCTGATGTGTTGGAGTTTGTTGATGGTGGGAGCATTGGTCGACCACACGTTGCAAAAGCATTGGTCAAAAAGGGGCATGTTAGAGATATAGCCGAAGCATTTGAACTATATTTGGCTGAAGGAAAACCTTGTTATGTTTCAAAGGAAAAAGAAATGTCCCCAGAAGAAGCCATTGAATGGATTCATCGGACAGGGGGACTTGCTGTCGTTGCACATCCCGTTTATTATGACTTAGATGAGATAATTGAAGAATTGGTACAAACAAAACAACTAGACGGGATTGAAATCTATCATCGAGACCATCCAGAAGATGTTGTTGCCCATTATGAACATCTCACAGCAGAGTGGGAATCTAAATATGGCAGACAATTATTGAAAACGGGCGGGTCGGATTTCCATCATGAAGATTATGGTAGAAACCGTGAACCTTTAGGAGTTACCCGTTTACAAACTTCATTAGCAATTGAACTAATAGATCAACTTCAACAAAGATAAGACAACGAGAAAAGGGTGGCAACGAATGCGATTAATTCAAATAGATCAATACCATGAAAAATCGATGGAATTAGCAAAACCGGTGTATGATTCGCAAGGAAGAGTGTTACTAGCTGCAGGGAATCGTATCCATCCCAAATATTTAACAAAATTAAAAGCAATTGGAGTCACGTTTCTACTCGTTGAGGACGTGATGTCGTCAGGAATTACCCTTGACGAAATGGTCGACATGCCTACATGGATGGATGCATCACAAACCGTAAAAGATTGTTATGAACATGCAAAAGCAAGAAAATTACTTCCTGTACGTGAGCTTCAGCAAACAGCAGCTAAACTGTTGAATGAGGTAAAGAGAAGAAAAGCGGTGCTGCTGATCCCATCTACGTCTGTCGCGAAAGAGCTTCAGCCATTTGCTCATAGTGTAAATGTTGCATTGATTGCTCTTCAAATTGGGAAAATATTAAAATATACAGATTCGAAACAACGAGATTTAGTAATAGGATGTTTGCTTCATGACATTGGTAAAGCAGTAACAAATAAAGAGCAAGAACATCCTGAAAAGGGATTTGAAATTTTACGAACGGCTCGTGAAATCAACTTGCTCTCTGCACATATTGCGTATCAGCATCATGAAAAAGTGAACGGGGAAGGCTTTCCTAGAAAACTTAAGGGAAGTGAATTTATTGAATTTGCTCAAGTGTGCAGTATCGCAAACGAGTTTGAGAATATGATTTCTAAACAGGAAATCAGTACGTATGAAGCCATTGAAAGATTGATGACTACCATAGATAAAAGTTATTCGCACCAAGTTATCGATGCTCTATTCAAAGGCGTTCCTTCTTATCTTCCAGGAACCCTAGTACGCTTAAGCACTGGAGAAGCAGCGATCGTCATGAGGATCGAAAATCACCTGCACCGCCCAGTCGTCAAAATAGCAGAAACAGAAAAAGAAATCTCACTAGAAGACAATCCAACTATTGTTATAACCGAAGAACTAACCGAAGCCCAAATAAAAGGATGATGAAAAGGTCGTCGTACTTTACCTTTTCATCATCCGAATCATGAGCGAAGCCTAGGATGAATTTTTCCTAGGCCGCTTTATAAATAGGAAGCCACTGTAAAAAGTTCAGTACCGAACTTTTACAGTGCCCTCGAGTTATAGTGCAATTTGACTTGATATTTCAGTACCTTGCAAAGCCTGTGAGGCTAGATGGTCTGCTTCTTTATTATTTTTTCGAGAGAGGCTTGAATAGTTGACTTGAAATCCAAGGTCAGCAACTTTTTTTTCAATTCGCTCAATCCAGCTCAATAACTCTTCTTCATAACAAGGCCATTCTTCGGTTAATTGGTTAATGACAACTAATGAATCACCTTGAATCGTCACTGGAATATGATGTGCCCCTAGGTTCTCAAGCTCTTGGATCCCAAACCAAAGCGCTGCATACTCCGCTTCGTTATTAGATTGAATCCCCTCAATACATTGGTTTTTGCGGATACGAAACTCTGTTTTGTTTTGGGTGAAATGAATGGTAATTCCAAGGCCTGCTTTATTTGATGTGTGCTCGAAGCCACCATCAAATGTAAGTGTAATGTTGTGAGGCTCGTCCTCTACACCTTTTAAGTATTTAAGAATTTCTTTTTTTGACCATTCGCTTCCTTGTTCATCTACAAATAATAACTCTTTAACTCTTCCTGTTTTTTCGATATCATTTACAATGGGTATCACGGTAGTAACAGGAATCGGTTTTGATTCAAATAACAACGGTTCTTTCCCTTTAACAGGGAGATAATCCCATTTAATTGTAACGTTCAATACATACCCCTCCAAGTAAAAAATAAATAAATTGCGAATTTTTTCATTTCATGATAATTTATTTAATTAAAAGGGTAAAGTTCTAGCGCATTTGACCTCTTTTTTGCAACCATTGGTTCAAGAAGCGCATAGCTTGTTTTGCAAGAAATAGTAAGATGAATTTTCTTATCATTTTTGCGATCATCACGACCATCCTTTCGTAACTTGTTATTTATATAATGTTCACTTTACTATATTTTACCCTTATAGAAAAAAGACAAACTAAAGGGACCGTTGGTAATGTGAAGTGTGGGCATAGAAATATTGAAGTGGAGGAGTGTAACAAATGCCAATTAAAGTACCAGATAATTTACCAGCTAAAGAAATTTTAAGTCGAGAGAATATTTTCGTGATGGACGAAAGCAGAGCGTATCGTCAGGATATTCGACCGTTAAAAATAGCGATTTTAAATCTAATGCCAGTTAAAGAGACGACAGAATCACAAATTCTTCGATTATTGGGGAACACCCCCTTACAAGTGGATGTCGTTTTTATTTATCCGGATTCGCATGTATCCAAAAATACATCGCAGGAACATTTGTCTTCGTTTTATAAAACGTTTGATGAAATAAAGGAATATCGTTTTGATGGTCTTATCATTACAGGAGCGCCTGTTGAAAAGATGGAGTTCGAGGAAGTGAATTATTGGGAAGAGCTACAACGTATCATGGATTGGAGTGTAACTCATGTCACCTCAACCTTACATATTTGTTGGGGAGCTTTAGCTGGACTATATCATCATTACAATGTTCCTAAACATATGCTTGATACTAAAATGTTTGGTGTCTTTCCTCACCTTGTAAAAGTAAGCAATGTAAAGCTTCTTCGTGGGTTTGATGACATCTACTTAGCACCTCATTCACGTCATTCCGAAGTACGTCGTGAAGATATTGAGAAAGTGCCAGACTTAGAAATTCTAAGTGAATCAGAGGAAGCTGGCATTTATATTGTAGCTTCAAAAAATGGAAAACAAATCTTTGTAACGGGCCATTCAGAGTATGACTGTTGTACATTGCAGGAGGAGTATCAACGCGATTTGGACAAAGGATTACAAATTGATATACCATTAAACTATTTCCCGGAAAACAATCCTGCCAATGCACCGGTATTACGGTGGAGAGCGCATTCGAATTTGCTGTTTTCAAACTGGTTGAACTACTATGTATATCAAGAAACACCGTATGATTTATTTTCAATATAAGCTTTGTTAGAGGGTGGCAAAGGGGGTGACCTTTTTGTTTCAGCCTCTTTTTATTCCATAAATCTCCCATTTAATGTATGTATGTGCTTTATTTGTATATAGAAGAACAGAGGAGAGAATAATACCATCAGAAAAAGAGTAAAAGGAAATGGTCATTGGAGTTGAATTACTATGACAATCACAGAAATGATAATTCGAACTACAATAGGCTTTATCATTCTTTATACGCTGTGCCGTCTTTTGAATAAAAAGCTTATATCACAAATGACATTTTTTGATTTCGTAGCAGGGATAACAATTGGGTCGATCGTTGCCAGTTCGTTGCTTATGCATGAAGTGTCAATCGTCATTGGAATGACTGGACTCATTCTTTTTTGCTTGTATACATTTTTGACAAATGTAATTGCGATGAAAAGTTTACGAGGACGAAAACTTCTAGAAGATGAACCTACATACATCATAAAAGATGGCCAAATTCTTGAAGAAGGCCTTAGAAAAACTCGAATGACGATGGACAACCTTCTTGCTCATCTTCGTAAAAAAGGGGTATTTTATCTTGATTATGTCCAATCTGCTATATTAGAAACAGATGGAACTGTTTCGGTATTAAAGAAACCTCAATTTTTAGAAGCGATGCAAAAGGATGTTAACAATGTTCAACTAAGCAGGGGAAGTGCGGAAGCTTTTATTATTGATGGTCAAATTTTGCATGATAGTTTAAAAATCATGGGTAAGGACCAGGAGTGGGTCGAGAGGATTCTTCAAGAGCACAACGTACGAAGAGTAGATGATGTTTTCTTTGCACAAATTGACCAATTAGGAAAAGTGTATCTAGATATTAGAAAGGACATCAATAACTAATTTAAGAGGTTGTGAAAAAAGGTTGTTTTTCACCTTTTTTTCACAACCTCTTAGCAATGAGCGTAACCGCCACCCTCTTTAAATCCAGTTGTGAGTGGTTTTCTAACAACTGGATTGTGGCGTGTGAAGCCATTGAAAAAAGGTTGTTTTTCACCTTTTTTCACAACCTCTTTTTATCCTACTTGTTCTACTTTTGGTTGTAGAGTGATTTTTTCTTCTTCTATCCATTGTCTTAAGTAATCAACGAAGTCAGCTTCCCATTGAGTTCCTTTCCCATTAGAAAGAATTAGTAAAGCTCTTTCCACTGTCATGCCTTTTCGATAAGGACGGTCTGAAGTCATAGCATCAAAGGCATCTGCTACGGCTAAAATCCGTCCCATTAAAGGGATGTCGTCCCCTGTTAATTGGTCAGGGTAGCCTTTTCCATCAATCCGTTCATGATGTGAGCGGACCCCTGGTAAATAAGGTTCCATGACTTCAACAGGTTTCACTTGCGTAAGAATTTCAATCCCGAGCAATGGATGCTTTTTGATTTCCAGAAATTCTTCTTCGGTTAATGGTCCATCCTTTAAAAGAACACTGTCACTTACACCAATTTTTCCGATATCATGCAACAGAGCCGTTACCTTTAGAAGTTGAAGGTCATTATCTGATAGCTGTGCTCTCTTGCCGATTTCCACTGCATATGTCGCCACACGCTCGGAATGTCCGGCGGTATAGGCATCACGGGCATCTAAGGCAACGGCTAACGTTGTGATAAAACTTTCATTTAATTGACGGTTTATTCTATCTCTCTCATTCAATCCTTGAACCATGTGATTAAAGCCGAAGATGAGACCAGAGAATTCATCAGAATAATAGTCATTCACTTTTATCGTTAATTGTCCGCTCTCTACTTTTTTCATGTTTTCTTTAAGGTGATTCACAGGATTAGTCAAAGACTTATAGAGAAGAGACCCACTGTATAGCGCCATTCCCACACTCACTGCAACAATTAATGCAAAAGAAAACCAGTAACCCAACGTAACCTCAACCTGTAAATACATATACCTAGAGTGGGTAATTATTCCTAATAGCATTAAAGGAAATACACTCAAGTAAATCGCACTTAATTGAATGATTGTTTTCAATGAAATGTGCAAAACAAGATTATTTGATAACGTTTCACCATGAAGCTCTTCCGCTTTTGAATAAAGCTGCTCTAGGACGGGCTCGATCGCAAAACTAGTATGAAAATATTCAATAATTGCATGCATGAAAGCAACCAAAACCGCACCAATGAGTGCATAATAAATGTAAATATAATCAAGTTGAAGGTATCCTAACCAAATAAAAGTAAGGCTTAAACAAACTGCGGGTAAAGCAAAACCGAGTAAGTGTGGTCCTAGAATTCGTAGCACAGATTTATTTGGAAAACGATGGGTTTGATTATAGGCAGTTATTAGGTCGTCTAAAGAAGGATTTTCTGATAACAATGCCGTTTTAATGGGTTTCATATGAGTTCTAAATACTAAATATTCAGAAATGAACATGATGAAAACTGAGACACATATGATAAGAAAAAGCAGTAAAATAATTTTGGGTTCTATTTGAGTCGTTGTAAACATTAATACACTGCCAATTCCAAAAACAGCGAAAATGGAACCAATAATATAGTTTTTTAATAAGGAAAGTATAAATTTTTGATAAAGCATCTTGCTCCAACTTTCTCAATTGATTAGTCGTGGACTGTCACGTTTTCTTTTTTCTAGCATAGCTTTACATTAGGTATTAGTCTATTTTACTAGGTTATTGTCAAGTAATCTATTGGTCTTTTCTGTATTTGAAATATATTTTTATTGGAGGCGCGCTTATGAATAAAGTAAGACATTATTATGTTAGCGGTCACACAAGAAACGGCTTTTTTTCAGTCCTTCCAGAACTAAGTAAAGATTTAGATTGTATTTTTGTTTTAAAAGGACTATCAATATCGCAAACAAACCATGAGTTACTTAGATTGGGAGGGTTATGTGAAGAACAAGGCTTTCATGTTGATTATTTACATTCACCTAGTAATAACGATTTAATTGAAGGTCTTCGCTTCCCAGCGTATAAAGTAGCTGTTGTTTCTAACGACCTTGTTTCAAAGCTTGGGCGAACATTTACTGAACAAAGAGTCGTAGTTATCCATTTTACAAAAGCATATGATAAAGATAACCTTCAACGAGTGATCCAGCATATGAAACAGCTTGAGAAAGAACGTGATTATCACATTCAATCAGCTTATGAGACATTTGCTGATGCGAAGCATTTTCATGAAAGAAAAGAGGAAATTTATTTAAGTGCTATGAGTTTTCCAAAGGCAGATGAAGTGACAGATGATTTAATTACATCGTTATTTCCGAGTCCACCAAATGACCAATCGACTGGAAAAGAAGAAACCATTTTCTTTGGGGCAGCTACTCCAAAAGGAGCTGTGCATTTTATTGATGAGCTGACGGTAGGATTAAACAAACGTTATATTATTAAAGGTCGGTCAGGATGCGGGAAATCAACGTTAATGAAGAGAGTTGCGAACCAAGCGAAAAAAAGAGGGATGTCAGTTACCTACTTTTTATGTGGATTTGACCCAAATAGCTACGATATGATTATTATCGAAGAATTGCAAATCGCTATTCTTGATGGAACAGCGCCTCATGTCATTGACCCTACAAGGGAAACGGATGAAGTTATTGATATGTTTGAATTGTGTGTGAACCCACAAATTGAAGTTGAACGAATGACAGAAATAAAAGAATGCGAGTCCGAGTATAAAGAACGCATGAAAAAAGGTACGATGCATTTACGAAAAGCGGCTGAAGTGCAGGATGTTATTGACTCGTATCATGATTCTGCCATTGACCAAGAACAGCTTGCCACGTTAGAACAGCAAATGGTTACTTTAATTATGAGTTCACTTGATTAAACGTGTGGAGCATTCGGTTACAAGTATAAACCCATGTTTGTGGCAATCGTCACATTGCATGGGTTCTTTTTCCGTTAATAAGAAAAAAAACGATAAAAAAACTAAGCAATGTTTACGAAAAACAAACTATACTTTTTGGTGAAGTTGGTAAAACTATACAAAAGAATGCTAAGAGAGGGGGATAATAAATGCATATGCAAAAACAAGATTTTTCCAACAAAGATGCAATGGTGATCGGTGGTGTTAAGTTGCATTACGAATATTTACGTGGTAACCAAGCTAAGGAAGGCCCAGTCATCTTATTAATCCATGGCTTTATCTCTTGCTCGTATTGCTTTCGCTACATTATGCCAAAGTTGAGTGAAGAATATCCTGTCATCGCTGTTGATTTACCGGGATTTGGGAAAAGCGAGAAATCAAAAACGTTTACCTATTCGTTTGAAAGCTATGCGGCTCTTCTTTTTACATTTCTTGATAAGTTACAGGTGAAAGAAACCATCGTGGTCGGTCATTCTATGGGAGGGCAAGTCGCTCTATACATGGCAAAACAGAAGCCGGAACAGGTCAAAAAAATTGTACTAATGTCCAGCTCTGGTTACTTGAAAAGAGTGAAGAAGCACTATTTATTTGCTTCATATCTACCTTTTTCCCCAAAGGTGTTAAAGTGGTATTTTGAAAAACGAAATTATAAGGAAGCTCTTAGTCATGTAGTTTATGATAAAACGGCTGTTAACGATAATTCTGTAAAAGAATACACTAGGGCTTTTAAAGATGAGGGTTTTTATGAAGCGCTCATCCGGCTAGCTCGCCATCGCGAAGGTGATTTAACATCTGAACAATTACATTTGATTACACAACCCGCTTTACTTTTATGGGGTAAGGAGGATGAGATAATCCCATTCCGAATTGGTAAAAGATTGGACCATGACCTTCCTAATGCGACATTATATGGGTATGAGAAGACTGGACACCTTCTCCCAGAAGAACGACCAGATGAAGTCGTGGAACGAATGTTACAGTTTATTTGATTTAACTTACAACAACCTACGATGTAGGAATCTAAATCGTGGAGTAAGACAGCTTCTCTATGGTACGATTAAACTGGGTGATAATATGGAAATAGATGCTAAAGGATTATCAAGGAAGGAACATTATTCCCTTCTTATATCAACGGTGCTACCACGACCAATTGCGTTTGTTACAAGTATTACGGAAGGTGGAACGGTTAATGCTGCGCCATTTAGTTTTTTTAATATTGTCACAGCTGAACCACCTCTCCTCAGTATAGCTGTTGGTCGCAAAGCTACGGGAGAACAAAAGGATACAGCACGAAACATTGCGACGAAAAAGGAATTTGTGGTTCATATTGTTAGCGAGGATTTAGTTCATCAACTAAACCAAACAGCCGCACCGTATCCACCTGATGTCAGTGAAGTGCAAGAGGCCAAATTAGAAACAATAGATAGTCAAATTGTCACAGTGCCATCCATTAAAGAGGCAAAAGTCCGGTTGGAATGTACATTAGAGCAAATCATTCCGCTCGGAGGAAAAAATGAGGAACCCGCATCAGATTTAATAATTGGACGGGTGGTGCATTATTCAATTGATGATGCAATTATAAACGAAGGCATTGTCGATGTTAATTTGTTAGATCCTTTGTCACGATTAGGTGGAGCAGACTATGGGAAGATTGGAAAAACCTTTTCTTTACCAAGGCCCACTTTATAAAATCTATTATGAAAAAACCTCTTGCTGTTTCAAGCAAGAGGTTTTTCTTTTTTTTGGAGCGTACACATAATTATCGTGCCCGAAGTGCCTTCCCAAAAGGGAGGAGAGGTAACGAAAAGGAATAATCGTTACCAGAGGGAAGTACAAAAGGGTCGAGCGGGTAACGAATAGGGATAATCGTTACCTAGGGACAGTAGAAAAGGGTCGAGCGGGTAACGAATAGGGATAATCGTTACCTAGGGACAGTAGAAAAGGGTCGAGAGGGTAACGAATAGAAATAATCGTTACCGAAGGGCAGTAGAAAAGGGTCAAGCGGGTAACGAATAGGAATAATCGTTACCGAAGGGCAGTAGAAAAGGGTCGAGCGGGTAACGAATAGGGATAATCGTTACCGAATGACAGTAGAAAAGGGTCGAGAGGGTAACGAATAGAAATAATCGTTACCTAGGGACAGTAGAAAAGGGTCGAGCGGGTAACGAATAGGGATAATCGTTACCGAATGACAGTAGAAAAGGGTCGAGAGGGTAACGAATAGAAATAATCGTTACCGAAGGGCAGTAGAAAAGGGTCAAGCGGGTAACGAATAGGAATAATCGTTACCGAAGGGCAATAGAAAAGGGTCGAGAGGGTAACGAATAGAAATAATCGTTACCGAAGGGCAATAGAAAAGGGTCGAGAGGGTAAAGAATAGAAATAATCGTTACCTAGGGGCAGTAGAAAAGGGTCGAGAGGGTAACGAATAGAAATAATCGTTACCGAATGACAATACAAAGAAACTAATTTTTCCATTTTCTTTTAGTTTTAGTTCAAAATTAGTCTTGTCCGCATATATCTAAGATAGTGATGATTTGGAGGTATATGGATGAAGCGGATACAAGTAGTAAATGACATATCATTGTTTTTTATATTGGCAGTCGTAGCACTCATTTTATTTTACGTCGCCCCTTATACATGGGAGGAAAGTTTTTTATCTGGCTCCTTTTTAATCATGGTCTCATTATTTTTGAGTTTGTTTTTTGAAGCGATTCCCTTTTTGTTAGCAGGAGTATTAATCTCCGGAGTCATCCAAGTGTTTGTTAGAGAAGAACACATTCAAAAGCTGCTTCCTAAGCATCCGATTCTCACCATTATTGCTGGTTGTTCCTTAGGTGCGATTTTCCCTGCCTGTGAGTGTGGGATTGTTCCTATCATCCGCCGTCTTCTTCGAAAAGGGGTTCCTCTTTATGGTGCAATTGCGTTTATGCTTACGGGTCCCTTAATTAATCCTTTAGTTGCATTTTCAACATACGTCGCTTTTGGACATGATGTCATGATGATGGTGTGGCGGTTTTCGCTTGGGTTTATTGCTGCCTGTATCATCGCATTCTTAGTGTATTTGTTTTATAATAAAGGACCTGAACTCAAACATACAAAAGAAACACTACAAGTATCAACCCGTTTGACCCCTCCTTTATCAAAAAGGTTCACATATATGGGGAAACATGCGATCGAAGAATTTTTTGAAATGAGTAAGTTTTTTATTTTAGGGGCTCTTCTGGCAGCCATTGTCCAAACGTATCTCTCAAGCTCTACTTTTTTTGTATTTGGCGAAAGTAAAGTGGTATCTATAGCCGTTATGATGGGTTTTGCTTATATCCTTTCCCTTTGCTCAGAGGCCGATGCTTTTATTGCCGCTTCCTTTTCACACCTTATGCCAAAAGAAAGTTTACTCGCTTTTTTACTATATGGCCCGATGCTAGATTTGAAGAACACGCTCATGTTAGCTGCTATTTTTAAATTGCGTTTTGTTTTATTTCTTATGATTGCGATCACGGTCGTTGTATTTTCAGTAGTTATCATACTGTAAGGAGTTGAACGTGTTGACGTTTCATAGTGATAGATTTTTTCGTGCCTTGTTATTAGCTTGTTTGGCAGCGATGATTTTTTACCTTGATGCCACGGGAGCTTTATTACAATTTCTTCATTCAGAGTATATCGTCTTAACACAAATAGCCTCCATCATTCTATTATTTTTATTTTTTTTAGAAGCCAAAGCCATTTGGACACCGAAAAGAGATGATGAACATGATGAGATGTGTGCGTATTTTGGGTGTGGTCATGAAAAAACAACCTTTTTTTCTGCTAAATCATTTTTTACCTATGGTGGGTTTCTCTTCATTTTAGTAGCGAGTTTCTTTTTGCCTATCCAAACGCTAGACCATTCAATAGCTATGAATCGAACGGTCATACCAGTGCTAGATCAAGTGGCCACAAGTAATCATGGTCAGAAAGAAAAAATAGTTATCTTAACTAATGATAATTTTTCGGAAATGACAAATCAAATCTACCAAGAGCCAAAAAAGTATGCTGGAAAAACAATCAAACTAAGCGGTATGCTTCATAAAGCGGATGGCCTAGAAGAAAATCAGTTTATGATTTCTAGATTTGTCGTGACTCATTGTATCGCTGATGCGAGAATTATTCAGTTTATCAGTGAATTTCAGGACCTACCACATATAAGTGGAGAGGATGCATGGGTAACGATTCAAGGGGAATTGACATATGTGTTGACTCCGAAAGGGAAAATGCCATATGTTCTTGTTCATGAATGGGAGAAAACTGAAATGCCAGAAAATCCCTATGTACACTAAAGATAGTAAGATACTAATTTCTAACGCTATGATATAATAGAGGTGTCTTCCTTGTTAAAGAAGTTGGAGGTGCCTTATGGATCCATTAGATGTTCTTATAAATAAAAATCAAATAAGTGCTTTTTACCAGCCTATCATAAGTGCAGATAAACAAATTGTTGTCGGATACGAGGTTTTTGCTCGGATGAATACTGAAGAAGGCCCGCAAAGTCTAGGATCTTTTTTTAATGATGATTCGATTCCAGAAGAGTATCGTGATGAAATTGATGATCATGTTCAAACTCTTGCACTAGAAAAAGGATTATTGAATCCAGAACTCTATCTTTTTCTAAATATAAACATTCACTCGTTAGTAAAGGATGATGGGGACCGTTTAATGGATAAGTTATTCTCTTATCAAAAGAAAGGGATTTCTTTGGAGAGGATTGTTCTAGAGATAAAAGAAAGTGACTATGCCACAAATTATTCAGACATAAAGCATTTAATCACGTACATCCAAAGTACAGGCGTAAATATAGCGATTGGAAATGTCGGGATTTCATCAAGTAACCTAGAACGTTTAGCGAAACTTAATCCTAACATTGTAAAAGTAAATGTCGGTTTTCTAGAGGGGGATAAATTTCCGGAGCTTTATCGTGATGTCCTTCATTCGCTATCGGTGTTAACGAGAAAGCTAGGAGCTACCTTGTTGTTTGAAGGCATTGATACGTATTCTAAATTAAATTTTGCTTGGAAAAATGGAGCAAGATATTACCAAGGCTATTATTTAGGAAGACCTACAGATTCATTCGTTGATGTTGAATTTTGCAAGGGTACGATAAAAAAAGAATTTCACCATTTTATTGATTATGAGCGAAAAAAAATAAAGTCTCAACTTCAATTAGCAGATAGTCTTACACAGTCTTTAAAGCTTACCTTAAAATCAATCAAGTCATATGACCTATATGATGAGATGGTGATTTCAATTGCTAAAGCATTAACTGACACGACTTTCCGAGTGTATCTATGTGACCAAGATGGATTTCAGCAGTCGTCGAATGCTGTGAAATCGGATGAAGGAATTTGGAAGCTTGAAAAAGAGAGCCGCCAAAAAAACTGGAGTTGGCGTCCTTATTTTCTTGAAAATATAGTAAGAATGGATTTTGAGAAAAAAGGAATTCTTTCGGATTTATATACAGATATTGAAAAAGACGAAATGATTAGAACGTTTTCCTACCCAATGGAAAATGGATTGTTTTTATTTATTGATATCCCCTATTCCTATTTATATGAACAGGACGGGTTACTGTAGTGTAAACCGAAAAGTTTTTAAGAGAGCGTAGCAATTCAAATTGAGTTGGTACGCTATTTTTATGGCTATAACGACGTAGGCCTATCACCTAATCTTAGTAGTGGTCAACAATCTGAAAAAACGTTATGATTAGTAAATGTTTGTTTATATAAAAGGGGGCATCATAATGAAGGAGCTTCGTATACTTAGCCCTTTGATGATTTATTTGTTTTTTGCGTATGCAAACTTAATGATTTTTGCGAGTTATATGCCAGTTTATTATCAACATAAAGGTTTAAGTGAAACAGACATTGGTTGGCTTTTAGCAGTAGGCCCCTTTGCGACGATATTTGCGCAACCCATATGGGGTTTTTTAAGTGACAAATATAAGTCCTATAAAAAAATGATTTTATGGTCACTTTCAGGGGCTGTTCTCGTATCCTTTATCGTTTTTAGCGTAAATACATTTTGGGCCTTCATGCTAAGTGTGTTTTTGATTTTTTTATTTATCCCACCATTAACAGCGCTAGGGGATAGCTTAGCTCAAAAAACGGCTGCCGAACGTAACATTAGTTTTGGTCAGTTGCGAATGTGGGGCTCATTAGGCTTTGGGATTTGCACTTTAATCGTCGGTTTCTTCCTTTCGAAATATGGGATTCAGTATGTGATGGTTCCTTATTGGATTTTAGCTGCTTTGCTATGTGCTGCGGCTTTGTCTTTAAAGGACATTAAATCTACAAATAAACCAGTTACTTTGTTTACGGCACTACAATTGAAAAATAATAAGAAATTAATGTACTTTCTAGCGATCATCATGCTTGTTTCAATAAGCCACCGAGCAAATGATAGTTTCTTGGGGATTTATATTATAAGCCTGGGCGGAGACGAATCATTAATTGGTTCAGCATGGTTTGTTGGGGTTATCTCAGAAACGATAATACTAGCCACGAGTGCATGGTGGTTTCGACGATTTCACCCGCTTACATTTATTACGATTGCTGCAGCTTTATATAGCATGAGATGGTTTTTTATGGCTTCGATTACAGAGCCAGGATACATCCTGTTATTTCAGGCTTTTCACGGAGTGACATTTGGTCTCTTTTATATTTGCGCGTTTCATTTTGTAACAAAACTAGTACCAGAGGAAATACAAGCTACAGGGCATGTTCTTTTCATTACCGTCTTTTTCGGAGTGTCTGGCATCATAGGTTCGTTGTTCGGGGGATGGATGATAGAATCATTTGGACATAGCCCGTTATATCAATATTTGGGAATCAGTTCTATTATCGGTGTGGTTTGTCTAGTAGGATACCGAAAATGGCTGGATCGATTAGTAGAAAATGAGGATATAGAACGAAACGGAGCTAGCACCTAGGTGCTAGCTTTTTTTCTTGTTACTATTTGTTACAGAAACAATGTAATCGTAAATTCCATTTATAACTTATTTTTTAACAAAAATACACAATATTTAAATTTTTTTCTATTAAATAGTAAGTAAAGTATACCTAGGTAGAAAATATATCATATAGGTAAATGTGTTGGAATGATTACATTTGCTTTGGGTTATATAGGATACAAGCAATAAAATTTGGTTTCTGGAACTTTTTTACATACTGCTGTTTTTTTTACCACCTATATCATTGAAAATTATATATTTCTGTCGAAAGAAGTAGGTAATCGAGAGTTTGTAAAAAGAGTAGAAAAAGGTTCAATATAATGATTCTTTTACTTTATGAAGTGTTCATGGTTGTTGGTTTTAGCAATTTATATACTGTCGAAAATATTGGTAAGTTAATCCATTCAAATGTAGGACTTTGGAGCAAAGTATCGACAGTTTTTGTTTTCGAGATATGTAGAAATTAAGGGGAGACAATTCATTCAAAAGTCATATGTACTGAAAAAATACGAGCATGGTATGATATGACTCGTAATACAAGCTCTTATAAATAATCATGTTTTTCTATTTTCAGATTCTCATCCTTCCTCCTCTATATTTTCATGGATGTGAATCTTGACGATTTATCATACTTCTTTGGTTACTTCCCATCTATTTCGCTTCACTTATACTCACTCAGTAGATTACTCAATGATAGTTTTCCTTTACTTTATGATAGACAATAAAATATGAAAGGAGGTGTTGTTTATGTGATTCCAGAGGATTGCTAAGCAAAAGTAACAAAGCAAGTAGGTATGACATAAAAAGTAAGCGTATTCAATCTTGTATTGTTTTACTAGTTTTTCATTTGTTTCCTTTCGAGATAATTGGATTAGAACCGAAAACCTGAGAGTACTAGAAGCTGGTAGGCTAACCTAATAAAAAAATGAAAAGGATGTGTAAAACCATTGAGGAATAAAAAAACGTTAAAGAAAACGAGTCTTTCTTTTATCGTTATAACGCTTCTCATGTCGTTTATTTTAAGTAACTTAGTTGCACCATCATTCGCAGCTGAAACTCGAGTGGATAATCCTTTTGTCGGGGCAACCGCTTATATTAACCCAGATTATGCTGACTTGATAGACACTTCGATCGCACGAACATCCGATCCAACGTTACGTGCAAAAATGGAAACAATTAAAAGCTATCCAACTGCCGTTTGGTTAGATAGAATTGCTGCTATTCATGGCGGTGAAGTCAATAGTGGCAGAAAAAGCTTAGAAGATCATCTTGATTTAGCTCTTCAACAAAAACAAGGCACTACACCAATGACAGTTACAATCGTTGTCTATAATTTTCCTGGTCGTGATTGCGCAGCGTTAGCATCAAATGGTGAATTACCAATGACGCAAGCTGGTCTTCAACGATATAAGACGGAATATATTGATGAGATTACAGAGGTGTTATCTAAATCTAAGTTTAGAGATCTTAGAATTGTAACTGTTATTGAGGTGGATGGTCTACCAAACCTTGTAACAAATTTAAATGTACCAGAATGTGCACAAGCAAAATCAACTGGAGTTTATGAAGATGCTGCTGTATATGCATTAGAAGAGCTTTCAAAAATTCCAAATGTTTATAACTATATGGACATTGCTCATGCCGGATGGTTAGGTTGGGATAACAACATTCAAGGTGTCGTTCAGCTTTATGCTGACGTCGTTAAAAGAACGTCTAAAGGATTCGATAGTGTGAGTGGTTTCATTACGAATACATCAAACTACACACCGGTTGCAGAACCATTCTTACCAAATTCAGACTTGAATATTGGTGGACAGCCAATCAGAAGCTCGAGCTTTTATGAATGGAATCCAATGTTAGATGAGGCTGATTTTACAGCTGCATTACACCGTAGATTTGTTCAAGCAGGTTTTCCTTCAAGTATCGGATTCCTAGTCGATACTTCTCGTAATGGATGGGGTGGAGAAAGTCGACCTTCTGCTGTTTCGACTTCATCAAATTTAAATACGTATGTAAATGAGAGTCGAATTGACCGTCGTGCACACCGTGGATTATGGTGCAATGTAGATGGCGCTGGAATGGGATTTGCGCCGGAAGCAGCTCCAGCTGGTTATGAAGGTTCTTACATTGATGCATTTGTATGGGTCAAGCCACCGGGAGAGTCGGATGGTGCCAGTGAGTATATTCCAAATGACGAAGGGAAAAATGCTGACCCTAACTGTGACCCAACTCATCGATCAAGTCTAGGTGTTATGACAGGTGCAATGCCTGACGCTCCATTAGCGGGTCACTGGTTCCATGAACAGTTTGTGATGCTCGTGCAAAATGCATATCCTGCAATCCCAACGAGTGGCACTCCTCCAGGACCTACAGTACCTTCTGCACCGACAGGAGTAACGGCAACTGCCGGAAATGCACAAGTCAGCTTAACGTGGGATGCGGTAAGTGGAGCAACAAGCTATACGGTAAAACGAAGAACGTCTCCAACAGGGTCGTTAACGACAGTTGCGACCGGATTAACTTCAACAAGTTTCACAAATACAAGCTTAACAAACGGAACGACGTATTATTACGTTGTAACCGCAGTGAATAGCGCAGGAGAAAGTGTAAACTCAACGCAAGTCAGTGCAACACCATCAGCACCACAACAAAATGTACCAGCAGCACCAACAGGAGTAACAGCAACTGCCGGAAATGAACAAGTCAGCTTATCGTGGAATGCGGTGAGTGGAGCAACAAGCTATACGGTAAAACGAAGAACATCACCAACAGGCGCGTTAACAACAGTAGCAACAGGGTTAACATCCACAAGCTACACCAATACAAGTTTAACAAACGGAACGACGTATTATTACGTTGTAACCGCAGTAAATAGTGCCGGAGAAAGTGCGAATTCATCCCAAGTCAGTGCAACTCCGACAGCACCGCCAACAACACCGACTGGAAATCTTGTAGTCCAGTATCGTGATGCAGATAGAAATGCAACGGGTAATCAAATCAAACCGCATTTCCGCATTGTCAATAATGGAACAACTGCAGTTAATTTAAGCGATCTAACACTTCGTTATTACTATACAATTGATGGAGAGCAACCACAGACATTTAATTGTGATTGGTCACAAATTGGTTGCTCTAACATCCAAGGCTCATTTGTAAAAATGGCGACACCAAAAACTGGTGCTGACCATTATATCGAAATTAAGTTTACAGGTGGAAGCATTTCGGCTGGAGGCAACACAGGAGAAATTCAAGCTAGAATTAATAAAAACAATTGGAGTAATTACAACGAAAACAATGATTATTCGTTTGATGGCACGAAAACATCATTTGCCAATTGGGACCGAGTCACGTTATACCAAAACGGAACATTAATTTACGGTATCGAACCGTAAATCGATACCAAATGTACTCCTGGCCTTCTTTTTTAGGCTAGGAGTATTATAGTAGAAAATATTATCGCCTTGAGGGAATTTCAAATGTGACGAAGAGTAAAAAATCAAATATTGGAGGTCATGTATTATGGGTAAGAAAATAGCTTCCCTCAGTTTAGCTTTTATTCTACTATTTATTTCCTTAGGAATTATCCCACCCACTACTGTTCATGCATTGCCAGGTGTCGCTCAATATGGACAAATCAAAGTGTCAGGAAACCAACTTGTAAGTCAATCCGGTCAACCGATCCAATTAAAAGGGATGAGTTCACATGGGCTTCAATGGTATGGTGGCTACGTCAATAAAGATAGTATCAAATGGTTACGAGATGATTGGGGAATCAATGTATTCCGAGCAGCAATGTACACTAGTTCTGGTGGATATATTTCTAATCCTTCCGTTAAGGAAAAAGTAAAAGAAGCCGTTGAAGCGGCAATTGACCTAGGAATCTATGTCATTATCGATTGGCATATTTTATCGGATAATGACCCGAATATGTACAAACAACAGTCAAAAGAATTCTTTAGAGAAATGGCAACATTATATGGCCACTATCCAAATGTCATTTATGAGATTGCAAATGAGCCAAACGGTAGTAATGTAACGTGGAACAATAGCATCAAGCCGTACGCTGAGGAAGTCATCCCAGTGATTCGTGCGATTGACCCTGATAATATTATCATTGTTGGAACGGGAACTTGGAGCCAGGATATTCATCATGCGGCTGATAATCCGTTAAACTACAGTAATATCATGTACGCTCTTCATTTCTATGCGGGAACACATGGTCAGTTTTTACGAGACCGTATTGACTATGCAATGAACAAAGGAGCTGCCATATTCGTTTCAGAGTGGGGTACAAGTGATGCTTCAGGAAATGGAGGTCCTTATCTTACTCAAGCGAAACAATGGACAGATTTTATGGACAGTCGCAAGTTAAGTTGGGCCAACTGGTCCTTGGCTGATAAAGCAGAGGCCTCTGCTGCACTTTTACCAGGAGCAAGCACTCGAGGTGGTTGGACAACTGGCCAATTAAGTGCATCAGGTAATTTTGTTCGAGACCAAATTAGAGGAAGTGGAACAATAACTCCACCACCAACTGTTCCATCAGCCCCAACAGGAGTAACAGCAATAGCTGGGAATGCTCAAGTCAATTTATCTTGGAATGCGGTAAGTGGCGCAACAAGTTATAATGTAAAACGGCGTACTTCTGCGACTAGTGGCAGTTATACAACGGTAGCAACTGGCTTGACAACTCCAACATTTACGAATACAGCATTAACAAACGGTACGACATACTATTACGTCGTGACAGCCGTCAACAGTGCGGGTGAAAGTAGTAATTCAACACAAGTAAGTGCGACGCCAACAGGTTCACCTACACCTCCATCAAGTGGGAATTTGGTAATTCAATACCGTGCGGCTGACACAAATGCTACAGATAACCAAATGAAGCCTCATTTCCGGATTGTTAATAATGGATCCTCAGCCATTAACATGAGTGATTTAACGATTCGTTATTGGTATACAATTGACGGAGAGCAACCACAGACCTTCACTTGTGATTGGGCTCAGATAGGATGTTCGAATATTCAAGGGTCCTTTGTAAAAATGGGTTCAGCTAAAGCAGGTGCAGATCATTATATCGAAATTAAATTCACCGGGGGCACCATTTCAGCTGGAGGTTATAGTGGGGAAATACAAACGAGAATTAATAAAAACAATTGGAGTAACTTCAATGAAAGTAATGATTACTCTTTCGACCCAACAAAAACAGGATTTTCTAATTGGAATCGAGTAACATTGTATCAAAATGGGACTTTGATTTACGGGATAGAGCCGTAAAAGAAAATGATATAACAAAGTAAGGGAGCACTTCATAAAAATGAAAAAATATGAGGTGCTCTCTTTTTTATTGTAATATAACAATTGCGCTACTTAAGAACTAGTGATATGATCCTGTATGTATGTTTGTATATAAAAGTTTTATAAGGGGTGTATTCTATGCTTTTAAATTTTAAAAAGGAAAAAAAGAAACTCCTTTTTTCAAGTCTTGAGAAGGAATTAGAACAAGTATCCATTACTATCGATAATGATAGCGATTTATATAATCAATTAAAATTACTAGGATTAACAAGAGATGACTTAGCAATTCTGAAGAAGTTACAACCAGAAGTGGAGAAGAATTTGGGTGTAATCGTAACTAGGTTTTATGATAATCTCTTGCATGAACCTTCATTGATGGCCATTATTAATGACAATAGTACAGTAAATCGATTAAAGAAGACGCTACATCAGCATATTTTTGAGATGTTTTCTGGACACGTAAATGAACAGTATATTCAGCAAAGAAATAAGATTGCCCATGTTCACGTTAGGATTGGATTACAACCAAAATGGTATATGGGAGCGTTTCAAGATTTATTATTATCTTTTATCGATATCATAGATTCTTTTACTGAAACAAAGGAAGATTTTAAATTAGCCGTTACTGCTGTAACTAGAATTGTTAATTTGGAACAACAATTAGTGTTAGAAGCCTATGAAAAAGAAAATCAACGATTACTATTAGAAGAAACGGCAAACAAAGAAAGAGTCTTTGTTGAAGTCACGAAGAATTCAGAGGAACTAGCGGCGATAAGTGAACAAACTAGTTCGGCAATTGTAGAAGTAACAAATAAATGTGATGAGATCACAAATGTGAGCCAGATAAGTTCTGAGCAAGCCATTAAAGCTGAATCGAAGTCACTCGAAGGAAAACAACGATTAGAACAATTAGAAACGATAATGTTGGAAACTCAAGAGCGAATGAATATGATGACTTCAGAAATGAAAGAGCTCGTTTCTACAACCAAAAAAATTGAGGACATCTCAAACCTAGTAACAACGATTGCAGAGCAAACAAACCTTCTTGCATTAAATGCAGCTATTGAGGCGGCCCGTGCGGGTGAACATGGAAAGGGATTTGCAGTTGTTGCTGGAGAAGTAAGAAAGTTGGCCGAAAATACGAAAGAAGCTGTATCTGAAGTGTCAGGTTTAATTAGTGAGATTAATCGATACACAGATACAATGACAAACTCAATTCTTGAGAATAGCGAAGAAATTCAAAAGGGAGCTAGTGAGTCTAGTCAAACAACCCTCTTTTTTATAGAGATCCTTTCCATTTTGAGTGAGATGAAAGGGCAAAACGTTCATATTACAAATGAGATGAATGAATTAACTGAAATATTTACAGATATCAGTAAAGCAGCTGAGCAGGTGGCTATTGCTTCTGATGAACTAACGACGATTACGACTTCGTTGAACTAGATAAAATACTGGAGAAGAGGATCTACAAGGAGTGTTTAAACTTCTAGTTAGATTCTCTTTTCTTGCATTTTTTAAACTTAATTTACATCGGATTAAGTTTAAAAAATCGCATAATATACAAGGGGAATCATGTATAATATGGAAAGTGGAAGAAATAAAAGGAGGAACAACCTATGAATCAATCAGAGTTAGAACCGATTCCGTTGCAGGAACGAATTGTGCCATTAGACATTATAAGAGGACTCGCGTTATTTGGCATTTTACTAGCCAACTTACTATATTATCATGAGCCACTTTTTATGGTAATGGGTACTGGGCAAGAGGGGCAGTTATGGACGTCCACTCCTAATGTAGTGAGCCAGTGGATATTAGATATTTTTGTAGTAGGAAAGTTTTATCCGATGTTTTCTATTTTATTTGGAATTGGATTTGCTGTTTTTATTGAAAGAATCGTTGCTAAAGGTGGGCCAGCTAATAATTTTTTTGCAAAACGGTTATTCATTCTTGCTTTATTTGGTATTATTCATGTTTTTTTTATTTGGTCTGGTGATATTTTGCTTGGTTATGCTTTGACGGGATTTTTTTTACTATTATTTATTAATGCTCAACCAAAAACGATACTCAAGTGGGCGTTTTGGCTGTTTTTCATTAGCCATATTCTTATAGGTCTTTTGACGATGGCTTCTGTTGCCATGCTGGAGATGTTGGGTGAGGAATTATACAGTTCTGAAGAAATTGCGTCAGCGCTATCTGTTTTTCAAACAGGTAGCTATTCAGAAATTCTCTCTTATCGATTATCCATAGAAATCCCAACTGTCCTTGGAAATTTGTTTTTTATTGTACCTTCGATTCTCCCTTTGTTTTTGTTTGGTTATTATGCAACAAAAACGATTAATCTTTATCAAATCGACCAACACCTTCCTTGGGTGAAGGCGGTTTGGAATAAGAGTTTACTACTTTCATTAATCCTTTGTCCGTTTTTCCTTGTTGTTAAAGGGAATTGGATAGGAATGTCCAATGCACTTGTAATCGGATTAGATTTCATTTTAGCAGCTATTTTTGGCCTTGCATTATGCATTTTTTATATGACTAGTATTGTCCTGCTTTATTATAAAGGAAAGATGTTTCTGAACGTGTTTAGTTATCCTGGCAAGATGGCATTATCGAATTACTTGTTTCAATCTTTCATTTGTGTCACAATCTTTTATGGATATGGTTTTGGATATTTTGCAAAAATTGGCCCAGCACTTGGAATCTTGTTAGCATTCATCATTTACGCATTACAAGTGATTGTCAGCTTCTATTGGCTTAAATACTTTCGTTTTGGTCCAATGGAGTGGATTTGGAAAACCATTACTTATCATAAAGCCCAACCTTTGAAAAGGAGGTAAGCATCTTGAATATTGTCATTACAGAACAAGCGATGGAACAGCTTCTACATGTTATTGAATCAGAAGAAAAAAACATTCGTGTTGTTGCAAGAGACACATACGAGTGAAGTACGATGATAGAGTATTTTCTCGCTCTGGATGAGACGAGATCAGATGATATTATAATAAATGTAGATGGGATAGACCTCCTAGTTAATCAAAAAGCTCTTGATGAAATCGGGGATTATCTCAAAATTGATTTTGTTCCGTCACAAGGCTTAAAGCTCATTAATAGGGCACAAACGTTAGCCTATGCGCAACAAGTAAAAAAAACCTATGAGATTGACCCAAGAAGAAAATCGTTATAGAAAAAGAGGCAGGGCCAAAAGGTTGTTTATACCTTTTGGCCCTGCCTCGTTGTGAGTGGTTTTTTCACAAAGGGATTTGTGGGCTTTGCACATCGCATAATCAAAACGGTAAATATGTTTTAGTTATTATAAAAATAAATTAAGGGTTATTCAAAGAAGGGCGATGGCTTCTCTCACTGCGCGTGTTTTACTGTCATAAGAACTACACTTATGGCAGTAAAACACTTTTAAAAAAGTCAGTGGGTTCGCACATCGCATAATCAAAACAGTAAATATGTTTTGATTACGAGTTTGTTGGGCCACCAAAAATGGAGCCCATTTGTTTCATTAAAGGAGTGACTTGGTTTACGGTTTTGACGACATCATCGACCGTTTTTTGTGTTTTCGTTAAGTTGAATTTCCCCGTTTCATCAGTGAAAGCAGCTAAAAAGTTAAACCCTCCAGGTTGAGGTCCGTAAGGGGGGTAACCCGTTGCCCCAGGTGGAAACCCAGGTTGTTGATTTTGTGTTTGTTGCTGTTGAGCTCCTTGTTGTGGTTGTCCTTGCCCTTGCCCTTGTTGGGGTTGTTGAGATGGTTGATTTCCACTAGGGAAAGGAGGCTGTGCCATTTGCTGACCACCCCCATATGGAAATGGTTGATACCCTCCATGATAAAAAGGGGACGGCATCCCTGGATAAGGATGTTGATGCCCATATGGGTAAGGTGGCTGAGAACCGGCATACGGTGAATTAGGAAACATAACTAACTCCTCCTTTGTCTACTCGATTTCAATTGTCTTTCTCTTATTAGGTATGCGTATGGTCAATAACCCATTGTTGTGACTTGCCTTCGCATCTTTTTCTGTAATGGAAAAAGGAACAGGAATAACACGTTCACGAAGCTGTGAGCTATGAAAGTGGGAAATTAATTGTTCATTGTCATTACGTTCTTCAATTATTTCCTCATCTTTCACCGTGATTCTTACAAAGTAATCCGAAACATCTAATGTAATCTGTTCTTTTTTGATGCCAGGGAGATGGGCTTCAATCACAAATTCGCTATTTGTTTCATATGTTCGTACTGGAAAAGATGGTGCAAAAAGTCCACTCAGGTGAAAATTCTTAAAGGTTTCAGTAAAGAAACTGTCGATCGACTTTAAAAAGTCTTGGTACGAATGTTGAACGTTAGGTAAGTTTTTATCATCCTTCATTACTAACACCCTCCATGAAGAAATTGTTCTACCCATACTATATGAAAAAAATTGACAATTGTTTGGGCCCATGCCCAAAAAGGATAAAACTCTTTATAGACGATGGTGGAAAAAGACAAGTAGGTTATGCTACATTTGGGAGTAACTAGTATGGAAATGAGGAGATACAAATGAGAGTGATTGATACACATTGCGACGCCTTACTGAAATTGTGGGAAGACCGTTCTCGAGATTTTTTATCACCGGATATTGAAACCAATTTTCATAGGCTCAAGAAAGGAAACGTCTGGATTCAATGTTTTGCTATATTTGTAGAACCTGAGTTGAACAATGAACAAAAGTTTCAATCGGCATTAGCTCAAGTTGATTTATTTTTCGAAAAAGTGTTAAAGCCCTTTCCTGAAATGAAGCAGATCAGAGACTGGAACGACATCATGAATCTAAAAGAGAATGAGATAGGAGCAATCCTTACACTTGAAGGTGTAGATTCCATTGGTGATGATTTATCTAGACTACGAATCCTCTATCATTTAGGCGTGAAATCCGTCGGGCTGACTTGGAATCAAGCCAATTTATGTGCTGATGGCGTGGGAGAGCCAAGAGGCGGAGGATTGACTGTATTGGGAAAGGAAGTAGTGGAACTTAATAATGAATATGGTGTGCTTACAGATGTATCGCATTTAAGTGAAGCTGGTTTCTGGGATGTAATGGAACTCTCTTCTTACCCTATCGCAAGTCATTCCAACGCAAAAGCCCTTTGTAACCATAAGCGTAATTTATCAGATGCCCAAATTAAAGCATTGGTTGAGAAAGATGGTTTGATCGGAACTGTTTTTCATCCGACTTTCTTAACAACAAACGATAAAGCAGAGCTCAAAGATATAATTCATCATATTGATCACATTTGTTCGTTAGGTGGTCAGCATAATCTTTGTTTTGGATCTGATTTTGATGGGATTCCGATAACGGTTTCAAAGCTTACCCACGCTGGGGAGTATCAAAATTTAGTGAATGAATTGCTAAAGTATTATAAAGAAGATGTTGTAATGGGATTTGCTTATCAAAACTTTCTAAATCATCTTCCACCATCAAATTGATCCTTTTTCTTTTTTTTATCTTCTTTGATGTGATGTTTCTTAAATAAATGAAACTCCTCATAGCCTGGGGAGAACTTGGTTTTGTGTAAACCAGCTAATAATAACAATATTAAAAAAACGGTAATAGTAAGAATCATAAAATATTCCTCCTTTATATAAAAGATGCATAAGGAGATGAGTTGGTCACTCTAGCTTACAAAATATATGCTAAAACCGTATACTGTTTCAAAGGGGCTTTGTAGGATGATATACCTTGAAAATGTTTCATTAGTTAAAAGTAAAAAAACGATTGTCAATAACGTTTCCTGGAAAGTAAATAAAGGTGAACATTGGGCAATACTAGGGTTAAATGGCTCAGGGAAAACATCTATCCTTAAGTTAATTACCGGGTATGAATGGGCAACGAAGGGAAATGTTCATGTGTTTGGTCACCGCTTCGGAACAGTGAATATCCAAGAGCTTCGAAAAAGGATTGGTTGGGTTAGCTCTTCATTAGATGAAAGATTTCATTCGAGACCAAACGACCACGCAATAGATGTCATCCTAAGTGGGAAGTTTGCATCGATAGGGTTATACGAAAAAATCGAACAAGAAGATATAGATAAAGCAAAAGAACTGATTACCCTCTTTTCTATTGAACATGTAGCTGACGAACCGTTTCGACTTCTTTCTCAAGGAGAAAAGAAAAAAGTAATGCTAGCAAGGGCGTGGATGTCTGATCCCGAAATTCTTATTTTAGATGAACCATGTAGTGGATTAGATCTATACTCTAGAGAACAATTGTTAAATACTATTGAAAAACTTGCGAATACTAAAACAGGACCAACGATTTTATATGTAACTCATCACATTGAAGAAATCCTCCCCCCTTTTTCAAACTGTTTGTTAATGAAAGGAGGAAAAGTGTTCGATTCTGGTTTGACAAAGGAAATGCTAACAGCTAAAAATGTAGAAGGTGTATTTCGAACTCCCGTTTCTCTCCAATGGAGTAAAGGACGGGCTTGGATTACAGTGAAATAAAAAATAGTACTAAATTCCTAAAAAAGGGTTGTCTTTGAAGATAGTTTTCATATAAAATAAAAAGATAATAAACTGATGACAATAGTCATATTGGGGGGATAAATATGAATTTGAAGAATTTTAATCATATCGAAAGTGAGTCTATAGAACTAGAGATCATTTTATTTCAAGTCGGTACGGGGACGTTCGGTATTAATGTAATGCAAGTTCGAGAAATTATCCAACCTCTTCCCATAACAGAGACGCCAACAGTCCATCCTTATGTTGAGGGTGTCATTCGACTTCGTGATGAAGTCATTCCTGTTGTTGACTTAGGAAAGGTTTTATTGTTTCAAGGTAGCATAGACAAGCACCTCGAGAAGTTTATTATCTCAGAAGTAAATGATATTAAAGTAGCGTTTCATGTACAAAATGTATCTAGAATTCATCGAATTTCTGTGGATAATATTGACCAACCAAGTCATTTGTCAAAGGGAATCCAAGCTCAAACGATTGGAATTGTAAAGCTTGAAGATGAGATGGCGTTACTCTTAGATTTTGAAAAGATAATTGGTGATCTGGATGCAGATTCAAGTTTGACGTAACACGTAAACGTAGAAGCATTATTGATTCTACGTTTTTTTTTTTGAGAAAATAATTATAGCAGCTCCCACATTAATATATGTAAGAGATACACATTGAAAATTTTGTGAATAACTAATAGAATAAATAATAGCTTTGTGTGCTTAAAAAAGCACATTTTTTTTTTTGTAGAGAGTAGGTGACGAATGATGAAAACGAAGTTAGATAGCTATACTAATAAAAGTACGGCAAAGAAAGGTTTTTCAAAAGTTGTAGGAATTGGAGCATCAGCGGGTAGTTTAGAAGTATTACAAAAATTATTTGAAACAATCAGTCCTACTAGTGGAATGTCATTTATTATTGTTCAGCATTTATCACCTAATTATAAAAGTCATATGAAGGATTTATTATCTAAGCGGACAACGATGGATATTCATTATACAACTGATAATATGAAAGTGGAACCAAACTGTATTTACTTAATTCCACCACAAAAAAATGTTGTATTACGAAATGGTTTTCTTGAATTATCCGACTACGTCAAAAAAATGCCAATGAATTTTCCGATAGATATGTTTTTCACCTCTTTGTCAGAAGAATTAGGGAATAACGCCGTTGCTGTTATTTTATCTGGAAAGGGTTGGGATGGGACCAAAGGAATTGAAGCAGTATATGAAGCGGGTGGGACCGTAATAGTACAAAATGAAAAGTCCGCAAAATTTGTAGACATGCCAACGAATGCTATTCAATCTGGGAAGGTTGACCATGTGTTAGGGATTCATGAAATTTCTTCCCTGCTGAATGAATTGTCTAATCCATTGTATTCTAAAACATATACAAGCTTTAAAGATGACAATACAGACGAGATACTCGAGCAAATTTGTGCAATTATTAATCGTAAAAGCGGTGTGGATTTTTCAAGCTATAAAAAAAATAGCATCATCCGTAGAATCGAAAAACGCATCAATTTAGGGAAATTAAATTTCACTAGTTTGCATGAGTATAAAGAGTTTCTCATCGGAAATCCCCATGAAATTAATCTCCTAAAAGATGATCTATTAATTAATGTGACGGAGTTTTTTAGAGACCCAAAAGCGTTTGAGTTGGTAGAAACAAAAGTAATACCTGAAATCGTTAACCAAAAAATCAACAGTGGAGAAAAAGATATAAGGATATGGGTTCCTGGGTGTTCGACGGGGGAAGAAGCCTATACGATAGCTATGATTCTCTCAGAATATTTAGATGAGATTGAAGAATCTCTAAATTTTAAAATTTTTGCAACAGATTTAGATAAAGATGCCATTAAAAAAGCTTCAACTGGCACATATTCTCTTCATTCTGTATTAGGCATTTCACAGGAAAGAATGGAACGATTCTTTCGTCATGATGGGGACCGATATAAGGTTCGCCATAACATAAGAGATAAGATTATTTTTGCACCTCATAATATAGCAAAGGATTCACCATTTGTTAACCTGGACTTTATCAGTTGTCGTAATATGTTAATCTATTTTCAACCAGACCTACAGAAAAAAATTCTATCGATGTTTCACTTTTCTTTACGAACATATGGCTATTTGTTACTAGGACCAAGTGAATCTGTAAATAAATTAACAAATGTCTTTGAACCGATTGACCATAAATGGAAATTATTTAAAAACATTAACGGTAGAAATGCCCAGAGGAATGAAAACGAAAACCAGCGAACTTCTAGCAATGATGTAAGGGACATGTCGTTACCTCGATATATGGAAGTGAGTTCATATAAAAGGACTGACCAAGTGTATAAATCATTGATTGAAGAATATATGGATCCTTTTATTATCATTGATAGTCAAAATGATGTTGTTGTTACTGGCGGAAATATAAATCAATTTCTGAGAATTCCACATGGAGATATGTCCAATAATATTTTAAAAATGCTTCCTACTAATTTTTCAGTAGCGATTAATACAGCGTTGAAAAAAGCACGTAAAGAACAAGGGCGAGTGGAGTATAGTAGACTAAAAATAAAAGAAGGACCATATACCGAAGTTATTAATTTAATCGTTGAACCTTTTCTAAAACAAAATGGAGATTTTATTATGGTTTCCTTTGAACCTGTAAAAGATATTGAAGAAAATCAGCTTTCTGAAAAGGCAGTTTCTTATGACATAGATACCAATATTCAACAATTAATTTTCGACTTAGAAAATGAACTTGCTTTTACAAAAGAACATTTACAAACAACGATTGAAGAGCTTGAAACGTCAAATGAAGAATATCAATCTACCAATGAAGAGCTAATCGCTGCAAATGAAGAGTTACAAAGTTCAAACGAAGAATTACAATCAGTCAATGATGAACTTCTAAATGTTAATAATGAGCATGAAACCAAAATCCAGCAGCTTATAGATTTAAACAATGATATTGATAATCTACTCATTAGTACAAATTTAGCTACCGTGTTTTTAGATGAAGAACTAAAAATAAAACGCTTTACACCTGAAATTACAAAAATCATTAATTTAATGGATGTTGATATCGGCAGACCTTTATCTCATATATCGCACAATCTAGCATATCAAGACCTATTAGTAGATGCACAACATGTATTACAGCAACATAAGCGCTTAACAAAAGAAGTAAAAAGCCACAATGATAAATGGTACAGTCTTAGAATCTATCCTTACCGGACAATGGAAAACTTTATAAAAGGCGTTGTCATTACGTTTGTAGATATTACAGAAATGAAAAAAACGAATGATGAGTTGTTAGTACGTTCTTTTGCAATTGAACAGTCTCCAGCCAATATGATTATCACTAATCAAGAAGGAATCATCGAGTATGTTAATGCGAAATTCACAGAAATTGTAGGGTATTCCAAAGAAACCGTTCTTGGAAAGCCACTACAGGACATGTTCAGGGATGATGAAAGTAAAGAAATATTCCAACATTCATGGGAAGCGGTAAAACGTGGAGAAAAATGGACAGGCACCTCAAAAATCCATGACCAAGAAGGGAATTTAAAGTGGGAGGCAGTTTCATTTTTGCCAATCATTAATGGTGATGACACTGTGACACAATACTTGCGTGTGTCAGAGGATATTACCGAACAAAAAGTAACAGAGGACTTATTAAGGAAATCTGAGATGCTATCCGCGTTAGGAGAGCTTGCTGCAGGAATTGCTCATGAAATTCGAAACCCACTCACCGCTTTAAAGGGTTTTATACAACTAATGCAGGCTGAGGGAGATTCAAATAACTCATATCTTGGGATTATGTTATCTGAATTTAATCGAATTGAATCAATCATCAACGAGTTACTAGTTTTAGCAAGGCCGCATGTGGTTCAATATGAGAACACCAAAATTTGTAATGTGTTAAATGATGTAACAATGTTGCTTGAAACACAGGCGATCATGAACAATGTGACAATACACTCAGAATTTGAACCAGACTTACCTTTAATTCAATGTGTGGAAAAGGAAATCAAACAAGTTATTATAAACTTGATTCGAAATTCAATTGAAGCGATGCCTGATGGTGGAGAAATTACGTTGAAGGTAAGAAAAGAAGACTATAAAAATCAAATTGTTATCACAGTAATTGACCAAGGAAAAGGGATTCCAGAAGATAGATTAGATAAGATTGGACAACCATTTTACACAACCAAGGAAAAAGGAACTGGTCTTGGTTTAATGGTGAGTTATAAAATAATAGAAAATCATAAAGGTTTAATGCAATTTTCAAGTGAACTTAACAAAGGAACAACAGTTGATATTACACTGCCAGTCCTACAATAGAAAAAAATAACGGGAAACTCAAGTAATAATGAGTGTACCCGTTATTTTTTTTGTTCTTCATTTATAATAGGAGCAATCGCAATAATATAATGTATAATAGCGCCTACTTCTTCTAAATGCTTTTCAATTAATTCCATATATTCGCTTTTTCCACTTTCGATTAAATCAGGTTTTATGATGCTATTTAGTTCTTGGATCATCTCTAGTTTTTGTGGAAGGTCTTCTAATCTGCCTGAAACATCCGTTATGGCTAGTCTGTTCATATCGCGTAAATCAACATTAAGTATAGTAGGGATCAAATCTCGTTTAAGTTCTGTAGAGTATTGTTCAAAATTCGTTTGTTCTAATTGTTCACGTAAACGATAAATGAGTTGCATGATGTGGTGAACGTTTTCCGTCTTTTCGATACAAACAATTAAAAGTGTACCTTCATCCCAATTTGAATAGAGATTAAACAAAGCCAATGGGTCGGACTTTGTGATTAAGTTGACTTCAAATTGATTATTGTATTTCTGATTTAAAAAAGAGCTTACTTTATTTCTGCTCTCTAAATCAACTAACTCCATAAAAGAATTTGCTTCTGGAAATACTGCTTTAGCCGTATTTGATAGGCTTTTTATTATTAAATTGTTATCTAATATAAAGAAAGGCACGGGATGATTCTCCAATAAGTCATGCACACTATCCACTCCTATTACTCGTTTACATTTACCATGTGTTGTTCAATAAATTGCTGTAGGTCTGTCACTCTGTTGGCTGTTACCGTTGTCTTCGTAATATAAGGTGTGAAATCATATTTTTCAAGTAACCGACTCCCCACAATGACTGTTGGTTTATGAGGTAGTTGTTCCAATGCGGTTATATATTCTTTCAATTTAGGAAGATGGAGAGTTAAGGAAACGGATAAACCAATAACTTCAGGTTTCCACTTTCTTGCACTATATAAAGCAAATTCTAAAGGTAGGTTAGGACCTAAATACTGTACTTGCCAACCTGCCTCTTGTAGGACACTTGCTGCCATCTTTGCACCTAAATAATGGTCTTCTCCCTCAATGCAAAATACCATTGCTCTATTTTGTATACCCGTTTGACTAATATTTGAAAACCCGTATCGTGTAAGTACATAATCACATATTGAAGTAGCTAGATGTTCATCCGCCACGTTTATTAAATTCTCTTCCCACATTTGACCAATCTCATACATTGCGTTCCGTATGACGTTATCAAAGATAAAATACGTGTTGAGTCCATCATTTATATGTTGTTGAATAATATGCCAACTTGTAAAATAATCCCCTTTTAATAATGCTGTACTTAGCTTGTCTGTATGAGAAAACAAGTCGTCACCCCTAATAATTTATAGTAACTCTATTATAATCACATTCTTCTATTTTTGAAACTATTAGAAATGAAGGAACCAAAAATCTCCACTTACATATTATAGATTGAACTACTGCAAGGAGGGGAAAGATATGTCCAAAAATAAAGGTAAGAAAAATATTGTCATTATCGATAAGAACCAATACAATATGAAGGTTGTAACAGTAGATACCTGTATTACATGTAAATCACAATGCAGAAGAGGGCTGGCATATATTGAAAAAATGAAAAAGCCAGGAGCCATTGGTAAAGGAGTTCCATGTGTCCTTACAAAAGGAAAAGCTTATAAATAAAAGGATTGCAAGAGGTTTAATGTTAGTGACCTCAACAAGACGGCTTGTCGACGAGTGCAAAGATGAGCACTGGCAATGCTCGCTACATCTTAAAAAAGGTAGTGGCTTCGCTCAGTGCTTCAAAAAAAGAATTAATAGACCTTTCCTCGTGCATCAATAGACCATGTTTCAATGACAGTATTGTCTTTTATGACGTGATAGACTTCATACAGGTTTACAACGGGACAAGCATGATTAGGAATAATTGTTACAACATCATTTAATTCAAGTGGTGTCGAGTCGATAAAGGTAGCGACTCCGTGTTCTTCAGATAAGCGACTTAGGGTAAGCTCTGGGTGACCAACTATTGTACCGTATCCGTTCACGCTTTCATTCCCATGTGCACCCTTTTCAAGCGTTAACGCTTTACTTCCTGCATCAAGTACAAGATGATTTTTTTTCTTAGAAACTACAGTTGCTAATATAGAAACAGCACATTGCTCTACGTTAGCGACACCAAGACTAACTTGAACCATATCAAAAAAAGCAGCATTTCCAGGTCGTATTTCTGTAATTCCTTTGTACATTCCAGCATAAGTAAAAGTAGGAGTTGACCCAACGCTTCGATGAATAATCGGGATCCCGATTTTTTCACAAGCATCTGCACTTTGAACAACACTCTTTGCTTCTTGTCTCGCGATTTGCTTAATCTCTTCTATACTTTTGGCCCCATAAGCATGACCTGCATGAGTGAAAATCCCTGTTAGTGTAAGGTGTTGAGATGAATTAATCCTTCTTGCCAATTCAATGACTTCTTCTCCAGGTTCGACCCCGCACCGATTTAAACCACTATTTACCTTTATCCAAAGGGTTACATTCAAAGATTTACTTGAAAAAAACTGTTCAAGACACTCTACTTGTTCAACACTATCGGCTGTAATAATAATAGAAGCCCTGCGAAGTAAGTGAGAGAGGCGTTCTAGCTTTTGTTTACTAGCAATTGGATAAGCGATTAAAATATTTGTAATTCCACCCTTCACCATTTCTTCAGCTTCAGATAGCTTTGCAACAGTGATACCGACAGCCCCTTTTGAAAGTTGCATCTTTGCAATGCGAACTGATTTATGTGTTTTTATGTGCGGACGCAAGCCAATGCCTTGACTTTGGGCAAATAAAGCGATTTTTTCTATATTTGTTTCGAGTTTTTCTAAGTCTAACAGTAATGAAGGGGTATCTAACTGGGAAAAATCCATGTTCAACAATCCTTTCTTTTTACTTATTTTAGTATGGGGGAAGATAGAGTCTAAAGTTAATAGGTAAATGGTCGTAATTTTATATTCCTAGTTTGTGAAAATAGTGTTATAATAAAAGTAAAAGGAGGGGAGTTACATGACGGTAGAACCTCTATTTGAAAAAAAAGTTGATTGCTTGTTGTGTAAAGAGAGCTTTACTACGAAAAAAGTACGATCAAGCTTTAAAAAAGCACGCGCGATGCAAAGTGATTTCTATACCGAATATGTATATGAAGACGAAGTCGGAAGTCCTTTATATTATTATGTAACCATTTGTCCTTCTTGTGGATACGCTTTCACAGAAGATTCAAATCCGTATTTTCATCCAAGGAGAAAGCAAGATGTCATAGAAAAGGTGAGTGCGTATTGGAAAGGAAATGACCGGTATAGTTATGACCGTACATTGGAACAAGCTCTGCAAACGTACAAGCTAGCTTTGTATTCGGGTCAAATAAAAGAGGAACGTGAAATTGTAATGGCTGGACTTCATATGCGGCTCATGTGGTTATATCGTAAACTCGGTCAACAAGAAGAGGAAGAGCGTTACTTGAATTATGCCTTACAAGCATATGAGAGATCATATTATGTTGGAGATTATCAGGAAACTGATATGAGCTTAATTCAATTAACGTATATCATCGGTGAATTGTACCGAAGACTTGGTCAATTTCAAAAAGCCGGAAGTTATTTTTCACAGCTATTGTATTTAGAAGATGATACAAGAGATTTGAAATACATTAAAATGGCAAAAGAACAGTGGCAAGTCATGAGGGAACAACAACGAGAAATCGAATGGCAAAATCAACAAAATATCTCGTGAAAAAAAGAGGGTGAGACAAAAGGTTGTATTTTACCTTTTGTCTCACCCTTTAAGCAATGTGCGAAACCGCCACTATCACTTAAAGCAAGTTGTGAGTCTTTTTTCACAACTTGCTGAAGTGAGTGGGTTTCTCACAACGGGATTTGTGGCGAGTGAAGCCAGTGCAGATGCTTTAGCTAGTTCTGTACCAGCCCCTTTACCTACTATCAGAAAATATTCACTTAATGGAAACATGAATCCTTATTATCAATAATGGCACCATTTTTATATTATATCTTTTTTTTCTTTCTTGCAGGTTTACTTAATTGATTGAGTACATTATTAGTTTGTTCTTTATTTAAAATTCCAAGCTTGTTACAAATGACGGTATAGCCGGCAATCTTTTTTTTGTTCGACATGTAGACCACCCTCCAGGTTATATTGTTGTTGTAATACTACAATATTCTCCGAGTGTAAAAATGTTTCCTTTGTGCAAGAATTGAACAAGCCTAAATTTTTCATCCTATGGTGTTATTTAGTGTGCCGGTTGGCATACGAAAAGGCAACAAATGATTCAGGTTTTACTAGTGGTTTCATACCAAGAGCTTGTAAACGGTCCATCATTTCTTCTACATATATCTTTGTCTTGTTTTTCTCGCCTAAGCCAATATCAATGTGACCTTCAAAAGAGAAAGAACAACCATCTTTGATGTGAGGAAGAATGATAGAAATAAGTTCTTTTTTATAATGGGGTGTAAACAGTTGAGCGACGTGTTCGGTTAACTCTGTTTCGATTGAAATCTTTTTGTGAAGATCTTCTATTCGTTCAGGTATATCGACTTTGCGAAGACAAGCCCATGCACCATTGCCTTCTCTTCGAATGACAATACCTGTGATAAAGCGTGTGTGGCGACTATATACTTGTGAATCTGTTCCTATCATTAAACGATAATGTCCGTTTGGTTTTGAATTCATAAAGGAGTGAATATGGGAAAAAACGTCTAGAAAGGTCATGTTTTTTTCAGAAATATTATGGAAAGAGTATATCTGTTCCATCTCATACCCCCTTTAATTTTTCAGTTGTTACTTTATGTGTATGCTTGTAAATGCTTATCCTATGCGTTAACGCATTTGGAACAGTTTTGCCGAGAAAATTAGATTGTTATGTGGTATAGTTTTAGTTAAGCTGTTATGGAATAGGAGGAATACAACATGAGTGGAAGACATGACGATGAATTACAAGGAGTTACAATGTTAGGGAAGGAAAATGTTCCTTATACGTATGAATATAACCCATCAATCCTTGAAGCGTTTGAAAATAAACACTCCAATCGAGATTATTTTGTGAAATTTAATTGTCCAGAATTTACAAGTCTTTGCCCTAAAACTGGACAACCCGACTTTGCAACGATTTATATAAGCTACATTCCAGACATATTAATGGTTGAAAGTAAGTCATTAAAGCTTTATTTATTTAGCTTTCGTAATCATGGAGATTTTCATGAGGATTGCATGAACATCATTATGAATGATCTCATTAAACTGATGGACCCACGTTATATTGAAGTATGGGGAAAATTCACTCCACGTGGTGGAATTTCAATTGACCCATATACCAATTACGGAAAGCCAGGTACAAAGTACGAACAAATGGCGGAGTATCGACTCATGAACCATGATTTGAACCCAGAGACGATTGATAATCGGTAATTGTTACAGTCACAAGTAAATAGAAAAAATATGGAAATCAATAAAATAGAAACTACTCATTGGATGCCTAAATGGCGTCCTTTTTTGTTGTGTATGAATAATGGTTACTTGAGTGAATTCTTGACTACATAACAAAAACAAGCATAAATTGAGAAAATTTGAGGAAAATAGGATTGTCAAAATAAACAAGAAAAGTTTCTAAAGACTGCTTTTGTCATTAGAAATCGTAAAAGGGGGCAATTTTGTGTTTAAGAAAATAGGAGTTATCTTACTAGCATTTTCCATTATCTTAGGAGGGTGTGGAGCACAGGAGGAAACACCACCGGCGACTCCGGATACTGATGGAACTGGAGCAGATGCAGGTGGAGGAGAACAGGTTACGATTAATTTCATGCATTTATGGCCAGCAGGTAGTGCGGCTGCGCATAACCAAATAGTTGCTGACATCATTGCTGAATATGAAGAGCAAAATCCAAATGTTCGAGTTGAAACAGAGATTATGTCTAATGAGCAGTACAAGGAAACGATGACCGTTTTAGCATCATCTAGACAGTTACCAGATGTTGGTTTAACTTGGGCTGCAGGGTACATGGAGCCATTCCTTGAAGGGAATATGTTTGCATCTCTTGATGATACGTTAGAACAAATCGATAATGAATTTGTTCCAGGAACAACTGAAGCATTTGCTTCAGAGGGGATAACTTATGGGTTACCACTTGAATTAAACATTGCACCAATTTATTACAACAAAAACATTTTTGCAGAACATAATCTAGAGGTACCAGAAACATACGAAGAATTCAAAAATGTAGTTACCACTTTACAAGAGGCTGGTGTTACACCAATTACGGTTGGTAACAGAGAACCATGGACAGGTTCAATGTGGTATATGTATCTTGCAGACCGTATTGCTGGTCCGGATACGTTAACACAAGCGATTAACCGTGAGGACACGTTTGAAAACGAAGGTCTTATCCAGGCTGCACAGGAAATCCAAAACTTAGTAGACATGAATGCATTTGTTCGTGGTTTTAATGGTCTAGGTAATGAAGAGGCCAAAGGTCCATTTATGAATGAGCAAGCAGCGATGTATATGATGGGAACTTGGGAATTACCTAACTATACAACAAATGAAGATGTACCCCAAGAATTTAGAGATTCTATAGGTTTCTTTAAATTCCCGGTTGTTGAAGGTGGCGAAGGGGACATCAATAGCTTTGTTGGTGGACCAGGGGTAGGATTATTCGTTTCTGAGCACTCTCAAGTTCAAGAAGCAGCAAAAGAATTTAGTGCATTCTTCGTGGACAAATGGGGTGAGCGAGCAGTTACAGAAGCAGGTGTCATCCCGGCTACTGTAGTTGATACGGATAATGTAGACTTACCTGACATGTATATTGAAATATTAGATGAATTAGGAAATGCCAGCAATATCACATTATATGCAGATGTTCAAATGAGCGCTGGAGCTGCTCAAACACACTTGGATATGGTACAAGCTCTATTTGGTAAGGATATCACACCTGAAGAATTTGCAAGAAGACATGAAGAAGCTTTAGCAACTGAAGGATAAGCTTTATACAAAAAAAAGGACATATCAACTTAAGATATGTCCTTTTTTAAAAAGTATGAAAATAGGAGTTGCTCATAGATGTCATGGAAAGTTCAAGAAGGCGGTGGATTCGCTCATCGCAATTAAAAACGGCTTTGCCGTTTTGCTTAAAAAATTTCGTGAAGAAAAGGGATTGAAGTTATGAATAAAGTAATGTCAAATAAGTGGGTTATCACACTGTATGTTTTACCAGCGTTACTTTTAATTATGGTTCTAATTTACATTCCTATCTTTTTAACAGGCTACTATGGGCTTATGAGATGGAATGGAATTGGTGAAATGACTTTTATCGGCTTAGATAATTACATTAGACTTTTAAGCGACCAACAGTTTTGGAGAAGTGTAGTGAATTCATTTCTGCTAGCAGTGTTTTCAGCAATAAGTCTAATTGGCTACTTGGCTGTATCACTTGTTCTTGCAACAAAAATTAAAGGAGCCAACATGTTACGGAAGATTTATTTAATTCCTATGCTCCTTTCTTCGGTGGCGATTGCACAACTTTGGCTGAAGATTTATCACCCAACAAACGGGTTAATCAATAGTTTTCTGTTTTCCATTGGAGTAAATAATCCTCCTGCCTGGCTTGGTGACCGAAATCTCGTGCTACTTGCCATTTTTGTTGCAATCATTTGGCAATATGCAGGATTTTATATTTTGATTTATTATGCAGCGCTAAAAAATATACCTGAATCGATTGTTGAAGCGGCTAAAATTGACGGGGCAAATGCCATTCAAATTGCAACCAAAATAAAACTTCCTTTAATTATGGGAGTAATAAAAGTAACGATTATTCTTGCGATTGTTGGTTCATTGAAATATTTTGACCTTATCTATGTCATGACAGGTGGAGGGCCGTTTGGAGCAAGTGAAGTTATAGCATCTTATATGTATAAACAAGCTTTTGGTAGCTATAACTTTGGTTATGGAAGTGCTGTTGGGTTTTATTTATTATTGCTATGCCTTCTTGCTACGCTGCTCATTCGAAAATTAACAGCAACGAAGGAAGAAATACAGTATTAAGGGGGCAGGAACGTGAATAACAGAGTAGGATATACAATTCTGTACATTGTGCTTGGTGTAATCGCTGTAATTCAAATTTATCCGTTGGTCTGGCTCGTTAAATTCTCCTTGAAATCCAATGCAGAGGTGTTTAATGCTTCTCCTTTTGCTTTACCAATGGAACCTCGATGGGAGAACTATGTCACGGTTTGGACGAATGGTAATATAGGACTGTATTTTTTCAACAGTGTTTGGATTACCGTAGTCGCAGTTGCTTTAACTGTACTTTTCTCTAGCTTTGTTACTTTTGCAATTACAAGGATGAATTGGAAATTAAATAACTTAGTTCTTGGACTATTCATGCTCGGGTTAATGATTCCAGTTCACTCCACACTTATTCCTTTGTTTAGCTTTTTCTTACGTGTGAATCTCATTGACCATCCATTGGCGATCATACTAACCTATACGGCTTTTAACTTGCCGATAACCATTATGATTTTACTAGGCTTTTATTATACGTTACCTAGAGAAATTGAAGAGGCAGCGGTTATTGATGGATGTTCGATTCATCGGATTTTCTTTCAAATTACTTTACCTATGTCGTTACCTGTTATCTCAACAGTTGTCATTATTAACATGATTTACAACTGGAATGAATTTGTGTTTATTAATACATTCATTCGTTCAGATAGTTATAAGACACTAACCGTTGGGATCCAGAACTTTATTGGTCAATACTCTACGGATTGGGGAGCGATTGGAGCGACACTTGTCATCAGTATTTTACCGATATTAATTGCATTCTTTTTCCTTAGTAATAAAATTGTTGAGGGAATTGCAGCAGGCGCTGTTAAAGGATAATAGAAAAAGGGGTGGACAAATGGTAAATACAACCGTTTGTCCACCTTAAGTTATTCCGATAATGTTCTGTTTCGTTCTTTTTTCTGTTCCACCCTTAAGAAGCTTTGATAACAGCCCCACATAATAACAAATGCACTGACACTTCCACCGAAAAATAACAGGAGTGCTGGAACGATAGTAAGGCTTAAGTAAACAAGAAGGAGTCCTAACAGGATAACGAGATTATAAGCCGGGTTTATAATCATAATTAAAAAGGAATTTTTAAGTACCTGTCTCACGTTTACATCATAATGAACGTATGTAGGAAACACATAAAGTAAGAGCAAGATAAAGCAAATAAATATAAGAAGTAAAGGGTATTTACTTAACTGAATGAGTGGTTCTTGAACGTTATATATGATCCAGTACTCTACGGCAATAAAAGCGGAAATAGCGCCTAGAATCATGCCTAAGCGGTTACTTTTAAGCCACTCTCGCTTATAAGTACCCCAAAAAGTCCGAAGTATTCGAATATCAGTTTCTCCCATAACCCATTTGCGTACAATAGTATACATTGCGATAGTAGAAGGAACTATTCCCAAGACAACAAGGCCTAGAATAGTAAAAGATAACCATAAAAGATTAACCAAAGCTAAACGCATAATCCATTCACAAATTTTATAAAAATAGGTATGTGCTACATTCATCCTATCAACTCCTAAGTTTACATATCTATAGTATGAGTCTTTTTATGGGTTTTACACATAGAATTCATTCGGTTTGGTGAAAACTAAAGACAAGATAAGATAGGAGTGAGAAGAATGGAGACATATAATCAAAATGCATTCCCACCAGGATTTTTAGGGGACGATCCACTTTCATTAAAAAATGGGAATGAAAGCTACGATATCTTTGTAAATGAGCACTATATTGGAAAAAAATTAGTGATGACCCAAAATGGTAGCGTCAATGACATTGTGGACTTTATTAAAAAACAAGGAGTCAATGACATTTCAACTGAATTAACAGGAGATCATTATAATATAAAGACAAATGAAGAACAGAGAGTGCAACAAATCATTGATGTCTATTTACAAAATAGATAATCCTAAGAAGAGAACGAGGAGGAATATCGCCTAGTTCTCTTCTTTTTTTTCTGTACTAAGTCTAAATTGTACCGGTTACAATAAGGTGTGCTAAAATATAAATGTGGTAAGCAAGTTTTTTTGATGACTGAGGCAATTAAATTACAATCTCATGAATGAATAGTTTGGATCCTGAAACATTGGATTATCGGTAATAGGAGGGCTAACACATGGAAATTGAAGTGACAAAACCAGCTTTTCAGTGGTTTAAAGAGGAATTTGATTTAGATGAGGATGACTATATGAGACTCTTCGTTCGCTATGGTGGATGTGGAGATATCCAAAAGGGATTTTCTTTAGGATTGGTGAAGGAGTTCCCAAAACATAAAGCAGTTGATACTGATGTTGAAGGTGTTACGTTTTACATTGAAGAAGAAGATTTATGGTACTTTAAAAACCAAAACGTAAAAATTAAATATAGTCGTAAAAAAGAGGAAATTGAGTTTGTGCACGGGGAATGAGGGGTGGGAGTTCATTGGTCTTAAAAAGACTATTGAATTCTCTTTTTTTGTTAAATAAAGTCTGTAACCGTTACACTATATTTTTTTTTTTATTTTGGACAATAGGCGTAGTGAAAAACAATACATATACTGTTAAAAAACAAAGGAAGTGGAAAGGTTTTGCCTCCTATAAATAAAAAAGACGCTCAGCACCTCGAGGTAGTGGGCAGAGGAGTAGTGACAGCGCAGCCAGATCAAGGTAAAGCAGATATTGGTGTTGTAACTTCTGATGAAGATGTTAACATAGCACTTCAACAAAATACACTCATTTCCCAGGCTATAGTTTCAGCTTGGACACAGATTGGGATAAATGAGTCAGACATTGAAACGAAAAGTTTTTTTGTGAGACCGGTGTATGATTACTCAAATGGAGCAACACTTGTTCGTTATGAAGTTGAACATATTTTAGAAGTGCGATTTACCGATATTTCAATAGCTGGACTAATTTATCAATCAGCTATTGAAGCGGGAGCAAATATTGCAAGGACCATGGAGTTTACATTATCAAATCATGAAAAAGTGTATCAACAGGCTTTACAGAAAGCTTTAGAGAACGCTAGAGAAAAAGCTGAAACGATGGCTCTCTCTATCGGGGCGCAACTAATTCAGCCACCAACTAAGGTCATAGAAGCTACTCCGATGATGGCTTCTTCTCTGAGAGCACAGGAACTTTTTCATGGTGCACCACCGATTTATGTCCAAGAGTTATCGGTAGAAGCTACGGTTTCTGTCATATATGAGTACTTGTAGAAATTCCCATTCATTTTTTTGTCACATTTTGTGTGTAAAGACTCGTCAATATATGTTACTATTATCATAGTGTAAATAGTAAATTGAACGAGTAAGGAGTGATACCATGGGTGGTGCTGTTGCAGCAATTCTCGGTATTAGTTTTTTAGCAATGATCGTAAGTGTAGCTTTATCTTTTATGATGTTAAAAATGGCAGAGAAATAAAAAAACGAAAAGACTGTCTCTTTCTCAGTGGGAAGAGGCGGTCTTTTTTTTGTCGATTCCTTTTAGAAAAAAGTAAAAGGTAAACCAAAGAAGAGTAGATGCTCGCAAATGATTCCAATAAACCGCTTAGCGGCTTTCTTACATAAAAGTGGAAGGAATTAGTCTGTCTTGTCTTGAGCTTTTTGGTAATAATAACATAGGGCTGTGAAGAGTACATATAATTCTAAAAAAGTGTGTAAAAATCTATAAAAAGTCAGAACTTTCTTATGGTTATTCTGATATAATAATAGAAAAGGAGGGAGACCACATGTTGGTAAAGGTGAAACCAAGAAAGAAAGCGCTTTCAATTGTGAGGAATAGCTGTTTGTTTGTAGTTTTCCTTCTTCTTACCTTTAACATAGTTGTATTTCTTTCTGTTCAACAATGGTCAACAACAGCGGAAGGTAAGCTTCCTCCTAAGACAGCTGTTGTTCTCCACGCAGTGAATAAAAATCTAGTCACACCTGATATTAAACGCCCTAGTTTTTTAGCAGGCCCAGGGGTTTCGTCCATTCGACGGGAAGATATTTCAATACCTGTTCGGGATGGATCATCAATAAAAGGAAGAATGTATAAACCGATTGGTGAAGGTCCTTTTCCCGTTATTATGTATTACCATGGTGGGGCTTTCTTAGAAGGCTATGGTAATATTGATACTCATGATAATATAGCTCGTGCGTTAGCTGTACGCACAAAAAGTATTGTCATTTTAGTGGGGTATCGACTAGCCCCTACGTATGTTTTCCCGACAGCAATCGAGGATAGCTACGATTCGTTAGTATGGGCATATGAACAGGCAGAAACTTTTCAAGGAGACAACAAAAAAATGGCTGTTGTTGGAGATAGTGCCGGGGGGAATATTGCCACTGCTGTTGCGATAATGACGAGAGATTATAACGGACCTCCATTATCAGCTCAAGTGTTGTACTATCCACTTACGACGTTTCATGATATGGCGCTGCCGTCACGTGAAAGATATGATAGTGGCTATTATTTGCTTTCTCGTCGTGTCATGACTCTTGCAAGAGACCGCTATATTCCTGAAGAGTCAATGTGGTCAAGTCCTTATTCTTCACCGTTAAATGCGAATGTCTCTGACTTGCCACCTACTTTTATAATCACGGCAGAGTTTGACCCGTTACGAGATGAAGGAGAAGCCTATGCAGAACACTTGGCACAACATGGAGTACCGGTAAAAGCCTACAGATACAATGGAGTCATGCATGGATTTATATCTTTTTTTGAGGTAATGGAGACAGGGAAACATGGGCTTGCACAAACCTCAATTTTTTTACGAGACCAATTTAAAGAAGAACAACAAATAAATGATGGAACATATGAATTAAAGGTTTTTGATGGAGCCAATCAAAAGCTAAAGGAGCAAGTTGAAGCCTACGTCATTGCAAGTTTTTTATTAGGAAAACAAGTGACAACAATATTTCCACTTCGATATTAAAAAACGCGAGGCACCAGTGGCTCTCGCGTTTTTTATGCTTCGGACATGGCATGAAAGTAAACTCATTAATTTAGTTGTAAAAGCCGTTAGTCTTACACTAGCCAAACATGTAGATGTTCTTCAATGATCGGTAAATCCTGAATGGAAAAAGGCGAATAGTGATTAAGTAGTAAAAAAAGACAAACGAAAGTGAAAAACGGCAACGGCTTTCGAAAAATATAAAAGGAATTCAACCCGTATGATACATGCAAAAATAGAAGAAACAGTAGTCCAACCGAAAAAACGGCAACGATTTGAACGGTAGCAATTAGCGCGCTAGTTGGGATCATATGTGCAAGCATGGCGCCCATCATACCACTCATAACTCCAGCCAAAATCCCTTCTACAATGACCAAGATTCCTTTAGGAAAACCAACGATTATGCCAACAAGTGAGGCGATGATTATACTTGCTGCAGAAATTGTGAAATAAGTGTAAGTAGTCATAACAGTTAGCAAAATGCCTGCCATAAAACCTGTAATCATACTCAAGGCCATCGTAACTGTCTTACTGCCCATTAAAGAAAGTTGATTAGATTTTAAATAAAACGTTGCAATCATCCATAGGGTGAGTAAAACATATAAGCCAATATACAATGATGTCATCAAACGTACCCTCCTATTTTTCTATACATTATCTTATGATGGACATGACAAAAATAGTAGTAAGTTTGACAGTACTGGTGTTTTGTTGAATACTTAAGACGAATAAGGGGGGAGGATGTTTAGGATGAAAAAGAATCAACTCGGCAACAGTTCAATTTATGTATCCGAACTTGGATTAGGATGTATGTCATTACAAGCAGCTAATGAAGAAGAAGGAGTTCGAATCATACATGAAGCAATCGATAAAGGAATTACCTTTTTTGATACGGCAGATTTATATGAATATGGATTAAATGAAAGCTTGGTCGGTAAAGCATTAAAAGAAAAAAGGTCAGATGTTATTCTCGCCACAAAAGTAGGAAATCGTCCTAATGAAAATAAGGATGGTTGGAGCTGGGACCCTTCAAAGGCTTATATAAAAAAGGCTGTGAAGGCGAGTTTACAGCGATTAAAAACAGAGTACATAGACCTTTATCAACTTCATGGCGGAACGATTGAAGATCCGATCGATGATACCATTGAAGCTTTTGAAGAATTAAAACATGAAGGGTACATTCGCGAATATGGTATTTCCTCGATTCGACCAAATGTAATTAGACAGTATGTTCAAAAATCAAATATAGTCAGTGTCATGTCTCAGTATAGTATTCTTGACCGCAGACCTGAAGAAGAAATATTAGATTTATTACATGAAAATAACATCAGTGTGATTGCAAGAGGACCTGTAGCTAAAGGAATGTTAACAAAAGAGTGGCGCGAAAAGGTTAAAGGGAACTATTTGGATTATAGCCAAGAGGATATTAAGGTGCTGTTAGAAAAGATGGAAGGCTCTGGGGAAAATATAACTAGTCTGGCCCTAGCATATGCAACCCATCACCCTGCTGTTGCAACGGCGATTCCAGGAGCTAGGACGCTAGAACAACTTAGGGATGTAGTAGAGGCGATCCAGAATAATCATGTTAGCAACCAGCTTGTATTCATAAAAGAGTGGTCGAAACCATCAAAATATGAAGCTCACCGTTAGGTAAAAACAATTTCTTTTGGGATGACTATAACTATAAAAAAACATCCCTCAGATGAGGGATGTTTTGAGGTTATTAACCTTTTTGTACGTTAGCAGCTTGTGGTCCACGGTCACCTTGAACGATTTCAAACGTTACTGTTTGACCTTCGTCTAAAGATTTGAAACCGTCTCCAGAAATAGCACTGAAGTGAACGAATACATCGTCTCCACCTTCGCGCTCGATAAATCCAAATCCTTTTTCTGCATTAAACCATTTTACAGTACCTTGTAACATAGTGTTTTCCTCCTGTTTGTGTGAAAAACCACACGTTTTATTACTATTCTTGTCATTCTAACGAGCAAAGAGGAAAACGTAAAGCAATCCAACTTTTCTTGAAAACGAACAAAAATAATTATCTTAACTATACCATGTTTATTTCTGATTCACAAGTCATCTTGGTAAAGTTTCTAATTTTTTTCAGTAGCAGTGAATTTTGGTGTCTTTTTTTGCTGACAAAGGGTAAGATTAAAAAATAGAGAAAAGTTGAAGGAGGATGTCTAAAATCGCACACAAAAATAAATTTGCTGTTGGGGAAAAAGTACTATTGAATAATGAGACGGTAACGATTAAGAAATATGCGTATGTTCCAAATATGAAAAGATATTCGTATACCATTGAAGAAAATCCAAGTACGTTTTATTTTGAAGAGGAATTAACGAAGCAATAATGATTAAATGAAAAAACCATGCAGAGTGTCTTAAAAGTGACTCTCTACATGGTTTTTTTTTTGAAAATCGTTCTTATTTAAGAATACGTAAGTCGATTGCGTGCGGGTCACTTTCAAGTTCAATTAGGTTGACTTTTGTTTTTGACTCGACATCAATTACCGATACACCTGGAGTTTCACCAGACATGTCATGTGTACCAGTTGCTGGTTCTGGGCCACGTAATGTAATGAATGCAAATTTTCCGTCAGGAGAGAATACGAGTAAATCTGGAGCATCTCCGACAAACTCGACACGGTCAACAATTTCTAACGATGTAACATCAATTATCGCAGCATCATCAGTGACTCGATTTACCATCCATAAGTGTTGTTGATCGGGTGTGAATGCTACTCCGTGTGCATCTAGTCCACCTGTTGGAGCAGTGAAAATTAATTCATCTGTTTCTGTATCAAAGACATAGTATTCAGCAAGTTCAGTTGAACCTGAATTTGCAAACATATGCTTCCCATCAGGTGATAAAATCGTACCACACCCGTGAGCTCCTACTTGTGATTTTCCAAACGATTGAATAACTTCCATGCTTTCAACATCAATAACCACTAAACCACCACCACCAAGTGTTACATAAGCTTTACCACCATCAGCAGTATACGCTAAGCAGATCGGTCTTTGATTCGGAAATTCTTCTTCATCTAGAAGTGCATCCACTTGGTCAAGTGCTATTTCTCTATTTACGGAAAACTCTTCATTTTCTTTATCAATGACGATTTCAGTCACGGTTTGAGCAGGTACATTAGCAACTAATACACGTTCGCCATCAGGACTAGGAATGGCTGCATGAGCACCTTCTCCAGTTTCAAGTGTAGTCAGGACTTCACGATCTTCTGCACGAATGACAGAAACGCTACCTGAACCCATGTTTGCGACATAGGCATATTCACCATGCTCATCAAAAACAAGCATATGTGGTTTGTCACCAACATCGTTGAAATCGATGGTTTCAATGATTTCTTGAGTTTCTCCATCAATGATATGGATTTCGTTCGAGCCTTGGTCTGCTACCCACACTTCAAAACCTAATTCTGTGTCCTCAGCTACTGGTTCAGTCTCTTCTTCAGCCTCGCCTTCGTTTTCTACAGCGACTTCTTCTTGCACTTCCTCTTGTGGAGTTTCTTCTGAGACTGTTGGCTCATTTCCACATGCAGCTAGTAACATAAGTAACATAGCGATAGACAAACTAATAAGTAATTTACTCCCTTTCATGATTACCCCCTATGAAAATACGATAATAGTTAATTCATATATGAATAATATGAATTAACGTTGTAAAGTATATCAAACTTTCTTTTTGGGTACAATAACTAATTTAGGAGTATTATGGTTCCTTTGTATAGGTACAAAAAAATTGAGAGCATTTATAGACGGTGGAAGTGATGCTCTTTGCTCAAAAAAAACAATAAATAAAACCTGCTGGATATATCCGAGCAGGTTTGTTCGTACGAAAACATTCAATAGCTTCACAAACTTGGAGTGTTTTTTAAGAGGGCAGTAGTTCCGCTCATTTCACATAATCAAAACGGATGAGCCGTTTTAAGCTTACTAAAACGCCCAGTTTCCGTTGCGGAAGAGCGGTTCGCTTTTTCCATCTGCAGTAATTCCGTCAATGTTCATGTCAGCAGAGCCAATCATAAAATCAACGTGAGTAATGCTCGTATTTAATCCATGTTTAGCTAACTCTTCTTTTGACATCGTTTTGCCACCTTCAAGATTAAAGGCATAGGCACTGCCAATTGCAAGGTGATTAGAGGCATTTTCGTCAAATAGAGTGTTGTAAAAAATAATATTAGAATTCGAAATTGGTGAGTCGTGAGGAACTAACGCGACTTCTCCTAAAAACTGTGAGCCTTCGTCAGTCTCAATAAGTCGCTTTAACGTTTCGTAGCCTTCCTCGGCCTCAAAATCAACAATTTTTCCGTTTTCAAACGTCAATGAAAAGTTCGTAATTAAAGTGCCACCGAAGTTTAACGGCTTCGTACTAGACACCTTTCCGTTTACACCGTCTTTTTGAGGAGCAGTAAACACTTCCTCAGTCGGCATATTCGCAATGAAATACACATCCTTTTCATTGTTACTGCCAGCTCCAGCCCATAAATGTTTTTCAGGAAGTTCAATCGTTAGGTCTGTGCCTTGGGCAGTGTAATGTAATTTTTTATATTTCTTTTCATTTAAGAAAGCGACCTTATCTTCAAGGTTGGTAGTATGTTGTTTCCAAGCAGAGACAGGGTCTTCTTCCGTTACACGAGTCGCTGCAAAAATTGCGTTCCACAGTTTTTCAACCGCTTCCTCTTCAGACACATCAGGAAATACTTTTTGAGCCCAACCTGGGGAGGAAGCAGCGATTACACACCATGACACTTTATCTGATTGGATATAAGAGCGGAACGTATCCATTGCTTTTCCACTCGCTTTATTGGCGTTGGAAATTCTTTCAGGGTCAACTCCTTTTAATAAATCCGGATTATTGGCAACAATACTTAGGAAACTAGCTCCTTTTTCAGCCATTTCTTCATAGCCTTTTGCTTTCCATTCAGGGAAGTCATGAAATGCTTCATCAGGTGCTTCTTTATATTTCATCAGTGTAAGTTGTTCATCATTCCACTCTACATGAACGTTCATCGCTCCAGCCTCATATGCTTTTTTCGCAACGAGTCTGACAAAATCGATGGCTGTGAGAGGCGCATTGATAACAAGGGTTTGTTTTTCTTGAATGTTAATGCCCACTTTAACGGCAAGCTCTGCATACTTTTCTAGGTTTGCTTGAAGATTACTCATTTCATCACCCTTACTTATGTATTTGAATCTAAAGAATATTTTACCAGTTTTTTTGTTACTTTAAAAATAAAAGAGGACGACAAAAAAAGTTTTCACTTTTGAATCGCCCTAGTTCTTACTTTCTTATAAAATTTGTTACACTTATTGTGCAGCACGTTTAATAAACATTTGCTCTTCTTCAATCAGTCCACAGCTTCCACATTGAATGCGGCGCTCGGGTCCCCGGTACGGAACATGAAAAGGATCCAAATCTTCACTGGTGAATTGTTGCACGACATCTCCAGTTTGTGGGTGGAGTTTTACCGATGTAGCATGTTGTTCAATAATGTTAAAGCGTGAACGGTTTGTTTTACAATTTGGACATAAGTATGGATGAGCCATAAGTATACACCTCCATTAGTAGTATTTCTCATGTATACTTTGATTACTCATCATAGGACTGAAAAAATAAAGAAATAATACGGGGGAAAACGATGAGACTTGGATATGCGTGTATGAATGTAGCATTGCCTTCAAAAATGAAAACATGCCGCTTGGCTACCTATGAAAAAGAAGGACTTCCTAAAATAAAAGAACTGACGTTAAGTAATTTTACGCAAGTTCTTGACATCGTAAAATGGAACGCAGCCAATGACATTTATTTTTTTCGGGTCAGCAGTGACATTGTTCCGTTTGGTAGTCATCCTATCCTAGAATGGGAATGGTGGATGGATGATGAAGTGTTAGAAGTCACCTCAAAGATAAAAGATTTTGCTAGTGATAAGAACATGAGACTAACGGTTCACCCAGGACAATATACAGTCATCAATTCACCACGTGAAGAAGTGGTTGCGAATGCAATACGCGACCTCGAATATCATGCGAAATTGTTAGATGTAGTAGGTGGAACCGATATGATCCTGCATGTCGGCGGGGCCTATGGAGACAAAGAAAAAGCAAAAGAACGATTTTGCCAACAGTATATGCTGTTGTCTAATTCTGTCAAAGATAAATTAAGGCTTGAAAATGATGATAAAGTATTTAACGTTCAAGATGTATTAGACATTTCTAAAAAAATCGGAATCCCAATTTGTTTTGATATTCATCATCATCGTTGTAACCAAAGCTTAGAAAAAGAAACAGCAGATTACATTAAAGAAGTTATGACAACATGGGCTACCATTGGAAAGCCAAAGATGCATATTAGTTCGGGCAGAGAGCATAAAACGGATACGGCACATCACGATTTTATTTTCCTCGAAGATTTTTTGGATTTCTTACAGTTACTTGGAGACCATGACGTAGACATCATGCTTGAAGCGAAGAAAAAAGACCAAGCCCTGCTTCGTTTGCGGGAGGAATGGCAGGATAAATAGACTGTTTTTTTGCATAACCTAAAAAAATCTTCTCTAGGATATAGAAAGAGGAGGTTTTTTTATGCGGAAAATAGAAGTAAAAAAAGTATGTGGATATGCTTTATTTTCTTTCATTTTGGTGGTTGTTGTCTTTTTGTATTTTTGGGTTAGAGACTCAATTCTCGCTTATCAGTCTATGACGTTTAGAGTATGGCCTTCTTTGTTTATCCTTCCCTTAATGACGATTTTGTTAGGGACATTGTTAGCGGGAGAGCATTGGTATCAGGAAAAAAAGGAAGAAGGGAAATGGAAGATAAGACGTGTAAGACTCTTGCTAGTAGGAGTCCCTATTATTATGTTAACGTTTTCCCATACATTGTTTTTGGAATTTGATTTACTCTCTCTTCCAAGCCCCCTTTACATGTTACTCGTATCTAATTCTGCCTATTTAGTTGGAGGAATATTTCTTGGTTACTTTATAGTGACTAGCTTTAAAAAAGGAACTGAAACTCCATAACTAGTCATAAAAAGTTCGGAGCAGCACTCTGAACTTTTTTTGTCATGAGGAGCCAAAATCCCTCATAGGTTTTAAAGAATGCTATATTTAGGGGGGATTATACAGTGAGCAACCAAGAGCAAGAGCGAGTAGGCCATCAGCAAGGACCACAAATGGTGTCATTAGTTGACCCATATGTATACCAAACCTTACAGACACTAGCAGGAAGACACGTTGTCGTCCAAACCCCACAAGGGAATGTTAGGGGAAATATATGCGATGTAAAACCAGACCATGTTGTGGTAGAGTCCCATGGCGCTAATTTTTTTATCAGAATTCAGCACATTACTTGGGTTATGCCATACTAGAAGGGGGTACATCCATTGATAGTTCGATTAGACCGTTTACTTATTGATTTACCAAGACCTAAAAATCCCGATGCCAATGCAGCTTCAGCTGTCCAAGAATTGTTGGGTGGTAAGTTTGGTGAAATGTCGACCCTTAACAACTATATGTTTCAATCGTTTAACTTTCGTAATAAGAAAAAATTCAAACCGTTTTACGATTTAATCGCAAGTATTACAGCCGAAGAGTTTGGTCATGTGGAATTGGTTGCGAATACGATAAATTTAATGATTACTGGAACGACTTTCCCAGGTGACCCGGATATTACGCCAATGCAAAATGCAAAAGATAAGCGTAGTCACTATCATTTCATTGATACTGCACAGACAGCGTTACCAGGTGATTCACATGGCCGGCCATGGACAGGGGATAATGTATTTAATAGTGGAAATCTCTTGTTAGATTTGTTGCATAATTTCTTTCTCGAGTGTGGAGCAAGAACTCATAAAATGAGAGTGTACGAGATGACAGATAATCCAGTTGCCCGAGAAATGATCGGATACTTGCTCGTCCGTGGTGGTGTCCATGTTGTAGCTTATGCAAAAGCACTAGAGGTTATGACTGGTGCGGATGTTACAAAAATGATTCCTATCCCAAGCCTTGATAATTCGGCGTTTGAGCATGCAAGAAAATTTGAAGAACAAGGAATACATCGGAAGTTATATACTTGGAGTCCAACCGATTACCAGGATATCGGTCAAATATGGAAAGGGCTTCATCCTGAAGATGGTAGTCCCGTAGAAGTTGTAATCGGTACACCAGAGGGAACTGCTCCTGTTCCGGATTTTGAAGAAGTTCCTGAAGAATTTGCCCCAGGAGTGTCCCATGAAGACTTTATGGAGATTGCAAAACGATTAAAATGGAATGCAGGAATGTAAATTTTATATCAAAAGACCAAATCGTGATTAGGATTTGGTCTTTTTTGGTTAGCCACATTGTAGAGAACATATCCTAACAGATTAAAACTTAGAGTATAGTTGTTAAATATTGACCCTTAAAATGCGCTTGTGTATAGTAAAATGTAAGCGCTTTATCTATCGGTTTTGCATTTACTATACTAGGAGCTGATGTTACTGTGAAAAACGTACTTGGAACGAATGTAATTACACAAATAGGAATTATTGTTCATGATATTGAGAAAACTTCCCAAGCGTATGCTGATTTTTTTGGAATTGAAAAGCCAGAGTCCTTTTGGACAGATGCTGTTGAAAAAGCCGAAACCGAATACCGAGGTAAATCTACTCCTGCCCGAGCAAAACTTGCCTTCTTTGATATGGGTGCCCTTCAATTAGAATTGATCCAACCCGATGAGCACCAAAGTACATGGAGAGAATTTTTAGAAGAACATGGTGAAGGTGTTCAACACATTGCCTTTGTAGTAGAAGGATTAAAAGAAAAAGTACAAATAATGGAATCTAGTGGCATGTCTCTCATTCAAAAAGGGGAGTACACAGGTGGTAGATATGCATATATGGATACATTACAAGATTTAAAAGTTATTTTTGAGCTTTTAGAAAATGATAAGTAGATAGAAAAGGGAGTCGTTAGGGCATTTCTTCGTAAAGAAGGAATGCTTTTTTTACAAAGTATAAAAAATTTATATGCTCATAGATGTCGTTTAAGCTAAATCAGGCAGGGCGATGGCTTCGCTCACTGTTCGTATATTAATAAGAAGTACACTTATTAATATACTTTTCAAGAGAGGGCAGTGGCTTCGCGCATCGCAATTAAGAAAAGACCGCTAGCGGTTTTTCTTATTGTGTCTTGCATCTAGGAAGGTTGAAGATAAACGTGGGACTTGATTATTTTGTTCAAAGAGCGTGTACATGGAATGACGTTACGTGTTCACAGCGACTTTTTTCTATTTGTTCTTGCACATACTAAGTGGGAAAATGGTATAATAATCAGTGAAATTTAAGCACATAGGAGTGGGAGTATGGAAAAAGTACTTATTTTTGGACATAAAAGTCCTGACACAGATACGATTTGCTCGGCGATTGCCTATGCAGATTTAAAAACAAAAATTGGTGAGAACGTTGAACCGGTTCGCTTAGGTGAAGTGAACGGGGAAACTCAATTTGCGTTAGATTATTTTAAAAAGGAAGCTCCTCGCTTTGTGGAAACAGTAGCAAACGAAGCTTCTCAAGTTATCCTAGTTGACCATAACGAGCGTCAACAAAGTGTATCAGATATTGCTGATGTTCAAATTACTGAAGTAATCGACCATCACAGAGTGGCTAACTTCGAAACAAGAGACCCTCTATATTTCCGTGTAGAGCCTGTTGGTTGTACTGCAACCATTTTAAACAAAATGTACAAAGAAAATGGCGTACAAATTGAAAAAGAGATTGCCGGATTAATGCTATCAGCAATTATCTCGGATTCATTACTTTTCAAATCACCTACTTGCACGCAACAAGATGTTGATGCTGCTAAAGAATTAGCTGAAATCGCTGGTGTAGATGCTGAAAAATATGGACTTGATATGCTTAAAGCAGGAGCAGACTTAAGTGACAAAACAATTGAACAATTGCTTTCACTTGATGCGAAAGAATTCTCAATGGGTTCAAGTAAGGTTGAAATTGCTCAAGTAAATACGGTTGAAGTGAGCGATGTATTTGCTCGTCAAAGCGAACTAGAAGCAGCCATCCAAGATGTAATTGCGAAAAAAGAGTTAGACCTTTTCGTATTGGTTGTTACGGATATCTTGAACAACGATTCAACAATCCTAGCACTAGGAACAGCAACAGCTGCAGTTGAAAAAGGATTCAATGTAACTCTAGACAATAATACAGCCCTATTAAAAGGTGTTGTCTCACGTAAAAAACAAGTAGTCCCACAATTAACAAACGGATTTGAATAAACTTTCATCGCGTACTTTGCGATGAAAGTTTAGAAGCAATCGCGTTTTGTGCGGTTGCCCCATCGCGTACTTTGCGATGAAAGTTTAGAAGATGTTAAAAGCACTGGCGGTTTGCTAGTGCTTTTCTTCATGCTCATGGCATGAACGCCCGGTGACGAGCGAGAGTCAGTGTATAAGTCGTTCAACAGCGAGATGAACGCCCGGTGACGAGCGAGAGTCAGTGTATAAGTCGTTCAACAGCGAGATGAACGCCCAAAGAAGAGCGGAAGTCAGAGAAAAAGTCGTTCATCAGCGGGATGAACGCCCAAAGAAGAGCGGAAGTCAGAGAAAAAGTCGTTCATCAGCGGGATGAACGCCCAAAGAAGAGGGGAAGAGAGAGAAAAGGTCGTTCATCAGCGAGATGAACGCCCAAAGAAGAGCGGAAGTCAGAAAAAAAGTCGTTCATCAGCGGGATGAACGCCCAAAGAAGAGTGGAAGTCAGAGAAAAGGTCGTTCATCAGCGGGATGAACGCCCAAAGAAGAGGGGAAGAGAGAGAAAAGGTCGTTCATTGGCGGGATGAAAGCCCAAAGAAGAGTGGAAGTCAGAGAAAAAGTCGTTCATCAGCGGGATGAACGCCCAAAGAAGAGGGGAAGAGAGAGAAAAGGTCGTTCATCAGCGGGATGAAAGCCCAAAGAAGAGTGGAAGTCAGAGAAAAGGTCGTTCATCAGCGGGATGAACGACCAAAGAAGAGGGGAAGAGAGAGAAAAGGTCGTTCATTGGCACGATGAACGCCCAAAGAAGAGCGGAAGTCAGAGAAAAAGTCGTTCATCAGCGGGATGAACGCCCGGGGAAAACAGGTTGATTCATTGCATAGTATTTTTTATACACTCAGCTTTCTTCTCCATTTCTATTGTAAAGTTAAAATGGTATGATAGATTAGGAGTTTTCCATGTTATACAAATTATGGTATGTAATCAGGAGGAGTGAAATAACACAGACAATGAAGAGTCTTATCTGGTTAACGTTTGAAATGAAGAATATGGTAGCTGATAAGAAAGTTGTAGCCTTTTTAATTTGTGGGCCACTTCTTTTATTGATAATACTAGGCTATTTGCTTGCTCCGTTTTTTGTGGAAGAGGGAAATTTTGAAAAGATTGATATCGCGTTAGTAAATCATGATAATTCAAACGAAACAAAAATGATTCTAAGACATTTTATGAATAATGAAGATGTAAAAAGGGTCATCGAACTGTCTCAAGTTAAAGAGCAAGCCGCAAGGGATATGCTTTTACATAATGAAGTAGCCGCAGTCATTATTGTTCCTGAAGGGTTTAGTCGTGATTTGGCAAGAGGAATTAATACGCCTATTACTGTACTTGGAAACCATCAACGACCTCTTCAATCGAAGGTGATTAACCACTTAATGCAAAGTGGGATTAATATGGTGAATGCTTCTCAAAGTGGCATTAATACGGTTTATTTTTATATGCAAGACGCACAAGTTGACTCCGAACAATTACAACGTATTTTCCAGGAATCCATCGTTAGCTTTACATTACATTCGTTAGGTCGCCAAGAGATTTGGGAAAAACGGAGTATTTCGCCTTACGGTGAGGTAAGTATTGACCAGTACTTTGTAACGAATTTAGGTTTTGTGTTTTTGTTTTTTATTGGATTATTAGGAGTGCGCATAGGGACATCCGATAGTCTATTACTCGAAAGAAGACTGCTTTCCCTGGGAGTCGGTAGCATTCATATTGTTTTTACGCGTTGGATGTCATTATCTCTTTTTATTTGCTTGCCTTATTTTCTGTATTACGGCAGTGTAGGATGGTTGTTTAAGGATTATTTTACCGGAAGTATACCGTTGGTTATGATTTATAGCGTTGTGTCCATTTTAACGATAAGTGCCCTATTTATTTCGATCTCGATGTGTTTTAAAAATATGGTGACTGTCAATGTGATTAGTTTTTTCCTCATTCTTATGTTGCCACTAATAGGTGGTACGATTATTCCGCTTGCTTATTTGCCGTTATGGGTAGAAAAGATACACGTTCTTTCTTTGAGTCATTGGCTAAGTCAGGGTGCGTTCCTCTCGTTTTTTAGTCAAGAACAACCAGTATTTTGGATTAGTGTTTTTGTCTTATTTTTGTTTACGTTTTTTTTACTAACTGTTACCACTGTAATTCATAAGCAAAGAAGGGAATTGTAGAATGGCGAACATGTTTTGGTCTTGTGTTTGGTTAAGGTGTAAATGGTGGATAAAGAGACCGTTTGAGGTACTATTCTTAGTATTGCTATTACCGTTACTTATGCTGTTACTCATTAGTCTGACCCAAAGTGTTACACAAAACGATGGAATTCCACTTGCTATTGTTGATGAAGATGATAGCGACTATTCGAGATTGATAGTCAAAAGAGTCCATGAACATCCGATTACATCCGTAGAAGTCATCAGTCACGAACAAGCAGAGCGATTCATTCAAACAAATCGTGTTGAGGCTGTAATTATTTTTAGGCAAGGATTTATGTCTAGCTTACTGGAAGAGCAAAGAAAAGAAACCGTTGAAATGTTGTATTCTCCATCATCAATCACACAAGGACTTATCTCTGAGGTGATTTCAAGTGAAATCCTACGCTTATCAAGTAATGTAAAGGCCGCTCACTATGTTTCTGAAAAATATTATGAGCTTGACCTGTTATCATTTGACGACCAACAACGGTTTCATGAAGATATTTTTATGACAAGGATATGGGAGGAAGCATGGAGTCATAGCGATTCATATTGGGAACCAGAACCGTTAATGAGCATTGACTATCAGGAGCCGAATCGACTAGTTCATATGAGAGAAAATAGAAGCCAGCAAGAGGAAATGACGTTCTCTCTCGTCGAGTATGATTTGCAAATTCTGTTTGGTTATCTTTCTACTTTAATATTCTTCATGTTTGTATTTGTTCAACAGTGGTTAGTTGAAGAGAAACTTAACGGAGTCCAAAAAAGACTAGGGAGTATGTCAGTTCCCCCGCTCGCTTATGTGATCGGTCATTCGGTCCCTTCGTTTGTATTTGTTACTAGCCAAGGAATCTTGTCCTTGCTTATCATTTTTTGGAGCTATGATTTTGTTGTCCCATTATCGTGGCAGCTTGTATGTTTATTTATTTTTTATATGTTAGCTACATTTACACTTAGTCTATATATCGCCGTAACAGTGAAAAACGCTAGTCAATTGCACATAATAGGTACTAGTATTGTTTTGTTTACTAGCTTAGTAGGAGGAAGTTTAATCCATATAACGGAGTGGATGCCATGGGTAAAGTGGCTTTCAATGCTAACTCCACAAGGCTGGCTTTTATATGGCTGGGATGTAGGGCATTTATATGAAAAAAGTATAGCTTTACCATCTGTCATCTTTATTGGTTGTATCCTTTTGTTTGCATGTCTAAGTTTAGGAAGGTGGCGAAAACAATTATGCTAAAAGTGGAAAACATAACTAAAAAAATTCGTGATAGGACAGTGCTTCATCACATAAATTTACAATTAGCTGAAGGTGAGGTACTAGGCTTAATCGGTCCAAATGGAGCTGGGAAAACAACATTACTATCATTACTAAGTACAACAATGCCGTTAGAAAGTGGTGATATTACAGTCGATGGGTTATCTGTCCGGAATCACGTCAACGAAATTCGAAAAAAAATAGGCTATGTTCCTCAAGAAATTGCGCTTTATCCAACTTTAACCGTTTTTGATAACTTATCTTTCTGGGCAAGTATGTTGCAAATAAAAGATAAACACAAAAGGATAAAAGACATGGTGCAATTGCTGCATTTAAAAAATGTTCAGAATGAAAGAATTGAACGCTTATCAGGTGGATATAAACGTCGTGTAAACATTGCAGTCGCCCTCATGCACGAGCCGAGTATTTTACTTATGGATGAACCAACAGTTGGAATGGACTTATTTTCAAAGCAAGAACTGCTTCCATTTTTAAAAGACCTTTCTAAAAATGGAACATCAATCATTTATACGAGTCATGATGTTGAAGAACTTCTTTATCTTTCGGATCGAATTGCAATGTTGGAAGAGGGAAAACTTGTCTTTAATGGGTCTGTGAAAGAGGCAAAGCAAGAAATTACTTTATTACAAGGAATAAACTAATGTAAGATATTTGGAATTTCTGTGTAAAATTCTATCAGAATATGGTATTGTAGTTTGGTAGTATTTTAGATTAAAGGGGAGGAGTTAGAAAAATGAAAGTTAGAAAACATATGATATTTGTATTTTTTGTTATTTTGCTTTCATTTCTAGTTGCTTGTAGTAATTTTGTAAGTACAAATCAGGATCCAAAACAGCTAATTCTGGATGCGATTAACAAGAACCTAGAAATTGAGAGCAGATCGTTTGAAGGGAGTTATACGGTATCTTTAGATTATAAAGGGTATCCTTTAGACCAAGACACAAAAGATTTTTTAGATATTCTTAAGGATTTAAAGCTTAGTTATAAAGGTGTCGTTCAAGAGGATATCGAAAAAGCCGAAATCATCATTGAAGCCGAAATTAATTTTGGAGACGCAAGAACGACAGTTGAAATCCCTGTTATGATTGAAGCTGAGAAAATGTGGGTAAGGGTTCCAAACATACCTGGGTTAGTGCCGGGGGAAGTTGCCGGTCAATTTGTCGAGTTAGATTTTAAAGAACTTGCTGAATTAAGTGGCGAAGAGTACATGGGCGTCGTGAATCCATTAAATTCAGAAGAACAAGAGATAATGAATGAGTTTATTAACGAAGCTTCTAACATACTAGTGAATGATATCGATGAGTCGTTTTTCTCTGTCACGAAAGAAGAGGGAAGAGTCGTTACAGTAGATGTGAGTGGAGAGAAATTTTATCAATTCCTAGATAACTTTATTACTAATTCTCTGCCAGAGTTATTTGTATTGATTACCAATCCCAAATACTCCGAACTGTTTGATTTAAGTTTGGATGAGATGGAAGACTTACTGAAAGAAGTTGAAAATGATGAGTTTGATTTTATTGCTCGAGGACTTAGAGATGTAAAAGACTTCTTGGAACTAAGCAAAGGCGAATTTTCTCTAGAATTAACGAAAGATGGCTTTATTTCTCGCCAATTTTTTAGTATCGTTGGGAAATTTACTGACCAGGATCTTGGTGGTGAAATCACAATCTCAATCACAGGGTCAGAAAGTTCATCTAATTTTAATGGAGAACAAGAATTCTCTCTTGAAAAACCACCTTCATATGAAATAATAAGCATTATTGAATTATTTGAATTGATTTACATGAATAATGTCGGTTATTATGAAGATTTTGATTATGAATTTGAGGACTTTGACTTTGAAGATTATGATTTTGAAGACTATGACTTTGAAGATTTTGAGTTTGACTATGATTTCGAGCTTACAAGATTAGATGAGTTACAATATGAATTAGCTGAACAAGAGTGGTTTAATCGTTCTGATATTGAAGATTTATTTTTCTTAGACGATGACTTGTTTGACTTGTTATACGACGAAGAGTTTTTAGAAATGTTATTGTATGATGAAAAAGCAAGAATTGACTGGTTTAAACAACATAACATTGAATTTTAAAGTAATGAAGCCGGGACATTTCAAGCTAGAACGTCTGAAATGGGTTCACTCGCCACAAATCCCGTTGTGAGAAACCCACTCACTTCAGCAAGTTGTGAGAAACCCACTCACAACTTGCTTTAAAAGATAGTAGCGGTTTCGCTCATTGCTTAGAGGATGGGACAAAAGGTTGTTAACCTTTTGACCCATCCTCTTTTCGAAGAATAAGAAAGTTTTGAAATTGCAGTTGTTCAAAGATGCCCTGCAGGATGATTCAGGGAAGAGCAAGGGCTTCGCACACTGCGCGTGTTTCACAAGAAAGGCACTTGTAAAACACTTTTAAAAAATGCAGTGGCTACGCTCCTTGCTTATAAAAAAGGGCGACTTTGTCGCTTTTTTTATTATTTCTTACCTTTCAAAAACTCCAACACGGGACCATAGGGCTGTTCTTTTTTCGCTTCCCATAATCCGGCAAACGGGTCTCCTTTTTCTCTTACTCGTGCGGGAACATTTATAATCGAAAAGTCTTCAATTGATAATGATTCATTTACTTCTTCCCAAAATAAAGGAGTCGATACTAACCCATCTTCATTCCCGCGCGCTGAATATGGGGCAATAATCGTTTTTCGTTCGCCGTGCTGGACATAGTCCACATACAGTTTCTTACCGCGGTTCTTTTTTAAGCGTTCAATCGTAAACCAATTCGGTTCCTTTGAAATAAGATACTCAGCAATAAAGGCGGTAAACGCACGAGTATCCTCATAGGAATAGGTGTTTTCAGGGAGCGGGAAATACACTTGAATTCCTTTATTCCCGGATGTTTTACAAAAAGCTTGAAGCTGTAAGCCGTCGGCAACTTCCTTAATTAACATAGCGGCTTCTACAGCTAAAGAAAATTCATTCCTTGATGGGGGATCTAAATCAAAAACGATTTCGCTCGGCTTATGGGCATGAATGGTTTCAAATGGAATATGAAACTCCACAGACGCTTGGTTTCCGAGCCAGATAAGAGTTTCGAGTTCATTGCAGACAATATAATTAATGTCACCTTCCATTCTGGTACGAACAAAATCTGGGGCATAGTCTGGGCAGTTTTTTTGAAAAAAAGCTTCGTTGTGAACCCCATTTGGAAATCTCACAACTGTTAACGTTCGGTCTTGCAAAAACGGCATTAGGTAAGGGGCCATTGTTCGTAAATATTGTACAAATGTGAGCTTGTCAATTCCTTTTTCCTGCCAGAGTATTTTCTCGGGATTTGTAATCTGAACCGAAGCAGGCAATGGTTCCAAGCTTTGTGCGAGCTTTTCCTCTGTACAATCCTCAGCATTGACATCAAAGCGAAACTGATGGAAATAAGGCTCTCGTAATTGGCCACGGTATAATTCTAAACACTTAATCTCGACGACGATGCTAGGTTCTACATAGATAAAATCAGTCGTTTCCTTTGTATGGTTCGAGCGGATAATTTCAATTAACGCATTTCGCTCTTGGTCTTGCAAACCGTTTTTAAACAGGCCGACTGGAAGAAGAGTATCACCTTTCCAGACAGCGACATGAAAAAAGCCATTGTCTTTTTGATAAGCTGTAATAAATGCTGAGACAATTCGCCAGTTTTTAATTTTGTACCATGTTTTCGTTCGTTTTCCCATTTCCCATTTGCTGTTTTTATGCTTCGCAATCATGCCTTCCCCGAGATGAACGGTAACTTTATTCCAAACGTCTTCAAGAAGACTTGAGGCTTGAATGAGTTTGATTTTATCACCGCCAATGACATTGGTGACGATATCTGAGAGTTTTTCTTTCCTTTTGTCAAAGAGTTGACCGGTTACGTCTTTTCCACTCACTTGGAGAACATCAAAAGCCATAAAAGTGGCTGGGATGGTTTTGCTTTTTTCGAGGATAGAAGCTTCAGTACGCAAGCGGCCTCTTACTTGTATCGATTCAAAATCACCTTTATATTCATTCTCCAAGACAACTAATTCACCGTCTAGCGTAAGAGGGAGGAGTTGTTCGACTGTTCTTGTGAGTTTTTTACAATAAGAAATAATTTCTGGGAACTGCTCGGTTAAGGAATTGTTATATTTGCTCAATAACTCAATGTTGTCTTTGTCCCACTTCAGTTTGCAGCGGAAGCCATCATATTTTACTTCATAGCGCCAATCGTCTCCAATCGGAGTTTCAAACGTTAAGGTTGGCATCATTGGCTTCATTGTTGTTTGACCTCCACATGTCTCTTTTACCATTAGTGTTGGAAAAAAAATTAAAGTCATACATAAATAAATGGGATGCATTGAAATACTAAGGAAAAGAGAAGAGTAGGTGAGAGAATGCACACAATGTGGAAAGGAAGTATAAGCTTTGGTTTAGTGAACATCCCAGTAAAGCTTCACGCCGCAACTGAAAACAAAGACATCAAATTACGTACTCTTCACAAAGAATGTAAATCACCAATCAGCTATCAAAAAGTATGTCCTGTTTGTGAAAAGGAAGTAGCCCCTGAGGATATAGTGAAGGCCTATGAATATGCGAAAAATAAATTTGTTGTTCTTGATGAAGAGGAACTTGAAGCACTTCGAAAGGAAAATGAAGATAAAGCGGTTGAGATTATTGATTTTGTTAAACTAGAAGAAATCGACCCCATTTATTTTGAAAAGACCTATTATATGTCACCGAATGAAGGCGGAAATAAAGCCTACTCCTTACTTCGAAAAGCACTTGAAGATTCAGGGAAAATTGGCGTAGCGAAAATCATCATCCGCTCCAAAGAACATTTGGCTGTGATTCGAGTGTATCAAAATACATTGGTCATGGAGACGATCCATTATCCCGATGAAGTGCGGAATGTTGGGGACGTACCGAATATTCCAGCAGAAGATAATCTTACGAAAAAAGAAATTGATACAGCAATGATGCTTATTGACCAACTAACGACGGAATTCCAGCCTGAAAATTATCATGATGAGTATCGAACAGCATTAATGGAGTTAATTGAAGAGAAGAAAAGCAAAGAACAAACGGTTACAGGAGCTGAGAAAACAACTCCAACTCCAAACAATGTGACAGATTTAATGGCTGCTCTTCAAGCTTCTATTGATAAAACAAAGAAAAAGAAACCAGCTACGACTAGGAAAAAAGCAACAACCGCAAAGACTGCCGATGAAAAAGAACCAGTAGCAAAAACGCCAACAACTAGAAAGAGAAAGAACGCCTAAGTTTAAGATTAAATAATGGGTGTCCACAGGGTCAGATTAAAGGACCTTTTCGGACACCCTCATTATAGTTTAATGACAATCCCAATTGTAAATGACTTTTGTGAAGTTCCTTTTTTGTAAATCCTCTTTCGTAATAAAAAAATTAGCTATACCACAATCGCCCCACATAATGCCTTCCTTATCATCGGTATCAATTTGCAGCAATAATACTTCATGTTTCATATACTTTTCTTCCCATTCCCTTGGGTCGGATTGTGTAAAGAAAGGATAGCCGCCAATTTTATGCCCCTCACCTAAGAATGCTTCTGAATAGACTTCCCATAACTCGATAAGCTCGTCGCCCTTATACACTTCATCATTTAGATCTACGTCCCCTAGTAACTCATCAAGCCGAAAGTCGTTACTTGAAACAGGTTCAGAACTTTCTTCAAACGATAAGGCTACCTCGTGTTCAATTGGAAAGTATTCGGTATTGAGGTTGTCCATATAACTGAAATCAGTAACGAGCCTTGATTCGTCTTCGATAACATGACTATGAAATACGATTTTAAAATTAGATTGGTTTGTCATATCATCAAAATCAATTCCCATCACGTCGTCTTCAGCTCCGATAAAAAATTGGAGAATGCCTTCGGTGGGAAAGGGCTCTAACCTAGGTATTTCACTAAAGTTAAGCTGTGCTAAAAGTTTCATTGGTTTCCCGTCCTTACTTAAAGGATGTTCCATTGTCTGTGGTAAGTAGGGGTTCCCTGCAAATTTACTTTGATGAAGCGTAGTTTTCGCTTTTTTTAGATTGATTTTGATAAAGGGTTGAACGGTTTTTTCAATGTCTTTCCTGAAAGCTTCCAATTCAAGAGGTATTTGAAGTGCATCCTTTTTATAAGCCATGTATACTCCTCCAATTTCTGAAATAACAACATGTAAGTAAAGATTCGTCATATACTAATCAGTACCTTCTAATTAAGGGTAATTAGTAAGCATGTCCTACTTTGATTTAAAAAGGTGGCTCAAAAAGAGGGCACTGAGAAAGTAAAAATAACCTAACTTTTTCAGTGCCCTCGACCAAAAAGACCATTACCATTTAAATCACCATTGAATTAATCTTCTGGAGACCAAACAAAATCGAGAATAGCAGATTCATATAATACAGTATCAATGTTACACGTTTCCGCATCGATTCCGTATTGCCATGCCCATGTTAGCGCATTTTCTGGGCCTTGTGGATCAAATTCTGGTGCATTCGCTTCGGTCGTTATCCCTATTTGAGGTTGATTTGTCCAAATGATAGTATTATCAAGTATCTCCGGATTGTCATCTACTGCTGCTTCAAAAGCAATCCGAACATTGTTGTCTCCATCCGGAGAGAACACTCCATATATTGCGGGAGTATACTCTGATGGATCGATTGTATCATACCAACCTTGGATAAAGGCAGAATCAATTGGATAAAACGGTTCAACATTAGCGAAAATCGCAACACCTTCAGGAACGCCGATGTTTTGAGCATATTCTATCGCAGTTTCTGCTTCGGAAACACCTTTTTCATACGTTGTGCCATCAGTGAAGTGATTATAGATTACAAGAATCGAAACTCCATTATCATGAAGTAACTCCACTTCTTCTGTGATTAATCCGAAAGAAACGCCGTCTTTATCTTCTAAATAGCGGCCCCATATGACAGGGTCACCAAAGTTGTTAATTACACAAGCAAAGAACTCTTGGTCAGTCAAACTTGCGGAGTCAACCCCCCACAAAATCTCATCACCGCTTGCTTGGTCACGGACAGTGCCGTTTGTGGAATCTTCGTCTTCGTCGCGACCGTTAGATTCTCCATTTTCATCGGTATCTTCTTCTTCTCGACCGTTAGATTCAGAATCTTGGTCTTCACCATTGTCTTCATCACGACCGTTGGTTTCGGTTTCTTCTTGCTCTTCACCATTCTCTTCCTCCGTACCATTCGTTTCATCATCGTCCGATTCATCGGTAGGGACTTGGAATACGGGAGTAATTGGTGTGACAACGTTGATTTCACAATCGCAATAGTCACTTGCAACAAAAAAGAAAAATGAAGCGAGAGCAAGGAGATAAACAACCCCTAGAATAATATATTGTCTCATCGTTGTGCCCTCCATCACTTTAGAGTCAATATAGTATATTGAGCTTGGGTTGAAAGTGTGTAGGCGTGTCCTTTAGTAGGTGAAACCAAAACTAGCTATTTTTCGTATATATATTTGTGAGGTGATCCGATGATAACGAATATAAATGAAGAGCTTACAAGAGTAAAAGAAAACGTAAGATTGCAACAAAAGTGGAGTAATCATCTTGACCGAACGAAACGGAACTTAGTTAAAAAACAAGAGGAACTTACAGCGTATCAAAAGACTATCGAGAAAAACAGTCACGCGGTAAAAAAACTAGAAGGTATTTCGCCACAATCGGTTTTATTAGCCGTGTTTGGGAAACGACTAGAGAAGCTTGAACGCGAAAAGGAAGAGTTAGTCAAAGCTACCCTAATTTATGAAGAAACGAAAGAAACCGTAGAAGATTTACAAATAGAAGTACTAGAGTATGAAAGGCTACTAGAAACAATTGGAGAGACAGAGAACAAGTACGCTCATTTATTAACCGAAAAGGAAAAACTCATTCATGACTCGAATTCACCATGGAGCTCAGTTTTATTTGAATTGGCCGAGGAAGAGGCTGAAGTCTTAGGAAAAGTAAAGGAATCAGAAGAAGCAATTGAAGCTGGAAAAAGAGCAATTCAGTCGTTGGATATAGCGATTGACGAATTAGATAAAGCGAAAGGATGGTCAACATGGGATATGGTTGGTGGCGGTGTATTAACAACAGCTATAAAACATAATCACATTGAATTAGCGAAAAAAGCCATACATCATGCTCAAAAAAGGCTACGTCAGTTTCATGAAGAGCTTCTTGATGTAAACGAAAATTCTCATCACAGTGAAATTGAAATAAGTGGACTTCTTACATTTGCGGATTATTTTTTTGATGGGTTACTTGTCGATTGGACAGTACACGGAAAAATTAAGGAATCGCTTGACCAGGTGTATAAAACGAAACAGGAAACGGTTACCGTGTTAAATCATATGAAGCAAGTACGTAAAAAGAGCAAAATGAAATACGAACAGATTAAAGCAAATAGGATTCGGTTACTGGAAGATGCCAAATAAGGTGTCTTCTTTTTTACATAATTTAGGTCTGATAAGGAGAAAATGGAAAGGTAATGTGGAAGTGGAGGAATGTGATGGTAACTTTAGCGTTTTTACTCACGTTTTTTTGCATGTTCATTTTGGTCATTGGTATAGATTCAATCCTTTATAGAGAGTCGATGTGGGATGTCTTACTTTATATGTTCGAAGATAACGTAAGCATGGGTAAAGTTTTCTTAGCTCTTGCAAGTATTATCGGACTAGCAGTAGCTGTTATGAATGATATTCGAAACAAAAAGTCTGGGTAGTAGGCTAGGTAAGGAGGATACCGTGAGCTCACCAACAGTCGTTAAAATCACACCCATTCAACTGTTTGTTATGATGATATTATTTCAAATAGGTTCGGCTATCGTGGTTGGAATTGGTGGAGAAGCGAAACAAGATGCGTGGATAGCTGTTTTAGTGGCGAGTGGAATTGGTATAGTTATCTTTTTTCTTTATTGGTTCATCTTAGCTCCAAACCATGGCAAAACGTTGTTTGAAATATTTGAACTAACCATTGGAAGGAAAGGGGCTAATGTCCTTACCTTTATGTTTGTTCTTTATTTTTTTTATTTAAGCACTCGCGTTGCACGAGACTTTTTTGAAATATTAGTAACCAGTACATTTCCTAGAACCCCAATTGAAATCTTTGCTATTACCTTTTTTTTAATGGTTTGTTATGTAGTTTATCTTGGTCCAGAAGTTATGGTAAGGACTGCAGAAATATTTACTCCATATTTTATCCTATTTTTAGTGCTTTTAAGCTTATTTTTACTAATGGCTGAGCAAATTAAGATAGAAAAGGTAAGGCCGGTCCTAGGTGATGGCTATTGGCCAGTTATTGATGCGGTTTTTCCTAATTTAATAGGTTTTCCGTTTGGTGAAATAATTGCTCTTTTTATTTTCATGACGTATACGATGAAAAAGAAAATCATTCCGAAAGTAGTGGTAAGCTCTATTATTGTCACTGGGCTGGTTTTATCCTTTTTTATGTTTATAAAAGTATCCGTATTAGGAGTTGATATGAACGAGAGAACTGCATTTCCGTTATTAAGTGTAACTAGGGAAGTAACAATCTTTAATTTTATCGAGCGTTTGGATCCTCTTGTTGTTTTCTTGATGATGATTGGTATATACGTAAAGGTAAGTGTCTTTTTCTTTAGCGGTGTAAAAGGCTTAGAGTATATTTTTTCGATACCGTATCGTTCATTTGTGATTCCAATTGGACTGCTCTTAGCGCTTTTTTCGATATTGATAGCTTCTAATTTTGCTGAACATATTGAAGAGGGTATTCAATTTGTTCCTCTCTTTTTGCATATGCCAATGCAGGTTGGAATCCCACTAATCGTAGCAATGATTTTATGGTGGAAGAGGAGGAAAGGAGCGGCTCAACAGAATGTTAAAGCTTAAGAAAAAACTTCATCAACAATTAAAAAACAGCACAAAAAAGCCTGCTCGATCCGATACAATCAATAAGGATGCCAAGCAATTTCAAGCGTGGATTACGCAAACGCTCGGAAACTCGTTTGATTTTTATCATGAGACCGTGCAAGTCGGTTCGACAAATGGGTATCTCTATTACTTGACGACGATGACGAATACAGAAGTCATTACTGAAAAGATAACACAACCGCTTTCTAGCATTTCAAGTAACAACCAATCGATGACATTAAGTGAGTGGAAAACATTATGTCATAAAATATTCGGAGGAACACAACACCATTTTGTCGCAACAAAAAATGAAGTCGTCACTTTACTAATGAAAGGTTATCTCGTCATCCACTTAGATGGCATGAATGAAGTTATTGTAATTAAAATTAGGTCGACTGATTTACGTTCAATTGAAGAACCTAGCACACAAACCATTATACGAGGTCCAAAGGAAGGGTTCATCGAGAATCTTGACACAAACATTAACCTTGTAAGACGGAGGATAAAAAATCCAAAATTGCGTTTTGAAGAGCATGTTGTTGGAAGTGAAACATCTACAGGAGTTGCCCTTGGGTATTTGGAGGGGGTTGCCAATTCCAAAATCGTAGAAGAGGTACGAAAACGAATTACTGATATTCAGACAAATGCCATTTTTGAGTCAGCCAATATTGAAGAATTTATTACGGATAAAACATTAACCCCTTTTCCGTTACTATATAACACCGAACGTCCGGATACAATTGCGGCTCATATTTTATCTGGGAAGGTTGCTATTTTTGTAGACGGTTCACCGTTTGTCCTTTCCGCTCCAACTGTATTAAATGATTTTATAGCGACATCTGAGGATTATTACCTTCCCTATTTGATGGGTACGTTTTTGCGGTTATTACGCTATCTAGCCTTTTTTATTTCCTTGCTGTTACCTGCATTTTATGTGGGCATCATTACATACCATCACGAGATGATTCCTACTGATTTAATCATTAGTATTATTTCTCAAAGAGAAGGCGTTCCATTTCCTGCTTTAGTTGAGGCCATTTTAATGGAAATTGCTTTTGAAATTTTAAGAGAAGCGGGAATTCGGATGCCACGAGCCGTAGGGGGGACGATTTCAATTGTTGGTGGTCTAGTTATCGGACAAGCCGCTGTTGAGGCTGGACTTGTATCAAATATCATGGTTATTGTTGTATCGTTAACAGCGATTTCTAGTTTTGTTTCTCCGATTTATTCGTTTTCTATTGCAGCAAGATTGTTACGTTTCGTCTTTATCATACTGGCAGGAATCTTTGGCTTTTATGGCATCTTATTAGGACTGATTATGATGGTTGCTCATTTAGCTAGCTTACGTTCTTTTGGAATCGCATATCTCTCTCCATATGCACCATTTTTCTTGCATGATCATGAGGATACGATGGTGAGAGTACCAATATGGATGATGAGACAACGACCGAAATCGTTTCGAACAGAAGAGGCCAATAAACAACCTAATGCTAAGTCACCTTCTCCACCATCGCAGGAGGCAGGGTCATGAAGAAACTACTTCTACTCCTATTCGTTTGTATTTTTCTATTGCAGACCGGTTGTTGGGACCGACAAGAGCTTAATGAAATAGCTATTGTTACGGGCTTGGCCGTTGATTTGGGTGAAAACGGACATTATGTATTAAGTGTTGAAATATTAAATCCTCCTGCGTTAGACCCTCAAACAGGGGGAGACAGAACTGCATCAATTGTATATTCTTTTAGAGGGCAGTCCATTGCAGAGTTATTTCATAAGATGAATGTTGCCTATACAAGAACATTGATATACTCCCATATGCGTACGGTCGTTATAAGTGAAGAGGTAGCAAAAGATGGAATAGCTGAATTTCTGGATTTGTTAGAACGGGACCGTGAAGTACGAAATGATTTTAATATTATTACAGTAAGTAATGCGAATGCATCTGATGTCTTAAAAATAACCTATCCGATACAGCAAGTATCAACGATGAAATTAAACACTCAGCTTCAAACGATGGTAGAGGAATGGAGTGGAGACCCGGAAATTCGGTTGAAAGATATTATTGAATCATTGGTTGCAAAAGGTGGAGAACCGGTTTGTGCCGCTGTGAAAATTGAAGGATCGTCTGAAAAAGGAAGTTCGATGGAGAACACCAAAACCATTTCACCGGATGCGATTGTCACTCTTGATGGTCTTAGTGTCTTTAAAGGAGATAATCACATCGGGAAAATGGAACTACGAGATACGCGGAATTACATGTGGCTAACGGGAAAATTAAGAAAGACAACCATGATTGTACCTTGTGAAGATGGTAAGTTTGTTACAGCTACTCTGAAACGTTCAAAGACTAACGTTGAAGCAAAGTACGTTAATGGGATTCCAACATTTCATGTATCTATCGTTGTCGAAGGTAAAGTAGCTGCTAGTCAATGTGGGCTAGATTTTATGGAAGTTGACACGATTCGAGACATTGAAAAGAAAGTAGCTCATTCAATTGAATCCGAATTAAGAAAAACCGTAGAAACAGTACAAGACGAGTTTCAATCAGATATTTTTGGGTTTGGTGAAAAAATGCGTATTCAAGATTATGAGAATTTCCTGAAGGTGCAAGACCATTGGAATGAGGAGTTTGCAAGAGCTAAAATCACATTTGATATTACTGCGAAAATACGTAGAACAGGATTAACTACGGAGTCCTTTTTAAATAAAGTCAATGAATCCAACTAGCTTTAGTGGTATGATGGAATGGAGATTTTTGGAGAGTAGGGAAGACGTTTGTTACGTGTTTTAAGTTTAATTATAGTAGGAGTTGCGATTTTTTTTCAAGGTTGTAGTGAGGTAGTTTTCATTGAAAAAGTTAATTCTCAAAAGCAGTTGGATGTAAGAAAAAAAGGGGAGTTTCCTGAAAAAGACTCCAACCAACTAGTGGATTGGACGAGCTATCCTTCTCATTCAACCAGTTGGGGTGAAAATGTTACAGGTGTAAAAACAACATTTTACACTGAAAACAAAGAAATTGCATTGACTTTTGATGCTTGTGGCGGTCAATATGGAAGCGGGTATGACGAAAAGTTAATTGATTTTCTTACAAAAGAACAGATTCCGGCTACGTTATTTATAAATAAACGGTGGATTACGGAAAATGAAGAGCTCTTTGTAGAGTTAGCCGAAAATCGATTATTCCAAATTGAAAACCATGGGACAGAGCACCTTCCGCTATCGGTAAATGGAAGGACGGCGTGGGGGATTCAAGGGACAAATAGTCCAGAAGAGGTGTTTTGGGAAGTCGTTGGGAATCAAGAAGAAGTAAAGCGAATAACGGGGCGATATCCTACGATGTTTCGGTCAGGCACAGCCTATTATGATGACGTCGCGGTTGAAATTGTTGAAGATATAGGATTACAGGTCGTAAATTACTCTTTATTAGGAGATGCCGGAGCGACTTTTTCAAGTCAGAAGGTTAAACATGCCTTACTTCAAGCTAAGCCAGGAGACATTGCATTGCTTCATATGAATCAACCTCAAAGTGGAACCGCTCAAGGTGTAATCGAAGCTATACCGATTTTAGAGGAAGCGGGTTTTTCATTTGTGACGTTAGAGGGTTATGAACTTCGGTAATATTGAGGAGGGCACTTTATGATTATGATAAGTTCCTGTATAGCGGGATTAGCAACGAGATATGACGGCAAGGATGCTCGGGTGGAAGCGATTGAAGCTCTTGTGGCAGAGGGGAAGGCGATGCTCGTTTGCCCGGAACAACTAGGAGGCCTGCCGACACCACGACTTCCAGCGGAAATCGTTGGGGGAGATGGGTATGATGTGTTAGATGGAAGGGCTCGAGTGGTGAATTCAGCAGGTGAAGATGTAACGAAACAATTTATCGCAGGAGCGTATCAATCATTAAAAATCGCCCAAAAAATAAGAGCTACGGAAGCTATTTTAAAAGAAAATAGCCCTTCTTGTGGCAGTGGAAATATTTATGATGGAACATTTACAGGAAATAAAGTAGATGGGATTGGTGTAACCGCGGCATTATTTGAGCGACATAATATCAAGGTGCGGTCCGAAGTGAATCTTGAGGAATAGAACTAGGGGCTGGGACATTACTAGCTAGAACGTCTCAATGGCTTCACTTGCCACAAATCCCGTTGTGATAAACCCACTCACAACGGGATTTTAATAGATAGTGGCGGTTTCGCACACTGCGCGTATGTTAATAAGAAGTACGCTTAGTAACGTACTTTTAAAAGAAGGCAGTGGCTTCGCCTAGTGCAAAAAATATGGGGATAAATCGAAGAAGAGCAATGGCTATGCTCGCTACGCGTCAAACAAAAGAACCCCACTTTTGTTTAACTTTAAAACAGGTAGCGGCTACGCTCAGTGCTTCTAAAAAGGACCCCTAGGGGCCCTTTTTTATTATACTTTAGCTTTTTGTTTTAGTAGGTCTGGTAGTTCGGTTAGTGATTTAATCTCATATGTTGGTTGGTTAGTTGAATTTTCGTTGACAAGTCCTTCACGGTTGATCCACACATTTTTCATTCCAATGCGGTTTGAACCAAGGATATCTGTATTTAAGTTATCTCCGACCATAATCGCTTCGTCTGCTTGAAGGCCTGTTAAGAATAAACAGTGTTCAAAGATAGCAGGGTCTGGCTTCCCACGACCAAATGCTCCAGATACAACGATATAATCAAAGTAAGGAACAAGTTGTGGAGTCATTTCTAGTTTCTCATTTTGTAACGTAGGCGATCCATTCGTTAAAAGTACGAGTTGGTATTTATCTTTTAGTTGGTTAAGCACAGAGAACGTATCAATGTAGACGAATGGTAATTTGCGACGTTTTTTAGGAAATAGTTCTCCAAGGAATGCCCCAAACTCGCTGTCTTCAATTCCTACTTTTTGTAGTCCGTTTGTCCATGCCTCGCTTCGATAGTTTGGAACAATCTCTGCCATTTTTCTAAAATTAACATCAATTTTATCTTTGAAATCACCCCAAAGTCCTTCAAAAGGATTAATCCCAATCATTTGTGTGAATTCAAATGTTTCATACGAGGAGTAAAGCTCTCTGGCAGCTTCACGTACAGCATCCTCTAATTGTTCTGGATTAATAGATTCATACTTTTTCTTCGCCTCGATACAGGTTTCTCTAAATGCTTCCTGTACACTTTTTTTGTCCCATAACAGGGTATCATCCAAATCAAAAAATACTGCTTTTACCATCTTGTCCACTCCTTAATCTCTATGTACTTCACCTATTGTACTACAAATCTAAAAAAATCAAAGAGCAATATGATAAATTTCTAGATGTTATGAGAAAATTTCAAAAATTAAAGCGCTATCATTGGAAATCAACAATAAAACTTACCAAGAGAAGAATTATTTTCATGAAAATGCTCGTCTATTTTACTCATTTTTTACTATACATAAAAGAGAAACATGTAAAGAGGTGAAAGAGATGCGAAAATCCGACTTACATGAAAAGTGGCTTGTTTTCTTATGTGGCATTACCGCTTTCTTGATGATTGCAGCGATGATTCGAGCCGTACTTTTTTAGGGAGTGATTGAAGTGCTTACCGACTATGATCCCATATTTTATAGCAGGTTACTTACTAGTCTTACACTCGCTTTTCATATTCTCTTTGCGACAATTGGTGTCGGGATTCCTTTTTTAATCATGGTGGCTCATTGGGTCGGGATTAAAAAAAATGATAATCACTATTTATTATTAGCGCGTAGATGGGCACGTGGGTTTGTGATTACTGTCGCTGTAGGCGTGGTGACAGGTACCGCGATAGGGTTACAACTTAACCTTCTTTGGCCCCAATTTATGAGTTTTGCGCAACAGGTAATCGCACTTCCGTTTTTCTTAGAAACGTTTGCATTTTTTATCGAGGCTATTTTTTTAGGGATTTATTTATATACGTGGGACCGTTTTAAAAGTAAGGTGACCCATTTCTTGCTACTTCTTCCTGTAGTCATTGGATCATCAGCCTCAGCCTTATTCATTACAATGGTCAATGCCTTTATGAATACACCCCATGGTTTTACGTTTATAGATGGACAATTAACCAGTATACAGCCGATTGCAGCGATGTTTTCACCTGCAATGCCCACGAAGGTAGCTCACGTCTTATCTTCAGCGTATTTAACGTCAGCCTTTCTTCTAGCGATGTTATCAGCAGTTGCAATTTTAAGAGGGAGAACACATGTCTATCACAAAAAAGCTCTCCACCTAACGATGACCACTGCTGCGATATTTGCGGTATCTACCGCTATTATTGGAGATTTGTCTGGTAAGTTTCTAGCGGAATACCAACCGGAAAAACTAGCTGCCGCTGAATGGCATTTTGAAACGAGCACAGAGGCTCCACTTCTAATCGGAGGAGTGTTAACCGAAGATAACGAGGTTAAATATGCTTTGAAAATCCCATGGGCACTTAGTATTTTGGCACATAACGATCCATACGCAGAGGTCACCGGATTGCAAGAATGGCCATCAGAACTACAGCCCCCTTTGGTTGTACATTACTTATTTGATGGGATGATTGCGATTGGCATCTATTTAACAATTATTGCCTTTGCTTTTGTTCTATTTTCAAGAAGCAAAGTAATGAATCAATATAATAAGCTCTTGCTTAGATGCATAATTATAGGAGGTCCATTAGCGCTGCTAGCCGTTGAGCTTGGGTGGATGTTTACTGAGATTGGGCGTCAGCCATGGGTCGTTGTAGGTTATATGATGACAAGTGAAGGGGCCACAACCGCTGCTCATGTCGATGATATGCTACTTCTATTTGCAAGTTTGTATCTTCTCTTAGGAATTACGTGTTTGCTCGTCCTATACCGAATGTTCAGTCAATATCCGGTAGAACAAGAGCTTAAGGAAAGAGGGTTTTAGATGGCGGATATCTATGTCGCTGCGACAATTTTATGGAGCTTTTTATTCATATATATTATCCTAGCGTCGATTGATTTTGGCGCAGGCTTCTTTCAAATGACTTCTTCAAGCACTTTAAAAATAACGTCCCGATTTTTATCGCCTGTCTGGGAAGTTATTAATGTTTTTTTAGTTTTCTTTATCGTAGGTCTCGTCGCGTTTTTTCCAGAGGCTAGTTATTATTATGGTACAATTCTACTCATTCCTGGAAGTATCGCTATCATTCTTCTTGCGCTTCGAGGCTCTTATTTTGCTTTTTCGTTGTATGGAAGTAAAGAGTCGAACCTGTATAAGAGAGTCTATCAAATTACTGGATTAGGGCTAGCTGCTGTGTTATCTGCCGTATTAGTCATTTCAGAAGGTGTTTTTATCAACTCCGGAGCCCTTCACATCGAAGCCTTGCTAAAGAGTTCTCTCTTTTGGTCTATGACTTTGTTTTCAATGACTAGTGTAATTTATATTTCCGCATCTTTTTTTACATATTACTCTTTCATTGCAAAAGAGGATGATTCAAAACGACTTTTCAAAAAGAGTGTAGTTGGTTGGGGAATCTCGTCCTTCGTTTGTGCGGTGTTCGTTGTCGCCTCGCTTAAACTTCATAATCCTGTTCATTATCAAAATATGTTAGAAATCGCTTGGGTGTTTGCCATTGGGGTCATTGCTTTGATTTGGGGAATATATTTTTTGATAAATCAACACTATGGAAGGGCTTTTAGTTGTACACTGCTTCAATTCGCCATTTTTTTCTTCGGATACGGTCATACCCATATGCCTTTTTTGCTTTATCCCAATGTGACACTTCACTCAAGCTTTACTAATGAAGCGATGGCTCCCATGCTCCTAACCGCGTTTTTTATCGGTTTGGTTATCTTACTGCCATGTATGTATTTATTGTTCCGGTTGTTTTTATTCGACCGAGATTATGTTCAAGGAAATAAATAAGCTGGCCAAGCTTGGAACAAGTGGGTGTGACAATAGGATTTTTTACCTTTTGTCACACCCCTTTTTTTTTACAAAAATTGGCGAACTTTGTTGTGATACAATTTTTCGAAATCTATTGACTATTATATAACAGAAAAGTATAATGAAACACATAAAGATTATTCAGAAAATTTTTAAAAAAAGGGAGAGAGTTCAAATGGAAAACATCCAACAAAATGAAAGTCAGCCAGTAGAAGGAGTACAAGAAGAGCAATCTATCCTTGAATCAATCAACGACTATTATGCTCGCAACTAACAACTATCCCGGTTTCCAGTGGAAATCGGGATTTTTTTATAATCCGATTAGTGATTTCGTGTTGTTATAACACAGAGTGTAAAAATGAAATTTCACGTACCGTATTTGAAACAGTAGTAAAAGAACTGTATTGAGGGAAATATGGTACAGAGGTGATGATATGAACAAGGCGGTATTTTTAGATAGGGATGGTGTAATAAATGAGGTATTGAATCACCGAGTGAAGTTTGTTAACCATCCAAATCAATTGTTTTTATTAGAAGGTGTCCCAGAAGCCATTAAAGCTTTTAACGATACAGGATTTAAAGTGTTTGTCGTGACCAATCAAGGGGGAATAGGTTTAGGTTTTATGAAAGAAGTGATGCTTGGTAAAGTTCATAAAAAGTTGCAGGCAGAAATTGAGAAGGTGGGAGGCGTCATTGATGAAATTGCGTATTGTCCTCATAAACCAGAAGCCGGGTGTCTATGTCGGAAGCCTGAAGCAAAAATGATTACCGACCTAGCAAAAAAATATCAAGTCTCGCTCAAGGATAGTGTGATGGTAGGAGATCGAGAACCAGACATTTATGCTGGAAAGAAAGCGGGAGTACACACCGTTTTCATCGGCAAAAAAAAAGATAACCGGGCAAAAGCAGATGTTGTTTTTCCATCTTTGTTAGCAGCTGCACCATGGATCATTGAAGAAAGCTGGAATAAGTAATTGAGTTGTTTTATAATAAGTAGGAGATAAAAACAAGAGGTGAGCAAAACGATGATTCATGCAACATGGAGCAAAACGAATCCAGTGAAACAAGTGAAATGTATTCATACGGATGCGAAAAAGTATCAAGTACATAATGTATTAACTGTAGATAAAACATACCCTGTACAAAATGAAACTGAGGAATTTTATTTCATTGTTGATAACAGTGGAAAAGTGGGCGGCTATTATAAAGAGTATTTTGAAGAAGTGAACTAAAAAGAAATAGGCTGTGACAAAGGGTGGTTTTCCTTTTTTGTCACAGCTTTTTAATTTTATATTTGCAAGATAGTGTTCTTGATTGAACATACAGTGTTTCCAGTAGATATTATCATTTAACAATAAATAATTTCCTTAATTTTATTTCACTTTGTATGTCCACTACCCCTTTTCACTTCTCCTAAATGAACCATTTGATAAAAAATCCAAACTTTGAAGGAAATATATGGGTGGTGTGGAAATGATATATGAGTTTGTTTTTATATGAAAATTTGTGAGGGTGATAGTAATGGAAAGATTAGAAATTATCGAAGCGACTAAGGTTCTGAATGTGAAAAACGCATGCCTCGATGGCTCAAGGTTTGAGTGTTGTGGTTTGGAGCACATGCATTTTGAGAATGTTTCTTTGGCTAGAACCAAGATTACGGATGCAAACCTGAGTGATTTAGAAATTGACGGTGCACAAATTGGAGGAGCGTTCATACATAATATCGGACTTCCACCAGAAGACCACCCACTCTATGATCCTAATGCAAAACATAGAGGTGTACGATTTGACAACTGTAACCTCGAAAACAGTCAAATCACTAATTCTAATTTAAGCGGTGTAGAAATCAGTGGTTGTGAATTAAGTGGTATGAAAATCAATGGAACACTTGTATTGGAACTTTTGAGAGCATATGAAAAAAATAATAGCTAATTTGTGCTTCCCATTAACGGCAATTGAACAATAGATTTGAAAAAAATGAAAAGGTGAATTTGAGTACTCTCAAATTCACCTTTTCCTATTTGAGGCTAGTTCTGTCCCAGCCCATTTTTTTCTATATTACGTAGCTGTTGCTCTAACGTATTTTTGTCTAGTTTCTCGCCAATGATCACAAGGGTAAGTGGATAGTTCATCATATCTGAAATAAATAACGGAACCCCGTACGAATATTGAAACGAATACAATGTTGGTGAGCTTGTAAACCGAATAAAACCTTTCATTCGATAGACAGTCTCTGGTAAAGAGTGTAAGAACTCCTCAAATAAATTTCTTTCGACCGCATCAGAAAAGGTATAAACCAAAGATTGCAGACGTAGTTCATTATGAACATGAATAGGCGTATGTTCACCCTTCGTTTGCGTTTTAATTTGAAGAACTTCGTTTATATTGATTTGAGCTTGTTGGGTAAGTATCGTTTTCGCATGACTATTAAATTGTTGAATCTCAAATAAAAAAGAGGCTTGTTCTTGTTCGGAGACAAGGTCAATTTTATTTAGTAGCAATAAGTCAGCTTGCCGGATTTGTTCGACCATGAGCTGGCGTATCGCTGGTGATAACTTTTCTCTTTGCTTCCACTGGTTTAAATCGATGACACTCAGTATGCCTTTCATAGATACTTTAGAAGCAAAAAGAGGCGATAAACAGGCATCATATACTTCCATCGGATGTGCTGCTCCGGTCGTCTCAATATAAATGACATCCAATTGATGGTCTTGCAAAAGTCCATAAAGCTGTGCTTCAAACTGCTCAGAAAGTGAACAGCAAACACAACCATTGAGTAATTCTGTTAAAGGTGTATCTTCTGGAACAGCCGTACTATCAATCGATAGCTTTCCTAGCTCATTCATTACAACACCAACTTTTCGTCCAAGTTCTTTTTCATGTTGTAACAGCTGGGTTAGTAGCGATGTTTTTCCGCTTCCTAAAAATCCGGATAATATGTAAATATCAGTAGTCAAACCTTATCACGTCCTCGTCCTATGTTCCTGTTCATCATACTATAAAAAGGGTGGAAATGGGAGCTTTCACTAGTTCTCTATGTGTTCAATGCCTTGTTAACAAATGTACTATATAAAAAAGTTGGTAATGACCAAAAAGAAGCCGAGGTAGAATTGAAACAGTCTTCATAGAGAAGATGAAGACCAAAACAAGGTCGAATCGAACGAGAAACGGTCTTCATAAAGGAGATGAAGACCAAAACAAGGTCGAATCGAACGAGAAACAGTGTTCATAAAGGAGATGAAGACCAAAACAAGGTTGAATCGAACGAGAAACGGTCTTCATAAAGGAGATGAAGACCAAAACAAGTTCGTATCGAACGAGAAACGGTCTTCATAAAGCCGATAAAGACCAAAACAAGGCAGAAATACAACAAAAATGGTCCTCATCAAGTGAAAGAGGACCAAACAAAAAAGCAGGAATCCCCCTGCTTTTTCTATTTGTTTTTCTTTTTGTTTACTTTATTTCCGCTGGCATACTCGTATGATGCTTCAAGCGGGGTCTTACGAGCATCCATTCCTTTTACTTTATAGCTTTCACCGCGATGGCCAGTATCTTCGTTTGTATCTCTTGTCAAAGCGTTCAGCCTCCTTCATCCATAACATCCCACTTCCGAAGGAGAGATATTCAGATTAGGCTCCAAATGATTTATGTTTTTTAAAGTATTTTGATTCGATGTAAAGAAAGCTCTTTGTTTTTGCAAGTGAAAAGAGGACAAGAGCACTCCAAATGAGCATAAAAGACAAGAGGTGAACTTTAGTAAACGGTTCATTGAAAATAAACACACCAAGAAACAACCCAATCGTTGGTGCCAAGTATTGCAGGAAACCTATCAAATAAAGCGGGATTCGTTTGGCAGCACTGGCGAATAACAAAAGTGGTACAGCCGTTGCGACACCAGCCCCCATCAATAATAAAATCATTCCAATTGAGCCCCCAGCAAAGGCAACCCCACGCTCCACAAAAAACTGAAGATATAACAAAGCAAATGGTGTAATCAATAATGTTTCAATCGTTAATCCAGTTAACGAGCCGACCTGGACTATTTTTTTAAGCAAGCCGTATATAGCAAACGAAAAAGCTAATACAAGAGCAACCCACGGGAAATGGCCGATATTAAAAGTCATATTGAGGACGCCAATAAATGCTAGAACGAGGGCAATCATCTGCCATGTTGAGAGCTTTTCTTTTAAGAAAAAAATTCCAAGGAATACACTCACTAACGGATTCATGTAATATCCTAAACTAGTATCTATGACAAACTCATTATTAACAGCCCAAATATATGTAAACCAATTCCCGCTAATCACGACAGAGGCAACAATCATGCCAATAAGTAGCTTTGGTTTTTTGATGATACTTAGAAGTTCTTGTTTGAAAATTGTTATTTTACGCAAACAAAATAAAATGGTAATCATTAAAACCAAGGACCAGATAATTCTGTGCGCTAGGACTACATCTGCTGGTACATACTCTAGTAACTTCCAATATAACGGCAATAAACCCCATAGTAAATAAGCTCCTAAAGCAAATGCTATCCCGCTATGGTTTTCGTTTTTCATAGGCATAACCTCTTCTGTTAGTTTTTACAAAATAATTTTATTCCCATTTCCTACAATAAGCAATAAAAACATCTCATAACCTCACAAGTGATGTTACGTTCTTTTTAATTCAATAGGAAATTGGTACAATAAATAAATCAACAACTACGATGGAGGAATACGATGATTGATATAGAGTTTGAACAATATTCCGAGTTATCATTAACGGATTTTCGGGTTACAAGTGAAGATGAGGTTGGTCCTTGGATTCATCTCACGGTCTCCTTCACAAGCCATAACTTACCTGAAGGAATCGAAGAACCACAAGCTTTGGTGATTTTAAATCAGGATGGGGAAGTATTACAAATCGTCTTACAAGAAGAGGGTTGTGATTCTCCTAACTTTCAATTTACTGAAACGGAAAAAACACAAATTAGTCAGTGGTTAAGCAAGCGCTAAAATAAAGCGGACTCACAACATGTTATTGTACAATCCTCTAAGATGGAGGTTCTCGCAATAACGATTCGTGAGTCCGTTTTTATTTAGAAATAGCAACTATCTATTAGTAAACTGTTGTTCAAAGAGCTTTCTGTAAAAGGAATGTGTAACATACAATTCATCGTGAGTACCCTGACCTGTTATTTCCCCGTTTTCAATGACGAGGAGTTTATTTGCATGACGGACAGTTGAGAGCCGGTGAGCAATGACAAGTGTTGTTCTTCCTTTCATCAAGCGCTGTAATGCGGTTTGTACGTCTAGTTCTGAGGCACTATCAAGATGAGCAGTCGCTTCATCAAGTAATAATATATCAGGGTCACGCAAAATCGCTCGCGCTATAGCTAGTCGTTGTCTTTGACCACCTGATAGTTTTATGCCACGTTCGCCTACTTCAGTGTCATATTGTAATGGCAGTGAGGAAATAAACGAATCGAGACTAGCCTGTGTCATTGCATTTTTGATTTGTTCATCTGTGATGTTTCCAAGGCCATACGTTACATTTGCACGAATGGTCCCAGCCATCATGGGACTTTCTTGGGAGACATAAGCGATGTTGTTTCGCCAACTTTTAAGGTCAATACTAGAAAGATTTTGGTTTCCTACATATATCGCTCCAGCCGTTGGTTCATAAAATCGCTCTAATAAAGAGAATATCGTTGTTTTTCCAGAACCGCTTTGGCCGACTAAGCCTATGACTTCCCCTGGCTTGCTCGTGAAACTAATGTCTTTGAGAACTTTTTTATCGGGCTGATAGCTAAAGCTAACATTTTCAAAGCGAAGACTGTCTCGTTTGGATACTTCATTTGCTAGTTGATGATTCTCTTGTTCCTGTTTGAAAATTTCCTGAATTCTAGATGTAGCTCCCATTGCTTTTTGAAATTGTGTAAAAAATGATGCCATCGTCGTAAATGGAACAATGATTTGGAACATGTATAAAATGATGGCTACAAGTCCACCCGCAGATAACGTTCCTGTTGAAACTCGAAACCCTCCGTAACCAATAAGGATAACTAAAACAAGGAGCATAATGGTCATCATTAACGGAGAAACAATGGCTTGAATTTTTGATTCTTTAAGCCCATACGTAAACAGTTCTGAAATTCGTTTTCCGCCCTTAGTCGATTCAATTTCCTCTGCATTCGATGCTTTTACGAGTCGAATGTCGCCAAGAACTCTCCCTAAGTCTCCTTGAAATTTTGCCGTTTCATCTTGCATTGCTTTTGAAATAGCAAACATCTTTGACCCGAGTGGAAGCAATACAACAACAGCGAGTGGCACAGATAAAAGCATAAGTGCAGTCATTTTCCAGTCGATCCATAACAAAAACAACAGTGCACCGATGATAGAGATAATGCCAGAGAAGAAAGGAATGACATTTGCTGTAATAAAATCTTTAATGACGTTTGTATCATGTGTGACCCTGCTCATCATCTCTCCTGAAGACTCCTGGTCAAAATAAGGAATGGGAAGTCGGACTAAGTGATTCCAGAGATGGTTGCGTAAGCCTGCAATGATATGCTGACCTACATAAGCCATCATGTAATACGAAAAGCCAGACATCAGGGCTTGCCCAAGAAAAACGATAACGAGTATAGCGATTAATTGATAATTAATGCTTGCCGTAGATAAAACATCAACTAAGTTCATCGTCAATAATGGAACAAGCAATGCTAAAAGCGTTTCGCCTAAGCCTAATAAGATAGCGACACCTATAATCCATCGAGAAGGTCGATATTGGATGATAAGTGTCCAAAATGAATTCCAGCGGTTCGAAAAGAGTGATTTTTCTATATTATCCATTGTCTTTCCCATCCTTTTTTAAGGTATTAGTTAGTAGTTTAGAAGCCTCTTGAAGATAGTCTTCGATATGTGAAGGCAATAACGGATAAAACATTGGTGTGCTATCAAGGTCTATCTTTTCAAGTTCAACCATATCCTCGGGAGCAATAAGAGATTCAAACATATCCTGTAATCCTTTGATTTTAGTTTGTACTTTTGGGTCAGTAGGTGGGAGTCCTTGTTCGTAACAAATGGTTATATCTTGGATAAAGGACATGATTCTTTTCTCAAAAATAATACGGTCTTCTGTGCTTACATCTTCAAGGAATACTTTCTTCACAATCGATGGTGATACTTGTGTAGCAAACCACTCTTTTTGTGCCTTCTCATATTGAATGGAATGAATTAGCCCCAAGAGAACCTCACTATCTAATTCTTCGTCTTCCACAATTTTTTCGACTCTATCAATGGTTCCAATAATCATTTCAATCTCATCTCGTTTTTGTTCAAGCATTTGTTTTTGCATCATCAACGTTTCTCTGAAGTCTCTTGTGTCACCGTGAAGGAACTCAGATATTTCATCCAGGGAGTAGTTCACATATTTTAACGTTACAATTTTTTGTAGTTGGTGCAAATTATCTTTTGTATATAAGCGATGTCCTTGTTCATTGCGAGCAGAGGGAACTAAAATCCCTTTTCGATCATAAAACCGTAACGTTCTTTCTGTCACCCCAGTCATTTTAGCAAAAGTGCCAACGGTATATCTTTCTGACATTTTATTCACTCTCCTTTTTCCTACTAAACTCAGAATACACCTTGACGTTACGTCAGGTGCAAGAACTTTTTAACAAAAATTTTTCAAACCATGTAACTACCAGATACTTGGATTATAAGTTTCTATGGCTTTTTTCTTATTTTCCCAAAAAAGAATTGACAAATAGGAGAGACAGGAATAAGATGAGTTTGTATTAAGTGTATTATTTTAGATAGTACACACAACACATACGATACGATAGGAGAGACGTAACATGACAATTAGAGTCGAAGGATTATCTCATTCTTTTATAATTGGAAAAAAGGGACAAGAAAAAGAAATACCTGTTTTAAAAGATATATCATTATCAATAAAAAAAGGAGAAATTGTTTCTGTATTGGGAAGAAGTGGTTCAGGGAAATCGACCTTACTAAATTTAATATCAGGATATATTAAACCAACAAATGGAAGAATTCTCATACATGATACAGATGTCACTAATTTCACAGAAAAACAGTGGGCCAAATTTCGACTTGATCATTTTGGATTTATCTTTCAAAGCTTTCAACTCATCCAGAGTTTAACAACCTATGAAAATATCGAGTTACCTTTAACCCTTAAGGGCATAGATGAAAATGAACGCAGAGAAAGAATCATTCAAATGTTAGAGCGAGTCGGTCTTGATAAACACGCTGACCATTTTCCAAATGAATTGTCAGGTGGGCAACAGCAACGGGTAAGTATTGCTAGAGCCCTTGTTCTTAATCCGTCTATTATTCTTGCCGATGAGCCGACAGGAAGTTTAGATGTAGAAACCGAGGAAGATGTACTTAGTTTAATTCAAGAGCTAAACATTGAAAGAGATATTACATTTTTTATCATTACCCACGATAAAGAAGTCGCTTCAATATCTGATAGGCAGTATGAATTAGAGCAGGGAGTTATTAAGGAAGGGCGTGTCCTCGTTGAAATTTAAAGACCAAGTAAAGTTTGTTCGTAGGAACATGAAAAAGAATCGTTTACGTGTTACTATGACGATTCTAGCTACAACGATGGCTTGTGCCTTTTTAATTGTATTAGCGTCGGTTGGGTTTGGAATCCAAAAAAGTATTGTTGAAGAGATTATGGACAATCAAGTCATAACTGAGGTGACAGTTCATGGCAAGAGCACAGCTGCGGAAGAAGGAATCACTGAGAAAGACATAAATGAAATGAAAGAAATAGACCATGTAAATGCAGTGGTCACACGAACACATATTACAGGACATTTTGAAGCGGCATTGAATGACCGATCTGGTGAAGTATGGGTGATGACAACGAATATGGAAGAAGAGCTTAAAGGAAACCTACAATTAGACGAGGGTACCATAGCCACTAATGAAAATGAAGTTGTCGTCGGATATCATGTAGCCCAATATCTATTGACGGAAAAAGAACGTGAACTATTACAACAGCATTATGAAAACCCTGAAGCAAATCAAAGGCCAGTTGGATTTACAGAAAGTCTACTTGGTGAAAAGATAAATTTACAAATCATTCAATATAGTGAGGATGGAGAAAAGGAAGAAGTGACTTCAAAAGAATACACCGTTGTTGGAGTTTGGAAAAAGCCAACGCGTGAATGGCAAGAGGATTTAAATATTTATGTGAGCGATGTTTCTACAGAAGAACTAATTAGTCTTGCTCAAGAACATTACCCAACTGATGATGTCCATTATTCGCAGGTCTACGTATATGTCGATGCGTTAGAAAATGTAGAGGGTGTATCAGAAACACTTAAAGAACAAAATTATTATGTGTATTCAATTACCGATGAACTTAAAAGTGTGAATATGTTTTTTACTGCCTTTAAAATTGGTCTAATCTTTGTTGGTACGGTTGCAATAGTGATCGCATCTATCGGTATTTTCAATACGATGACAATGGCTGTTACAGAGCGAACTCAAGAAATCGGAATTATGAAAGCAATTGGTGCAGATCCTACGGTAATTCGCAAGATGTTTTTGTTTGAGAGTGCATATATTGGAATCATCGGTACGAGCATTGGGATTATTGCATCTTATGGAATTAGTTATCTTGCAAATCTAGTCCTTCCACTCATTTTAGAGTCAACGCTCGACGGAAGCGGTCCGATTGATTTTACATTTACTCATATTCCTATAAGTCTTGTTCTTATCTCAGCAACTATTAGTATAGGAGTTGCTATCGTTTCAGGGATGAGACCTGCCATTAAAGCCACAAATATTAATGTCTTATCTGCCCTCCGCCGGGAATTGTAGAGGTGTGATATGAAAAAACTTTCAATAGTCTTAGCGCTTTTAATTTTTAGTGGGTGTGGGGTCATTGAAAATAAAACTCTTCAACAACAAGTCAATGAAAAAATAGCAGACAAAGAAACGGAAGAAATCATCCTTTCCCAAATAACTGACTTTTCCTGGGACGAAGCTTTTATCTTTGCTCCTTATACTTCAGAAGACTATATGAAAAAAAGAATAGGTTCTGACTATAAAGACAAGACGAATATCAGTTATCGTGATGATATCAATATTCTAGTTTTTGTCCATGATGGGAAAGTTGTTCAATACGCTGAAATTGAGAGAACAAACGGAGATTTTCTAGTGAGCAATGGGAAAAGAATTACTCCCGACCATTCTAGTATTCAAGTGAAGAGACATTCGAGTTAAGCTTAAGGGTCTGGGATATTACTAGCTAGAACGTCTCAATGGCTTCACTCGCCACAAATCCCGTTGTGAGAAACCAACTCACTTCAGCAAGTTGTGAGAAAAACCACACATAACTTGCTTTAAAAGATAGTGGCGGTTTCGCGCATTGCTTAAAGGGTGAGACAAAAGGTAAAATACAACCTTTTGTCTCACCCTCTTTTCTTACCTCCAGTCAAGTGTTTTTTATAACTTTTATTTATGTTTCACCTAATTATTTTGAGTGGGAGGGGTACCCCTCCCACTCAAAATAATTCTGGTCATGCCAAAAAGACCTGACGATTTAGTTTTTTTCGCAAGGTCAGATATGGTATAGTATAAGTAACTGTTACGAATAGGTTTACGCTGCTTCGTAATTATAGGTGATGTTGTGTGTGATTAGATGAAATGCCACTTTCAAAAACTTATTCACACACGCAATCGACGCAACTTTGTGGGGCTTTCCTTGAGGTTGCGTTTTTAATTTGTCGTAGTACTCTACGATATGATTGTTAGTCTTCTTACGAAGTCTAATCATTGTTTGAACCATAAAGTACAAGATTTTTCGTAGCTTGTTGTTTCCTCGTTTATTAATTTTATCTTTATAAAATGTATTGCCAGATTGATAACGCATAATATCAATCCCAACATATGCATTTAATTGTTTATTGTTTCTAAAGCGTTTTAAATCCCCAATTTCACCTATTAGCCTTACAGCTGTCACTTCACCAATCCCTGGAAATGAAAGTAAAACCTTATACTCAAAACGTTCTTTGGAAAGCTCACCCATCTGTTTTATTAGCTGTTCTTTTTTCTCTTTTAAATCAGTAATACGTTTGGCATAATCACGTACTTGTTCACATCTTACATCCTCTTTCGAAATTGCTGGATATGAATCTTTCGCTGCGTTAAGTAGTTCTAGGCCCTTTGCTTCGGCACGTGCATGGGATAGATTCTTTTTTGTATTGCCTTTTATACGGTTTCTAATTACGGTTTTTGAACAGGCTAATACTTCGTCTGGATGTGGATAAAGTTGAACGATATTTAAAAAGAGTGCAGAACGTTTAGATAGAAGACGCTCAAGTTCAGGGAAACTTAGCTGTAAAATAGCATGCATACGGCTATATAGATTAATAATTTCACTATCTAATTCACCATAATACCGTGTTAGTGCACGCATCTGTTTATAATAGTTGTCTTCCTGGTAAGTCGTTGAACGTTCTAATCGGAAATGGGATTTAGCGAGCTCATGAGCATCACTTTTATCGGTCTTATGACGGCGCATCGAAGCCGTTTGTAGATTCGCTTCTAATGGGCTAACTCTATGGTAGGTGTAGCCTTCTGTTTGAAAAAAGTATTCTAATGGTCTTGAGTAAACTCCTGATGCTTCAAAAACAATCTCAGGTGCTTGACCATCCAGTTTGGTAATTTCACAAATCTTTTCATGTAAGGCTTTAAAGGACGATTTATTATGCGTAATTTCGCCTTCAAACTCACACTGCTTATAGTGGTTATAGATAACCATTGTACTTTTCCCCATACTAACATCGAATGCCAGTACATGTTTCATGTTCATTTCTCCTTCTCTTGCCAAACATAGAAGCCTTCACATTGCCTTATCGATTCCACTTTCTTTTACTCGATCTCTTATGGACCCAACATACTAAACTGATTCAAATAAGGGTGTGAAGTCGGTCGGTTTAAAATACGGACTCAATCAAGGTCCTAGAGGGTGATCGACCTTACTTCACTTCTACTATAAATAAAATAGTAGCACAAACCCTGGCCGGGGTCTGTACTACTAATCTTAGTATGTTTTTTGTAAGCAATTCTATCTATTTGCGGAAACTAGCTAGTATACATACTAGTAATTGTGGCAAAAATAGGACTAAAAAGATATATAGAAAGGAGTTGAAGTTAGTGAAAGATTTTCTGCTCATAGGAGTGTTTATTGTAGCGATAGTAGGTACGATAGTGACGGGAGCATATGTGTTTCAAGAGAACTACGAATTGAAACCTCAATTTTCAAAAGACCATGGATTACATCGTGATATTGAATATAGTCAAAAGAATGAATTGGTATGGAATGAACACAATGGAGATTTCCCGGAAGCCATCCCTGTTTCGGCGACAGTAACTGAACAAACGATCACGACTGCTCCATCTGATGAAGATATCCATTTTGCTAGTGCAGAGGAGGCCATTGCCTTTGGGCTAAGTCGTTTGACAGAAGAAGAAATAGATATGTACAAACGCCTAACAGAAGAGGGAGCGTTAAGTGAGCAAGCTGCATTGGCAATGCAACTAGTGTCTACGCGGTTTTCCGATACAGAAATTGCGGCAATTGAAGCGGCGCTAAGCCATTAACAACGGAGGGAAACCTAAGGTGGAAAGCAAAAGAAGATAAGTCCGGTGGACAGATTCAATTCCTCTGCCACCGGTCAACTCACTCTGCTATACTTTCGATTTTTTTCTCTAATTCTTTTAATTCGACAACTAGCTTTTTAAATAACGATTCGTTCAATTCATCTAAGGCCAAATCAATACGATGACGAAGTGTTTGTCTCTCTTTTTCTAGCATCGCTTTTTCGATGACAAGGTCAACTTCCTTAGAATATTTTTGGTGCTTTTCATGTCTTTTAATATTATCGAGCGCTGGAATTTCAATAAGTTGTAAATAACGATGATTCATAGACTTACCATAAAAGTAAACAATCATATTCACTTTGGCTGAGGGGTTAGCCATTAATTCTCCCAAAGCTGTCGATACATCATCTGTTTTTCGTTTGTTATAATAAAATTCAAAACCAGGCTCATCAGAGTTTAAACTAGAAATGACTATTGTTTTTTCATTTGGTTTAATTTGTTCGGTAAACCGTATGTTTTCTAAAATATGATGATTTTTCAAAATAAACTCAAGTAACATCCGTGCTTCATTTCGTTTAAGCCGATGGTTATCTAAAAACCATTTTATAAAATTCCGTTTTTCCACTGCTGATACCCATTTTTTCATATGCTCTCCCACCCTGAAATACCTTTCCACCATTTTAACATGAACTGTCTCTTTTTCAATTCAAATCCTTTGAGTTATAATGAAATAGTAATCATTTATTATAGTACTACAACAATGTTTGTCAGGAGGAAGTCAATTGTTAAATCTGTTTAAAAAGCCCAAAAGGCAGCATAGTCCGTCGGTTGAAACAAATCATTTGATTTATATGTCCAATCACGTCACGAAACAGGATATCACTCACTTACATAATGCTTTGCCCAAAAATGTTCATTTTATCTTATTGGATGGATCAGAATACAAAGGCAACGACAAGAACGTTGTAGGTAGAAAAGTCACGGTATTTGAAGGCGCCACACCAGAACATCTTAGAAAAATAATCTCAATTATTGAAAAAGGGGAACCGATTCTTCTTTTCCCAGAACTCCGATTATCTCGTCTCGGTCGTATCCTAAAAATTTATGAAGAAATCGCGTGGGTCGCTCTGCAAACAAAAGCGACCATTATCCCCGTCAACATTAAGCCAATTACAAGTAATGGCTCGCTCATTAATTTAAGTGTGCTCGAAGCTCAACCTGAAGTTACGATTGGCGAACCTTTTACGTTACGAACAGGTCAAGGGGAAGCGAATAGAAACTTGGCCGCTTCAATTATTTATCGGAAACTGACATCGCTATATGTCGACCGTTTTATTAAAAATGAAGTCAATTTATTCAATGAATTGCTTGAAGCATCTAAAATGTACGATAATCAACGAATCATGATTAAAGATCCAACAAACGAATTGTCGTATAAAAAGTTGATACTTACCGTTCAAGTATTAAGCGGAAAGCTCCAAGGGATACTTACTGAACCAAAGGTCGGTGTGTTTTTGCCATCTTCCATTGGACAAGCAGTTACGTTATTTTCACTGTTCAAAATCGGGATAACCCCTGCTGTCTTAAATTTTACAATGGGGCCAAGAACATTGCTTGATTGTTGTGAAACAGCGAGCATAAAGAAAATCTTAACTTCTCGTTTATTTATTGAAAAAGGAGAACTACACCATATCGTTGAAACGTTAACAGACAATGGTTATGAGATTATCTATTTAGAAGATGTCAGAGCTCAAATTACACCTAAAGATAAAGTCGTAGGTTTGAAAAACTATGCAAGTTCACAAAGAGCTGCAGTTACTGACAATGAAGTGATTTTATTTACATCGGGTAGTGAAAATAAACCTAAAGGTGTTATTTTAACCCATAGTCAAATCTATGCAAATATCCAACAAGCGATGTCTGTTATGGATTTAAACCCTAAAGATAAAATGCTTAATCCTTTACCAATGTTTCATAGCTTTGGATTGACAATAGGGACGTTCCTGCCGTTGTTGTCAGGAATCGCGTTGGTCATCCACCCGTCACCAATACAATATAAACAAATTCCTGAAATTATCTATCAAGAAGATGTCACGATATTGTTAAGTACACCGACATTTTTAAATGGATACGGAAAGAATGCTCATCCTTTCGATTTGCATACGCTACGATATGCAATTGCTGGTGCTGAAAGTGTTAAGGAAGATACAAAAGAGATGTTTAATAATAAGTTTGGAATTCGTATTCTTGAAGGATATGGGGCGACAGAAGCCTCACCACTTATCTCCTTGAATACTCCTTTATATACAAAGGCGAAATCGGTCGGTAAGATTATCCCTGGTATGGAATATAAGTTGGAGAAAGTCGAAGGAATTGTAAATGGAGGAAGTTTGCTAGTGAAAGGTCCGAACATCATGAAAGGGTATTTGATTCATGGTCAAGGGTTTGTTCCACAGGATGGCTGGTATAACACAGGTGATGTGGTTGAAATTGATGAGGAAGGCTTTGTTACGATTACAGCCCGACTAAAACGATTTGCTAAAATTGGGGGAGAAATGATTTCTCTTCAAGCAGTTGAGCAAATTGCGATGGATACGTATGATGATATTGGATTCGCCGCGGTAAGTATCCCTGATAAGCGAAAAGGGGAAAAGATTATTTTATTTACGAGTATAAAAGAAGCTGACTTAAAGGAAATTAAACGATTTGTGAAAGAGAAAAAACACTCAGCTATCTTTTTACCTAGTGACCTACATTACGTTGAAGAAATTCCGTTGTTAGGAAGCGGGAAAACGGATTATGTGTCATTAGAAAGAATGGCAAGAGAATTATAGTCTACACTTTTGACGAGGGTGGGGTAAAAGGTTGAATTTCCTTTTGCTCCACCCTTTCTACGTGAGTAGCTTGTGATATGAACATTTGCAATTTTTCTTAATTCCTTTAGTAATTAAGGTATTTAAATATAGTTATTGGTAAAGATAAGAAAAGTTTAATTTACAATTTTTAGGGTGTGATAAACTTTGTCTTTTCCGACAAATGATGAATCAACAACTAATGGTAAGGTCAATAGAAGATTTTTATTAAGTATGAATGCGGTGACGCAAAATAAGCTCCAATTTTGTAATCCGTATATAGTCATGATGTGGTCTGTGATGTTACCAGGCTTTGGTCATTACTATTTGGGGCATATTTGGATTGGTTTTGTGATGATGAGTAGCGAAGTATTATTAAACAATGCAGCTTTTATCAATACTGCTATCTATTATTCTTTCCACGGACAAATTGATGAAGCTAGGGCCGTTCTAGTTGAAAATTGGTATTTAGGTTATGTTGGATTTTATATATTTGCGATATGGGACAGCTACCGACTGGCGGTTCAAGGTAATAAACAGTTTCTATTAGCATATAAAGAGGATGCTCCGATTCGTTCTTTTTATATTTCACCAATGGCTATCAATTATTTAGATAAAAGGAAACCGTGGTTAGCTTATATTTGGTCATGGCTCATTCCAGGATTGGGGCACGTATATCTACACAACTTAACCTCTGCTCTTTTTGCTTTTGTATGGGTCGCTATTATTGCATTCAATTCTAATTTTGGTGCTAGTATACACTTTAGTATCCTTGGTAATTTTGAACAAGCAAAAGAGGTGTTAAATATACAGTGGTTTTTATTTTTACCTTCTGTTTATGCATTTGCTAGTTATCATGCTTATGCTGAAGCCTCAGACCTTAATCAACTATTTGAAATAGAACAGTCTCGCTATCTTAAAAGTAACTATCAATCTTCCCGCTTTAAAATGCCAAAGGCTTTGAGGTGAAAATATGTATGTCATTGCTTCATTTGAATATTCTACTTCATTGGAACTAGCATTAAAAGAGATAGAAGATTTGGGGATAAACAAAGAAAATATATTTGTCGTCCCGCTTGATAAAAGTGGTAGGTCAGAAACCCTATTTGACACGATCCACCATTCTGATGGTAAAAGTCTACTTGACATCGCATTCGTCTTAGGTGGGATGGGAATGTTGATTGGAACTGTTTATGGTTTTGATTTAGCATGGGGACCAATTTGGTGCGGACTAATTGGATTGGGTATTGGTTCTTTCTTAGGGCTTGGGATCGATTTGGTCGTTTCGAAAAAAAAGAAAAGAGCCAAGCAAAAAAAGAAAACGACAGAAGTTTTTGTCATGGTGACCTGTTCCGAAAAACAAATGAAAAGCGTAGAGAATGTGCTGTGGAAACAATTTGCTTTAGGTGTAGCCGTTATTGATAAATAAAAAAGCATCCTAGGAGTAAACGGACCTCCTAGGATGCTTTTGGTGTTATGTATTTAAAAAATTTGGGGGTTATGCGAAGGAGAGCACTGGCTTCGCGCGCTACTCGTCACACAAAAGAACCCCACTTTTGTGTGATTTTTTAAAAGATGTAGCGGCTCCGCACAGTGCTTCTAAAAAGACCGCTAGCAGTCTTTTTTATCTTATCAGTTGTTGGATGTCGGTTACTGTTGTTAGTTGATGGAGTTGTAAGCAGTATGTTTTTGTGATTTCAAACTCCTGTGGTACATCAACGGTCGAGAAGTAGGAAAATGGGTTTGCTCCATTTTGGTACCAATCTTTATCCGATGGAGATGTATGTTGGACATCTTTCCATGCATCCTGCAAATGGGGACTATAAATAAACGGTTTTCGTCGTTTGCTCAAAAAATGAGGCATGCTTTTATAGTGATCCTCAATTGGGGTTGTTGAGAATACCGTTGGCCAAAAATCAGACCTTGAACCAGTATGTTTTTGCCGCTCAACATAAGAAGTGATGTCGTTAAAAAGGGTGTCTACTCCAAATAAAAGCGTATAAAGTCGCTTACCAATGTCGATTCTTTCTGAGATGTTCGTAAAATCCTGTACAGAAAGTCCAGCTAGTTTGACTTTATTATCAAAGTCGTATGGGAAAAAGACGTGAGTGAACTGAAAGACATCTTGGGCCTTAAACAATAATGTATTGACGACGTTCTTTTTAAAATATGGATGTTGAACGATTCTATTTTCAATATAATGTTGCTCATTAATAATTAAAGCAATTGTAATCAACTTAGAATTTTTATGTTCTAAAAAGTGGTCCCAAAAAGGTCTCATAAACCGAGAGACATCGAAGTAGGGAAGTAAGTGAAAAAAACTAATCCCCTTTTTTTTGCTTTCTTCATATAAAAGAAGTTGGGGATAGGCATCATAGAAAATATTAGAATTTGCTTTTTCCAAGAATAAAAAGAAATCCGATGTTCGTTCTTCTGAAAAAAATGGGGATAGAAGGCTTCCTTTTAGGTCGGTCATATTCCATCCACCATTTCGAGAGACAAGATGAGCTAGCAAAGACCAATGTACTTCTGGATTTCGCTTATAAAAGTCAAGGTATGCTTGAGTTCTAGTGATATTATTACGATTCGCTTCTTTCCTTTTTCTTTTAATCGTATCAATTAATGATAAATCAGAGCTCATTAAAGATGATGGAATATACAACTTTTTTTGTTTAGTCAGTTTTTCCTGCAGTTCATGAAGAATTTGTTTGTCGATAATAAGTCTTTTCCAGTTATACGTTAGTTCATTCTCATATTGTTTCTTTTCTAATGAGTGCTGCGACGAATAAAGGAGATGTTTAGGGTAGTACGATGCTTTATGACTAACTTTATCAAGAAAAGAAGACACTGTTTGAATCAATATGGTCACCCCCCTCTTTTTCTATATGCAGAAGAAGAGGAGGGCTAGAACATATTTCATTACGTATCATCAAAAAACTGTTAAAATAGGGAAAAACAAAGTGAGGTGGACCGCATGAAAGTTCTAATACTAGGTGCAGGTGGAGTCGGTGGATACTTTGGTGGTCGATTACTTGAAAAGGGCGTCGATGTAACATTTTTGGTTCGTGAAAAACGGATGCTTCATTTGCAGAAAAATGGGTTAGTGATTAATAGCATTCATGGCAATATAAAAAAGCACGTAACAACTATTAGGTCCGGAATGACTCACGCACCATTTGATATCATTATATTAACGAATAAAGCGTATCACCTTGCTCAAGCGTTGGATGATATCGAGCCGTTTGTAGGAAAAAATACAGTAATTATTCCTTTGTTAAATGGCATTAAGCACTTACAAATAATAGTGGACCGATACGGGGAAGAAAAGGTGATGGGGGGTCTTTGTTTTATTGAAACGACATTGGACCAAGAAGGAAACATCATTCAAACGAGTCAAGTTCATGATATGGTATTCGGTGAAAGAAACGGAGAACGAACAAAGCGTGCTGAACAGATAGCAGAATTATTTAAAATGAAGTCTACGACCTTTCGTTTAAGTAAGAACATCATGCAGGATATGTGGCACAAGTATATGTTCATTACAGTGTTATCTGGAATTACAACGTTAATGCGTTCTTCCATTGGACCGATACAACATGATGATTATGGAAAGCGACTCATTCGAGAGTTATTTACGGAAGTCGAGGAAATTATGCTTCGTGTAGGCGCGCCGATAGCAGAAGGAATGATTGATAAGTACATGGTTGTTATGAATAAACAGGATGACACAATGAAATCGTCAATGCTCCGCGATATCGAGAAGGGTGGGGAGATAGAAGGAGACCATTTGCAGGGGTATTTAGTATCTCTCGCGGATCAATATGGCATTCAAGCTCCACTCCTACGAATCGTTTATAAGCATTTACAAGTATATGAACATAACTTAAATAAATAGGTGATAAAGGGTGTGACAAAAGTTGTTTTTTACCTTTTGTCACACCCTCTAGTAATTTTATACGTTCACATAGTCTCTTACATGCTTGCTGCAGCCCGTGGAAACAATACATTGTTTTCTAGGTGAATATGTTCAAACATATCAGATTCAAGGGCTTCAAGGCGGGAATATACGAGCCGGTACGTGCCGCATGCTCCTTCTGGTGGTGTATAATCATCCGTTATCTCTCTTAGAGTTTTAAGAATATCACCTGCATGGCTATGTTCATTTTCTAAGTTATTAATTACTTCTTGGAGCTTTGCATATTTTTCTTCTGTTGGGTTTTTCTCGATGTCTAATATGAGTGGGAAATCTTCTGTTTCCTCTTTAATAAGGTGTTGTTCTAATTCAACTCTAAGTTCATTAAACAGTTTATGAATCACTCCTAAGTGAGGTTGTGATGACCCATGGACTCGAAACACCTTTGTGACGTAAGGACTCAGTTGCGGCAACTCCTCCGATAGATACTGATGATGTTTATTGATAATGTAATCAATCAGTTCTTGGTAAGAGGCCTCTTCCCATTGGATACTTGATTCTTGAAGTGCGCTTGTCTCTTTATATAGATTATTAAGGTTAGATAATACCTCTTCAGCTGAAAGTTGATTTTCTTCGATAGCTTCTATTAATGGTCTATTTCCACTACAACAAAAATCAATTCTGTATGATTTGAAAAGGTCGCTTGCTTTTGGGAATTTAGTCACAATCTCACCGATAATCGACGTTTCTGTAAATGTATGCTCCATACGATTAACCTCCACATGTTTGATATTTTCTTTCTACATCTAGGATAACAAGCAATGAGAGTTGATGAAGTGACCTGCATCACAAGAGAGTCGTTAAGTTAGTCATAAGCTATATAGAATTGTGAGCTACATCACAGTTTTATTTCGTGTGATTGATACAATAAGGTTATCCGAACAAAAGGTAAAGGAGGCAAGAGAATATGAAGTTAGATGTTATTAAAAAGCATTTACTTGGTGTATCACTATTCAAAGAGCTTTCAGAAGAGGAAATACAACCAATTGTAGACATTTCACAATTCCGAACGTTCCGTGCTAAGTCATTTGTATTTATGCAAGGAGACCCGTTGGACCGTGTATTTTTTATCCATAAAGGCAAGGTGAAGATCCACAAAATTGATGAATCTGGAAAAGAACAAATTGTTTCAGTTTTACAAGCAGGCGAAATGTTCCCACATGCTGGTTTTTTTCGAAAGGGTAGTTTCCCAGCACATGCTGAAATATTGGAACAAACCGAACTAATTGTAGTTCCGATTGGACTATTTGAAGAAATACTCGTGAAAAAACCAGAGCTTTGTATCAAATTATTTAGAGTATTAGGAGAGAAAATTGTTGACCTTCAAAACCGGTTAGAAGAAAAGATACTACGTGATACGTATGAGCAAATAATAATGTTGTTGCTTCGATTATGTAAATCAAACGGTATACAAATAGGAGATATCCATAAAATCACGACACATTTTACAAACCGAGAACTTGCGAACATGATTGGAACATCTAGAGAAACAATGAACCGAACAATTAATCGTCTTCGAAAAAAAGGTCTACTTGATATCAATGAAGCGGGTTGTTTACTCATTAATTCTAGTAAATTAAAGGAGGAAATCCTCTAATCATTCCTTGAAGTGCTTAGAATAGTCTGAGCGCTTTTTGTTTGTTAACTATTCATAAAATGAGTGATTCGAGTCACTCTCTATCGTTCTAGCTTCTGTTAGGCTAAGGATGAATACAAATTTCAGATTCGCTGAGAGGAGAAAAGAACATGAAAAAAAAGGTAGTGTATTATAGTTTTCTTGTGTTCCTAGTAGGATTACTAGCAGCTTGCGGGGGGAGTGGTAACGAGGCAATAAATGATGAGAATAGCGATAATCTCATTGTGATAGAAGCTTCGAACTGGGATTTTAACGAAGAGGAATATACCGTTACTGCTGGAAGTGTGACCATTGAATTAAAAAACGTAGATGGTTACCATGGAATTGAAATAAGAGGAACGAATGTGAAGATTAATGGAGATGGTAAATCAACAGTTACCTTGGAACCTGGTGAGTATGAGATTTATTGTTCAATTCCTTGTGGTGGTGGTCATGACGAGATGATTGCAACATTAATTGTAGTATAAAAGTAGTCGAGAAAATATCTCTGTATAAGAAAAAGCAATTGGCCAGAAACCAATTGCTTTTTTAAAAATATAAAAATTACTGGGGTCAATCATTGAAGAGCACTGGCTTCGCTCGCTACGCGTCAAATAAAAGAACCCCATTTTTGCTTGACTTTAAAAGTAGGTAGCGGCTTCGCACTGTTTTTCTTAGTCTTTGATTAATTTATTTACAGCGCTAAACAATGCTTTTACCGATGAGGTCATAATGTCTACATCAATTCCACAGCCCCATGAGACAGTGCCATTAGGGTCAGTGATGGAAACATAAGAGACAGCGCGTGCTTTTGAACCTGTTTCAAGTGCGTGTTCTTTATAAAACAAATCATTGTATTCTAGGCCAAGCTTTTCTTTTATTGCGTTGTTAATGGCATCTAGTCTTCCGTTCCCTGTACCGATAAGCTCTTCGACGTTTCCATCAATAGAAACAGTAACCTTTGTTTCAAAATTATCATGCTGGGTGAAGCTATAGCTTACGAATTCAATCGGAGATGTTAGATTGACGAACTGTTCGTTAAAAATGTCATAAATTTCATTTGGCATAAGTTCTTTTTGGAACTTATCGGATACATCTTTAACCGCATAGCCAAAACCTTCGCGCATTTTAGGTGGAAGATCAAGACCGTAATGCTGTTCAAGCACATAACCAATGCCACCTTTACCAGATTGACTATTTATACGAATCACATCACCCTCATACTCACGTCCAATATCTTTAGGGTCAATTAACAAATATGGGACGGACCATGCTTCGCTTTGCTGTTCGTCATGCCATTTCATTCCTTTGGCAATGGCGTCCTGATGAGAACCAGAAAATGCGGCAAAGACAAGTTTTCCACTATAAGGCTGTCTTTCAGGTACTTTCATTCGTGTAAGGCGCTCATACACTTCAATAATTTCTAATATATTTTCAAAATTAAGGCCCGGGTCAACTCCGTGAGAGTAAAGGTTTAAAGCTAGGGTGACGATATCCACATTACCTGTTCGTTCACCGTTTCCAAACAATGTTCCCTCAATACGTTGTCCGCCAGCTAACAAGCTAAGTTCAGCATCTGCAACACCTGTACCTCTGTCGTTGTGTGGATGAATGGAAAGAATGACATTGTTTCTGTATTTCATGTTCTCACTCATGTATTCAATTTGACTCGCATACACGTGTGGCATAGACATTGAAACGGTAGCAGGGAGGTTAATAATGACCTTATTATCTGCCGTTGGTTGCCACTCATCAAGAACTTGATTACAGACATCTAATGCGAATTCAATTTCCGTTCCTGTAAAACTTTCAGGAGAGTATTGGAATTGAAAGTTCCCTTCTGTTTCAGCCGCATATTTTTTTAATAATTTTGCTCCAGTGACCGCAATGTCAGCAATTTGTTCTTTTGATTTTCTGAACACTTGTTCACGCTGGGCAAGTGAAGTTGAATTATATAAATGAACGACAGCGTTTTTAGCTCCTTTTAAGGATTCAAACGTTTTTTTAATGATGTGATCTCTTGATTGAGTTAACACTTGAATCGTCACATCATCTGGTATTAAATTGTTTTCAATTAACGTTCGTAAAAACATGTATTCTGTTTCAGATGCGGCTGGAAAACCAACCTCAATTTCTTTAAAGCCAATCTTGACTAACATTTGAAAATATTCAAGTTTTTCTTCTAAGTTCATTGGAATCACTAACGCTTGATTCCCATCGCGAAGGTCAACGCTACACCATGTTGGGGCTTCGGTAATATATTCTTTTTCTGTCCATTTTAAGCTTGTGACGGGAGGCATAAAATAGCCTCTAGCATATTTATTTACGTTTTTCATTTCCCATAACCAACCTTTCGTTTTCCTCTTGTAGATTAACCTAAAAAAGCCCTTCATCTCTAGTTAGAGACGAAAGACTTGTTATCTTACGCGGTACCACTCCAATTCACACCTAAAAAGGCATGCGCTCAGGCAGACTAGGTTATTAGAACAAAACCCATATCCTCCTACGGTAACGGGTAGGAACCGTCTCCACCTACTTTTAACATTTCAGTGAGCTACTTCAAGGTGAGTTCAGATATTGTTCACGACTGTTTCGCACCAACCAACAGTTCTCTGAGCGCTTCAAACATCTTACTAGTCCTCTGCAACGTATGTAAATATTTCTCTAAACTTACCATATTTACATGGTCTTATCAAGGGCATTTTTAAAAAAATCGTATGAAAGTAGATTAACTCCAAATACTACTGTTAGTTGTAGATACAAGTGTGGAGGGAAAAGATGAATTTAATGACGAAGCAAATGTTATTACTGATGGTACGAGCTTTATATTTTTGCATGGAAGAACAGTGGGCACAGTTGGCAAAACATTTTGATGTGTCGCCGGCACAACAGCACATCTTATTTTTGTTATCTACCAATAACAAAGTTCTTTCGCCTTCCCAACTAAGTGAACTTGGGTGTTGGCATCTTTCCACAGTGACAAGACTAGTAAAACCATTAGTTGATAAAGGATATGTCACCGTACAAAAAGATAAAAAACGTCCCAAATGTAAAGAGGTCATTCTAACAGAAACTGGAGTTGCATTGTTACATGAAATTTCCAAGCAGGTGAATGTGATGCCAGAGTTTCCGTTGATAGTTAGCCATTTATCAGATGAAGAATTATTGCAATTTATACATTTAGGTCAAAAGATATTAGATGCCCACAAGGGTGAACAATTTAAAAAAGTTGTACTCCAAGCAGTTATGGAAGGAATGGACTATGAAGAAGTACTTTAAGTGGAAACAAATTAAGAAATAGAAATGAAGGGATGAGTTTTGTCGAAGAGGTTTAATAAATACCCTTATATTGTCTTAACAATTGTACATACAATTGTCGTTATAATCACGTTCTATAAAAAAAGAAATAAAAAACAATTATTTTTGTTACTCATGTCTAACATTGGCTTGTGTTACCACTTTGAATATATCGTTGTAAATTTATTCCAAGGTTATATATATAAGCCTAATGTATTAAAGAATAAACAATTCGATAATATACTTGGAGCCATACTGTCTCAAGCCGTCTATGTCCCTTTTACTAGTATCCTTTTAACAGGATTTCATTTAGGATGGAAAGCAAAATGGGGTTGGAGCGTGTATTTTGCGGTAATCGAGACACTGTTTCTCAAATTAGGAATCTATAGACATCAGTGGTGGAGGACTTCCTATACGTTTTTGTTATTACCGTTATTCTTTTATATAAGTGATAAATGGTATGAACAACTTAAGGGAAACAACAAAGTGGTTCAATATATTTCTATGTATTATTTAAATGTTGTAACGAACGTTAACTTATTGTTTATATTGGCCTATGTTGGGAAAATAAAATTTGGTTTTGGAACTTGGAAGAGTCATTTAAAAATCGCACCGATTTACTCTATTGTACAATCTCTTTTTATAACTTGGTTATGTATCGTAAATACGCGATATCAAAAAATAATCAGTGTAACAACAGGGATACTACTAGATGCCATTTTGATTAGGGCAAGAATTTTGAAGTCATCTATACTAACTCAGCTACCATTTCACTTCATCATGGCAGTACTTGCTAGTTGCTATAGAAAATTGGTCAATAATGAATGACGAGTATGCTATATTATTTAGTTTTAAATACATACTAATAACGAGAGGTGAGTTGTAATGAAAAAAAATTCTAAATTAATTTTAATTGCTGTTGCGATAATTCCATGGCTAACGATTCCACTTATGAAAAAGCAGGATCTAAAACGTTTTTATCCAAGCGCTTTATTTATGGCTTTTTTTATCATGGGGGAGAGCTTTCTAGCCAAAAAGGAAAAATGGTGGGAATTTTACAACAAGCTTCATCCGAACATGATGGGTGAGCTTCCTTTAATATGTGGACCCTTTTTTGTTGGCTCATTATGGATTTTAAAAGCGACTTATGGACATTTTCTCAAATATCTGACATTAAACGTAATTGTCGATAGCCTATTTTCTTTTGGTGTAGTTAAAGTATTTCAAAAGGCAAGGTTAGTTACACTTCATACGATGAAAGAGTATCAATTGCTCCTCCTTTGTTTAACAAAAGCGACATTAATGTATGGATTTCAGTCATTGATTGAAAGCAAACAATAGCAAAAAAAACCAAGCTGAGGATAAACTCGCTTGGTTTTTTTTGCTATTAAGCATTCTTTTGTTTCAATTGACTTTGCATATACTCTTCATATGTTGCTTGTTTATCAATTAACCCTGATTTCGTAATTTCGATAATGCGGTTAGCAATCGTATTGTTAAATTGATAGTCATGTGATGTGAAGATGAGTGCACCTTTAAAGGCGATTAATCCGTTATTAAGTGCTGTAATTGATTCTAAGTCCAAATGGTTCGTTGGCTCATCTAAAAGAAGAATATTTGATCCGCTTAACATCATTTTTGAAAGCATACAGCGGACTTTTTCTCCCCCAGAGAGAACACTTGCTTTCTTTAATACTTCTTCACCTGAAAAGAGCATACGACCTAAAAAACCACGCAAGAAACTTTCACTTTGGTCCACAGGTGAATATTGACGAAGCCAGTTGACAAGGTCCATGTCATTTTTCTCAAAAAAAGCAGAGTTATCTTTTGGGAAATACGCCTGTGAAGTAGTTACTCCCCATTTAAAAGAACCACTGTCTGGTTCCATTTCGCCCATAAGAATTTTAAATAATGTTGTTTTCGCGATTTCGTCTGAACCTACTAACGCGATTTTATCATCCTTATTCATGCGAAAACTCACATTATCAAGGACTTTCTCACCATCAATCGTTTTTGTTAATCCTTCAACGACTAACACATCATTCCCAATTTCACGCTCTGGTGTAAACTGAACGAATGGGTATCTACGTGAAGAAGGTTTAATGTCCTCAAGGTCAATTTTATCAAGAAGTTTTTTTCGAGAAGTTGCTTGCTTGGATTTAGATGCGTTTGCACTAAACCTAGCAATAAAGGCTTGTAGCTCTTTAATCTTTTCTTCTTTTTTCTTATTGACATCTGAAGCCATTCTTGCAGCTAACTGGCTAGATTCATACCAAAAATCATAGTTTCCAACATAGATTTGAATTTTTCCAAAATCTAAATCGGCAATGTGTGTACATACTTTGTTTAAAAAGTGACGGTCATGGGAGACAACGATAACCGTATTTTCAAACGTAATTAAAAACTCTTCAAGCCATTCAATGGCTTTAATATCAAGGTGATTGGTAGGCTCATCTAATAGCAAAACGTCTGGTTTTCCAAACAACGTTTGAGCAAGTAAAACTTTTACTTTTTCTCCACCTGTTAAATCAGCCATTTTCTTATAGTGTAAGTCTTCGCCAATCCCAAGTCCTTTTAGTAAGATTGCAGCTTCAGATTCAGCTTCCCACCCATTCAATTCAGCAAATTCGCCTTCGAGTTCAGCCGCTTTAATCCCGTCTTCATCTGTAAAGTCATCTTTCATATAAATCGCATCTTTTTCTTTCATGACTTCATAGAGACGAGCATGCCCCATAATGACAACAGAAAGAACTTCGTGTTCCTCATATTCAAAGTGATTCTGCTTTAATACCGCTAATCGTTGTCCTTTAGCCATGTTGACTTCGCCCGTTTGTGATTCAATTTCTCCGGACAAAATCTTAATAAACGTCGACTTTCCAGCCCCGTTTGCGCCAATTAGACCATAACAGTTTCCAGGTGTGAACTTAATCGTAACATCTTCAAACAACTTACGATCTCCATACCGTAAGCTAACATTATTAACTGATAACATGTATAAATTCCTCCAAATAGTAAATATCCTCTGCGATTATACCACGTTTACATGAAAAGAAAAAATCTCCTATCTGAAGTACGGAATATCGAGAGAAAAAAAGATATGATTGTGTTTAATTTCCTGCTGAAAAATAGGTCGAATTATGATATATTTGAAAAGTTATAATACTTTGATAATAGGAGAAAAGTGATGAACAAAAAATTAATCTCGACGATATTTTCAATCGTTGTACTAGCTATTGGTGGCTATTTTCTTTTTCAGAATTTAACTGGAAATACAGATGCGATGATGACGTATTTAGAAGATACGGAGCAGCTAACAGATGACTATCTTGCAATTAGTTATCTTGAGTTTGATGGGGAAACGGAAGAAGAATTAAATGAATTTTTATCTGCAACTGTTATTCCAGAACTTGAAGAAATCGTTGCTAGGTCAAAAGCATATAGTAGCAAAATAGAAAAGGAAGAATTAAAAGAAATCCATGAAATTCATAACCGAGCATTAGCTCTTCATTTACAAGCAGAACAAGCTTGGCTTGATGGGTTAGAGGAAGAGTCAGATTCCCTTTTTTATGAATCTGGGGAATTATACACCAAGTTTGAAGAAGAATTAAATTCATTAGCAAATAAATGGGGCGTCACAATTGATTGGCAAGAAGTAGAATAATACGATAAGATTGCTAGAATGGGTCCTTTTCTACATAGAGAAAAGGGCCTTTTTGTGCTATAGTAGATTCTATTATGTGAAAATGAGAAAGGGGAGTAACCATGCTTACTGAAGCAGAACAGCTGTTACAGCGTTATTTTGGATACCCTTCATTTCGGAACGGCCAAAAGCAAATTGTTGAACGAGTTCTAGCTGGTCAAAACAGTTTAGGAATCATGCCAACAGGTGGTGGGAAATCAATTTGTTATCAAATACCAGCTATGCTTATGCCTGGTGTAACGTTAGTCATTTCCCCATTAATCTCTCTTATGAAAGACCAAGTTGATGCCCTAAATCAAGCGGGGATTCCTGCGACCTATATAAATAGCTCTATTTCTCAACAAGAGTTAGAAGACCGTTTGATGAGAATGATGAGAGAGGATTATAAGCTTATCTATATCGCTCCAGAGCGATTAGGAGATTCTTATTTTCAATCGATGATCTCTAGAATCGAGATTACGATGATTGCGATAGACGAGGCACACTGTATTTCGCAATGGGGCCATGATTTTAGGCCAAGCTATCGTTCGATTTCAACATATATTGATTCGTTGCAGCCTAAACCATTAATTTTAGCGTTAACGGCAACCGCTACCGAACAAGTTCAAGAAGACATATGCAGACATCTACATATTGAGGATGAGAATACGGTTGTCACTGGGGCACGTCGAGACAACCTTCTATTACAAGTTGTTAAGGGACAGGATAAATTCACCTTTGTTCGAAATTATTTAAAAAACCATTCACTAGATTCAGGGATTATATACACTTCGACCCGTAAGCAAGCGGATGCTTTATATGAAAAGCTGCTAGAAAAGGGAATAAAGGTAGGAAAGTATCACGGGGGCCTGAATGAACATGACAGAGCTGATTCCCAAGAGGCGTTCTTGCGAGATGATATCAATGTTATGGTTGCGACCAATGCGTTCGGTATGGGGATTGATAAATCGAATGTGCGCTTTGTCATTCACTATAATCTAGCGCGAACGATCGAAGCGTACTATCAAGAAGCCGGTCGTGCCGGTCGTGATGGAGTAGATAGTGAATGTATCCTTCTATTCTCAGCAGATGATATCCGCATTCAAAAATTCTTAATTGAGCAGTCGGAAATCGCGGAGGAACGCAAAGGACTTGAATATAAAAAGCTTCAGCAAATGGTTGACTACTGTCATACCGATGGCTGCTTACAGCAATACATTGGACGGTATTTCAATGACATTTTTGAGCCATGCGGCAAGTGCTCTAATTGTACGGATGATACAGAATCTATTGACTTAACAAAAGAAGCGCAAATGGTGTTTTCTTGTGTTAAACGGATGAATGAAGCTTTTGGAAGAACGCTTGTTGCTCAAGTCCTTACAGGGTCTAAAAATCAGAAAGTAACGTCACTTCGTTTCGATAAGCTGTCCACATACGGTTTGCTAAAACATTGGTCTGCGAAAAATGTAGCTGCTTTAATTGATTTTTTAGTGGCCGAACAATTTTTACAAACAAGCGAGGGAGCTTACCCGACGGTTAAACTTACAACAAATGCAGTCGAAGTGTTAAAAGGGGGAAAACTGGTTTTTAAGCGTGAACGAAGAGAAGAGACATCGGTACAGGCGAATAACGATATCTTTGAAGAACTTCGACAGTGGCGAAAAGAACTGGCTACGGAAGCGAATGTTCCGCCATATGTTATCTTCTCGGATAAGACACTTCGGGAAGTGAGCAAAATCATTCCTTTATCAAATGAGGAGTTATTACAAATTCATGGAATCGGTGAGCAAAAATTAGTGAAGTATGGGGAAGCGCTTTTAGCCTTCTTACAACCGTTTGAGGACCAAAAGAAGGAAGCAGAACCAAAACTAGCATCCGTTCAACAAAGCATGAAACCCAAAACTCCAAGCCATCTCATTACATTAGAATTGTTTAGGCAAGGGTTAACGCCGGGAGACATTGCAACACAACGTGAAAGTTCAGTTGAAACGATTTTAACCCATCTCGAAAAATGTAAAGATAGTGGAGAGGACATCGACCTGTCACAATTTATAAACGAACAGCATCAACCCTTAATTAAAGCTGCAATCGAAAAAGTAGGGGCTGAGCGCTTAAAGCCAATAAAAGAGGAATTGCCAGACGAAGTTACGTATTTTGAAATACGGTACACGCTGCAACAGCTTGCCGAACAAAATTAATATAATAGAGGCCGAGACAAAAGTTTTAATCTTTTGATTCGGCCTCTACAATTACTTATTTTTAACGTGTTATGTCTTTCCTCTATCCTTTAATTCTTTCTTGAAGCTTTCTTTTGTCTTGTAGTAACCTTGTTATTTCATGGTCAAGCTCGACATAATCAGGACTGCCAGGAAGTGCCATACTAATTTTTCCTAATAGCTCGGAAATCTTTGTGTCTAGTAGGGAGAGTTCTTCGATAACAGACTTTTTGTCAGGCTCATGGGAAGCTTTTTTAGACTGTTCATATTCGTGCAAACCAGATTCAATTCTTGAAATTCGTTGATTTTCTATAACAAGAAGCTTGTCGCAAATTTTATCGATTAAATAGAGGTCATGAGAAACAATAAGTAACGTTCCTCTATACGATTCTAACGTTTTCTCCAACTGTTCACGGCTTGGTAGGTCTAAATGATTGGTAGGTTCATCTAAGATGAGAAGGTCGTAATCCATCATAATCATACTGACTAACTTCACTCTTGTTCGCTCTCCTAAACTTAAGGTGTGTAAAGGGGTAAGGAGTTTTTCCTCTTTTAAACCGAGGTTTGCAAACAGAGTTCTCGCTCTGGCAATGGCTGTTCGTTCCGTGATATCGATAAATTCTAATGCGTTTTTTTCTAACGGTATATTAGATATATCCTGATTTAAATAAGCGATACGCAACGAATCACTTTTCCATAAGGAACCAGATGTTACTTCTTCATGTTGCAAAAGCATCTTGATAAATGTCGTTTTTCCCGCTCCATTTGTTCCTAGTAAACCGACTTTTTCTCCATGCTTGATATAAAAGTGACTTTGAGAAAATAAAGTGTGTGAGCCATATGTTTTTGTAAGGTTTGTTGCTTCTACGATTCGTTTTCCACGATTCCTTGAGGCTTCAAAGGAAAAGTAAATGCTAGGGTCTTCTTTTGGTTTTTCAATTTTATTTTTAGACAACTCAAGTTCAAGGCGTTTTAATTTGGACTTAATTTGGTTGTCTTTTTTCTTTGCTTTAACCCGTTCATATTCCTTTAATCCCATTTGCTTATTTTCTGAAGGAGTACGTCCTTTACCAGCATCTCGATGTGATTTTGCAGACCATTGTCGAAGTGTAGATACTTGCTGTTCAATTTGGTCAATGTGTCGCTGTTGCTTCGTATAATCACGACTTTGTTGCTGGCGTCGTCTTTGTTTTTCCGCTTGATACGCCGAGTAATTTCCTTCATAAATCGTTAATTGCCCGTCTTCTAGTTCAAAAATAAGAGTCACGGTCTCATCTAGAAAATAGCGGTCGTGTGAAATCATCAAAACAGGACCATCAAACTGATTGATTTGCTTAATTAGCCAACGTAATCCATCAACATCTAAATGGTTTGTCGGCTCATCTAAAATAAGCATTTCTGGGTTTGTTGCCCAAACTTCAGCAAGAGCAAGCTTTAGTCTTTCCCCACCACTTGCATACGTTTCGTTTTGTACATGATGTACCCGTAACTGACTGATTGTTTGTAAATAACGATTATTTATTTCTTTTTTTGTTGTATCCGCATCAGTTACTTGGGGTAAATACCCAATGGACAAAGTAGGAGGGTATTTTGAAATGGTACCTTGGTTAGGTTCAAGTGCACCTGTAAGAAGTTGGACGAGCGTTGATTTTCCTGTCCCGTTCCAACCAACCAATCCAATTTTATCAGTTTTTCTTATTGTAAAATGAATATCCTTTAAAACTTCTTTATCGCCGAATTGCTTGTGCAAATGTTTTACTTGTATGACGTTCATAAACTCCACCTCAATTTTTTTTTGAGACGGAATTGAATTACAAAAAAACCGCTCTATCCAGGAGAGCGGTTGATCAAATAACATGGTTGCATAAATAGCAAACATGTTTTTCACGTATTCAAGTACATGACTTGGATCGGTAAAATGTGTAGATCAATCCCGTCTCTAGGTTCTCAATGTGTTATACAAATGAGTGATTATCCTAAACATGAGATTAATTCCACATGGGCAAATTACCTTTTCCTTTCAGTAGTTACAACAAGTATAAATTTGCCAATTGAATCTGTCAAGAAAAAAACTATGCTTGAAGAGACGGGTTGTCATCTTTCTTATGAAAGAAAAATCCACAAGAAAGATAAAGACCAGCAACATATAAAACAATTAAAAGGTAAACAGGGGATAAATGATAATGGTCCATATAGTCGATTAAGAGGTGTGCCCCATAGCCATAAATAAGTCCTGGAAGCCCTCCTAGAAACAACGTCCACCATATCCAACGCTGTCCTTCTCTAAATCCCCAAAGCGATAGTAGAAAGAGTAATAGGCCGTTTGAAATGAGTGCGCCCCCAAAGCCAGCACGGTCGTGGGCAATGAGTGGAATTAAGCGATCATCTATGGCTGCTATTTGTTCTATCGTCATTCCGATAAACACTAAGTCTTCTTTTACAAACACATCTTGTGTGCCAATAAAAGAAATGACAAGGCCACCAATAATTAATAATCCGCCTAATACGATAAAAATAAACTGACCATATAGTGAGCGTTTCCATGCTTTTGAATTAAAGCGATTGGTAGAGCTCTCGCCGAGTTCCATTGTGTTTGAATATTTATATCCAAAGATAAAAAATGGCAGCAATAGCAAATAAAAAACAGCATGAAGCTTATCAAAGTACCCAAATCCAAAAAATAAGAACAAGTTCAAAAACCCTGAAATGGCACCGACACTATAGACAACTTTGGCCCAGTGTTTATTTCGTCGGACACCAAAAATCGCAAGTTGCCAATAGATAATAGCAGTACTCAACATGACACCAGCAAGTGAAAGGCGGTCATGGGACATAAATTTTATAATGTTTTCTGAGATAGAGAGGAGCTCTTCTCTAGACATACCCAAAAATTGTTCATCGTAAGGGAGAATCACAACGGTCAACGCAACGAGCGTAGCAAGGGCACCACCGATAAAAATACCGACGGCCATTAAAGCGAGAGAAATCCATCCTAGGCTTTCTTTTTCTCTTTCATTTGGAATCGATACATGTGTCAGTAATTCATTAATGCGTTTTGGTAGTCCAGGACCAGAAAATACAAATCCCTCATGCAACATCACGTGAGTTGCCCCACGCTGTATAAGCTCAACTGCATCATTAGGTTCAATGACACAACCATTTGTAATGATAGGAAGGTCAGAATCTCGTTTTCTGATGGTTGCGACCATTTCTTTAAGTCCTTCTATAGAATCTCCCCCAACAACAACTCCACCAATGTTCTGAGGAAGGATTATCTCGTCCTGAGAAGATAGATAAATCATCACTGGTTTTCCACTTTTTCGCGATAATTCAAAGTGATAGTCGCTTTGGATGACTAGTATATCAGCAAAAGGATCGAGCTTTTCAATGAGTTCTGCCATTTCCCTCATTGCCCTTTGTTTATCTAGGTTCGGTTGGTGGGTAATGCGGATATGTATCGGAATATCAATCTTACTAGAATGCTTTTCTAGATTTGCGAGCGTCTTCTCGACACCGATGTTGGCAAAGTGTTTTTCATAGGTAATGGTCTCATTTTCTACAACTCTCGTAATCTGTCCTTCGCCGATTTCATCAAGAGTAATCGGACCAATTTCAATAAACCCAAAGCCGAGTTTGGATAGGGGGACTGTCCCGATTTGTTGTTTATCTAACTCACCTGATAAACCAACAGGGGAAAGATAGTCTAAATTGTTGCTTTCTCGTTTTATTAGTTTACTAGGACTTGTATGTCCCATGAATTGGATGATGCTGTTTCCAAGGGGCATCTGACACATCGTGTTCATTGTACGAAGTGTTAAATCTCGTGCGATCCTTGGTTGTAAGGTAAATAGTAACGGTTTAAATAAACTATGATAAGACCAATCTGGCATGAGGTCACCTCTATTGTAATGTTCTTTTCTAAGTGTAACAGAGCAATGATTTGTCGAAAAGTCTTATTTCCAGTTCCTTACTATGTGTTAGGCACATATACTATCTTAAAAAAAGAGGAGAGAGTGTTATGTACTACCATCATGTTCGGCCAGGAGAAACGCTTTGGTCAATTTCAGAAGATTACCGTGTCCCATTTGCAACATTAGTCAACGTCAATCAAATCAGTGACCCAAACATGATTTATGTAGGTCAGGCCATTTATATTCCTGGTCTACCGAATCCAGATACGATTCCTTACACGATTGAAGTTTCGATTTCAAATCGTACGCTGACCTTATATGAGAATGAAACCTATGTTAAAACATATCCGATTGCTGTTGGCAGAATTCTTCATCAAACCCCAGTTGGAGACTTTGTGGTTGTAAATCGAGCCCCCAATCCAGGAGGGCCATTTGGGACGATGTGGATGTCCTTATCGAAGAAACATTACGGGATTCACGGAACGAATGATCCTTCTTCAATAGGCAAAGCTGTCTCAAGAGGCTGTATCCGGATGTATAATAACGATGTTGAAGAACTTGCTAGAACGATACCAAATGGCACAGCGGTAAGAATAAGACCGTAAGTCCCTTCATGCATCCTTGAATTGAACTATGGTATAGTACTTATAGGAAATTGTGAAAGGATGTTTTGATGAAAAAAACGGTTGTAATCGCAGAAAAACCATCTGTAGGACGAGATATTGCTCGTGTACTACAGTGTCATAAAAAAGGAAATGGATTTTTTGAAGGGGACCGCTATGTCGTGACTTGGGCGTTAGGACACTTAGTGACGCTTGCCGACCCAGAAGCTTATGATGAAAAATATAAAGCTTGGAAACTAGAGGATTTACCGATGTTGCCTTCTTATATGAAACTTGTTGTTATTAAGAAAACAGGAAAGCAATTCCAAACGGTAAAAACACAGCTTCACCGCCAAGATGTTGGAGACATTGTCATTGCGACAGACGCTGGTCGAGAAGGAGAACTGGTTGCTCGTTGGATTCTTGAAAAGGCTAAAATTAATAAACCGCTAAAAAGACTTTGGATTTCCTCTGTCACGGACAAAGCAATTAAAGATGGGTTTTCACGTTTAAAAAGCGGAAAAGAATATGAAAACCTGTATCATTCAGCGGTAGCGAGATCGGAAGCTGATTGGTTTGTCGGCATTAATGCCACTCGAGCGCTAACGACAAAGTACAATGCCCAACTTTCCTGTGGCCGGGTTCAAACACCAACTCTGGCAATGATTGCGCAACGGGAAAAGGAGATCAACGAATTTAAACCGAAACCATTTTACGGTCTAACAGCTAAAACAGAGAACAACATCTTGTTAACGTGGCAAGACAAAAAATCAAAGCAACATCGAACGTTTGATAAACAAGTGATAGAACGAGTAGTAGCCAAAGTGAAGAATCAAAAGGCAACGATTATCAACGTGGATAAAAAGCCGAAGAAAAGCTTTGCCCCAGCATTATATGATTTAACGGAATTACAGCGGGACGCTAATAAAATTTTTGGATTCTCTGCAAAAGAAACGTTAGGAACGATGCAAAAGCTGTATGAACACCATAAAGTGCTAACCTATCCAAGAACAGATTCTAGGTTCCTTTCGTCTGATTTGGTGGAAACACTAGGGGACCGCTTAAGAGGGTGTAGTGTGGGGCCATATGCAGGACTTGTTGCTAAAATAAAAACACCAATTAAGGCGAATAAATCATTTGTCGATGATAGCAAAGTGTCTGACCACCATGCGATAATTCCTACAGAAGAAAGAGCGAGCTTACCAAGCTTATCCGATAAGGAACGGAAGATTTATGACCTTGTCGTGAAACGCTTTTTAGCTGTGTTATCTCCTCCGTTTGAATTTGAACAAACGACGATTCAAGCTGAAATCGCGGGAGAGTCCTTTCAAGCAAAAGGAAAAAAAGTGATTTCCCTTGGCTGGAAAGCGATATATGAGCACAATACGGATGAGGATTCTGACGATATTAAAGAACAAACGCTTCCAGACATTGCAAAAGGGACGAGCTTATCCATTACCAAGCTTACGGAAACAACAGGTGAAACGAAACCACCTGGCCGTTTTAATGAAGCAACGTTACTATCTGCGATGGAAAATCCAGTTCAATACATGCAAGGAGAAACAAAGGATTTAATCACCACAATCGGGAAAACTGGTGGACTAGGAACGGTAGCAACTCGAGCAGATATCATTGAAAAGCTTTTTAGTAGCTTTTTACTTGAGAAAAAGGGGAAAGACATCTTTATTACGTCTAAAGGAAGGCAACTATTGGAATTAGTACCTTCTGATTTACGGACACCGGCGTTAACAGCCGAGTGGGAACAAAAGCTAGATTTAATTTCAAAAGGCAAACTATCAAAACAAGCCTTTATTACAGAAATGAAAGGCTATGCAAAAACGGTCGTTCAAGAAATTAAACAAAGTGAACAGAAGTACAAGCATGACAATGTGACAGGAAGCAAATGTCCTGACTGTGGAAAGCTCCTTCTTGAAGTGAATGGGAAAAAGGGAAAAATGCGTGTGTGCCAGGACCGAGAATGTGGCTACCGTAAAAACATCGCCAAAGTAACCAATGCACGATGTCCCGTTTGTAAGAAAAAGCTAGAACTTCGAGGAGAAGGCGAAGGCCAGGTGTTTGCATGTAAATGTGGTCATAAAGAAAAGCTCTCCACTTTTAACGAACGAAAACAAAAGGAAAAAAATACAAAAGCGTCAAAGCGTGATGTCAATCAATATTTAAAGAAACAAAACAAAACGGAAGAAGAGCCATTTAATCCAGCATTAGCTGAAGCTCTAGCCAAGCTCAAGCTTGATAAATAACAGTGGCGGAGGAGTAAAGATGAAACGAATTGCGATTGATATGGATGAAGTGATAGCAGACATCATTCCCAAACAACTGACACGATACAATGATACGTTTAATGAAGCACTTACTCTTAAAGATTTACATGGATATAAGTTAAGGCATTTACGACCAGAACGAGTCGAGGACATCTGTAATTTTTACAGAGAACCCAACTTTTTTCGAGACTTAGGGGTGATGAAAGACAGTCAAGAGGTCATTCAAGAGCTGATGGGGAAATATGAGATATTTATCACAACGGCAGCGATGGAATACCCTACCTCATTTACAGCGAAATATGAATGGCTGAAAGAGCACTTTCCGTTTTTAAATGATTTGAATTTTGTCTTTTGTGGCGATAAAAGCATCATTAATGCTGATTATTTAATCGATGATAACGTAAAACATTTCCCGAATTTTAAGGGGCAAGGAATTCTGTTTACATCACCGCATAATGTGAATGAAACAAAGTATGTACGAGTAAACAACTGGCAAGAAGTACGAGATTATTTTCTAAAGTGAAAACAGGCTCACAGTATTATTCATAACAAAAAGGACTTAGAGATGTTCAGTTCTCTAAGTCCTTTGATTTATAGACGCCTCTTTAACTAACGCTCCCCCTTTATTTTTTCCAGTAAAAATTATAGTGAGAATGTTGAACAAAGCCTAATGATTTATAAAAAGGAGCATCGGAAATAACATATGCTTTCTTAGCACCTTCGGAATGACATCTTTTTAATGCTTCCAAAACTAATGCTTTCCCAATTCCCATTTTACGGTATTGAGGAACTGTACAAACAGGTTCTATGTAAGCATAATCAGTTTTGGGATTATACCAACATCCACAGTAAGCAACATAGACACCATCCTCATTCACTGCGACTACATGCAGATATGAGTTTAAATGGGGCGCTGATAACATTCTTTTTTGTTTATCAATAGTTTGTTCATCAAGAGGCAAATCGCCTTCGTTTTCAAATCCTTCCCATAATACTTTATGATGCTTAGACAAATCATTTTTGATATCAAGATTCCGTACTTCTATCCCTGTAGGAAGGGTGTAATCAAAACGTCTTCCCTCAAAAATATTCTCAAGTATGTTTTCAGTGTTTTTATCTTTAACAAACTCATAACTAAGCAATAAATCTCTTGTATGACTATCAGTATCATTAACGGCAATGCCTAAGCCATTTTCGTTACTAAAGGTTGTAATAGCATATTTTAATATTTCTTTTTCGAGCTCTTCATAGCCTTTCTTAACTGCATAAAAGGCTTCACCAAAGAAATGGTCATACGTTGTCATACCTACCAATTCATTATGATAAAACCATAATCCGATTTTGTCTGCCAAACTATTATCAAACTCGGGATGGAACACCATCCATTCCCACCTTGCCCAATTCCAATTGATATGGTTGCGGTCATCTTTTGATAACTCGATTAAAAAATCACAAACGGTATCGTAAAAAGAACTATCAAACGTTTTATATCTATATTTCATTAACAATCTCCCCTAACTACATTTAACTAAATCTAAAGGTTTTCTAATAAATTAAGTCCTTAATAAATCGTTTAATTGATTTAAGGCAGTAAAAGTTGTACTTTTATTTAAAGTGTTTTTTATCTCGAGTGCACAATCTCTGGAGTTTAAGAGAGAAGTATCAAGTTCGATATCATAGATAAAATGTTTATGAACAAGTTCAAATTGTGATTTTGCAAGTCCTACCATTCTATCTCTTCTATTTTTTTCCCTGTGTTCCAGTTCTTCCAATGGGCAGTGTACTCCAACAAACGTAACGGAAAGGTTCGATAATAATTCAACACATTCCTGTAACCAGTCTTTTTCTAAGATGACATGGTCAACAATGATGTTCTTTTCTAAAATGGCTAACGATTTTATAAAGTGGTGAAATAAAGAAATCATTGAAGCTCTGACAAAATGCAAAGCCTCAACCATCTTAGTATCATGCATTTGTTTGTTAGGGGTATACCCTTCTGGTAAGTAACTTTCAAGAAAACCTGCTAAATGGTCTATAGCAAGATAAGTATATGGCTCGTGTAAGACATTTTCTAGCTCTTTAGCAATACTTGTTTTCCCAGAACTCGAAGTCCCATTTAAAAAGATTATTTTACTTTTATTCATAGTCTTGTTTCCTTCCGATTGTTTCGATTCCTTTCGCTTTTAAAGCATTCAATCTTTTTAGTCTATCAATCATTAATAGATATCCTCTTATATTAACATTAAATTCCATAGTTACCACAGAAAATATTGTAACCCGGTCTTAGAGCGGGTGGGGATGAACATAATGGAATTAACACTATATCCAAAGTGTAAATGTCACAATTTAGACAAATAAATTTCATTGCATTTATAGTTCACGTCATTTATATTTAAACACATGAAATAAATAGTTCACTAGGTGAAGTATTTTAATAGAAAGGTTGGAATTCATGGATAAAGATACGTTATATCGTTACATTGAACGGTTAGATAATAGTTTTTATCGGATGATGAAAGAGTTAGGACCAAAAATTGTGGAGCAAATGGAAATCGGTTTAACTCCTGAACAATTATATGTATTAAATCTACTTTCAAAAAATGAGAAAATAACATCCTCTCATTTGGCAAATGAATTGAATGTAAAGCCAAGTGCGATTACAGCCATGGTTGATCGTTTAGTAAAGCATGAGTATGTAGAGAGATTGCGGGATGATAAGGATAGAAGAGTGGTTTATATTGCTCTTTCAGAACAAGGAAAAGAGATTCTCGTTAAATCTGAAAATAAACGAAATGAAATTATGGAGAAGTATGTGACTCAGCTTGAGGAAATAGAGCTAGAGCAGTTAGTCGTTGTATTTGAAAAGTTAACAACCATCATTATAAAAACAGAGGGTGAGAAGTCAGAATGAATATCTCGAAGTATGCCGTAAAAAATCCAGTAACAACCATCATGATGATGCTTCTAGTCCTATTACTTGGATTCGTTTCATTAACAGGATTAAAGCTAGATTTGATGCCAAATATAAACCCACCAGTTGTGGCCGTCATGACAACGTACCAAGGCGCAGGACCAGAAGAAGTCGCAGAAATGGTGACCAAACCCATTGAGGATGTAGTTGGAACAAGCTCTGGTCTGCAAACGATGCAGTCGAGAAGTAGCTCCAATTCGTCCCTAATCATTGCTCAATATGAGTGGGGGACGAACATTTCTGAAGTAAGAGAGGATTTAAGCACATCGCTTGGGTTAGTCCAGCTCGCAGATGGTGTTGGACAACCAATGATAGTAAAATTTGATCCGACGATGATGCCAATTATTCAGTTTGCTATTTCTAATGGGGATGATGTAGCTCATCTTCAAGAAATGATTGATGAAGTGATCGTACCACAATTACAAACGGTGGATGGTGTAGCAAGTGTCAATGTGATTGGTGGTTTTGAAGAAGAAATTTTAGTGTCTTTAAAAGAAGAGGATTTAAGTGAGTATAACTTATCACAGCAACAAATTGTTCAATTGATTCAAGGAAACAACCTAACGTTCCCTGGTGGGATTATTGAAGAAGGTGGAGAAAAGCTAAATCTTCGTGTGTTAGCCAAGGTAGAATCTATTGATGCACTGCAGGAGCTACCTGTTAGCATCATACCAGGAGAAGAGTTAGAGGTTGTCACACTAGGAGATGTAGCTGATGTCTCTATAGTGCCTAAAGATGTTGCTTCAATGGCAAGAACAAATGGAAAAGAAAGCCTCTTGATTAGCATTCAAAAAGGAGGAACCGCTAATACAGTTGAGGTATCAAATAGTGTTCAAGACCGTCTTAATTCTATTAAAAAGAATCATAGTGAACTTCGATTTGCGGTTTCGATGGACCAAGGCGATGTTATCCAGCAATCGGTATCCAATGTCTCTCTTGCCTTAATTTTTGGTGGTATCTTTGCAGTCGCTGTGATTCTAGTATTCTTACGTTCAATTCGAGCGACAATTATTGTAGGTGTAGCCATTCCGTTTTCGGTGATTTCAACGTTTATACTGATGTTTTTCTCCGGGATGTCGTTAAATATTATGTCTTTAGGTGGATTGGCACTTGGGGTCGGTATGCTTGTTGATAATGCGATAGTCGTGTTAGAAAATATTTATCGCCATTTAGGAAAAACAAAGTCTAGAAAAGAAGCTGCTGTACAAGGAGCGAAAGAAGTAAGTGGTGCGGTAACAGCTTCGATGCTAACTACATTATCTGTCTTCCTTCCTATTGTTTTTGTTGGTGGAATGGTCGGTGAGCTATTCAAAGAGCTTGCTCTTACTGTAACGTTTGCGTTACTTGCCTCGTGGGCTGTCGCTTTAACGGTAGTTCCAACATTGGGAGGATTATTATTAAAGCATGATAAAATCAAAGAACCAAAAGAAAATCGAATCTATAAATCTATGATTACATGGGCGCTAAACCATAGACTCGTAACATTGCTTATTGCTGGTGTTATCTTTGTAGGTTCGATATCAGCCGCTCCGCTAGTCGGAACAGAATTCATGCCATCACAGGATGAAGGAATGTTTACTGTCGATATCGAGTTACCAGAAGGAGCAAGTCTAGAGAGTACACTTGAGGTCGTTAAAGATATTGAAGAAGAAATATTAGCAGCAACAGAAGTCGATGTCGTCACTACTTCGGTAGGGAACTCTGATCCCTTTATGGCAGCGGCAACAGGTAGCGGTGAAAACCAAGGAAGCATAACGATTAATCTCATTAAGAGTGATGAACGAACTCGCGCAACAGAAAGAGTCATGTCAGATATAGAAGAAAAGGTAGAGTCACTCCAACATGAAGCAGAGATTACATTTAATGTGAGTAACTCGATGGAAGCGATGAGTGGGGCTCCAAATGCTATAGAGGTCATGTTATTAGGAAATGATAGAGACCAACTTGAAGAGTATTCAAGAGAGTTAACCGAACGCTTAGCTGATGTAGAGGAAATTCGTACGGTAACCGATAGTGTAGTTGATGGTAAACCGGAATACCAATACATTGTTGATAAAGAGGAAGCTTTCAAATATGGTCTCACAGCACATCAAGTGGCAACATCAGTCAATCAAGCATTACAAGGAACAGTAGCTGCAATGATTTTTGATACGGAAGTACGAGTCATAATGGATGACGTATCAAATTCAAAAAAAGCGATAGAAAACTTTATGATTGCGACTCAAACAGGGGAAGAAGTGGCCTTAAAGGACATAGGTGAAGTGGTTCGTGGTATTGGTCCTGTGACCGTCGTCAGAGAAAACCAGCAGGATTCAATTATTGTTAGTGCGACGTTCGAAGGGCAAGATATGGGAACTGTTTCTAGAAATGTACAGGTAACAATCGATGATATGATTTCCGATTTAAACATTGATACCGAACGTTTTACGATTAAAGTTGCAGGTGGAGCGGAAATGATGGATGAGGCTTTTGCAAGTTTACTACTGGCCTTAGTCCTAGCAATTGTATTCGTTTATATGGTTATGGCGAGTCAATTTGAATCGTTAGTACAGCCATTGATCATTATGTTCACATTACCATTAGCGGTTACGGGTGTGATTTTAGGTTTACTGACAACCGGATACGCTTTTGGAATTACAGCCTTTATCGGGATTATTATTCTCGTTGGTATTGTTGTTAATAATGCGATTGTCTTTATTGATTACACAAACCAACTAAGAGAGCGTGGATTAGCTGTACGAGAAGCACTTGTTCAAGCAGGCTTAACTCGCTTACGTCCGATTATTATGACAGCCTTAACTACCATGCTAGGTCTATTACCACTTGCGATTGGTGCAGGAGAAGGAACTGAATTACAAGCTCCTATGGCAATTGCAGTTATCGGTGGATTATTCACTTCAACGTTATTAACACTCGTTGTTATTCCTGTTATTTATAGCTTAGTATCAAGCATGAAAAACTCTCGCAAGAAATTTAAGCTAGCGATGCAAAAATACAATGAAGCGGATGAAGAAGTAGAAAGAGAGCGTTAAAGAATACGAAAAGGTGCTGCAAGGATGGTTGATATCCGCTGCAGCACTTTTTTAATATAATCAGAAAGTTGAAAGAATCTGGGGTCAATCAATTTTTTGTTATAACTAGCATTGAGTTCGCGTTTTTTTGAAATTCATAGTTTACTTTCTCTTCACGAACCTTCAAGTTTTTCTGCTTAAGTTCGTCGATTAACTCGTCAAGGTGAAGGTACCGTTGGCCATGTAAGTCAACGAGCGGGAAAATCCGTACTTCTTTCTTTGCGACTCGTATCAATTCATTCACAGTTTGAACATGTTCCTCGTAAGATAATCGGTCTGCATACATGAAAAGGAAATGAGCAGATAGAATCAGGTCAAACTCATTGTCTTTATAAGGAAGTGTAGGAAGCGTCACAAAATGATAGCGTTCGGGTCTCCTTAACATATCACTCGTACAATCCTCTAAGGCAACACGTCTTACGTGACTGAGTTCCTTGACGCTTTTAAAATAATCCCAAACATATTTTTCTTTTGTCTTTTCTAATACCGAAGCAGAATAAACAATATCATTAATTCCTTTTTTGCGTAAATTGTCTACATCGTGTGCGTAGGCAATATCACAAGCGGTTACATCTATTCCTTGCTGATTGGCATGGGCTGTAAACGAACAGGCACCTGCAGGACAATCAAGAATTCGCAACCCTTGTAACTCTTTGGGGGAAAGACCGAACATATGAAGATATTCATCAAAGTTCCTACCGATAAAAATAATACGGTCTAACTCTACATCTTTACTCATCTCAACTTCACTCAACTCATCTCACCTCTTCTAAAAGAATACTATTATGGTAACAAAATTCCTATTGGTGCACAATTATTTATAATTCGTACATCTGTTTAAGTAGGGATTGAATTTGTTGGATTGACATGTTTTCTTTTTTGCCATTCATATAAGTGTTGGTAATATCTAAACAAACATTACAGTATTCACCATGCTGATCAATCAGTCGGTCATCAGTTGAATCACTAAAAAAGCAGTTATGGTTACTAGTGTGTCCTATCTTTTCACACCCGCAATAACATGGCAATTGCTTAATATCTTGGTGATGGAGGATGTTCATATTGTACTCATAGACCGCAACGTTTGGTGACCAGTCTTCTTTAGGTTCATAAACGTATTCATTTGACTTGGCTACTTTTGGTTCCAGCATATCAAAAGTAAAAACCTCACTTTCATAACCGTTTGAAATGATTTGCACAGCATCGACATCAGCAAAGGAAAGCATCGTTAAGGCGATAGTTTCGGCAATGTAAATACCTTTTACGGTCTGAGATATGTCTGAGTAGGAATCAGATAATGTAATTGTAGTTATCCCGTTTTGCCCCCGCATTTCAACAAATTCAATCTTTTCAAATGGATTCTCTAACGTATCAGGTAAATCTTCAGATAAAGAAAATAACTTGTGAATTGTTGCTATCTTTGGATATTTTACTGAAGTTTTTTGCTCGATAAACTGATTTACCTGACTGTATTTCCCGACTGCGTTATTATAATAATAAAGAGTAGCAAGTGTACTGCCTGAAGGAGGAGTCACTTGGTAACTTGTAATCGGTTCGAGATTTTGTTCTTGTAGTGATTGTATCTTTGCCGTATAATCAGCAAGTGAATTGTCGCGTTCTACCCTACCTAATTCTTGTCCTGCATGATTTAAGAATAGGACAGTAGGATGCTGTTCAATACCATATGCTTCTAGCATGGCGGTATCCGAATAAACACTGTATGAAACATAATTAAAATCAGGATAAAGTTCTTTTAGCTTCTCGATTTCCTGGTCAGCGGTAATGCATGTTCCGCAACCCTCAAGAGTAAACGAAAAGACTTGAGTTACTTCATTTTCATTAGCGTTAATTGGTTTTTGGAAAGACATAATAAACACAGAAGCTAATGAGATTAAAAAGAAGATAATGATAAAAGTTGTCCAAAATAGGTTACTTATTTTCACTTAAAATCCCTCCTGAATAAGTTCTTCTATATTAGAGTAACAAAGTCTACTATGTGAAATGGTGAACAATGTATGATATTTTTAAGAACATAAAAATCATCAAAAAAAGGTTACCCATGGAGTATGTTCAAGGGTAACCGTTACTATTGATAAAAGGGTAATATAGTATTTGGGGACTATCAAAGAAGGCAATTGAGAACCTCACTCACAACTCAATTTAAAAGAAGGTGTCGGTTACGCTCATTGCTTGGAGTGTCTGACAAAAGGTAGAGGCCACTGAAAAAGTACAAACCAACTTTTTCAATGCCTTTAATTATGGTTGCAATGGCTCCACTCGTAGCAGGCTTTTAAAAAATGCAACGGTTACGCACATTGCTTAGAGGGCACTGAAAAAGTTAAAAACCTAACTTTTTCAGTGCCCTCAAAAAACAACCTTTTGTCAGAACCTCTTATCTTTGTTTTCGCTTTCTTTTAGGAGTTCGTCTATTTTTTTTATTCTTCTTTTTTCTTTTCGTCTTTCTTCTTTTGCTTCAAGATTAAGTGCTTTGTTTAGGGAGATAACCATCAATAACATAATTACAGCAAATGGTAGGGCGGCTACGATGGATGCTGTTTGTAAGCCACCTAATCCACCGCTCCATAGAAGAACGGCTGCAATTGAAGATTGAAGAACACCCCAAATGATTTTTGTCCGAGTGGCAGGATTTAATACCCCATTTGACGTTAACATACCAAGTACAAATGTTGCTGAATCTGCGGAAGTAATGAAAAAAGTAATGATTAGCAGTGTCGCAAGAACAGCTAGAATCATTCCTAAAGGCAGCTGTTGAAGAGTAATAAATAACGCAGTCGTAACATCATTGCTGACAGCATCTGAAATCGCTCCATTTTTAAATAAGTCAAAGAAAATCGCTGACCCGCCAAAAGCGGTGAACCAAAGTGTTCCTAAGAGGGTTGGTACAAGCAAAACCCCAAGAACAAATTCCTTTATTGTGCGGCCTTTGGAAACGCGGGCAATAAAGGTTCCAACAAATGGAGCCCAAGCAATCCACCACGCCCAATAAAATAAGGTCCAAGCACCTACCCATGTTCCTTGAGAGAATGGAGTCATTCGAAAACTCATCGGGATGATGTTTCCTAAATATCCACCTAGAGTGGTAGTAAAGGCATCTAAAATAAAAAAGGTTGGTCCAGCAAGAAGAACAAAAAGCAATAATCCCCCAGCTAATCCAAGATTGAGGTTACTTAAATAACGAATTCCTTTATTTAATCCTGTTGTAGCTGAGAGCATATAAAGAACGGTAACAACGGCAATGATTACGAGCTGTGTATTAATCGTATTAGGGATACCTAAAACATGAGTGAGACCTCCGTTAATTTGCAATGTTCCTAATCCTAAAGAGGTAGCAACACCGAAAGCAGTGGCAATCGCAGCTAACGTATCTATGCTTTTCCCTAAAGGACCTTCTACTCTATCCCCGATTAATGGTCGAAAAGTCGAACTAATTAGGCCGGATTCTCCTTTTCGAAATTGGGCATAGGCTAAAGCAAGTCCGACGACCGTATAAATGGCCCACGGATGTAACCCCCAGTGAAAAAATGAATACCTAAGAGCTAAACGAGCAGCTTCAGGTGTTTGACCTGCGACTTCAGGAAGAGGTGGAGTAATGAAATGATAGATAGGCTCAGCCACTCCCCAGAACACTAAACCGATACCCATTCCAGCAGAGAATAACATAGCAAACCATGTGTAATATGAATAATCAGGTTCATCGTCGTCTTCACCTAATTTAATTCTGCCATATGGTCCAAAGGCTAAATAAAAGGCAAAAGCTAAGAAAATAAACGTAGCAAATAAATAAAACCACCCAAATGAAGTAGTCGTAAATGCAAGAGCAGTATCAGCCACACGATCCAAATGGTCTGGAAGGATAAACCCCCATAATACAAAAATGGTGATTATTGAAACTGATATGTAAAATACAGGTCCTAATCTTTGATTGTCCATAATTTCCATCCCTTCATAAATCAACTATTGATAGTATGCTATTTTTATGTTGTTTTACTCACGACAAAGAGGGCCTATGTGCACATAAGTAATTGGTTACCTTACTTCCAGTGACCTCACTTTATTGCCAAAGTTAACATAAAAACCAAACAAAAAACAAAGACTACGTAAGGTATTCTTTAAAAAGGAGTGTTTAGATGAAGAAAATATTTGCATCCCTTGCCATTGTTGGGTCTTTACTTTCAATGGGAAGTAGTGTTTCAGCAGAAGAGCAAGGCATTGAAACAGAAACGAAAATTGAGTTAACTGAAGAACAAAAGGGAGAATTAGGAGAGTTATATCAAGAGATTTTTACTATGAAAAAAGAAGTGATTGATAAGTATGTGGAATTTGGTGTCTTCTCAGAAGAAAAAGGAGAAAAGATTAAATCACATATGGACCTTCATTTTGAGAAATTAGAAGGTAATCACTTTCTTCCAAAATGGGATAAACATAAACCGCACCATAATGAATAATGAATATAGGGTGGAACAAAAGGAAATAAACTTTTGTTCCACCCTCTTTCATGGATACATACACATGCACTTTTCAATTAATATTTATTAATTTTCCATGTTTTGAAACCTTTCCCTGTTAGTAAACGTCTTACAGAAAAAAGCAACTATTAGGGGGCAATTTTAATGAAAACAAGTAAGATAGGAAGCATGCTATTTTTGGTCATACTATTATTCTTAAGCGGGTGCGGCGGCAGTTATGATGAAGCAACAGAAAGCCCATCAATGGGGTATGACATGGCAGAGGAAGCGGCTATGGATACCCAAGCTGAATATGACTTTGCACTAGCGAATAAATTTGAGGGGGAGGGTGCTGTTGATGACGTAGAATTTCAAGAGCGTCAACTTGCAGAACCTGCTGAACCTTCTACATTAGCAACTGAGAGAGTCAGTGCTTCTGAGAGAATGGTGATTTATAATGCTTTCCTCTCCCTTGAAGTGAAAAGTTATCAGAAAATGACAGAACAGATAAGAGAAAAAGTAAGTGCTGTTGGGGGCTATGTTGTCGAATCTAACGTTTACAATCATGGGGAGGGAGACATTTATGGTCGGATGGTTGTAAAAGTTCCACAAAAAAGCTTTGACCCATTACTAACGGAGATTGAGACAAACAGTATAAAAGTAGAAGAGAGAACAGTTTCTGGTCAAGATGTAACAGAGGAGTATGTCGATTTAGAATCTAGACTACGTTCAAAAGAAGCCGTCGAGAAAAGGCTGCTATCTTTTATGGAGGAAGCGGAAAAAACAGAAGATTTATTGAAAATTTCTAATGACTTAGGGAGAGTTCAAGAAGAAATAGAACAGCTAAAAGGGAGAATGAAGTATTTAGAAAACAATGTATCCTTTTCGACAATAAGTATGGATTTGCATGAGCGCCAAGTTAACGTTGCTTCAATACAAGATACTGAAAACTTAAATACGTGGGTGAAAGCAAAAAGCTTATTTATGGATAGTGTAAATGGAATCATTAGCTTGTTTTCATCACTTGTTATTTTAGCCATTGGCTTATCACCGGTCTTTTTACCAATTCTATTCGTTGCGTTTTTTATAACGGTGTTCATTCGAAAAAAGAAAGCTAAAAATATTTCGACTAACGAATAACAATTGTTTGACTAAGCAGGTGGTCAATTTTGGCACCTGCTTTCTCTATCATGTTTTCCTATATTATTGATCATACTACTAAAGGATTACATAGGAGGAGGGTGTTTATGTATCGTTTATTTTCACATAACGATTTAGATGGGGTAGGTTGTGGGATTGTTGCCAAAATAGCATTTGGAGAAAACGTTGAGATTCGCTATAATTCCGTATCAAGTTTAGACTACCAGGTCGAACGATTTTTAGAAAAAGGAAGAAAAGAGGATAGTGCCTTTATCACAGATTTATCGGTTCATGAGAAAGTTGAAAAACGAATTGACCAACATGTTCAAGACGGGTGGAACATTACGTTAATTGACCATCATAAAACAGCGCTTCACTTTAATAACCATGAATGGGGTCATGTTAAAGTAGAGTATGAGGATGGAAGGCTTTGTTCAGCTACGTCTCTTTTTTATGAACACCTTATTGAACATAGTCTATTAGACCGTTCGAAGGGTCTCGACCAATTTGTTGAATTAGTAAGGCAATATGATACATGGGAATGGGATGCCAATAATAACACGATGGCAAAACGATTAAATGATTTATTTTTTATGATTTCAATTGATGAATTTGAAGAAAGAATCATTCAACGAATAAAACAAAATCAAGAGTTTCAATTTGATGATTTTGAAGTGAAAATCCTTGATATGGAAGAAGATAAAATTGAACGATATGTGCGAAAAAAACGGAGAGAAATGGTACAAACGTTTATTGGGGACTATTGTATAGGAATTGTTCATGCTGAATCATATCATTCTGAACTAGGAAATGAATTAGGGAAAAACAACCCACATATTGATTACATTGCACTTGTTAATGTGGGTGGCAAGAGAATGAGCTTACGAACGATTCACGACCATGTCGATGTGTCAGCCATAGCAAATCAATATGGAGGAGGCGGGCATGCGAAAGCCTCGGGTTGTTCGTTATCGAATGAAGCTTATAAGTTGTACGTAGCAGAGCCATTTGAACTCGACCCGTTACGTGTTGATGCTTTTCGAAATCGGTATAATCATAAAGAATCAAAGCTGGGAAGTTTATATGAAAACAACGAACAGGACCAATTTTTCATTTATGCGCATGAAGATGGTTGGAATGTTGAGCGAAATAAAATACCGATGCAGCAATTGTTTGCTACGTTCACCGAAGCAGAGCATCACTTAAAGAGGCACTTTGGTGTAGCTTTGGTGAGAGATGAGGTGTTTGTGAGGTATTTGATGGACCATATGCACCATACTCGGGTAACAGGACAAGATACTTTAAAATCGTTTGCTCAACACGAAAATGAACAGGTAGGACCTGAGCAAGATTATTATTCCCACTAACATTAGTGAAGGGGCTAGAACAAATGGTAAGATCGTCCGTTTGTTCTAGCCCCATTAAAGATTATTTAGCTAAAAGTTCTTCAAGTTGGTTTGTTAAATTTTCTAGTTCAGCAAAGCTTGTCACGATTTCTTCTATACGATGATGTTGTTCTTCAATGCTTGCAAGTATTTCTTCAACAGAGGCACTTGATTGCTGAGTAATTGCTGTAACTGATGAAATCTCTGTAGTGATTTCTTGCGAATCAGATAGTAACTGAGATAGTAATGACTCCACCTTAGTAGATTGTGTAGAAACAAGTTCAGTATTGGCATTTATTTGGTCAAAACGTTTTTCAGTAGTTTCTGTCACTTGTTTCCCTTTTTGAATCGCAATGGCACCTTGTTCAATTTCTTTTGCGATTTGTTCGGTCTGAGTTTCAATTGTCGTAATGATCTCGCTGATTTCTTCAGTAGTTTGCTTGGAATCGGTAGCTAATTTTCGAACTTCATCAGCTACAATCGCAAAGCCCCGTCCGTGTTCTCCAGCTCTTGCGGCTTCAATCGCTGCATTTAAGGCTAATAAATTGGTTTGTTCAGAAATGTCACTAATTTTAGTAAGAAAATTAATAATGTTTTTGTTTTGATTTCTCAAACCTTCCATCAGTGTTGAAGTATTATCCATTAGAGAAGATACATTATGAATTTCGGCAGACAGTTCTTTTACTTGGTTATAGCCTTCCTTGATAATTGAGGCATTCAGGCTTGAGAGTTCTTGCATTTTTTCAGACGATATTGCGATAGATGAAACAAATGAATTTGTGTTTTCAATGGAATGGTGCATTCCTGATATACTCACTGCTTGTGCTTCAATTCCTTTGGCTACCTCATTAAAAGCAATCGTCACTTCCTGTGAAATATTCCCAGTTGAGTCAACGTTCGTTTTTAACGATTCACTAAAACGTGATAGTGTAATTATTGTATTAGAAACTTTCTCTAGAATTTCTTCGGTTTTCTGTTGCTGGTCTTGAATATTAGCTTTATCTTTATCTGTTTGTTTTTGAAGTCGTTCCCCAATCCGGGCCTGCATCACTAGGATAATACTGATAACAATATAAAACGCATTAAGCCCAACAATATAATCATCCGCTACTCCAAAAAACATTTCATCACTAAAAGTAAATAAGAAATAGTTGGATACGAGTAAGCCTACTCCAGCAGCTATAGCAATCGAACGATAATTCAAGTAAACTGTAACGATTGCTAAGCTTACGTAAATCATAAAGTAATTAGAAAATCTAGGTGAATCCATCACCATGACTACAGTTAAAATCGTTAATAAGATAATGACTATATATTGTACTTTTGTAGGATTCCATTTCTTATAGGTAATGAATTGTAAAGTAAGACAGATTAGTAATCCTGTCACAAAGAAATTAAGAATATTTTCTGGGTCACTTACATATTTTCCAAGTAAACCGAGACCAAATATTGTCCAAAGTAACTTTAATACTAGACGATTGCTTGAATGATAATTTTCTGAAATATTCGACATTTCACGACACCTTTCGTAGTTTGATTTCTTAATTATAATCTATATCAAGAATGTTTTGAATTAAAATTTTTCACAAAATAAAAAAGCCATTCCGAAATGGAATGACTGTTTATAAGTATGATTAGCTTATTTTTTTATTTAACATTTCAGTGGCTTGTTCTTCCGTTAAGCCCTTCACTAAAATCAATTCGCTTGTTAGGATTTGAAGTGCATTATCAAGCAATGATTTATCTTGAGTGCTGATTTTTTGTTGTTTTCGTAAATACACGAGGTCCCGAATCACTTGTGCATTTTCGAAAATATCCCCACTTTTAAGTTTCTTAACATTAAGGTGATATCTTTGGTGGCGATTTACACTAAGGTCAGGTTCTCCGTCAAAAATGATTTCCAGAACTTGTTCAAGAGTATCAGAGTCGACAACGCCACGAATACCTAATCCATCTGTTTTCCCTTGGGGGATCATCACCTGCATGTTGCTGTGATCCATTTGGAAAATGTAATAAGAACGTGTCTCACCGAGAATTTCTTTTTCTTCGATGTCTTTAATTACTCCTGCGCCGTACATTGGATAAACAATTTTGTCGCCAATTTGATACATAATTAGCCCCCTTAAACGGTATAGTCTACATTATATCATATTAAGCTTGTTTTAGCAAAATTCATGAATTTTTTATGATATCATTTTAAATGGATTTTTGTCAACAAAAATAATCACATTTATGTAAACGTTTTCTTTGCCTTTATAAAGTGTACCCTAATATTTAGAATCAACTCTGAAAATTTTTAATAATACATCTTGAAAATTATGGAATTGTGGAGAGGGGCAAGTCCAGACACTTTTTTGTTTTTTTTACATAAAAAAAAGATTGTCTTTTTAATAAAGGTGAACTATGATACAGATAACTTCATACTACTCAAAGGGGAGTAGCTTTTTGTCCAAAGTCGACAGCACGGGATTATACCCCGGCTTTGGAGACAGCCTGTGGTTGTTAGCAAGACCTTTGCCAAGCGGTAAAGGTCTTTTTTTGTCCCCATTATTAGACCTTTACCCCAAGTTAGTAGGTAGAGGTCTATTTTAATTTTAGGAGGAAAAAGGATGGAGCTACAACTCATTCTTGAGTATGGTTGGGTCTTACTAGTATTAATTGGATTGGAAGGTTTGTTAGCAGCAGACAATGCCGTTGTACTAGCAATGATGGTTAAGCATTTACCTGAAAAGGAGAGAAAAAGAGCGTTATTTTATGGACTTGCAGGAGCATTTGTATTCCGCTTTGCTTCCTTGTTCTTAATAGCTTTTTTAGTAAACGTTTGGTTTATTCAAGCGGTTGGTGCATTATATTTACTTTTTATTGCTGGGAATTTCTTAATCAAGAAGTATGTTTCGAAAAAAGTATCAGTTGAAAAAGAAGGTAAGGACACTAAAGGATCGGGTTTTTGGATGACCGTTTTAAAAGTGGAACTTGCTGATATTGCTTTTGCTGTCGATTCCATTTTAGCAGCGGTTGCCTTGGCTATGACATTACCAGCTACTTCTCTCCCGAAAATAGGGGGATTAGATGGGGGTCAGTTTATCGTAATATTTATAGGTGGATTTATTGGTCTAATTATAATGCGTTTTGCTGCTGGTAAATTTGTGAAATTGCTCCACCGAAAACCTGGACTTGAAACAGGAGCGTATTTAATTGTTGGTTGGGTTGGAGTGAAGTTAAGTGTGTATACATTAGCTCACCCTTCACTAGCAGTACTACCTAAGGAATTCTCACACTCGCCAGAATGGAAAATTACCTTTTGGGTAGTCTTAATCGGGATAGCAACATTAAGTTGGTTCTTATCGAAAGAAGTCGTCGATGAGCCTGCTGAGGTCGTTGATAAAGTAGTCTAAGAATCGGCAATTCGTTTCAAAGACAAGAGGAGGGTGGAACGAAAGGTTACCTTTTGTTCCACCCCCTCCTCTATTCGTTTATATCTTTTAGTTGTTGGTCAGAAGGAAGCAAAAAGGTTAAGGCGCCTATTAACGGGAGTGAAACGGTAAAGAGCATCGTGTTAGTAAGACCAATGGAATCGGCTAACCAACCTAAAGCTATTGATCCGACAGCTCCCATTCCAAAGGCAAGACCAATGATAAGCCCGGACACCATCCCAATTTTACCTGGTACAAGCTCCTGGGCATAAACGACAGTAACAGAAAAACTAGACAATATGATGAAGCCAATGACGGTTACTAGTGGATAAGCCCAAAAAGCTGTGACATGTGGAAGTAGTAACGCTAGCGGGGCTGAGGCAAGCATTGAAATCATAATCATATTCCGTTTGCCAAACCGGTCAGCTAAAGGTCCACCACAAAAAGTACCAACAGCTCCAGCACCTAAGAAAAGAAAGATAAAAACTTGGGACTGCGATATCGATAATTGATAGCTATCAATAATATAAAAAGCATAAAAGTTGGTAATGCCAGCATGGAACCAAGACCTAGCAAACACAAGAAAGATTAATAGTGTAATGGCAAAAATGATTGTCTTCTTATGTTTAGTTGGAAGCTTTCGATTCCTTGTTTTTTGCTTGCTTTTAGATAAGGCAACAATTTGTTCAGAATACCATTTCGCTATGTAAAACAATAAAATAACGGCCAAGGCAGCTACAAACGTAAACCAAATTGCTCCCGATTGACCAAGTGGAACAAGTACAAGAGCTGTAATTAAAGGAGCTAACGCTTGCCCTGAATTTCCTCCCACTTGAAAAATAGATTGCGCTAACCCTCTTCGTGCTCCTGCGGCCATATAGGCAACTCTTGAACCTTCAGGATGAAATGTAGCAGAACCAATTCCGATGAAGACGACAGATATCACAATAAGCCAAAACGAAGGAGACAACGCTAAACCAAGAACGCCGAATAAAGTAAAACATAGTCCGATTGGTAAGGCATAAGGAGATGGTTTTTTATCAGTATATAGACCGATTGCTGGTTGGATTAAAGATGAAGTTGCGTTTAGTGCGAAAGCGATTATCCCGAGTTGTGTAAAAGAAAACCCCATCGATGCTTGTAAGATAGGAAACATCGCCGGAACAACCGCTTGAATTGAATCATTTAATAAATGGACAAAACCAATAATCAGTAAAATTCGATACATCGTTTTGGGTTCAGGTTTCTCAGGGCTTTTAAGTACTTCCATTTCCTCTCCTTCTTTCATGTTCCCGTTGTAGAAATTAATAGTATTTGTAATTTTAATTTAAAATTACGTAAATTTACATAAAATTAATTATTTTTTTCGTGAATACCTTTTTCTGTAAAGTGGAATATTACTTATTGTTAGGAGGTGAGGGTAAATGGCTAGAAACAACCGTAATAACAACAACAACAATAACAATAACAACAACAATAACAATAACGAACTTAACATCGATAATGCAAACACTGAGTTTGCTCAAGAGAATGATGTAAACCGTAACAATCGTAATAACCGTAACAATCGTAACAACAACAATAACAACTAATACTTACAGAAAAAAGAACGTAGTGGCCACTACGTTCTTTTTTTGTAGGGAAAATATAAAAAAACTCTTGGGGTCAATCACTGATGAACACTGGCTTCGCTCGCTATGTGTCAAACAAAAGAACCTCACTTGTGTTTGATTTTAAAAGAAGGTAGCGGTTTCGCACAGTATTAGTAAGAAAAACCAAGGAGTGGTTTTTCTTAATACAATTTGATTTTTAGTTCAGTTTTCGAGAATACGTCCTGAGCGACTGGATGTTCTGGTTGATAGCAAAACGTATCAAAAGAAAGCTCGTGTAAGTCAGGGATGTCACAAACTATTTTTGCAAGCTCCTTACTAATCATCGCTGTTTCACGGCCTGCTTCTAGTTTCTTTTTATAGCGATTGTACTTTGGATCCAACGCTTCGAGCTCTTCGTATAATTTTTCAATCGTACCGTATTGTTGAATTAAAGGAAGTGCTGATTTTTCTCCGACTCCAGGACAACCAGGAATATTATCACTTTTATCCCCTAGTAAAGCTTTTACATCAACCCACTGCATAGGGTCTATGGCATAATCCTCTTTAAAATGGGCTAACGAATAAATCGTTTCGCCTTTTTTGCTAGCAATAATTTGAGAGGTTTGGTCAGATAACAATTGAAGTAAGTCTCGGTCATTGCTGTAAATATAACAGCTTCTGTCTTGTTGCTTTGTCCAAAGAGTGGCGACCGTCCCTATCGCATCATCTGCTTCATATGGCGGCGTAACCAATTGATAAATGCCTAGTTCCTCAAGTATAGCTGTACAAGTTTCATATTGTTGAATAAGAGGGTCAGGTAATTCCCCTCTTGTCGCTTTATAGAAATCATATTTTATACGTCGTTCCGTTTCTTCACGTTTGACGTCCCATGCCACAGCTACATGGGTAATACCATGTTCACCAATTAAGTTAAATAGCTTTTGAAAGAATACACGAAGGGCATTGGTATATTGACCTTGACTATTCTTAGTTAGTTCCTCTTCGCTCTTTCCATAAGCAGTTGCAAAATAACCTCGACTTAATAAATTAAATCCATCTATAAGTAATAACGATTGTTTTTCCATAAATAATTGACCCCTTTCCATCTACCTATTTTATCACGAAAACGGGTTATGTGCTCTTTGCATTTACAATTTGATTGGACGGAATTTGCGAGTATCCGATTCCAAGTAAAATAAACAAAATTCCAAGCCACTGCCAATAGGACACAGATTCCTGTAATACTAAAATCGACATGACGACTACGGTAGGAAGTTCTGCAGAGCTTATAATAGGTCCAAGACCTCGTTCGAGTTTTGGCATACCAATCGCAAATAGGAAAGTAGGCAATACAATTCCGAAAAAGCCTAGTGCAAGGGAATACCAAAGCCAAGTAGTAGATACTCCGTCAATTGTAAAAAGAGTGTTAGGGAAGACGAGAAGTGTGACTAGTAAAGCCCCGCAAATCATATAAAAGCTCCTTTCGACCGAAGGAATGAAAATAGCTACTTTTCCGCTGAAAAAAATAAATAATGAAAAGGAGATGGCCGCAC